>NZ_KQ033870.1 GCF_000967195.1 Lactobacillus kullabergensis
TTGTTTGACATTAATAAATTTTGGCATCATTTTAATAGCGAGATGCGTGAACATTTTAATGAAGTTGCTTATAACGCATGGTTTAAAAATACAAGACCAATTTCCTATAATAAGGAAACTCATGAACTAAAAATTGCCGTGCAAAATCCCGTAACCAAGGGGTATTGGGAAAAAAATTTGGCCTCACAACTGATTCAATCTGCCTACGGCTATGCCAATATTGAAGTCATGCCGGTTTTTCAAATTGAAGGTGACAACAGTACTGAGCGCCTTGTAACACCTAAGCCAAAAACAGACTCAATGTCAGAAAGTGCACGACCTCAAATGGAAAATGCATTTGTCCGTAATCTTAAGCTTAACGAAAAGTACACGTTCGACAATTTTGTTCAGGGTGAAGGCAATAAATTGGCTGCAGGTGCAGCCTTGGCAGTTGCTGACAGTCCGGGCAGTTTTTACAACCCTCTTTTTATTTTTGGTGGCGTAGGGCTTGGAAAGACGCACTTGATGCAAGCTATCGGACATCAAATGCTGGCAGAGCGTCCCAATGCCAAAGTCGTTTATATTCAAAGCGAAACTTTTGTTAATGATTTTATAAACTCAATCAAAAACAAAACTCAAGATCAATTTCGTGCAAAATATCGCACTTGCGATTTGTTGCTTGTAGATGATATTCAGTTTTTCGCTAAAAAAGAGGGTATTCAAGAAGAATTTTTCCATACTTTTGAGACTCTCTACAATGATCAAAAGCAAATAGTCATGACGAGTGATCGCCTTCCTACTGAAATTCCTGACCTATCAGAAAGACTGGTATCTCGTTTTACCTGGGGTTTGCAAGTCGAAATTACCCCACCTGATTTGGAAACGCGCATCGCGATTTTACGTAAAAAAGCAGAGGCTGAGAATCTAATAATAGATGATAATACACTCGACTATATAGCTTCCCAAGTTGATACTAATATTCGTGAACTTGAAGGGGCTCTGGTAAAAGTTCAGGCACATGCCACAATTGAACATGAAGATATCAATGTTAATTTGGCTAGAGAAGCCTTGGCAGATCTCAAACTAGTTCAAAAGAATCAGGGACTGCAAATTTCTAAAATTCAAGAAGTTGTTGCTAACTATTTCCAGACTTCAACCTATGAATTGAAAGGAAAAAAGCGCGTTAGACAGATCGTTGTTCCCAGACAAATTGCAATGTATTTATCACGCGAATTGACAGATTCCAGTCTTCCCAAAATCGGACAGGAATTCGGTGGCAAAGATCATACAACAGTGATGCATGCTTACGAAAAAATCAGTCGGGAAATTAAAACAAATGCTGATATCAAAACTGCAGTATTTGATTTAAAACAAATGCTTGATCACTAAAAGTTATTAATTGTGGATAAGTAACGAACTTGTTCACATCTTCTTAACCGTAATAATTACGTTATTTTAAGAACTGTGTAACTTTTCAACAGAAATCACAGGACCTACTAATACTACTAATTAAATATATAATTAATATAAAGGAAACAGACAAAATAACAGGAGGCACCAAATGAAATTTACAGTAAACAGAAATCTTTTCTTAGACAATTTAAACAACGTAATGCACGCAATTTCTTCAAGAGCAACTATTCCTATTCTTAGTGGAATTAAAATTAATCTGACTGAAGATGAATTACTTCTAACAGGCAGTGACACTGATATTTCAATTGAGATTAAAATACCGGTAAGTGAAGACTTAACAGTTGCATCAACCGGTTCAATCGTTTTACCAGCTCGTTTTTTCAGTGAAATTATCAGACGATTGCCAGGAAAGGAATTTTCATTAGAAGTTAAAGAAAGTTTTCAAACACAAATTATTTCTGAAAACAGTGAATTTACTATCAATGGTTTAGATGCCAATAACTATCCAAGATTACCGGAAATTCCAGACGAGTCCTCTTTTGTTATTTCGGGGAAAACTTTTCGTGAAATAATCAACGAAACCCAATTTGCAGTTGCGACACAGGAAAGCCGTTTAGTGTTAACCGGAGTACACTTTACTTTTAGTCCAGACAAAATCCATGCTGTAGCGACAGACTCACACAGATTATCTAGTCGAGTATTGACTTTAGAAAATGGACCGCAAGCTAAAACGGATCTGATTATACCTGGAAAAAGTTTACTTGAATTAGCACGAATTATTGGTGAAACCGATCCGGAAATTAAAGTTTGTCCTGGTGAAAATCAAGTACTTTTTGAGATTGGCAATATTCTGTTTTATTCACGCTTACTTGAAGGTAGTTATCCTGATACTGAGCGCTTAATTCCGACTGACAGTACAACAACTGTAGAATTTGATTTAATGGAACTTTCGAGTGCATTAGACCGGGCAAGTCTGTTGACACATGCGGGACGCAATAATGTGGTCGATTTAACGCTAGATACCGAAAAACAAAGTGCAAAATTGTCCGGTGAGTCAGCAGAAATTGGTAATGTGGAAGAAGACGTTAGTTTTAAGAAACTAGATGGTAACAATCTAAAGATTTCGTTCAACCCGGATTACCTGCGAGACGCACTAAAAGCTTCAGTAACAGATTCTGTCATTATGGATTTCACGCAACCACTGCGTCCATTTACTGTCAATCCAGATAAAACTGATATTGATTTTGTTCAATTAATTACACCAGTTAGAACATTTTAATCATTGTCAAAACTACGAAAGATAAAAAGTCATCATTTGATGACTTTTTTTGTAGTCAAATTTTTGTAATCAACCGAAAAAGCTTGCTGGTTTATTTTTAATGTCGATCACTATGAATTGTTTATTTTGGAAAAATCCGTTTATATGGCTTTATATGGGCTTTTAGTTGTTTTTTGTTTGTGAAACGAATATACTTATTATAGGTATTTAAAGTGGCGAAGGTGGTTATGATCAAAGAAATAAAGTTAACGAGTGAATATATTACTCTGGGTCAATTTTTAAAAAAAGAAAGTATCATTTCTTCTGGTGGTCAGGCTAAGTGGTATTTGCAGGATAATCCTGTTTTATTAAACGGAATAAAGGAAAATCGACGGGGTAAGAAGTTACGTCCTGGCGATAAGCTTGAAGTTAATCAAAAAACTTACGAATTGCGGTAGCTTTAATGTATCTCAAGCATTTTATTGCCCAAAATTACCGCAATTTACAACAATTTGAGGTTGATTTTGATCCTAATGTCAATATTTTTATAGGACAAAATGCTCAAGGCAAAACTAATCTGCTTGAAGCAATTTATTTTTTGGCTTTAACACGGTCTCACCGGACAAGTAATGACAAAGAACTAATTGCTTTTGGTAAAGATTATGCCAATGTTTCCGGGCACATTTATAAAAGTCAAGTTGATTTGTCCTTACGGGTTCTAATTACTACCAAGGGCAAAAAAGTTTGGGTAAATCGAGTCGAACAAGCGAAATTATCCAAGTATGTGGGACAATTGAACGCTATTTTATTTTCTCCGGAAGATTTAGACCTGATTAAGGGTGCTCCTAATTTAAGACGACGCTTTATGGATCAAGAGTTTGGTCAAATTAGTGCAGAATATCTCTATTTTGCGGGCAAGTATAAGCAGGTTTTGCAGCAAAAAAACAATTATTTAAAGCAGTTAGCCAAAGGCGAAGCCCGTGACACTATGTTTTTAGAAGTCTTATCAGATCAGCTGGCAGGTGTGGCTGCAGAAGTAATTGTTCGCCGTTTTCAATTTTTAAACTACCTAGACCAATATGCTAGAGACGCATACGCGCATATTAGTACCAGCGCAGAGAAATTGGAGGTAACTTATCGACCATCAGTAAAGGAAATTTCTGCAAAAGACAGTGTCGAAGAAGTTTACCATAAAGTATTAAATAATTTTCAGAAAAATAAAAAGGTTGAAATTCTCAAAGGTACGACATTGAGTGGACCTCACAGGGATGACATTGAATTTGAGCTTGATGGAAAAAATGCACATTTGTATGGTTCCCAAGGACAACAAAGAACTATAGCACTTAGCATCAAACTAGCAGAAATACAACTTGTGCACCAGATAACTGACGAGTATCCATTATTACTACTCGATGATGTAATGAGTGAGCTTGATCATAACCGTCAAAGTGCTCTACTTAACTACATCCACGGCAAAACGCAAACATTTATTACAACAACAGATCTTGAGGGTATTTCCTGGGAAATAATTAAAAAGCCGAAAATATACCGCATAAAATCTGGACAAATTTATTTAGAAGAGGGGAAATTGCATGGCAGATAATAACAAAGAAAATCTTAATCAAATTAAGCAATACGAAAAAGAAGCCGATAAATATAATGCCAGTCAGATTCAAGTCTTAGGCGGACTTGAAGCAGTTCGTAAACGTCCAGGAATGTATATTGGCTCAACCAGTTCTCAGGGATTACACCATTTAGTGTGGGAAATAATTGATAATGGTATCGATGAAAGTCTAGCCGGTTTTGCCAGTAAGATTGAAGTTACTATTAATGAAGATGGCAGTGTCACTGTTCAGGATGATGGACGTGGTATTCCGGTAGATATTGAAAAGAAAACTGGGCGGCCAGCTCTTGAAACTGTTTTTACTGTCTTGCATGCAGGCGGTAAATTTGGTGGTGGCGGCTACAAAGTATCTGGCGGTTTGCACGGGGTTGGTGCTTCTGTTGTCAATGCATTGTCAACTAAACTTGACGTTACAACTATGCGTGACGGGAAAAAGTATTTTATTGACTTCAGTCGTGGTCGCGTAGTTGATGAAATGAAAATGATTGGAAGCGTGCCCTTATCTGAACATGGTACTATAGTACACTTTTTCCCAGATCCAGATATTTTTACTGAAACCACTTCTTTTGATGATAAAATTCTCAAAAATCGCATTCGTGAATTGGCTTTTTTAAACAAAGGGTTGAAGTTAACCTTTACTGACAAAAGAAAAGATAGCGCAGAAACCGATGTTTACCACTATGAAGGTGGTATTCAGGAATATGTGTCATTCTTAAACCGTGATACAGAAGTGCTATTCGATGAGCCAATCTATGTCGAAGGTAACGACAACGATATTAACGTTGAAGTATCTTTGCAATATACAAAAGGCTATAAAACAACGTTAATGACCTTTGCCAACAACATCCATACTTATGAAGGTGGAATGCATGAGGCTGGGTTTAAGACAGCTTTAACTAGGGTAGTTAATGATTATGCTCATAAGACTAAGCTATTAAAGGATAGTGATGATAATCTTTCCGGAGAGGATATTCGTGAAGGAATGACCGCTGTAGTTTCTGTTAAACACCCTAACCCCCAATTTGAAGGTCAGACCAAGACTAAATTAGGAAATTCAGACGCTCGAACAGCTGTTGATCACGCGTTTTCGGAAACCTTCAACCGTTTCTTAATGGAAAATCCGCAGGTTGGTCGCAAAATTGTTGAAAAGGCCCAGTTAGCTGAACGTGCTCGGACAGCTGCTAAACGCGCTCGTGAGGTTACACGTAAAAAATCAGGACTGGAAATTGCCAATCTGCCTGGTAAGTTAGCTGACAACACAAGTAATGACCCCAGCATTTCTGAATTATTCATAGTTGAGGGTAATTCTGCTGGTGGTTCAGCTAAACAAGGACGTTCAAGATTAACTCAGGCAATTTTGCCAATTAGAGGTAAAATTCTGAACGTTGAAAAAGCTTCAATGGATCGTATTTTGGCTAACCAAGAAATTCGGTCACTTTTTACAGCTTTAGGTACCGGTTTTGGTGCAGACTTTGATGTTTCTAAGGCTCGTTATCATAAGTTAATCATTATGACAGATGCCGACGTCGATGGGGCCCATATTCGGACCTTGCTCTTGACCCTCTTTTACAACTATATGCGTCCGATGATTGAAAAGGGCTATGTTTATATTGCACGTCCGCCTCTATACCAAGTGCGTCAAGGCAAAGTTGTCAGATATTTAGATACCGACGAAGAATTGCATGATTATCTGGGTAGTTTACAACCGAGTCCTAAGCCACTGGTACAGCGTTATAAGGGACTAGGTGAAATGGATCCGGAACAACTGTGGGATACAACCATGAATCCTGAAAATAGAAGACTCGATCGTGTCAGCCCAGAATATGCTAAAAATGCCGATGAGGTGTTTGAATTGCTAATGGGCAATGAAGTAGGACCGCGGCGCAATTTTATTGAAACTAACGCTAAATACGTTGAAAACTTGGATGCATAGGAGGTTTAAATGGATAACGACAATCAAGGTCAGGATCACAGAATAAGAAACGTTGATTTGACCAGCGTAATGAATAGTTCATTCCTGGATTATGCCATGTCCGTTATTGTGGCAAGGGCTTTACCCGATGTACGCGATGGCTTGAAGCCGGTTCAACGCCGGATTCTATATGGCATGAGTGAACTAGGAGTTACACCAGATAAACCATACAAAAAATCAGCCAGAATCGTTGGGGAAGTTATGGGTAAGTTTCATCCTCACGGTGATTCCTCAATTTATTTAGCGATGGCTCATATGGCACAAGATTTCAGCTACCGCTATATGCTTGTCGATGGTCATGGCAACTTTGGTTCAGTTGATGGTGATGAGCCGGCCGCAATGCGTTATACTGAGGCGCGCATGAGCAAAATTGCAGTTGAAATGCTGCGCGACATCAATAAAAATACTGTTAATTGGCAACGTAATTATGATGATTCTGAAAATGAACCAGTAGTTCTGCCGGCTAGAATACCAAACTTATTAGTTAACGGTACTAGTGGTATTGCGGTTGGTATGACTACCAACATTCCGCCGCACAATTTATCAGAAGTGATTAAGGGACTGCACATGCTAATGAAAAATCCTGATGTCACTACTAAAGAACTAATGAAGGCAATCCCGGGTCCAGATTTTCCTACAGGTGGTACTATCATGGGTCGCGGCGGCATTTATCGCGCCTATGAAACTGGTCGTGGCAATATCGTTGTTCGTGCTAATACTAATATCGAAACTGAAAAAAGTGGCCGTGAAAGAATAGCTGTCACTGAAATACCATACTTGGTCAATAAAGCAGAACTGGTTAAGAAAATTGCTGATTTAGCGCGTGCGAAGACAATTGATGGCATTACCGGTGTGCGGGATGAATCAGATCAAACGGGGATGAGAATTACTATTGATATTCGCCGTGATGCCAGTGCCAGTGTGGTTTTGAATAACTTGTTTAAGCTGACCCAAATGCAGGCTAATTTTGGCATGAATATGGTAGCAATCGTCGATGGTGCACCGCACTTTCTCAGCCTCAAGCAAATGTTGCAATATTACTTGGAACACCAAGAAGATGTTGTTACTCGCAGAACTAAGTTTGAGTTGGAAAAGGCTGAAGCCCGGGCTCATATTCTTGAAGGTCTGCAGATTGCTCTTGATCATATTGACGAAATTGTCCATATAATTCGTCAGAGTCAATCAAGTGATATTGCAAAAGCTGCTTTAATCAGTCGTTTTGGTCTTGATGACAAGCAGTCACAAGCTATTTTAGACATGAGACTGGTACGGTTAACCGGACTGGAACGTGACAAGGTTGAGGCTGAATACAAAGAACTACAAGCCAAGATTGCTGATTATAAAGATATTTTGGCAAAACCAGAGCGAATTAATGAGATCATTTATAATGAACTGCTGGATATTCAAAAGCGCTTTGGCGATGCTCGCCGGACTAAAATTGGCGCCAGTGAAGTTGTTTCAATTGAAGATGAAGATTTAATTGAAAAACAAGATGTTTTATTAACTTTAACCCATAGCGGCTACATTAAGCGGATGCCAATTACTGAATTTAAGACCCAAAATCGTGGCGGCAAAGGTATTAAAGGCATGGGCGTTAAAGATGGCGACTTCATTGCCAACCTAATTTACTCAAGCACGCATGATACGTTGCTGTTTTTTACCAACAAGGGCAAAGTTTATTCTAAGAAAGCCTATGAAATTCCAGAATTTGGCCGTACTGCCAAAGGATTGCCAATAGTCAACTTGTTACAACTGGAAAAGGGCGAGAAGATCCAGACGATTGTCAATATTCCTGAAGATGCCGATGACCAGTATCTGTTTTTTATTACGAAGATGGGAACGGTCAAACGTACAAATGTCAGTGAATTCGGCAATATTCGCAACAGCGGCCTAATTGCATTGACATTGCGCGATGGCGACGAGTTAAATAATGTTTTGGCTACAGATGGCAAGCAGGATATTTTAATCGGCACTCACTTAGGTTATGCAGTACGCTTTAATGAAAAAACTGTTAGATCTATGGGTCGAACTGCTGCCGGTGTTCGCGGAATTAATTTGCGTGAAAATGATTATGTTGTTGGTTCTGGGGTCGTTAAGAATAGTGATGAAGTCTTGGTCATTTCTGAAAAAGGCTATGGCAAGAGAACAGCGGCTTCTGAATATCCAACAAAGGGTCGTGGCGGTAAAGGTATTAAAACCGCAAATATTACCGAGAAAAATGGTCCACTTTCAGGAGTGACTGTGATCGATGGCAGTCAGGATATTATGGTTATCACTGATGATGGCATCATGATTCGCTTCAAGACAAATGACGTCTCTCAAACAGGTCGTAGCACTCTTGGTGTACGCTTGATTAAAGTTAATGACAACAATAAAGTTGCAAGTCTTGCAATTGTTCCTGCTGAAGAAGACCAGGAAGTAGCAGCTTCAGAAGAAACTGATGAAGAGCAAGATTAATTACTAAATCAAAACTTTTAAAAATTATCAGATTATTTTACGTACTTACTAGTAAGAAATAAAAATTTCTTATTGGATCACGTGAAGATAGTTTGGTAATTTTTTGTTTATGTGCTAGAATTAGAGATTGCGAGTAATAAAATTACTCCTTGTTCTTGATTTTTAGCAAGAACCATTTAGTCCAGAAGGAGGTGCACTAGTATGACAACTACTAAGTACGAAATAACTTATATTATCAAGCCTGACATTGATGAAGAATCAAAAAAGGCATTAGTTGAAAACTATGATAAGGTTATTACCGATAACGGTGGTACGATGGTTGAGTCAAAAGACTGGGAAAAGCGTCATTTCGCATATGAAATTAATAAATATCGTGAGGGATTATATCACGTTATGACTTTCACTGCTGATAACGCTGACGCAGTTAACGAATTTGACCGTTTGTCCAAGATTGATACTGCTGTTTTACGTTCAATGACCGTTAAAGTTGGATAATTAATAACAAAAACTTTATCGTTTTCGTGATTTAGGAAAGGAAGGACCTAAAGTATGATTAATCGAGTTGTACTTGTTGGCCGTTTAACACGTGATCCTGAATTGCGTACTACTGGGAGCGGAATCTCGGTTGCTACGTTTACTCTTGCTGTAGATCGTCAATATACAAACGCACAAGGCGAGAGAGGTGCAGATTTTATCAGTTGTGTCATTTGGCGCAAAGCTGCGGAAAATTTCTGTAATTTTACGTCTAAAGGTTCACTTGTTGGTATTGATGGCCGAATTCAAACCAGAAGTTACGATAATAAAGATGGGCAAAGAGTATATGTAACAGAAGTTGTCGTTGACAACTTTGCATTGCTTGAATCACGTAAAGATCGTGAAGCCCGTGGTCAAAATGGTGGTTATACACCAAATAATAATGGCAATTTTGGTAATCAGAATACTAATAATACCCCTAACATGGGAGCATCTAACCAGAATAACTCCGCTAATAATGGACCAGATGATACTCAGGATCCATTTGCAGGTTCAGGTGATACCATTGATATTTCTGATGATGATTTACCATTCTAAATTAACAGAAAGGACCTAGGATATGGCTCAACAAAGAAGAAGCGGCGGCGCTCATCGTCGTCGTAAGGTTGACTACATTGCTGCCAACCATATTGATTACGTTGACTACAAGGACGTTGATTTGTTGAAACGTTTTATCTCTGAAAGAGGTAAAATCTTACCACGTCGTGTCACTGGCACCAGCGCTAAGAATCAACGTAAGGTAGCTAAGGCAATTGAAAGAGCTCGCATTATGGGCTTGTTGCCATTTGTTACTGAAGACTAGTAACTAAATAAAAAATAGCTTTGCACTAATATTGGTTGTAAAGTGAAAAAGATAAAAGCATCAAGCTGATAATGGCTTGGTGCTTTTTGCTTCGTAAGATTTAAAATGAAATATCATAGCAACAGTATAAAGAGTGTAATTTTTGCAGGTAAGAGGATAGTTAAAACCTGAATATTGCCTAGTTTCTTATCCAGAGAATACAATGTATAATAATAATGATGTATTATACATTATTTTAGGAAGGACCTTACATGAAAGATTTTTTACGTAAGCTTGAATTTCCTGCTTTTATTAAAGATTCTAGGCTGACGGCCTCAGTCATTATTATTTTAGCGTTATCGCTTTTGGGTAGTATCGTGGCAATGATCATGAACCCTTTATTTGGCTTGGCCATGGTTTTGATCTTTATATTAACTGTGGCATGCGTCGGTTATGGTGCGTATATCTTAGCTGTTAATGCAAACAATTTTGCTGTTAGTTTGTCTTACCGGATTAAGCGCAGCGAGCAAGAGGCAATGATTAAAATGCCACTCGGCATTTTACTTTATGATAAGGATCGGCAAATTCAGTGGGCCAATCCTTACCTGCAGCTTTATTTAAAAAATGAAGATTTGATTGGACATACAATTGCTTCTGTTGATCCTGAATTAGATAAATTGATTGATGAATCATTGAAGGCCAAAACAGCTGAGAATCATGTAGTAAATTGGGATGGTCATCAATTTGAGATGGTTATCCAGGACAATCTCGGTGTTGTTTATTTACTTGATATTACGCGTTATGCCAAAATCGAAGAAAGATACAACAACGAATTATTGGCTATTGGCCAGATTTTTATTGATAATTACGATGAATTAAGCGAAACAATGCATGACCAGGAGCTAACGACTACTAGTGCATATGTTCAGAATACTTTAAGTGATTATGCTAAAAATTTTAATGCCTATCTTAAGCGCATTGATGAAGATCACTTTTTGTTGTTACTGCACATGCAAGATTTGGCTAAAATGGAAAAAGATAAGTTTTCTGTTTTGGATAAAATGCGTTTGGAAACCAGTCGTAATAATACGCCTTTAACTTTATCAATTGGTATTGCTTTTGGCAGCAGCTTAATTACCGAGTTAGCTGATCAAGCGCAGTCAAACCTCGACCTCGCGTTAGGCAGGGGCGGCGATCAAGTTGTTCTCAGTCAACCAGGCAAGGCTGCTCGTTTCTTTGGTGGTAAATCGAATCCGATGGAGAAAAGAACCAGAGTTAGAGCCAGAATGGTTTCTCAGGCGATTAGTGAGCTGTTCAAAGAGGCAGACCGCGTTTTTGTAGTTGGCCATGCCAGCCCTGACATGGACTCAATCGGCAGTGGCATTGGCGTTGTTAAAATCGCTCGTCTGCACCATGTGAAGGCAAATTTTGTCTTAGATGTTAATAAAACCAATTATGATGTCAGCCGTTTAGTTGCTAAAATGGAAAAGGTAAAGGGAGATAATGATATTTTTATTGCTCCTGGGGATGCCTTGGAAGCAGTGACTGACAAGTCTATGTTGGTTATGGTTGACCACTCGAAATACTCTATTACTTATGCGAAAGAATTATATGATCGGTTAAGAGATAGAATTATTGTCATTGATCATCACCGTCGCGGTGAAGAATTTCCTGAAAATCCAATGCTGACGTATGTTGAACCTTATGCCTCATCGGCCTGTGAACTGGTGACTGAGATGGTGGAATATCAGCAACCAAATTCCGGCAAGCGCGTGTTAACTGACCTTGATGCTACGGCAATGCTGGCAGGAATTACGGTTGATTCCAAAGAATTCTCTTTGCGTACTGGTACTCGGACGTTTGATGCTGCCAGTTACTTGCGTTCGATTGGTGCAAGCACAATGGGTGTCAGTGAACTGCTGAAGGAAGATATTGACAGTTTTCTGGAACGTGCTCGTTTGGTCAGCAGCTTAAAGATGATCAAGCCCAAAATGGCTGTTTTATGCGGTCCAGATGACAAGGAAATTGATCCTATTATCACGGCTCAAGCAGCAGATACGGCTCTTGATTTAGAAAATGTCGAAGCCAGCTTTGCAATCACCAGGCGGAATAAGGATACAATTGGTATATCTGCCCGTTCAATGGGTGATATTAATGTCCAGGTAATTATGGAGAAACTTGGCGGCGGTGGCCATTTGTCTAATGCAGCTACCCAAATTAAAGGGATATCTGTTAAAGAGGCACTTGCCAAATTGATGGATGCGGTGGATACTTATGAACAAGAAAATGAATAAAAGGAGAGCACAATGAAAGTTATTTTTACTAAAGATGTTAAAGGCCGGGGCAAACGCGGTGAAGTTAAAAATGTTCCTGATGGTTATGCCCAAAACTTTTTATTTAAGAGGGGATTAGCCAAAGCTGCTACTAAAGCAAATATGCATACTTTGGAAAGAGTTGCTGCTAACGAAAAAGCGACTTATGAAGCTGAAAAAGCTGAAGCTGAAAAAATTAAGACCGAACTAGATAAGGATGAAACAGTAGTTAACTTTAAGTCTAAGGCCGGTTCAGATTCTAGATTATTTGGCTCGATTTCTGGTAAAAAAATTGTCGAGGGCTTAGAAAAGCAATTTGGTATTAAGATTGATAAACGCAAATTAAACCTGCCTGAACCAATTAAATCGTTGGGCTACACGAATGTACCAGTTAAGTTATTTAAGGGCGTAGAAGGAAAAATCCGCGTCCATGTTACTGAACAGGATTAGCCTTTAGTTGAATTCTGAAAAAAGTGGGCGTGATTAATGGATAATATTGTCTCACAGCAGATACCGCATGACGATGAAGCTGAAAAAGCGGTTCTGGGCGCAATTTTTATAGATCCTGCTGCAATAGCTGATGCCAGTGCTGAGGTTCAGCCGGATGATTTTTATAAGAGAGCAAATCAGTTGGTTTTCCAGGCTATGCTTGATTTATCTGACCGTGAGGATGCAATTGATCCGTTAACGCTGCAGGATGAACTGACTAAGAAAAATCAGCTTGATGATATTGGCGGCATTGCTTATGTTTCTGAGCTGGCCATGGCGACTCCGACGGCTGCTCATGTCACTTATTATGCTAAAATTGTACACCGCAAAGCATTATTGCGGCGGCTTATTTCTGCCAGTCAAAAAATTATTACGAATGCAATGCAAGACTCCGATGATGTTACTGATATTTTAGATAACGCCGAAAGCGAGATTATGAATGTCTCATCGGAAAATAATGCGAATGGCTTTCGCAGTATCAAGGATATTGTTAATTCCACGATTGATGAAATTAACAATATTCCTGAAGATGGCAATATGGTTACCGGTTTGCCTACTGGTTTTGTCGAGCTGGATAAAATGACTACGGGTTTTCATGATGATGAACTGGTAATTGTGGCTGCTCGTCCCGGAGTGGGAAAGACTTCCTTTGCGCTTAATGTTGCCCAGTATGTTGGTTTGCATACTGATAAAACTGTGGCAATGTTTTCCTTGGAAATGAGTGGAGAACAGTTAGTGCAAAGAATGCTGGCTTCAGAAGGATTAATTAATTCGCAGCACTTGCGGACTGGCCAACTGGACGAAGATGAGTGGCCTAAGCTGGTTGCGGCATCCGGTTCTTTAGCAACAGCTAATATTTATATTGATGACACTCCAGGTATTAAGATGAGTGAAATCAGGGCTCAATCTCGCCGCTTAGCTAAAGAAAAAGGCAATTTAGGCTTAATTGTCATTGACTACTTGCAGTTGATTGAAGGTCCGCACAGTGAATCACGCCAGCAGGAGGTTTCCGCTATTTCACGGCAATTGAAGAAACTGGCTAAAGAACTTCATGTGCCGGTTATTGCCTTATCGCAATTATCGCGTTCAGTTGAACAGAGACAGGATAAAAGACCAGTTTTGTCCGATATTCGTGAGTCAGGTTCAATTGAGCAGGATGCCGATATTGTCTCCTTTCTTTATCGTGATGATTATTACCGTGATGAAGAAGAGGGCGAAGAAAATAAAGAGGTATCAGCTGAAGATGATAACGGTGAAGTGGAAGTTATCATTGAAAAGAACCGTTCTGGTAGCAGGGGCACAGTGAAATTAATGTTTTCTAAACCCTATAATCGCTTTTCGAACCTCGATTATAGTCATGATCAGCCTAACGAATAGAAATTAATAAAAGCCACGGTGTTTTAAAGGAAAACACTGTGACTTTTTGATTTATACTATATTTTAACAAAAAATAAGGCGTTTTTAATGACAATATTTCTACTAAATTGTACTATTAAGGTGTGAATAGCAAAATTTCGCTAATTTTTTGGGAAAGGACCGATTAAAATGGCTGATAAAGGTTTTAAAGACAAGGTAGCTGGTAAAGCTAAAGAAGTCAAAGGCAAAGTTCAACAAGCTGCCGGTGATGTCAAAGACAAAGCTCAAGAAGCTACTGAAAACGTCAAAGACAAAGTTGATGACGTTAAGGATAAAATGAAAAAATAATTGTTTAATTAACAAAAAAAGAGGCTGGAAAACTAAATGTTTTCCAGCCTCTTTTTTGGGTTACACATGAAACAATTTACCGTAATTTACGCTGGATGCTTTTTGGCAACTTGATATTGGGACGTTCCGGATCGTAAAATTCATAAAAGACTGGAGCTTTATTAGAATCATTACTTTTAGGATAAAGTTCATAGTTGCTGTTCATCAAAGGCAGAGTCATATTCTTTTTATATGAATTCCAGATGTTGCTTAGTACCTGCGTCAGCAATTTTCTTTCTTCGGATTCCAAGGATAAAAAGGCGCGGCCAAAGCGATAAGTTCCTACTATTTTATTACTGGTTAGCTGGTGTAATTCATCAATATCGTAATTTTCAAATGCCTCGAAAAGATCAGAAAAAGCATCGCTTCTTTCTTGATCAGGGATTGAATTATTAAAATTAATAAGAGCATGTCTGATAACACGACTGCCTGACGATAACCCGTCAGCCAGGGTAAAACTGTCGCGCCCTACTGACCAGCGGCGCGGATCATGTTGGTTGCGCATAGGCACAGTACTTTTAACAACCAGTACTTGTTCAGGATGATCCAGCATTGCACCAAAGATTGAGCCTTGAGGGATGTAGGTTTTCATTTTAGGCATAGAAGCAGTGAAGCCGGGACTTGTGTACACTTTATGGAAAAAGCCCGGCCCGTCAAAACTAATCGCTTTTATTACCCGTTTTTGTATTTCAGGGCTAACTGCACTTAAAGCAAATTGAGCAAAATTGCCTCCTTTTGAATGACCTAAGAGGTAAATTTGCTGTTCACTAAACTTATGTGCAATTTCAGTAAGATATTTAGCGGCCACTTCTTGACCATAAATTTCCGGTAAATAATTCATGCCCATATCTTCATTTAGACCGATCATGGTGCCGTCGGTTCCCCGAAAAGCAATAGCTATGGTGTTTGAATCAATAAAAAAGGTGACAGCAGTAAATTGTAACGGGTGAGGCTCCTTTTCCAGCCTGTCAGTCCAATCCAAAATTTTAATGTTGCCAATTCTAGGACTTTCTGGTAATAACATGACTTCAGTTGCTGTTTCGGCATACATTTGATGTTGAAAAGAAGGCAGCTTATACAGTTTTTCAGCTACTTCTCCTAAAGTATGACCAGTGGCAGAACTATCAGCTGGCAAATAAGCTATGGATGACAATAGCGAAGCATCTACACTGTTGAATGGTTTTTCTGAGAAGCTTAAGTCACCACGCCAGCGTAAATAATCAAGTGGTCCAGCCATATAAATTCTCCTTTCACAAAAAAGTTTATATCAATATTGTAGTGAGTTTGCTCAGTTAAGATAAAAATTATGCAAAAAAAACAATAGAATTAACTATTGCTTAAAAAGTAACTTGCTTTATTTATCTATACTGGCATAACTGATGCGCTTGATGTCAGGATACTTGCGCAGAGCCATAATGATATCGTTTTCATCAATATTATTGTTAATAATACCATCTACAAAAAAGATGATTCTTTCATCGCTGACAAAAAGTATTTTTACGGAAACATTTTCAACATGATTTGTCTCAAGCTCCTGTTCAATTATGTGCAGGATATCAGGCTTATTAACGGCTTCTATCTGGATATTAAACCTGATATGCATGATGATTTTATCAATTATGGTATCATCGTGAAACATCATCTGGATAACAAAGAGCAAGGCAGTTGCTAATATGCCAATAAAGTATAAACCAGAACCAATTGCCATCCCGATAGCAGCTGTTGCCCAGATACCAGCAGCAGTTGTCAAACCAGAAATCTGTTGCTTTTTAATTAAAATCGTTCCGGCGCCAATAAATGAAATACCTGAAACTATTTGCGCAGCAATTCTGGAAGGGTCCAAAGCAACGTCTGACATTTTTAATAAATCGCCAAAACCATACTTTGAAACTATCATAAATAGCGCGGAAGAAAAGGCAACTACAATATGTGTCCGCACTCCGGCACTTTTTCTTTGAATCGCACGTTCATAACCGATCAACGCTCCGCACAAAGAAGCTACTACAATTCTTAATAGCCATGGGAGTTCTGCGTTAATCGATGCTAAATTTGCCATTACATCCACTCCATTTCTAAATCTATTCTTATATTATACTCTTAAAAAAGCACGCCAAATGACAGTTATAACAAAAACTGGGAAAAAGTCAAAAAATGCTTGCGTAAACTTTTAGAATATGTTTTAATTAATATCGTTGTCGAGATATGACAATGCTGACTTAGCTCAGTTGGCAGAGCACGTCATTAGTAATGATGAGGTCGGAGGTTCGAATCCTCTAGTCAGCATTAATAAGAACGTTTAAGTCTTTCAGAAAAGCTTACAAAGCTTGAATTGAAAGGCTTTTTTATTACTTTGAACTAGAATGAAATTCTTTGAAATGATAGGAAATATATTGGAATAAACACATTTCAAACACACAGAAAATTTTTGTGTGCTTAAAAGTGTGTTTTGGTGAACACACGGAGTACTAAATATGTTGATACAGAGGGCTTTTTAGCCCTTTTTTTGTGTGTTTAAAATGTTGAAATTTCTAGTATATAATTAAATTATTGCCTTTTTAGATAATAAAGTTATCAAAATAGTAATTATGGAGGAATATTAAGTATGTCGAAATATAGGAAGTCAATAATTATAACTTTAACCATCATTGTAAGTATTCTGTTAATACCCTTCTATAGTGGAAAGAGGGTTTCAGCACATAGTTTTACTTGGTGGGCTAAGAAACCTAGAACTGTTGTTTTAACTAGAAGTCGTTATATTTATGAAATACAAGGGACTATACCTAGATATAAAAATTATCTTATCAGAAAGAAGAAGTTAAGGGCAGGGACGGTTATCAAAATTCATCATGTTGCTTCATATGATTGGATAGTTAATAAAAAGGACTTGCTAGTGGATATTACACTTCATATGGTAAGTTTTGGGTAATTATCGATAGTAAGACGGATTGGAAAGATCCATATTCAAAATATGAATGGTGGGATAAGTCTCTATTAGATGGAAGTCCTAAAAATGAATATAAATATTACAAGTTATCTTGGAAGCAAGTATGTAAATTAGATTCTCTTAGAGTTATGGATGTTAACTATGATGTAACTAAACAAGTTTGGAGTTCAAAAATTCAGCCTTTAATTAAAAAATGGAATTTAAAAGAAATACCTGAATCAAATTTATAAAACCAAAAGAGTCAAAGTATGGAAACTTTTTTCTTCAAAAATAGTTAATTGAGATTTTAGCATTTTGATTCTTGTTTTTTCAGAAACACACGGAGTACTAAATATGGCGATACAGAGGGTTTTTGACCCTTTTTTTGTGCTTAAAATTTCAAAATTTCTAGTATATAATTAAATTATTGTATTTAGAAAATTTAAGAGGAAATATGATATGGCTAGCTTTGATGAATTAGTAGAACAAATTGATAATAATATTGATAATCAACGAGATAGAGGTACGGCATTTGAAAAAATGGTGGTTGCCTATCTAGAAAATGAACCAGCCTATAAACAAAAATTTCAAAATGTTTGGATGTTAAATGAAGTACCAGCAGAATATAACATCTCTAAAAAAGATACAGGTGTAGATATTGTAGCCAAAGGCTATGATGATAAGCTAACAGCTGTTCAAGCCAAGTTTTATAAAGGTAAAGTTGATAAAAAAGAAATTGATTCATTTATTGCGGAGGCTGGTAAGAATTATTATGATTCTGGGATGCTAGTTTCATCCACAGATGAATTAAATAAGAATGTTGAAGAAACATTTGCTAAACAGACAAAACCATTTACTACTATTGGATTAAGTCAATTAAGAAATGCACACTTCCAATGGCAAAAATTTTCTTTTTCAAAAGAGAATAAGAATCTTTCCACCAAAAAGAAAAATCAACCAAGAGATTATCAAAATGAAGCAATAGCAAGAGCAGTAAAATACTTTAAAACAAATAGTAGAGGAAAACTGATCATGGCTCCAGGAACTGGAAAAACCTTTACTAGTTTAAAGATTGCCGAAGCTTTAATGAATGATCAACACAAACAAGAATTTAACGTCTTATATTTAGTGCCAAGTATTCAATTATTGTCACAAACTTTATTTTCTTGGAATGATAATGTTTCTGATGATATTCATATGACTTCATTTTCTGTTGTTTCAGATACTAAGGCTAATAAAAAGAAACAAAAAGACGATGATAATTTAGGTGCACAAGATATAGGCTTTGAGCCTACAACAAATGTTGAATCTTTAGTTAATAATTATAAATTTTCTGAAGCACATAAATTAAATAATGATATGAGGGTTGTTTTTTCAACTTATCAATCTATTGATGTTATTAAGAAAGCACAAGAAGCAGGGTATCCAGAATTTGATTTAATTGTTGCTGATGAAGCACATAGAACTACAGGTGCACAAGCATTAAATGAAGATAGTATATTTACCGAAGTACATTCAAATAATAATGTAAAAAGTAAATTACGTTTGTATCAAACAGCTACTCCAAAAATTTATGATCAAAATGCTAAGAAAAAAGCTAAAGAAAAAAGTATCGTTGTTTCTTCAATGGATGATAAGGATATTTATGGTGAAGAAATTTATCGTTTAGGCTTTGGAGATGCCGTTTCTAAAGGTATTTTGACTGATTATAAAGTATCTGTTTTGGCAATTAGCGAGAGCTATATTAACAAAGATATGCAGAAAATAATGTCTGCTGATAATCAATTGAAAGTAGATGATATTGGTAAAATTATTGGTGTTTGGAATGCAATGGTTAAACGTGATGGAATTACTGGCGAAATCACGGGAGCACCAATGAAGAGAGCTATTGCATTTAGTGATACTATCAAGCATTCAAAGATTATTGCAGATGAATTTAATCAAGTAGTTAATGATTATTTAGATTCAGATGATGATGCCAATATAGCAGAAGATAGTTTTCATGTAGATGTCCACCATGTTGATGGTGGTCTTAACTCTATGGAAAAGAATTCCCAAATTGATTGGCTTGGTAGTGATGATATTGAAGAAAATCATGCTCGGGTACTATCTAATGTTCGCTTCTTAACTGAAGGAATTGATGTGCCAAATCTTGATGCAATTATCTTCTTTAGTCCTAAAAAGTCTCAAGTAGATATTGTCCAGGCTGTTGGTAGAATTATGCGTAAATCAGAAGATAAACTTTATGGTTATATTATTTTACCAATTGTTGTCGCTGATGGATTAGATGCTAATATTGCTTTAGATAATGACAAAAAGTATAAGCAAGTTTGGCAGGTTCTTAATGCTCTTCGTTCAACTGATGAAAGATTTGATGCAGAAGTTAATACTCTTGATTTGAATAAGAAAAAGTCAGGACGTATTAATATTATTGGTGTTGATTCTAGCCCAGATGATACAGTTGATGAAGATACTCATAAAAGAGAAGAGATTTCAGAACAATTGGAATTTCCTTTACAGTATCAAGAAATGCAGAATGCATTTTATGGCAAAATTGTTCAACGTGTTGGTGATAGAAGATACCTAGAAGATTGGTCTAAAGATGTTGCAGATATTGCAAAAATGTATATTAGACGAATTAATGATCTAATAAAGAGTAACCAAGGAGCAAAATTAGCTTTCAACAAGTTTATTAAATCATTGAAATATAATATCAATGACTCAATTGATCAAGAACAAGCTGTTGAAATGCTTGCGCAGCACTTAATTACTGAGCCAGTGTTTGATGCTTTATTTGGCGAATATGACTTTGTTAGAAATAATGCTGTTTCTAAATCAATGAATGATATTATTTCTGCTTTTAAAGTCTTTGGCCTTGATAAAGAACAGGAATCATTAAAACCATTCTATGATTCTGTAAAATTGCGTGCTTCTGGTATTGATAATATTCAAGGTAAGCAAAAGTTTATTATTCAGCTATATAATAGTTTCTTTAAGACTGCTTTCCCTAAAGTTACTGATTCTATGGGAATTGTCTTTACTCCTGTAGAAGTAGTTGACTTTATTATTCATTCTGTTGATTGGGCATTAAATAAATATTTTGGTAAGTCACTAGCAAGTAAAAATGTTCATATTCTTGATCCATTTACAGGTACTGGGACATTCATTACCAGAACCTTGTATTATTTAAAAGAACAAATGGATGAAGGAAAAATTACTTACGATGATATTTTACGTAAGTACACACAAGAACTACATGCAAATGAAATTGTACTTTTAAGTTATTATATTGCTGCAATTAATATTGAAGCAGTATTCGATGAAATTAACGGACCAGATAGAGGTTATAAACCTTTTGAGGGCATTGTTTTAACTGATACTTTTGAAAGTACTGAGCGGGAAAACACATTAGATGATGATATGTTTGGTGCTAATAATAAACGTTTAAAGAAACAACAAGAAGTACCAATTACTGCGATAATAAGTAATCCACCTTATTCTGGACGTCAAAAAAATGAAAACGATAAGAACTCAAATATAAAATATCCTAAATTAGAAAAGTCAATAGAAAAAGATTACGTGAATACAAGTAATGCAGTAGCATCCCATGCTGTTTATGATTCATATATAAAAGCAATTAAATGGGCGAGCAATAGAGTCGGAGATAAAGGCATTATTGGCTTTATTACAAGTAACTCATATATTGATGGAAAAAGTTTAGATGGTTTTAGATATGGGCTATATAAAGAATTTGATAAAATTCTAATATTAGATTTAAAGGGGGCTTTACGTGGTAAAACAAAATTAGATTTAAAATCTGAAGGACAGAATATATTTAATATTTTAACTGGAGTAGCAATTATTATCCTTATTAAGGACGGTAGCGATAATCATGTATTAAAATATGGATCGATAGGTGAAGGATTATCAAGAAAAAATAAACTTTCACTATTAAGAGAGAAAATGAATATTTGTAATTTTCATTTGGAAAAAATAATTCCTAATAAGAATAATGAATGGATAAATCAAACCTATGATGATAAAAAATCGCCATATATTTATAATGATAACTCTGTTCAAGACGGATTCTTTTACACTAAGCAGTTAGGAATCAACTCTAAGCGTGATAAATGGGTATATAATTTTTCAGAACACGATCTTCAACGAAATATGCGCAAAACTATTGAAAATTATAATCTTGAAGTAAAAAAGAAAGAAAGAAATCCAAAATATGTTGCTACTGAAGATACGCAAAAAATTAGTTGGAGTTCAGAATTAAGAAAGAAGTATAAAAACAGAAAAGCACTTTCTTATCACAAAGAAAAAATAATTAAAGCATTATATCGACCATTTACTTTAAAATATTTGTACTTAGATAATGATTGGATTGCTAGACATGGGAATTGGGATGAATATAGTGGTCAATCCATGCTTATACTCCCAGGAAAGAGTAATAGGCGATCTTTTTCTATTTTGGTTTCTAAATATGTAATTGATCAAAACATGATGGATGCAGGTGCACAAACTTTCTTTATTCAAAATAACAGTGATGGATTATTAGAGACTACGAACTTTAATATTGCTTTATGTCAGAAATATGGATTGACATCAAAAAACTTTATTTACTATGTGTATGCATTGTTGGAGTCAAAAGAATATCGAAAATTATATCGAGGAAACTTGAAAAAAAGACTTCCACAAATACCATTAATTACAGAAAAGAAAAGATATATTGAAATAGGTAAAAAATTAATGAACCTACATCTAAATTATGAGTTGGTTCCGATTTATGATAAATGTGATATTACTTTTCACGGTGAGGCTGATTATAAAGTAAGGAAGATGAAGTTTGCTAAAAAAGTTAATGATCGTTCAACTATTATTTTTAACGATGATATAACTATTAAGAATATTCCTGAAAAGGCGTATGAGTATGTGGTAAATGGTCGTTCTGCAATTGAATGGATAATGGATCAGTATCAAGTTAAAACGGATGATAAGTCAGGTATTATCGATGATCCTAATGACTTTAGTGATGATCCTAAGTATATCTTTAACTTGTTATTGAGAATTATTAACGTTTCTGTTCAAACGGTTGATTTAGTAAATGAGCTTCCTAAGTTGGAAATAATCGAATAAAGTAAAAAAAGCATTGATAACAAATACTTGTGTTTAAGTACTAAATTATCAATGCTCTTTTACTATAATTTTTATCAAAAAATATTTTTTGATGGATAAGTCGTAAATCTATCGAAATATTCGACAGAAAATGCTTATAAAGGTTTTATTAAAGAGCTAAACTGTTCAAATGTACTTGTCAATGAGATAAGAAGTTTTTCTTCATACCAGTGAGTATTATTAAGAATTAGTCTTAATTGTTCTGCTGTAGTATTTGAATAATTTATTGCATTATGCTTTATAATTTCTGAATCTTGAATCGAGAAATAATTAAATGCAATATTAATTTCGTTCCTTAATATTTCACTGATAGATGAAGCATCCCATTCGTTAGGTCTAAAAGCAATGTTATGATTATTTGTAAATTGAGTTAATATCATGATTATTAATTTTGAATCTCTGATATAGGTTACTTGTTTAGATTTTTTGGCATAGTCTAAAAAATCTAAACCATCATCACCTTTATTTATTTGATCTATGATGTGTGTATAGCCTTTATTGGTTTTCATAAATCTTGTTAATTCGGAAATTGCTTGTAATCGAATGTATTGCTTGGTTTGGTATTGATCAATTAGGTAATTATTATTTAGTTTTGCTTCATCTAAATGCAATATTGGTAATAATAACTTTTTGTCAACATTGCTTAAATTTTTCTTTCCATTAGCTAAATTTAGTAATTGCTCTTTACTTGCCAATGTCTTATACAGTAATGGATAAGATGGGTAAGCTTGTTTAATGTTTTCAGAGTAATTATTACTAATTTTTTCCAAATCATTAATAACAATCGAGTAGGAGAGATTATTTAAAAAATTTATTTTTAGTTTCATTATTGTCCTTTGCTATGGTGACAAAAGACAGGTACCTGTCATGATGATAATTCATAAGATCTTAGTAATTATTTTGACAGTTACGAATTAAAATTTGTTGTTTTTTCAAAATGACCAAAAAATAAAAATAATTTTTAAATTAATCAGTAAAAAATAACTATTAAAAGGTATAAAATTTCAATAATTCAGCAAAAAACCACCATTTATTTGGTGGTTTTTCTTAGTTACTAACAAAACAAGTATTTCAATTTAATCTTATATGTATCAAGTGAAATACACCTGATTATATTTAGTTCATATTAATTAATGGAGGAAACCGAAATGGTACAAGATTTAAAGACGAAGATTAATGTAAGAGATGGTAAAGATTTATCGAACGATACTAATTATGTTCCAAGTACATTTGCTAAAGTTCATGTTTCTAAAACTTCTCCCATTCAGAGTAGATTAGATCAAGGACTTAGAGATATTATTGGATCTAGCTTTCTTCTAGTTGGGATTGAAAAGCAAAATAGTGTTGATCGTGGTACAGGTGAGGTTCACACAGCTACTATTTATACTGTAAGAATTATTTCTAGAAAAGCTAAAGCCTTTAGGGAACTCATTCAGATTAAGGTTAAGGATTCCAAGCCAATTGTTAAGCAAGAGGAAATAGACCTCGTAATGATGCAACAGTCTAAACCAATTATCCTACGTTTTGAGAATGTGGCACATTACGCATACATGGGAGGAGAAACTCTTAATGCAACTGGTGTAGATCGCTTAAACGTTAACATAAAGGATGCGATGAATTATGAGTAGTCACCTAGTCACGATCGATGGTAGGTATCCGTTAGGTATTAGTCCATGGACATATGGATCAGTAACTCTATTCTGGAAGTTTATTGTTTTTCTGATCTGGATTGCATTAACTTTCAATAATGAAGCTAATTTTTTGGTGGCTACAATAGTTGCTATTTTTCCAGAATTTACATTTTTATTGTATTTAATAAAACGCAATAAAGACTATGGGTGGATTATTACACCAGTAATTAATACTATGCAGACAGCAGGCATGCTTAAAGAAGCCAAACCATTATATAGGATGATCTTTGGTTACAATAAAATAGAAGTAGCCCCTACGTTCTATTTGGATTCATTTAAAAACGGTGAGTATACCTTGTCTTTTGAACCTAACAGCTGTCCTAATGCTACTGTTGATCTTCTTCCTATTTTACAACAGGAAATAAAAGGATATGAAATAACTCCTAAACATGGTTTAAATAAGCTATACATAATTCGAAAAAGAAAAATTAAAGGTAAGGTTCTAAACAATGAGGACTTCTTTTGTGATTGATAATGTTGAATTAAATATAAGGGGCTCAACAGGCTCCTTAATCGTAGGTAAACCAGGTTCTGGAAAGTCTGTGTTAACTTCATTGATGGCTTTACAACTAATGAAAGTAGGAGCATTAAGTTTTTTTATTGATAATAAGAAATCTGATTTTTATTCATTAAATACAATATTAGGTTCATCAAGGGTTGTATCAACTCCAGGTCAAACGGCAAAGATACTTAGAATTCTTACAGATTTTATGGATAAAAGCTATGAAACTCATCAATCGCATTGGGGATGGGATTGGGTTGATTACAATCTTAGACCGATTGTCGTGATTTTTGACGAATTTTCAGCTACATTAACTGAAGCAGATAAAGCAACGGCTAATGAAATTATCAAGTATTTAAAACAGATTATCTTTAAAGCTCGTCAAATGGGAGGAATATATCTTATCTTAGCAAGTCAGAGATTAACGGCTGATGTGTTGGAACGAAACATATCTTCAGAATTTTCAACGCGAATTGGGATGCAGAATTTAGATCGAGTTAGTCTAAACCTTGCATTTCCAGGTTGTAATTTAGACGAAATTCCTGTTATTGAAAATATACCGGGTCACGGTCTAATGTATGATGATCATTTTGATACTATGATCCCACAACCATTTGTAGCTCCTGATATGAGTAATGTTGATGTACCTTTAGTAGTAAAGAAATTAGATGAAAGAAATAAGTTTAATAATTTTGCTAAAGAGAGTTATTGGCCATGGAAATAATAGTCAAATTTGCGCAAGTGAGCTGCAAAAATGGCCGGCGATAGCCGACCAAGTGGAACGATTTTTAGCGGAGCGCACAGCTCACACCCGCTGTAGTAATACGGGTAATACGGGTGTAGTGACGGTTATTATGATATGAAAGCATTAAAAAACGTAAAGATTGACCAGATACGCTTCACAGTACCTATAGTAGAAGACAAATTAAAAGATACAGATGAGCCTAGTATTATTAAAGCTATTAATCGATATTTCAAGTTTAGATTAATATTCAATAACCCTGTAAAAAAACTAACTGGTAAAAATGGATATACAAATTCTATTCTATGGGGTTCTAATGAACAAGGTGGATTAATATCCATCATGTATAACCCTAATCGGATTGATATGGGGGTAATGATCGATTTTACTTCTTCTGGAAAGTTATTATATGAATCTTTATGTCAACTAAATAGTATAGAGGTGAATTGGCGAAAAATAATTACAGCTATCTATCAACGCTATCATGGACATACAACAAGAATTGATGTAGCAATTGATCTAATCAATAAAGGATATTCGGTTAATACCATCTATCAAAATCTGAAAAATGGAAAATACGTGTTTATCAATCCTAGGAATCAAAAGATTAACTCTAATCGTATTCAACATATCGGAACCAGTGATGTAGTAAACACAATATATGTGGGGAGTAGATTTTCAGATTCCTATCTACGAATTTATGACAAAAAAACAGAACAACTATCTAAACAAGGTATGTTTCACACTTTGGCTAATAGTTGTGATGATTGGGTTCGAGTAGAAGGTGAGTTTAAAAATCGTGAATGTCATCAGATAGGTGCAATTGTATCGACTTTAACAACAGATAATATAGGACCGTATCTAGTGAATTATGTGAATAAGCACTGGAAGTTAGTGGTTAATAATGACTAAGAAAAAAGATGAATATCAATTAACACCTTTTTGGCAAGAAATCGCTGATATTACTCAAGAACCAGATTTTCAAGGAGAAGGACAAGGTATAAAGGTAGATGGTGATTCTTTCATTTACAACAAATTACTTACTTTCCTCTATCGTGGAGCAGTTGGCACGTTATATGAAATCAAAGAGGCGTTAGGAAAAGAGCAGTTAGATTTATTTCTAAACTATATTTATTTTTACATTAATAATAGTGAAAAACCAGGTCATTATTATCCATCACAGTTAGTTAGAAAACAGATAGAAGAAATCAAACAGACAAAGGATTTATTTGATCTCAAAGATACTTTAAATGAGATTAGTAGGTTAGAATTTGAAAAACATGGCGTGAAAAATGTAAAGGGGTGGTTATCTGATGAAAGCAGAGGAGAGACAAAATCTACTTAATCGTAGAGCACTCGCAAAAGCGCTTGGGTTAAGTGAAACAACACTTTGGCGTGTAATCAAGAGTAATCAAGAAATTGCTCGACAGAACAAGTTAAGAAAGTGCCCAACACACCGTAATTATGCTGGTGGTAGGAAGTATTATTTGGTGGATGAAGTGCAATCGTGACTTGATTATATCAATAAATTCAGTTTGAAAAAGCACTGCTAACCAGCATATAATTAAGGAGTATCACATTAGTACTCCTTTTTAATTAGGAGAAACAAATGTCAATTTTAAAAATTAAGAAGGGACCTCAAGAAGGAAAGTATCGAGTTAGAATTCAACCAGTTGATCCAATTACTGGTAAACGTGTCACAATTCCTGTTGAATATGCTGATACACGTAAAGAAGCTAAAGCTATAGAAAAAGCTATGTGGAATGAGTACAAAGCTAACATTCATTTAGGTGAAGCTGATGCAGTCTTTGCAGATTCGTTTCAACGGTATGTTAATCAAAGAGCTAATTCAGTTAGTCCAGTAACTTTGAAGAACTGGCAAGATTCAGCGAATGCTTTTAAAAAATATTTTGGTAAAGCAAAAATCAAAAATATTACTACAGCTT
This sequence comes from Lactobacillus kullabergensis, assembly GCF_000967195.1. GTDB lineage: Bacteria > Bacillota > Bacilli > Lactobacillales > Lactobacillaceae > Lactobacillus > Lactobacillus kullabergensis. Next base: position 27,545 of record NZ_KQ033870.1, read on the forward strand.
TAGTTTCACGTTATGCAGATGATTACGTATCTAAGCATAAGGTAACAGTTAGCAAATCTTCTACAATAGCTAAACGATTAGTTCACATGAGAAACTTCTTTAATTCGATTAAAGGAATCAGTGAAAATCCAGTACCTGAAGCACCGTTAAAAGTTTTTTTCCGTAAAAGCGAATTTTCAATCTCCAAAGATTGGTACATTTTTACAGATGATCAATTAAGGAAAATTCGAGAGCTTATTCAAGATGATTTGGAACATAGTTCCGTGATGAATTGGGGAAGTAAGTTAGCAATATTGATTGAAAGTTACACAGGGATGCGTATTGGTGAACTTCAAGCAATTAAGTTTAGTAATATTGTTTTTGAGAATAATGTGTGGAATTTAAAAATTAACGATAGTTGGTCAGATTATCTTAATGATTTCAATGGTAGCCTAAAGGCTAGACCTAGGGGAGCTTATAGAACCTTATTACCTTTACCTGAACATATAGTTCTTTTACTCAAGCGTTACCAAGATAAACAAGCAAGTTTTATTAAAGAGCATGAATTAGACAATTCACAAGATTTAATCTTTATTAATTTGCATAACTATAAGAGTATCTCAGGCAATCAGCCGATTAAGCAAAAAAGCATGAATGATATGCTGAGAGAAATTTGTAAAAAATTAGATATTCACGCAGGTGATAAACGTTCATACCATATGTACGAAATTAGCTAATACTCCAGGGATGTCATATCCATGGGCAGCTGAAAAAATGGGACACTCCTTACAGATGTTTATGAATACATATGTTGGTGTTAACCCTGACATAGATAAACAAATGACACAACTATTAATAGGATAAAATTTTCAAAATGTGTTTATTAAAAGCACATTCAAAGTAAGTAAAAGGCTAACAAACGTTGACATAATAGGAAGAAACTAGATCAAACTAAGAACTTCTAGTCAGCATTCAGAAGAGTAAAATTAGTAAAATAACCTTGATATATCAATATTTTCTGTTGGTAAGTTAAGGTTATTTTTTGTTTATTAAAGATAATTATGCACACAATACGGAACACATTTTTAGCTGTGTTCCATGCAAAAACTTTTAGGTAGGCACTATGGCTGATATAACGGTATTTATAACCCTTTTTTTGTGTAGTAATAAATATTTTTCGGTGTAAAAACAAATTTACGGTGCAAAATAATTAAATTTTGCACTGATAAACTTTTAAATACACTGATACTTGGTATAAAATATATAGGAAGAAACTAGCTTATAAAGGAGACATAATATTTTGAAAGTTTTTGATTATCAAACTTTAAATGGTTTGAAAGTAACCACGAAGATGATTGAAAAACTCAATCTGATCTATGAGTTCAAAGGTAAAACGAATCATATCTCCTTAAAGTCGAAAGACACAATGGATAAGTTATTGATGGTAGCAAAGATTGAGAGTACAGACTCATCAAATCGAATTGAAGGAATTGCAACAAGTGATGCACGGCTTAAGAAATTAATGGATCAAAAAACGACTCCGAAAAATCGGAGTGAAGAAGAGATCTCTGGCTATCGTGATGTTTTAGCAGTAATTCATGATAATTATAAATATATCAAGATTACGCCCAATAATATATTGGCATTGCATAAGCAATTATTTGATTTCACTGAAAGCAGTTGGGGAGGTCAATTTAAGGATATTGATAATGAAATTATTACTACCTTTGCAGATGGTCATAAAGAAACTCGCTTTACTCCACCACCAGCTTGGATGACACCCAAATTAGTCCAAAGTTTATGTGAAACTTATAATGATGCAATTTGTGATAATTCTCTTCCGCCATTAATATTGGCGGCAGCATTTATGTTGGACTTTGTATCAATTCACCCATTTAGAGATGGCAATGGCAGAATGTCACGCTTGTTAATGTTACTTGAATTACAACAATTAGGCTTCGGAGTTGGTAAGTATATTAGTTTGGAACGTTTAATTGAAAAAACCAAGGCGCAATATTACCAGACTTTGTTAGAAAGTTCAGGAAAAGGATGGATTAATAATGAAAACGATTATGGACCATACGTTGACTACTTTTTGAGTATCGTATTGCAAGCTTATCGTGAATTAGATTCAAGAATTGACATCACTGGTGATACGGAAAGGGATCCGGAATCATTGCTATTGAGTAAAATTACTAATAGTTTAAAACCGCTATCTAGACAGGAACTAATGAATTTAGTGCCTCAATATGGTGAAAGTACCATTAAGCATGCTTTAGCCAAGTTGCGCAAAGAAAGAAAAATAGATTTAGTAGGCAAAGGAAAGGCAAGTCGCTATATTGCCAATGACTAAAGCAGTGTAATAAACAAGTTATCGGTGCAGAATTTAATTAAATTTTGGCTCTTTGCCAAACATCCTAAATAGGAAGCAGATAGAAGTATGACAATATTTTTATCTGCTTTTTTATACTTAAAGTTGAAGTTGAGGTCGCCAACAGGATAAATTATAGAGTCGTAGAAGAGATAGGGCAACGTTGTCTCTATCTCCTCTTTTTTTCGAACCTGTATAGAACTACAAAGTATAATATTTGCTAGTTGCTACTGATTAGTAGTAGATGCTATAATAATGTAGAAATGATATTTGGAGGTTTGTAATGGAAGTTGCTGAGGCATTAGCGAGGCTAAAATTCTTGGTGAAGCATGATCATTTTCAAATGGTTCAAAGAAGAGACAAAATGGCAATGCCAGTTTCAGTAACTTTGGCGAAAGAAATAGTTAAACAGTTGTCGATCAGTGATTTTGTCAAACATGAACCGAATAGAAGTAATCCATTACAATTTGTCTGGGTATTTAAAACAAGCGATGGCCAAACTTACTACATTAAATTCGTATTTACTGAAGACAATCAAAAAGTAGTATTTATTAGTTTCCATCTTGATTATTAAAGGAGGGGTTTATATGGCTTACCAAAAGGATTTCACTACTATTTATACTATTGCTGGACATAAGTATACAGTAACAGCACCAGCTCTTTTTGACAGTAAAACCAATGAACTGATTCCAGATAAGGCATTAGATGATCAAGCTGCCGAAATTGCCCGTCAAAAATATCGTGACGAAATGGGTCTATTGTCACCAAAAGAAATAAAACAATATCGAGCTAAAGTTGGATTAACACAACGTAATTTAGCAGAATTAACCGGATTAAGTCCAAATACGATTGCTCTTTACGAAGCGGGTGCATTTCCAACAAAGGCTAATAATAGGTTGTTAAAAGCTCTCATAAAAAGCGATAATGTACTTGAACAATATATTTCTGATGAGAAGAATAAATATTCTGATGAATTGATAGCAAAAGTTAATTCCTATTTGAACCATAGTGATAGTGTTGTGGAATCACAACCTGAGCAGCCTAAGTTCACTGCTGTGCAGTTAGCCAATTGGTTTCGAGTTGAAAATTATTTTGAGTGGGATAATGATTTGAATATTGATCCATTAACGCAAATGAAAGTCAATAAGCTTCTCTATTTTGCATATGGTAGATTTTTAGCTAAAACTAGAAGTAGACTGTTTTCTTCTCCTATTATTCATTTACAATATGGTCCAGTAATAACTGAAGTACATAAAAAGTTTAATGGTAAGCGTGTTTTAGATATTGATAAACCAGACAAAGAGGCCATGGATGACTATAACCTGGTTTCTAAAGATAGTGAGATTGTCGATTTATTAGATAAGGTTAATGAGGATTACATTAATTACAATGCTGCTCGATTAAGTAAGAAGACTCATCGACCTGGATCACCATGGGATTTAACTCCAGATCGAGGGATAATTAAAGATCAGTTGATTTTTGATTCGTTTAAACGAGGAGTAGAAGAATAGTTTAAGAAAAAACAAATAATAAGTGTCCTAATTTGGGGCTCAATGCATTTATTGAGTTGTAGTATCAGTCTTTTGCTTAAAATATAACTGAGCTAACCGCCTTAAAAGAGGCTGCTTAAAATTCAGAGAAGAGGTCTTGTTTACAAGTCCTCTTTTTTATATCCAACACTATAACGTGAATGAATTAGTCGCGTGCAAGAAATTGTTGTAGAAAGCGGAAGAGCCTTAAGCAATGTAAAAAACAGATTTTTTTGTCTTGAAAAGTTGTTAAACAGCCGGTGGCTACAGCTGCAGTTCATAGGAAATAATGCCGCCAAAAACGAATTAGAAAAAATTAAAATCTCAAGCATGCTTAATAGTGAAAATAGGAAAATATAAATATCATTCATTTAAACTCTATAATTTTTTGCGAGCCATAATTATTAAGTTTTTAGAGCCTTTTTGAAACATGTTTCATAAAAAAGTTGACTTTTTGAAACAAAATGATTATATTTATATGTAAGCGATTGCATAATTGCTTTTAAACTAGTAGTAGGAGTGAGGAAAATGTCTGAGAAAAAAGAAAATAATTTTCTTAACGAAAAATTGATTCCTTTTTTTAACAAAATATCTAGTGCCAGACACATGGTAGCATTGCGTGATGGGATGACAGCTGCTGTACCAATGATCATTATTGGTTCAATTTTTATGATTATTGGTCAATTTCCCGTTAAAGGCTATTTAGACTTTATGGCCAGTATTTTTGGTCCAAATTGGTCTAATGTAGTACAGTATATTACCAATGCGTCATTTCATATTATGGGGTTAGTGGCTGTAGCCGGTATTTCATACAGTTTGGCCAGAAGCTATAAAAATATTGATCCATTTTCAGCAATGATTGTAGCGATAGGAGCTTTTATCTTAACAATTCCAATGCAAGTTGGAAAAGATGGCGGATTGCTAATCCCTCTGAATCAATTTGATTCATCAGGGTTATTTACCGCATTGCTAGTTGGGTTATTTGTTACTGACTTGTATGTTTGGTTGATGCATAAAAATTTGGTCTTTAAAATGCCAGATTCTGTCCCGCCAGCCGTAAGCAATTCATTTGCTGCACTATTTCCGGGAGCAATCTCATTATTTGTAGTTTGGTTAATCAGACTTGGAGTTGAAGCTACTCCAATGAAGAGCATCCCAAATGTGATTACTTTCTTCTTACAAGCACCAATGAGTAAAGTTACCAATACTTTAGGCGGTGCGATCGTAATTGAATTAGTAGTATGTATACTATGGTTCTTTGGTATTCATGGTGCTAACGCAATTTCTGGTGTTATTGATCCAGTATTATATGCTGCATTAAGCGTAAACTACACGGCTTTTAAGGCCAACAAGCCTCTTCCTAATATTATTACCAAAACTTTTTTTGATAATTTTGTCCGAATAGGTGGTTGTGGTGCTACACTCGGTTTTGTTATTTTAATGGTTTTTGTTGCTAAAGACCAGGAAATGAAGGCATTGGGGAAAATTTCAATCGGTCCAGCTATTTTTAACATTAACGAGCCGGTGGTCTTTGGTACACCTATTGTATTAAATTACCGTATCATTATTCCGTTTATCTTAGCACCAATGGCCAATATCATTGCAACTTACACTGCAATGAAAATGGGCTGGGTAGCTAAAACGATTGGAATATATCCACCTTGGACAACACCGCCAATTTTATCCGGAATTCTTTCCACGGGACATATTTCCGGCGGAGTGATGCAATTGTTTAACATCGTAATGGATACATTGATATATTATGGCTTCTTTAAGAGTATGGATAATGCTAAACTAAAAGCTGAAAAAGAAATGGAGCAGGCAAAGGCTTAAATTAAAAATCTAAATTGAGGTATAAAAATGCATACAAAGCAGAAACTGACAGCAACACAATTGCAAATATACAATTATATTGTAGCTAATAAAAGGAAAGTAAAAGATATTACTTTACGTGAGCTTGCTGGTATTCTGTCCGTTTCACCTGCTTCTGTAGTACGAAGCTTAAAAGCTTTAGGCTACAAACATTACTACGATTTACAAAATGAAATTAAAGAAGAGTTGAACAGAAATAAAGTAGTTGATGATATTACTTATCAAGCACAATATTATTTTTCGCAAGATTTTTTAACCGATTATGACCAAAAGATTGCTGATTTTAAAAAAATTGCCAGCAAGACAAAAGATTTTATCTTTTTTGGAATAGGATCCTCTGGTGACTTGTGTGAATATGGTGCCCGGCAGTTTGTTAATAATGGGCGAAATGCTTTTGCAATTGGCGATCCCTATTATCCAGTAGAGCTAAGCCGGGATTTATTTCATGGTAAAACTGTTATTGTGCTCTCAGTAAGTGGTGAGGGTCAGCCGACTATTGATCAGGTAAAAAATTTTCGGCAATTAGGTGCAACAATTGTCAGTATTACTAATAATGAAGATAATACGATTGCGCATTTGTCGGATTTAAACTTTGCTTATCATCTAGAATTTAAAATTATCGGTCAAACTATTAATTTAACTACTCAGGTTCCAGTTGTATATTTGCTTGAACGATTATCGCGGGCGCTAAACACTACAGGACAATAAATTTTATATCAAGCATAATAAAACAGTTAGAAATAATAACACAGGAATTACTTCTAACTGCTTTTTGTTAGTAGTTTTAAATCATTAATCTAAATTATAGACGATTTTAAAGTCAAAGTCTTTATAGTGAGTTTTCTTGAACTTTTTAGCTAATTTGGGGCTGCGATACCAATGAACGTCTTCACTTTCAAAAGTGTCTCCATGTGCGATAGCATATCCCAAAACCGAATTTCCTTTTAACTTGGCTACACTGTAGTATTCGCCTGTTGAGTCTGGTTGCATGGTTATCCTGTTTATGCCGTACCACGTATGACCTTTAACTTTTGTGGTTTCAGAACGATAAATCCAGTTTTTATTCTTTTTACTAGATTCAGGAAAAACCTTAGGTTGTTTGTGTAAGTAGCGTATGTGTTTGCCTTTTGTATCGTAAGTGATTTCCTTATTTTTAGTAAAAGTCTTTTTCAAGATTTTCTTCTTATTGAAATAAGCGTACCAGGTTCCACGCATCTTTTTGGGAAAAGTGGTTGTATTGGTTTTTGCTTGCACAGTACTTACAGAATTATGCGCTATACCAAAACCGGCAACCACACTAATTAGTGCTAATAATGTAATGATTTTTTTCTTAAATTTCATTTTTACCTCCCAATTATTACTACTACTGCCCATTATATACTGCCCATTAATAATAAAAAATAGTACTGATATTTTTTAGCTTTGACCAGCTCATTTATGTGCGCAATGGATCATTCTGTTAGTAAGTTGAATATAGATTTAGGCAAACAAGCAAAAATTTATATACTATAAATTAAGTATTTTTTAAGAAAATTAACTCCTGCTTTGTGCTAAAACAGATATAAGTCCAGTACGTGATGCTAGAAAAATAGTCAAAATAATTTTTTATGCGGGAGAAAATAATAATGAAAAATATTCAAAGACTAACTATGGTGTTAGCAATTGTTTTGTGGCTTGTCGTGATTGGTATTTTTGCAGTAGCCATCGCTAAAAATCAGTTGTGGAGTATGGGACCGATTATTACCTATAACAGACCGCGAAATGCCCTTGGCTGGTTGATTGTAGCAGCTATTGCAGCATCAGCCGTCAGTGCAATTCTTAAGTTAACGCAAGATAAATAAAATTAAAAAAGATTATGGCATCATTAAATAAGGTCAAATTATATATGTAGTTACTAATAGTCTTTTTAAAAATCTTGCACACATTTCTAAAAAAGTGCCACTGCAAGTAATAAATATAACAGAAAACAAATCAGAAAAATTACCTGACAAGAATTAAATACTGTCAGGCTTTTTTGATGAAAGAAAAATACTAAAGTATAATTAACATTAACGTGAAAATTCAATTTAAAGCTTTTTAGATAATGATCAATCTAGAGAAAAAAGCTTACAAACTAAGGGAGGGTTAGAATATGAGTAACATAAAAGTTTTGGTAACAGGGAGAATGCCAGAAGCTGGTTTAACGGAGTTAAGAAAAAACTTTGCTGTGACCCGTAAACCAGAAAAAGAAGGTAGAGCCTGGGTTTTAGCACACCTATCTGAATATGAAGGTCTGATACTCATGGGGACACAGGCTGACCGTGAATTAATTGATGCCGGCACTAACTTGAAAATTATTTCTGCTAGTGGCGTTGGCTATGACAAAATTGACATTGACTATGCAAAGCAAAAAGGAATTGTTGTTGCCAATTGTCCTAAAAGCGTTCTTATTCCCACCGCTGAAATGACTTTTGCCCTAATTCTAGCAACTATGAGACGTTTGCATTTTTATGATAAAACTATTCGCACTGACAAATGGGTTGATGTTTCTAAACCGGAAAATATGGGAACGGGCCTTCAGGGGAAAACGCTTGGTATTTACGGTATGGGGCGTATCGGTTCTGAAGTAGCCAAGTATGCCCAAGTCTTTGGCATGAAAGTCATCTACCATAACAGACATCAGCTAAGTTCTCAAGAAGAAGCAAAAAAGAATGTTCATTATGTAGATTTTGCTACCCTTGTTAAAACAGCAGATGTGATTACCCTGCATGCTCCGGCAACTCCTTCTACAACAGGCGTTTTCGATGCTCAAGTATTTAAGCAAATGAAAAAGACAGCTTATATTATCAATGTTGCTCGAGGTAAGCTGATTAAACAAAATGATTTAATTGCCGCGTTGCAAAACGGTGACATTGCCGGAGCAGGTTTAGACGTATATGAAACTGAACCAGAAGTGCCACAAGCTTTATGTGAACTAGATAATGTGATTTTGTCACCTCATGCAGGTTCAGGAACACTGTCTGCCCGCACGAATATTGCTGCTGAGGCTTCACAAAATCTCATTTCATATTTACGGGATCATAAGCCATTAAACCAAGTTAATAAGTAATTTTTTAATTAGTAAAAATAATCATGAATAAAAACCAAGTTTTTGCTTGATTTTTTCTTTTACTACAATATAATATGAAGCTAACTACATGAAGCATACTTCACATTGCTAAGAAGGTGAGATTATCAAAAATTTAGTAAAGGAAAATAGAAAAAAGCTGCACTTAACGCAACGTGAGCTTGCTTTCAAAGTGGGTGTCACTGAACGAACGATTATCTCAGTAGAAAATGGTAAATACAAGCCCTCACTCATCTTGGCGTATAAACTAGCGCAAGTTTTTAGGACCGATATTGAAACCTTATTTTGTTTACAGGAATATATAGAAAATGAAGAAGAATAAGAAAAGAAAGATCAAATATTATTTCGCAGCATGCTTTTTTACATTTTTAGCACTTCTTGAGTTAGTGCTGATCAGTTTAGAGGTTCTGCAGCACCGCAGGCAAACCGATATACCGAAAAATATTATTTATGCAGTTTTTGCTATTAGTTTTGCTTTTTATCTTTATTATAAAGCCAAAACTGTGGGCACAGATAAAGATGTTGAAGACGAGCGTGATGAGTTTATTGCAGTAAAAACTGATCACCAAATGTATAAAATAGCTAACTGGTTAATTTATATTCTGAGCCTGGTCTTTATAACTAGCGCAGCGTTCATGTATGAAGCTCAAGGCTTTACGACACCGGTCATAATATTGACAACCATTGCTGCTACTTTAAGCGTCTTATGGAACTTATTATTATTAATTGAAATGATTATAGGTATTACTAATGAACTTAGAAATTAGTAAAATGTATAATTAAAAGTGTGGAAATTAAAAGAAATAGAAAAATATAATCCTAAAAGCAAAACACGATATCGATCATGATATCGTGTTTTCTTTAGTTTGTTGAACTATAAGATCAAGTAATTATATATGAAATATATGTTCTTGGCTGTAAACCTTATTAATATAGCTTAAATAAATTTATTTTTTAATGCTTTTTTTATGGCTGTTTTAAAAGATATAAATGTTGGCTTTCTCCTAAAATCTTTTAGTAATTCCGGATTTTGAATTAAGGAGGAAATATAATACCAAAACTGAAATTCTTTAGGGTTATTTTTAGCAATTGAAACTAACAAAATTAAGTTTATTGTATTATAGGAGTCCCATTTAATTTCATTTTTTAAAGCAACCACGGAGACAAATGTATCATTACTAACAGGTTCGGCAGTATGTGGAATGGCAATTTTGTTACCAAAATAAGTGCTATTTAATGTCTCACGATTTTTAACAGATTTTGCAAAGTCACCGGTAAGATGATAGTGACTTGTTGCATTTTCAATAGCTAAATCTAAAGCTTCTTTTTTAGTCTTTATTTCACCGTAATAAAAACATGAGGGATCAAACTTTTCTAGAATGCTGTGAATATTGTCAAAACCATTTAAAGCAAGCTTTATTTTTTTGTAATCATTTTCTGAAGGAAAAAGATTAATATAGGTAATCTCACCTTGATTGTTAATAATATTATTTTCAGTTGAAAAGATGGCATCATATTCTTCAACTAATATTTTTTCGTTATATTCAGTGGGATATGCAAAACGGATTTCAGCAATTTGTTTAGGGAACCAATTCAAAATTTTATGCTTTAGTAGAATAGTTTCTGACTTACGTAAAGAAGTAATAATCAGAATTTTTTTACCTGATTCAGATGAAAGATAGTTTTCAATCCCATAATTAAAATAAAGAACCAAAAATGATAATTCATTTTTTGAAATTTTTAAGTGGCATTCTTTTTCTAAAAGCTGAGAAAAATATAGTGCAATGTCATAAGCCTGTGGGAAGGATGAATGTATTTTATTTTCAAGAGGATTGGGTAATTGGGTTCCAGACTGCACACGGTAAAACAAAGGGATTAAATGTAGAATCAAAAGTACTCTTAAATTATCTACTGCATCCAAGTTGATCGCAAATTTAGCATAAATGTCATCAAAGGCTGTATTTAAAAAATTATTCATCTTTTCATGTAATGCCTCGTCATTGATGTAGTTAAGCTTTCCTAAAATAATTTGAGTTAATAGCAAAGTCTCATTAGTGAAATGCTTCTGATTAATACGGCAATTTTTAAAAACTTTTATCAGAATTTCTTTTGAAATTTGGTACTCTTCTGTCTTAATTAAATTGGAATTGATTGATTCCTCAATAAAATGGTTATGTTTAATTCTTTGTAATGCAATATAAATGTGAGCCGTAATATTTTGCAGGATTTCTTCGTTAATGTGATATTTATGATTAAAGAAAATGTCTGCAGCAATATTATAGATTTTTGTTGTTTCTTCAGGCTCGAACTTATGCTTTTTATTTTTATAGTCAACTCCTAAGTGTGATAAATAGTTTCGCTTATTTAATTCACTACCGTTAATAAGATAACCACAGTTTGTTTTATATTTCAGAGTCAAGTTAAACTTTGATAAAACTTTTTCAATGTCTTTTGTTTGTTTATATAAAGTTGTTTCCCTAATATAAAACTTTCTCATTAATTGACTTTTAGTAACATAACCGTAACTGCTCAGCAGGTAATTAATTATCAAATTGCTACGTTGCTCCTTATTATTTATTTCAAGATGTTGCTCCCACTCCTTGATTTTTAAATTTAATTTTTGACTATTAAAAACTGTAATCTTAGTACCTTTATTTGGGGCAGAAATAACCTTAAAAAGCCTCACTTGATGACTTAAATTATTTAAGTCCCTGATGTCATTCTTAATAGTTTGAGGACTAACATCTAATTTAACCGATAAACTTTTTGCAGATACAAAAGTATTTTGATGGACTAAATAGAATTCTAAAATTTTTACTTGTCTTTGGTTAATCATTGTTATTTTTTCCTTGCTATAACTTGCTCAAATTTCCCTTATTTTAACATGCAAAATGATTCAAAAAATTTGGACTCTTTACCTTAATTATCAGATAAAAGAGAGACAAAAATTTCTCTTTTTTTTTAGGCTAATTTGATCTAAAAGTAAAATTTTTTTAAAAAATTTCAATGTTATATTTAGTGTGATTGAAAAAGAATAACTATTTTAAGTTTGGAAAGGAGTAGAAAAATAAGTTAGAAATTGTAAAAGTAATAAAAGATAGAAGGGATATATTAATGATTAGTTTATATCGTATTGATGATCGAATTATTCATGGACAAACCATGATCAAACTACTACCGCAGTATCCATGTGATGGCATTATCATTGTTGACAATAATATTGTCCAAAACAAGCCACTTTTTCGGATTTATAAGCAAGTAGTACCGGATACAATTAAAGTATTTTGCTTTTCAGTTGATCAGGCTACAAAGAAACTTTCTGAAGCCCAGTTATCTCAGAAGAAATATATTATCATCTTTAAAAATGTTAAAACTGTTAAGGACTTATTTGACCATGGTTACCAGATCACAGATGAAATTAGTGTTGGCACTGCTAGTAAAAAAAGTGATGCACATTACATTGTTGATGGCTTTGCTTTAAATAATGAAGAGATTGATGTATTTGATTACTTAGATAATAATGGTTATCGCTTTTCAATCATTCCAATGGGCGGTGCAAGAAGAACAATTAGTTGGAAGGATGTTAAAGAAAAGGCTCAGGAGGCGAAATCATGACAATATTGCAAAGCTTGCTTATTGCTTTCTTTTGTGTAATTAGTAGTAATGAATTTCCTTTATATAGTTCCCAATTTGGCTGGTATGTTTTGGGCAGACCCTTAATCGGTGGCTTTATTTGCGGCATTATTTTAGGAGATATTTCTACTGGCATCAGCTTAGGAGTAGCAGTACAACTAGTTTATTTAGCTTTAGTTACACCGGGAGGATCAATTCCTATTGACCTAGCTTTTGTTTCATATCCAGCTATGGCTATTGCAATTGCTAATCATATGAACAGTGGATCAGCGGTTGCATTAGCAGCTACTATCGGTGTTTTAGGAACTTTTGTTTATCAATTAAACTTGACTTTGGATTCTTTTTTCCATAAAGGACAGGATGATGCTATTGATAACGCTGATTATAAGAAACTTAATCGTTATATCTGGCTTTATCCACAACTAACAAAATTTATCACACGTGGTAGTCTCAGTTTCATGGCTGCTTATTTCGGAGCTAAATATGTTAATGAATTTTTAAAAATACTACCAGCGTTTGTTCAGAATGGCTTACTGATATTAGGAAGTGTTCTCCCAGCTGTTGGTATTGCTACATTGTTAATACAAAGTGTACGTAAAAACTCCTATATTCTATTTTTCTTAGTAGGCTTTGTTGGCATCGTTTTTATGAAATTAAATATTCTAGGATTAACAATTTTTGGTGGCGTCTTAGCATTCCTCTATTACATGGCGAGCCAGAATAGTTCAGAAGAGAAAAGTAACAATAATGAAGATGATTTTGAAGAGGAGGTTCTGTAATGGAAGAAGAAAATATTAAGCCAGAAATTAAGTCTAAAACCACAGAAAGACTGACTAAAAAAGAACTTAATCGCATATGGTGGCGCTTTGCATGTTCCACTCCGGCTGCAGTTTCATGGGAAAAACTAATTGGAATGCAATTTCCTTGGTCTTTAATTCCTCTGTTTAAAAAGTACTATAACAAGGCTGGTCAAATTGATGGGATGAAAAGACATGCTACTTTTTATAATACAGAAACAGTCTTTGGCTTTGTTATTCCAGGCATTGTAACAGCAATGGAAGAGCAAAAAGCAATAAATCATAATGTTGACAATGAGGTTATTGAGACAACTAAAATCAGTCTAATGGGTCCCATGGCAGGTATCGGTGACGCGATGAATCCAGGGTTAATAATCCCGTTGCTTTTATCTATTGCAATTTCTTTTAGCAAAAACAATAGTCCATTTGGTGCATTATTTTATATGATTGCATACCCACTTGTAGTAACAATAATTATGCGTTTCTTATTTAAAAAAGGATATGAATTAGGCGTTAATGGTATCAACGTTTTAATAGGTGAAAAGGCTAATAAAATCAAAGATACTCTAATTTTGTTTGGCACTATTATTATGGGAGGAGTTGCTGCCAGCTACGTTAATCTACCGTTAAAATTAACTATTCCTAGTGGCAATGATCGAATTAAAGTTGAAAATTTGTTAAATGGCGTTTTCCCTAAGTTAGTACCATTACTTCTAGTGATCGGGACTTGGTATTTGATGAAGAAAAAGAAAATTAGCACATTAAAAATGATAATTATATATATTATTGCTATTTTTGCTCTTTCATTTATCGGAGTAGTTTAAAAAGGCAAATATTGTATCTACTATGTCATGTAAAGTAAAAGTAACGGAGGAAATTCGTGAAAGTCTTGATATTATCGCACGGAAGTTTAGCAAAGGGATTATATGAAGCTTGTAATATGATTGTTGGAAAAATGGACTTTCTTAGCTACCTTGGATTAGATAATCAAGGATTAGAGGACTTTAATCAAAGAATTAAATTATACCTAAATAAAAATAAAAATAAAAAAATTTGTTTTCTATTCGATTTAAAATATGGCACGCCTTACAATCAAGTTTTAATTCAACTACTTAATTATAAAAATATACAGTATCAGATAATAACTGGGGTAAATTTACCTATTGTGCTTACGTTGTGTATGCAACTTTTATGTAGTGAAAATGAAGATGTTGACTTAAAAAAGATAGTCAATGATAGTAAAAATTCAATTGAAATTAGTGAAAGTAAATAGAAAGGAATAATAATGAATAATGTTCTGATTATTGGAGCCGGAAAGCTAGGAAAAGGTTTTATCGGTGAAGCTTTTGAAAAAGCAAAATGGAACGTAACTTTTTTGGATAAAGATCCAAAAGTGATTAAGAAATTAGCAGAAGGATCTTATCAAGTTGATATTTCTACTTCAGATAAGGTTTATACAAGAGTAGTTAAGAACTATCAACAAATTTTAACTTCTGATGCACATGATGAAATTGATAGTTTTCTTGCTAGCGATTTAGTTATGATACCAGTGTATCCAGAAGACTTAAAAGATGTGTTCAAATACTTAATAATTGATTTTAAAAAAATGATGGAGGAAAAACCAGACAAGAAACTAGATATTATTTTGTTGACTAATAAAATTTATTTAGTAAGTAAAATTAAAAAGTTCTTGAGTGAGAATGTAGATCCAGATTTAAATAGTTGGTTAGAGACACATATTTTTATTCATGATGCGATTATTCGTAGATCGACTAGTGCCGATTCTAATTATGCTTTAAAACTTAACAGCATGGCTGTTGCATCTCTGCTCATTGAAAAGCCTTTGCATGTAGACTTATCTAAAGTTGATTGGATGGAACCAATTGAAAATGTTCCAACTCTTAAAGAGGTAAAAATTTATGGGATTAATGGTCCCCATGCAGCTACTGCATTTTTCGGTTGGTATAAGAACTATAAAACAATTCCTGAAGCCCAATCGGATCATGAAATTCAAGAGTTTATTAAATGTATCAATGAAGAAATATACAATGTATGTCAGAAAGAATTTAACTTAACTACTGCTGAATATGATCATTTGACCAAATTACCCTCTCTTAAGCAAGAAGTGCCAGATCCTATTAAGAGGGTTGCTTATGATCCGCTACGTAAACTTTCTATTAATGACCGCCTTTGCGGACCGATTAGATTGAGTGAAAAATATGGTTTGGACAATGAGTGCTTGATTAAGGCAGTTGCCTTAGGACTTAAATATAATGATGAGGATGATCCTAAGTCTCAAGAAATGCAGGAGATGATAAAAACAAAAGGAGTTCTTACTGCAATTAAAGAAATTACGGGTCTGGACGATAACTGTGCTAACAAAATCTTAGACCAATATGAAAAGCTATAACGATTTTTGACTCTATCAAAAAAATTGGTATGAAATTTTAAAATGAATGATTAAGTAAAGAAAGAATCTTAACTAACACGTTAAGTTAACCCTGTATTTTAGTACAAAATTTGTCCCACTTGCTTTCCTAATAGTGACCTCTTAGTCAAATAGTATTGTAATCACGGCTCTTCTCAAGTTTAATTAATTTATCATCTTTAATGAATGAGAAAATTATTAACAAAACTGAGGGAGAAAAATAATGATTTACCATAACTATTCACATTTAAAATTCTTTTGGCTAAATGTTTTCGGTTTGATATACAGTACTTTAAATATCTTTGCTGCTTATATGCTTAGCAATTTGATTAATATGGCAACTAAGAGACAATTTTCAGTCTTACCTTCTTTAGTGACGCAGATTATAGTAGCGCTGACTTTAATCTTAATTTCAGGCTTACTATTTAATTACTTAAAAACCGATGCAGTTAAGCAGATTAACACTAAGTTGAGAACTAAAGTGTTAAAGGGGATGCTGCTAAATAAAGAAGAAGATAGTGCTAATTTAGGTTTTTTAACTAACGACTTTAAGTTATTAGAAACTAACCGTTATGAAGCTGAAATTGAAATTCTGATCTATACTTATACCGTTATTTTGGCGCTGGGTTATGCTTTATATTTAAATTGGTTTGTTACCTTGATTTATTTCGTGGGCTCAGCAATCCCTACAATCGTGTCCAACTTTTTTCAAAAACCAATTCAAAAGGCTTCAGGTGATTGGACTAAGGCTAACGACAAGTATGTCAGCCAAACCAAAAACATTTTAGCTGGCACCAGTACTTTTAATTTATACGGCGAGCAAGACAATGCTGTTAAGCAAAATAAGAGTGCCGTTGAACGCCTGGAAGAAAAACTGGCCAAAATGAATGTGCTGAATAATAATACTAATACCTACCTTAATATTATCGCGATTGCCAGTGCATTTTTACTACCATTTGCTTTTGGGACATTATTGGTAGTCAATGGTCAAATAACATTAGGAGCATTATTTGCCATCACTCAGCTTTCTAATTCTTTTGTTAATCCTATCCTGCAAATTTTAAATGAACGAAACAATTTATCTACCACTAAGGGTATCGTTAACAAGATCAATCAATTTATTGCTAAAGGTGAGCAAAAGCCGCAAAACGGTGTTGCTACTGATGACTTTAAGCAATTAGAAGTGAAAAATCTGACTTTAAAACGGCAGGATAAAGAATTAGCTAGTCAAATTAATTTTGCAGTTGCAAAAGGACAAAAGGTTGCGGTAATTGGACCTTCTGGCTCTGGTAAATCCACCATGCTCCAATATTTAATGTATGGCGATTATGGTCAGGCACAAGAAGAATTGCTTAATCAAAAGGCCGTTAAACCTGGTACTTTTACTAATTTGTTTGCATATTCAAGCCAAAGCGCGGTCATCTTTGCCGACTCATTGTGGTTTAATCTTACTTTGGGTGCAGACATCCCCTTAGAAGAAGTAACAGCAGTTTGTGATCATTTAGAACTGGGACAGCTGGTTAAAGAAAAAGGTTTTGACTATCAATTAGGTGATAATGCGGACCAATTATCCGGTGGACAATTAGCACGAATTGAACTGGCAAGGGCTATCTTAGCCAAACGACCAATTTTATTACTGGACGAAGTCAATGCATCATTGGACAAGGCAACTTCTCAGGCAATTCATGACTACTTGTTTGCGTCTAACTTCACTTTCATTGAGGTTATTCACCACTATGAACCGGCAGAATTAAAACGTTATGATGCCGTAATTGACTTTAATGATTATGTTTAGGATATGGTTTCATATAAAAAATATTATGGTAAATAAAAAGCTTACTTCTTTTTACAAAAAGTAAGCTTTTTTGTATGTATATAAAATCATTAACTGAACTTTTTGGCAGCATCTTTATTTAATTTCCTCAATAATCAGACCACTCCGGAAATTAAAAATTAATTCAATAAACAAAAAGATTAAAAAGATAATAATTGCTGAAACATTTTGTGAAAAAGGGACATAGCTTTTAATCATAGGCGGAATTAATAATAAAGCAGCAATCATAACAGCTATTAAGCCTGCTGATTTTGGATTCGGAATAACTTTATAATGAGCGTCAGTATTATTAATAATCATTTTGGCTGAGCGATTTAATAGGCCTTGAGTTAGTTGCAGCGTGTCCCCTTTTTTTAAATTTAATTTTAAAGCATAGCCAGCCGCAATACCTCCTACTCTTAAACCGTTAACTATTACAGTTGTGGGTTTGCCCATTGAAATATTACTTTTTGATCGTTGAACTGTAATCATACCGTTACACTTTCTTTAATAATAGATGTTTAAGATTAGCTTATTAATAAAACAGGTTAATGTCAATCTTGTTTACTAAAAAAAATTATGTTTACAAAACAAAATATATAAACTATAATTTTGGTGTAAGTAAATGTAAGCGATAACAAGAAGGAGGTAATGAATTGTGCAGTTAGTTAATGTGAGAGTTGATAGCCGTTTGATTCATGGTCAAGTGGCTCGTGTATGGACTGGGCAATTAGGTGCAGAACGCTTAATGGTAGTTGGCGATAAAGTATCTAAGGATGACTTGGAAAAAACAGCTTTAAAATTAGCTCGTCCCACTCAAGCAGCTTTAAGTATTTTGCCACCAGATCGTGCAAGTAACAATATTGTTCAAGGACGCTATGCTGACCAAAAAATATTTATTATTACTCGTGAACCAGAGGCTCTGGTTAAGATGGTCGACGCAGGTGTACCAATTAAAGAAGTTAATGTTGGTAACTTGCCAAGTGGTGAAGGCAGACTGCAATTGTTCAAGAGCGTGGGAGTTAATGACGAAGAAATAAAGGCTTTTAAGGAACTTGATGCTCGGGGAGTAAAGCTTTATCACCAGATGGTGCCAAACGATCCTAGAGAAGACTTTATGTCTGAATTAAATAAACGGATGGAGAAATAATAATGAATTCATTGAGTGTAGTTCAAATAATTTTGCTGTCTTTGTTTGCTTTCTTCCAAATCAATGAAATTATCACAGTTGGTATTGGTTTTGGTAACCCAGTTAACGCTGGATTAATTGCAGGACTAATTGTTGGTGATATGAAATTAGGTTTGGCCGTAGGAGCAACATTGCAGTTAATGATATTAGGTGTCGGTACCTTTGGTGGTGCTTCGATTCCTGATTATGCCACCGGAGCAATCATAGGTACTGCAATTGCGCATATTTCAGGAAAAGGCATTAACTATGGTATTGGTGTTGCTATTCCAGTGGGTCTATTGATGGTGCAACTTGATATTTTGGCTCGTTTTGCTAATACCTATTTTGCACACAGAATAGATAAGGCAATCGATCGTAACGATGATAAAGCTGTTGTACGAAATAGTCTTTATGGGGCTATTCCGTGGGGGCTTTCAAGGTCGGTTCCTGTACTGTTAGTGTTGATTTTTGGTGAAGCATTTGTCAAAAATGTACTGAACTATATGCCACAGTGGCTAATGGGTGGATTAAAATCTGCCGGAACTATGTTACCAGCAGTTGGTATTGCTATCTTAATGCATTACTTGCCTATTAAGAAATTTGGTGCATACATGATTTTTGGCTTTGTAGCCGCTGCTTATTTAAACGTACCGATGCTTGGTGTTGCACTTGTCGGAGTCGGCTTTGCCATTAATCATTATAATTCTATCATTCATGACAAAAACCAGTCTGGTAGCGGTAGCAATGGCTTAGATACAGAAAAAGCTGCTGAAATGGGTGTTGATGATAAAGGAGTAATTACCGGTGATGAAGAATAATACTACTGAAAAAACTACGACAACACAGAGTCATAAGTTAACTAAAAAAGATATTCGTAGCGCTAACTTACGCTGGATTTTTACCTCCGCACTAAGCTGGAACTACGAAACTATGATGGCTCCAGGCTATGTTGGTTCACAAATGCCAATTTTACGTAAGTTATATGGTGATAAGCCTGAAGATATGAAGAAAATGATGCGTGTGCAGTCTGAGTACTTTAATACCAGTCCGCATATGGGCTCCATTATCCAAGGTGTCGACATTGCTCTGGAAGAAAAAGAGGGAATTGATTCAGTTGATGGTGTAAGAGGTATTAAAACTGGACTTATGGGACCATTTGCTGCTGTAGGTGACACCTTATTAGGTACCGTTCAATCCACTATTTTTGGTGCGATTGCATCATACATGGCTCTTAAAGGCAACCCGTTTGGTGCTATTTTATGGATGGTTGCATTAGGCGTTATCTACATTTGGGCTTATACTTGGATGCCATTTGCCTATAAACAAGGGGTCAACCTGGTTACTTCAATGAGCTCTAAGCTTAACGCATTGACTGATTCAGCAACCCTGCTAGGAGTGACGGTTGTAGGAGCTTTGATTCCAACTGTTATTACTTTAAAAATCCCGTTTATCTTTAGAGCTGGAAAAGTTTCGATGAAGCTGCAGGATATTTTTAATCAGATTATGCCATCGCTTCTGCCAGTTTTACTAGTTGCCTTTATTTATTGGCTGCTTGATCGTAAACATATGAACTCTACTAGAGCAACTTGGTTTGTTCTAATATTGGCTATTATTTTATTCAATTTAAAAGTTGTTGCATAAAACATAGAAATTTAAAAATAATCAGATTATCTGCTGAAAAAAGCCTGTTGCAAAATTAAGCGGGTAAATTGAGAAAACGCGGATGTATTGACAATAATGATACAACCGTATTTTCTTTGATTTACAAAAAATATTTGATAGCATAATTGCAAAAATGCTGTAATAGCAGATTGTGTTTAGATTATCAGGTTCTAAAGTTTATATTTTTAAAACGAATTTTAATAGCACCTGTTATAATAACCAAATATGAAAGATGAGAAAATAAAATGGCTAATATCAGACAGGTAGCTCAGTTAGCAGGTGTTTCGGCTGGTACAGTTTCACGAATCTTAAATAATGACGCTTCCCTAAGTGTAACTGATCAAACGCGTTTAAAAGTTTTGGCAGCTACTAAAAAGTTAAATTATCATACAAAAAATAAAAGTAAAAAGAGTCCCGTCATTGGCGTGCTGACAACTATGAATTTAGACCAAGTAGCAGAATATACGTATTATCAGCAAGTAAAGCAGGGGATTATTGAAGAACTTAAAAAAGAGAAAATGACGTTAAGTTCGATCTACTATTTGAATAAATCTTTAGATAATTCATTTTGGGATGGACTGTATTATTGGGACGGCGTGATTGTTATCGGCGGCTTGTCCGAATCAGCCATTAGCGAACTAAAAAAATTAAACTCTAATATCGTCATTATTGAAGCAAGATATAAAAATAATTCCGTCAAGCTGGTTAATGCTAATTTAACTGCCGGAGTAAAAGAAGCTTTAACACAACTAGAAAAATTTGCTCAAACCAATATTGTATATGTTGGTGGTCCCCGTTATATGACTAATTTGCAAGGAGAAAAAACTCAAGCAAAAGGTGAGGTTCGTTTAAATTGCTATCGGGAGTGGATGAAACTGCATGATCAAGATGAATGTTCAATTCTTACTCCGGGTTGGAGCATTGAAGATGGCGTCCAGGCGGGTAAAGAAATTGCACAATCACCTACTTTACCCAAAGGAATTTTAGCTGGAAATGATCAATTGGCAATTGGAATAATGCAGGAATTGCATACAAAAGGTTTTCATGCTCCTGCCGATTACCATATTATTGGGTTCGATAATATTCAAATGGCGCAATATTATATTCCCAGATTGTCATCAGTTTCTGTTCCGGAAAAAGACCTAGGTATAACTGCTGTCCATTTAATTAGAGAAGACATAATAGAAAAAAAGACGCGCGCCGCTACAACGTTATTAGAAGTTAAACTAATTTTGCGAGAAAGTACTGGTAATTAGTTTGGGAGGAAAAAATGGAAAATTATTATCCTAAGCAGTTAAGTGGAGATCAAACGAAGATTTTACTCACAAACCCTGATCGTGGTTTTCGCTTTGAAGTTTATTTGGATGTAAAAACGGGTAAGAGCATATATGAATATGCGGATGAAGATGCTATTGCTGCGTTAAAAAGAGAAGCATCACTGTATACAGACGATCAGCCACGAATAGTGCAGGTTTATTTTTACTTAACAGGTTACCAGCATGATCCACTGGATGCACAAGCTTTTAACCATATGAGTGCATTTTTTGAGGAACTGGCTAAATTAAATTTAAAAGCATTGCTTCGTTTTGCTTATGTTTCTGAAGATAAAAGGCCTTATAGACAGGCTCCTAGTGTGCAGAGAGTAGAGCAGCACTTGGAACAGTTATCTGGCTGGCTCCACGAACATCGCAAGCAAATTCATGCCTTACAGGCAGGCATTATTGGACCTTGGGGAGAATGGTCTGCCCATGCTCGTGAGACAACTGATGAATCAGCAATTTTACATAGTTTGCTGTTAAATTCTCCTCAAGATCTAACTGTACAAGTACGTTATTTAAATATAAAAAATCGTAATATAGATGTTGCTGAAAAAGAGAATGAACAACGAATTGGTTTTCACGATGACTTTTTAATTGGTATTGGACATGAGTGGAATACAGCGGGTAAAAATCATGATTCGAATGAGTATCAACAATTAATAAGAGATTCAAAAACGACAATCGTTGATGGCGAAAGTATCTGGCTATTTGCCAATCCTATGTATTTAAAAACAAAATACGTAGATCCTGAATTGACCACACAAAGAATGGTTGAAAATCATTTTACTACCTTAAGTATTGCGCATAATTACCATGAGATAAAAACTAATTCATATTATAATGTGACCTTAGAAAATGAATTAAAAAGAACTGGCAAACCAGAGGGGCTTAAATTTCCTCAAATGGGCTCATTTGAATATTGGAAGCATGTTCCTGTTACGCCTGATTTATTAGATAAAAAGCATTGGCCGTATCAAAAATCATGGTTTTTGGATCAAAAGAATCAGACAATTGAACGTAATTATTTTGAATATTTGCGAGATTATTTAGGCTACCGTTTAGAAGTTAAACAAATTAGTTATAACTCCGCTTTAAATGCTGCCGTTTATCTCACACTGAAGAATACCGGCTTCGCCGCTCCTCTGGCTTTGAAACAAATAGAGTTATTTGCTGTAGATCAACAGCAGAATATTATTGGTAAGGCTTTCGTTGAAAAAAGTGCTTTACAAACTAACCGAGAAATAAATACGGTTATCCCATTAATAAAACATAATCAACCTGATAAAGTCGGAGTTAGGCTGCAGGCTACTAATAACAGCACAGCACGTCTTGCCAATGTTTGTCAGTGGGTAGATGGTATTAATTGGTTTAAATTGTAACTGGGGAATAACTCATGAAAAAAATATTTAAAAAGCTAACTTTAATAACTGCATTTTTAGGGTTACTTTTATTTCAAAATCAGCAAAATTTGTGTTCAGTTAAGGCTGCAACTATTTCTGAATATGACGAAAAGCCTCTAACAGAGCAGCAAAATCAAGAAATGGCTAACAATAGCGATCGTGGCTTTCGCTTAGAGTTAAATTTAAATGTTAAAACCGGCATGGGACTATGGGGTAATGCGGATAAAACAGGAATAGCGCAAATGCAAAATGCGATAGCTACATTTGCTGATGATAATCCGCGACTTACACAAGTATACTTTTATCTGACTGATTATAAAGATAAGCCACTAGATCAAACTGCCTTTAATAATATGGATCAATATTTCCAAAAGTTGAAGCAAAACCATTTACAGGCTGTATTACGTTTTGCCTATATTTGGGATGATGCTCATCCTAAATCTCAGGAACCTACAACTGAGCAAGTGGTTGCACATATTAAGCAACTAGCTCCCTGGATTGCTCAGCATCGTGATCAAATAGCTAATTTACAAGCTGGATTTATTGGAGCTTGGGGAGAATGGGACAGCGGAGCCCGTAGCCGTATGAATGAAAAAGCAATTCTGCAGGCATTATTAGCCAATACTCCTAAAGATTTATTTATCCAAGTCAGATATTACAATATCAAGTCACGAAATGTTGATCCCCAGAGTTCTGACTGGCAAAGAGTTGGATTTCATGATGATTACTTGATTGGTCGCCCTCATGTGTGGAATACTGCAGGTGCAGATCCTAATTCTGCTGAATGGAAGGCGATGGCAGAACAATCTCAGACTGTACCGGTTGACGGTGAAATGATTTGGGGTTCTGCCAATGCATCAGACAATAACGGTCAGTTAATTTCTGCACCACTGATTGCTCACCGTCTTGCAGTTCATCATTTTACTTCATTGAGTATAGCTCATAATTACAAAGAAGATGGCAAAGACTATTCTTTGAGTGCTTGGAAACGGCAACTAGTAACGCCTGCACTTTTAGACCAATATAAATTACCATATCAAAAATCATGGTTTAAAGATACTAATGATAATGAAATAAGTCGTTCTTGGTATGAATATATTAGGGATTATCTGGGTTACCGCTTAGCAGTTAAAGATATTAGCTATCAAGCAGATGGGCAGAATATTGACTATCAAGTTAATCTAACTAATTATGGCCTGGCTGCTCCAGTTTTAATTAATAACGCAGAACTGGTATTACTGGATGAATCTAAAAATGTAGTGGCTGCTAAGGACGTAACTGATATTGCTCATTTGCAGTCTTTGCAAATTTTACCAATCAAATGGCAGATAGATAAAACCTTAGTCAGTCAGGCAAAATATTTAGCCTTTAAATTTACTGGTTACAGTAATACGGGAAACCGCCTGGCAAACAATATAGCTTTTGATGATGGGTATAATTATTTGCTGACGCTTAAATAAATAGTTGTAAAAAGACAAAAACCAATAAATTACGCTTTAAACGATGATTTATCGGTTTTTTTATTTATGATAAAAATTAAAGGCTAAATTCACCTGTTTTCTCAATCCTAATTATCATATATGCAATTGTGCTGAGTTTATTATAAATTCATGATTATAAATGGTACTTAAGAAACTAGCTTTGCTTTTAGCTATAATAGAGCTAAATAAAATATGATAAAATCATTGTTAATTACTTTTCATTTTTAGTAAATCAGGTAGGCATTTCCATGAAGAGAACTTATTTTAAGGCAAATTTTACTATTGCACGCAAATCAAAGAAAAATATTCTGTTAATGGGCGCTTTGGTTTTATTCATGGTTCTCTTTGTACTAGTGGTTGAAGCTCAAAACTTGGGAGATAACTACCGTCAGTGGCGCTCATACTATGATTCTCTTGAGGTTAATATCAGTTATTTTGACAGCAGTTTATTACGCAAACAAGAATATAAAGAGACTTATGACAATTTAAATGCCCAAGAAGGTTGTATTTTCAGTTTGCAAAATGGGGAAGTTTTAAGTGATCCCCAAACTTATTTAGACGGATCGATCACGTTATTTCAAACCATGTTAGACGGCTACCGCAATAATTATCTGGGAGCCAGCACATTGAATGTTCCACCCAAGTATCAATTGCATCAAAGATTAGTTACCTATAAATATCTTTATCGTCATCATATACCTGCAGTTATGAATTCAAAGGCATCAGCAACTTATTTAATCTATATTCTCAATTTTGTGGCTATTTTTATTTTCTTTTATATTTTGCTTATTTCTAATGATGTGTGGATGGTTAAGTTGGATCATGATACGGTTTTGCGCAATATCCCTTATCGTGTAGAAGATGAGGTTAAAGGCAAAACCATGATCAATTTGGCTTTAGCCTTGGGTCCTTTACTTATTGGACTAGTTGGTGCATATCTTTTTGCCGGCTTACGAAATGGCTTTCGCAGTTTAAATTACCCTAACGTTTTTTACTTTAATAAAATAATAGCAATCCCAGTCTGGTTGGATTGTTTGCTCTTTTTACTTTATACCGCAGTATTGGTAGTATTTGTGACCAGTTTAACTTTACTTCTTAACCAGATAACAAAAAATGTATATCTCACTACCTTTATTGGTATTGCTCTATATGTATTAACGTATTTGCCTGCCAAAATGCTTAAATTTATTGCTTGGCTGCCATCTGCATATTTAAATGTTAATGATGTGCTTAATGGTACTGTGGCAAGTAAAACAGGATTTGCAGGGCTAAACATAGTCACCAGCGGCTGTATCCTATTAGTTTGGTCATTTATTTTGATCATCTGGTTCAGACACTTGGTTAATAAAGGAGGTATTGCACGATGAAATGGCGTTATTTCCTCTTTCAGTTGAAGGCTTTTTTGGTTAATCCCAAAAATATTGGATTGTTTATTGCTACTGTGATTATGTCTTTATATTTTAGTCTGGTCAGTGTGCCTAACCGTCAGGTAATTGAACAAGTCGATGCCAAGCCTATTAAAAAGGAATATATTGATGATACAGCCTTTCTGAAAGTGGCTATGCAAGAGATTGCTTATTCCAAGAAGCCAGGTTATTATTCTATTCCTAGCAAAGGGGCAGTGGACGCTGTCAGTACTTACCCACAGGTCTTATCTTATGATAAAAAAATATTGCGCGCTATAAAGAAAAAAGACTGGGATGCTTATGCTAAATACGCCAGTGCTCGTTATCAATATATTGACGAGTTAATCTTTGTGGAAGGTAACCAAAACTTTTTGTATCCAGCTGCGTATAATCAAAATGATAATTTTAAGCAGGATGGTCATTTTGGCTATCAACGGACGTATCACTTGTATAACGCACTTCTAGCCGGTAAAAAGGATAAGCAAACAGGGCTGAATAAAAACATTTTGGAAGAGCGCACAACATTACAAGTAATTCAAAACTCACTTTCTGGCTGGGCAGTCTTAATAATGGTAGTGATAGTTTGTTTCTTTGCTGCGGACATTGTGACTAATGACAGGAAATATTATACGGTCTTGGAAAATATTCCTTTAAGTAAACGCACTATTTTATGGTTGAAAACTGGAGTTGTTGAAGTAGGGGTTTTGCTTGACTTTGTAGTAGCTGGGATAATTGCTCTTCTTTGTATAACACCTAGATATGGTTTGGGATCATTAAGACTAAATACTGTTGATTATTTAGGCAAAATAAACTTCAAAGCAACCTTTAGGACTGAAACACTAGGTATGTATTATTTGCAGTTTATCATTTTTGCAATCATTATTTCGTTTATCTTTATCAGGTTAACAATTCTGCTGTCAATCGTTTTGCGTAACGAATATGTTGCCGGCATGCTTAGCAGTCTGTTTGCTATCAGTGCGAAGATGCTTTACTTCTCGTTGGGCATGGGCTTTGTTTACCCGTTTTTGGAAAAATGGCCTATGACTTACTTTTCTATCGGTGACAGTATTACCGGCAACTTGGCTTATTTGATGGATGCACCCGGATGGGGCTTTACTGCTGGCTTAGGGCCACTCATTTGTCTGGCACTTGTCATTGAAATTTTACTGTTTTTGTTCACGCAAATTAAAAGCATCCCTTTAGTTAGACGAGGTGATTAAAATGTTAAAAATAAAAGATGTCACATTGGCATTTGGAAAAAACGTTGTTTTAGACGATGTTAACTTGGAATTTAAGCAGGGCGAGATCGTTGGTCTCGTAGCGCCTAATGGTACTGGTAAGTCGACCTTGATCAACGTTATTTTGCATAATCTGACGCCGCAAAAAGGGTTTGTTGAATATGAAAATACACGTTATCAAACACAAAAAGACACGATTAAATTACACCAGGAAATCTGCTCGTTTCCTGAACAAAGCGACCTGTTTCCCTTTATGACTGGACGGGATCATCTTAATTTATACGCTGATCTTTGGCACAATTCTGAAAAGCCCGTTGAGCAAATAATTACTGACTTGCAAATGGAAAATTACGTGGATAAGAAAGTACAGACTTATTCTTTAGGGATGAAACAGCGACTTTGTTTTGCAATGGTAGTAGCAGCTGATTCTCCTGTAATGTTGTTAGATGAAGTAATGAATGGACTTGATCCACAGAACGTAGCTTTAATTTCACAGATGCTTCTTAAACTAAAGGATGAAAACAAGTTAATCATTATGGCTTCACACCTTTTGTCTAACTTGCAGCAATATGCTGACAGGGTCTTGTTTATGGGTAAAGGACACATTATTGAAGATCTAGACAATAAAAAGCAAAATAAACGGTATTTAAAGATGCAGTCTACCCCTGAAACGACTAAGTTGCTAGCTAATTATGATTACGAAACTTTGCCTAATAACCTGATATTAGTTCCTCTAGAAAAAATTGAGCAGGATAAGCTGACGCAACTTATAGCCAGCTTAGTTAGAGCTGATATTCAATACGCAGTTGAAAGAATTGATATCGAAGACTTATTTAATAAATTTTATGATTAGTTTAAAGCTTTAACCTGATTTAATATTTGCAGAAAATAAGCAGCCGTAGTTTGCATGTCCATATTAGTTAAAAAATGAATGATTGAGACAGCTGCTTCATCATTGGCAGTATTGTGAAATGTAAGAATTGCATTTAAAAATTTGCGCCCAACAATTAACAACATTTCGTTATCTGGTAAGTCAATCTGGTTTATTCGTGTTAGCAGTTTATCTGCAAATTTAAACTGACTATTTGTAATTAAACCAATTACAGCTTCAAATAGAGCTGCTATACCAAAATGAAATGTACCTTCTCCTGCCTTTTTAATAAAAGAAATATTGCTGATAACCTGAACAGAGATTTGGTAAATAATTCTAGGACTAATAATAGGTATAACATTGGCAAACAGTGAAAGAAATTCATGGCCCCAAACAGTTATTTTACTTAACTGATGGTTTAATTCGTTTTGCTGGGCTATAGGAAAGATGTTGTGTTGTGAAGTTTTATAATACAAACTGTAGGCTATTGCTGCATAATCGAGGTCAAAAGGATCTTGACTTGACTCGTATTTATTTAATGCCGCTTGAGCCAGTTTTTTCAAATAGTTTTTGTCGTGGTTATTCCAAGATTCTTCTAAAATAAGCGCAATATGATCCTGCGGGTCGAGTTTAGCAAGCGCAATATATTCAGTTGCCGATAAACTAATTCTTTCGCACAGTTTTAACACCCGGTTAAAATCCATATGGCCCTGATCATTTTCCCAGCGAGAAAGCATTTGAATGGAACAAATGCCTTTAGCTGCTTCTTTAAGCGTAATATGCTGTTTTTTCCTTAATTGTTTAAATTCAATTCCTGACTGCATGCTATTTTGTCCTTTTTAAGATATTATGCACTTTTTTCTCATATATGAGAAAAAAAAGCCAGAAAAATAATTCATGCTTTAATATGTTTTAAAAAATATCTTAACCATTTTAATAATAAAGAAGGAGTAGAAAAATGCAATCTTCATTAAAATTTGCACCTAAATGGAAACTCGTTGCCTACACACTTTTAGCAATAGTAATGGCATTTGGCAATGTGGTAATTGCATATGTCACTAAGATCATGTTAAATGCAGCGCAATATCGTCAAGGCGATAGCGGCAATTTAATTAGAATTGCTGGCATTGGTGCCGCAACAATCTTAATTATTATGTTGTCTAATTTTGTGTACCGTTATATCAAGTACGCTATTATTCAGGATGTCAATGTTTATCTTAAAGACAAAACGATGAGCTACCTGATTGAACAACGCAGTGACTCACAAAAGGATGGTTTAAGTCTGATGACGAACGATCTTAAACAGATTGAGACGTCTAAGACTACAAATGAATTAATGATCATTGCAGAATTAGTATCTTTTTTGCTATCAGTAGTAGTTGGTTTAATCAATTCCTGGATTTTAACTTTAATTTTTATGGTAACTACTTTAATTCCTGGACTAGTGCAAAGGGCTTTTACCAAAACAATTCAAGCAAAAGCAAAAGTTTGGGAGACAAATAACATCGCATACACTCAGAGTGTGAATGACGGGTTAAACGGAGCGCAGACTGTGGGCTTATACGATGCCCAAAGTTCGACTATTAGTAAAGTGGTTAATAGTGCCAAAAGAATGGAAGAAGCATTAAAGAACTTAAACTTCACACAAGCTGCAGCAGGAGAGGTCATTATGGCTTTTGCAGATATTTTTAGCTTTATACTGCCGTTTCTAGTAGGTGCCATCTTAATGCTGCAAGGTCAAATTGGTGTTGGTACTTTAATTATGATAGTGCAACTGTCTAATGAATTTATTAACCCGATAGTTAATATTTTTGAACAATTGAATGCAATCAAGTCTACTAAGCCGATGTGGGATAAAGTAGAGCAGGCTCTGTCTTTTTCAGCTGACAGTACTAAAAGTGCGAAAACTGGTCAATTTACTGGTTTGAAAGTTGAAGATGCAACATACAGTCAAGGTGGCAGAGAGATTTTCACTCATCTTAATCTTACCGTAGCACCTAATGAAAAAATCTTGCTCATGGCACCTAGTGGTTGGGGAAAGACTACGTTGTTAAATTTAATGTTAGGTAAAATTAAACCTAGTGAAGGTCATGTTTATATTGATGGTGAAGATGTCACTGGCAACTGGACCAAAGCTCACGATAATTTCAGTTACGTTAACCAAAAGCCGTTTATCTTTGATGATACAATTAAGTTTAATATTTTACTGGGGCGGAAGGCTTCTCCAGAAAGTTTGGCTAAAGCAGTTGAATCGGCGGGACTAACTGAACTCGTGGATGAAAAAGGCTGGGATTATCAGGTTGGTGAAAAGGGGGCAAATTTATCCGGAGGACAAATCCAAAGAATTGAAATTGCACGTGCTTTTCTCTCTGAACGGCCAGTATTGCTCGCTGATGAAGCTACTAGTGCCCTCGATCCGGAACTGTCACTTGCAATTCATAAAACGTTATTAAAAAAGCCTAATTTGGCAGTAATTGAAGTTGCTCATAAAATTTCTGAAACTGAAAAGTCGTTGTTTGATAGAATAATTAATTTGAATGGAAAAAATGGAGAATAAAGAATTATTAATGCGTTATATTGATAATGATGGAGTTGTTAAAGTTTGGCCTGGTAAGGCTAAAAACCGGCTGTTGATTTTACAATATTTGGCAACTAAATTTGAACCAGCAAAAAAATATTCTGAGCAGGAAGTAAATTTAATTTTAATGCGTTATGTGGCTGATTATGTTACCAGAAGGCGAGATTTAATTGAAAATCATCTTTTAAAGAGAACGGATGATGGTCGAATTTACTGGCTAAATGAAGAAAATTAAAAAAACAAATAATGTATGTCAGCAATTGAAGGATAAATTTGGGGATATTAATGTAGCTAAATCATCTGAAAACTAGTCAGCAAGAGTGCTTAATGCTTTTGCAATCTATTTAAATTAAAGAGCTGGCGATCTATTAAATATGTTACAGTCCAAAGAATATAAACTTGATATTAACAATGAAAAACAAATTATTCAGGGCGTTTATGTGTCTGATAAAGCTATGTATTTTGAGCTAAGAGGAGTTATTGTGGCTAGTCATCTAGAAGGTTAGGACCCAATTAAAAAAGATGTTGAAAGCGTATCAGATGGAGTTCTTAACCCAGACCCAGAGGAAGTTAAAGAAATTATGGAAATTTGGTAGGTAAATATCACCCTGGTAATTTTCAAAAAAATGGCTATGAATTTTTCGATCATTCACGCTTTGATTATGCAGAGAAAAATATCAAAGACATTATTCATGGTCAGTCCAAACAAGTAAGCTTAGAAGCAGACTATTTAAATTACTAGATGAATAAACTTCATACAATCATTTAAAGAGGGTAATGGCCGTAGTTGTAAAGTGCTTATGCTTGCTAGCTAATATCAAAATAACCACTTTACTTTTAATTGAAGTAAAAGTGGTTATTTTGATTTTTAGAATTTATAAAGAAATTATATTATTTGATTTTTGTTAATGCATCATTTACAGCGCTTTTAACAGCTTTCGAAGTCAGCGAAGCACCAGAAACCGCATCAACATTGGTTGAATTAGATTCAATAATGTTGTGAAGCAAAGGTTTAATGATTTTTTGACCAATTTCCTTAGTTTCACTTTGTTTGATTACATTGATATCTTGGATATTTTGGTTATTTTTATCCATGGTTACTTTGACTACGAATTCATTTCCCATGCCTTGATCACTTTTACCCAGAAACTGATTGGCACCAAGTTGGTAATTTTCTGTTTGTTCATCACTAGCTAGAATTTTAGGGTCGAGTGGAGCAACACTATCCGCTTTTTCTACTGGTTCTTGGGCGACATTTTCTCCAGCAATTTTGCCAAATATCAACAACTCTGCAACATCTTGACCAGCTTGATATTGATTAGTGGTTATACTACCGGCTTCGCCAGCACTATATAAGCCCTTGATTGCCGAACCATCTGGCTTTAAAACTTCAGCCTTTTCGTTTCTGCGTGGACCACCCTGAGTGTTTAAAGCTGCAGGTTGCAACTTAATTGCGTATATTTGTCCATCAGCAAGTGGGGTCATTGTTTGGCCATTTCTGCTAAATGAATAATCCTTGCCTAATTTAGCAAGTTCGTTAAAGTCCTTAACTGTGTTAGTAAAAATGGTTGAATCAAAATTAAGTTTTGCGGCAAGTTCACTAGCAGAGGAGGCTGCAATTGCTTTATTTAAAGCAGATTGTAATGCACTATCCTGTATTTGTTCCAATTTGGCTTTTTGCTTTTGGTCAAAAATAATCCAAGATTGTGTAGTCAGATATGGGTGTCTGCCAAAGCCATGAATAAACAAATAGCCGGCTTTAGAATGCTGGTCTTCTGCAAAGTAACGTGTGCCATCATTACCTACAACAAAAATGCTGCCTGTGTATAGTTCAGGCCAAGTGTATGATAAAATGCCGCGCTGGCCATTTGCAACTGCATAAGTCAAACCGTGATATAAGCCACCGCCATTGTAAACACTGGTATGCCACTGATCGGCACCAGCTTCAATACTTAAATTGATAGAATCCCCCTTATTATATAGAGTACCCATTGGCACCATTTTAGGAACGCCTAGGTAATCCTGAATTCGTTCAGGATCGTTTTCAAAGCCGCCGGCTGTGAAAACAACACCTTTTTTGGCGTGGACGTATACTTCTTGTCCATGTCTGTTGATTACTGCTCCTATGACTTTGCCGGTTGAGTCTTGCACTAAGTAAATAGCCGGAGATTCATACCAAATGGTAATATGATCAAGGCGTTTCATGACCTCATTTCTGAGAACTTTCCACAAAACTCCGTCTTCAATTTGCTGCCCATCATGTACAGTGTATAAGTCATAGTCGGAAGCTCCCGGATAGTCAGGATAATCAGGGAAATCTCCTTTGACCGATTGAACTGCTGGTCTGTCTGGATGTGCTAAAAAGCTGAAAGGTTCAACATGAAGGTATTTTTTTAAGTAATTAGGCATATCAGCTACGCCATCAACAAAAGTATCTATGATTTTTTGATTAAGATCAAAGGGTGCTGTCATTTTGGAATAGTATTTTTGATAAGAAGATTTGCTTTTTGTACCTGCAATCATTTGTCCACAATAACGAGTATTACCACCTTCGTGGCCAACTGGTGCAACATCTGTTAAAAGTACTTTGCAATTATTGTCAGCAGCAAACCTTGCGGCAGTAGCGCCTGCTCCTCCAAAACCAATAACTATAACATCGAAATCAGCTTGCCATTTAAAATTGTTAATTTGTGTTGTTAGCATTTTTTAAAATCCTTTATTCTAAACCTAAAACTGACTTTGCTGCACGCCGGCCTTGATGAACGATGCCACCGATGGCTGTCCCAGAACCAGGGTAGTATGAACCAAGCCAGCCGCCAGCATTGAGTCCTGCTGCGTACAAACCCGTAATAGGTTGATTATAAACATCAAGTACGTTGCATTTCTTATTAATCTTTAGTCCACCTAAAGCGCCTAAATTGCCTGGCGTGTTGCGGTATGCGTAGTAAGGTCCGGAAAATGGTCTTACACCATTTGTTCTGTTGTATTCGGGATCTGCGCCATTAGCGGTATTTTTATTCCAAGTATTAACGCTGTTAACCAGGTTTGCTTTAGGAACATTAATTTTGTCTGCTAATTCTTCGAGTGAATCGGCTTTGACTACTAAACCGCTTTTGACGTCGCTCTCTAATGATTCTGGGTTCCATGGACTAGTTTTTTCATTAATAGAATCTGCACCAAAAATCTGATAAGTTGGTTTGTCTAGTTGCTTTTCCTCGTTGAAAATTGCCCGGAATTCATAAGCATAAGTTGCATCTTCGTTAACAAATCTTAAGCCATTGCCATTAACAAAAATTGAAGGGATTGTAGGAACACGGTCATCAGTACCATTGCCAGTTCTGGCATCAAAATCAATTGTTCCGCCAAAGCCGGTAACGGCTGCGCCAATTGCCATGCCCATCACAATGCCGTCACCTTGATCTGTTAAGACAGACCAGCAATGATGAGCTTTAACGTCTTCATAATGTTGAGGACTCAAGTCCTTAGCTAATGCTACATTTTGGTCAATCGAGGCTGTTGCTAAAATGACGCCGCGTCTTGCTTTTAGATATTTAAGCTGATGGTCTCTTCCTTCACTAACAACACCGATCACCTTGCGCTCAGTGCCGTCTCCAGCCGTAATTAATCCTATTACAGCAGTATTATAAGTAATTTCTGCTCCTTGTTTTAAAGCATATTTGAGGAGATGTTGGGTTAAAATAATACCGTTGCCACTGGCACCGCCATTTTCATAAACATGAATTCGATCCGCAAAATGGTCTTTAGCATAAGGAATCTCAGAGTGGCCATAGACATTCGTCCATTTAATGCCCATATTGGCCAGCCACTCAATATTTTTCGGAGAGTTTTGGGTAAAATCATGTACTAAGTCTTGGTAAACACGACCTTCACCTGCTTTTAAATATTCTTGCTCATGATTTTCAGGAGAATCATTTTGATATTTAGTAGTTTCTTTTTGTAATTTCGTACCTGCTGCTTGAATGACGCCTCCGGAATAGTTAGTTGTACCGCCAGCAATGCCTTGTTTTTCAATTACCATCACAGAAGCGTGATTTTCTGCGGCAGTAGCAGCAGCGGCTAAACCGGCACCACCAGAGCCAACAACAATTAAATCATATTCACCGTCATATTCGTCTACATCATAATCGGTAACTGTTTCTTTAAGTAACGGATAATTTGCAATCTCGGGAATACCGTTTTCTTTTGTGTGAGAATCAGGTTGCGAGGCGCCTGATACAGCATCTACATTAGTTTTTGTCTTTATTCCTGCTTCATTAGCAGCCTTGATAGCAGCCTTTCTTAAAGCACCAGTTGAAATTGAGGCACCTGAAATGGCATCAACTTCAACAGAGTTTTCTTTGTTGGCTTTTTCCAACCAATTTTGAATTCCCGCTGCACCTACAGTATTCGGCGTAACATTTTCAGCCCAAATCTGCTTAATTTTGTTTTCATTTTCATCAACGTCAATCACAGCTTTAATTATGCCGTGAAAGCCTTTTTCTTCTGCGCTATATTGACTCATAGTTTTACCTCTAAAATATTAAATTTTATTGTTATCGCTTTCGGAATTAGTATATTTTATTTATACTTATAAGTGA
Source organism: Lactobacillus kullabergensis (assembly GCF_000967195.1). Classification (GTDB taxonomy): domain Bacteria; phylum Bacillota; class Bacilli; order Lactobacillales; family Lactobacillaceae; genus Lactobacillus; species Lactobacillus kullabergensis. The sequence goes on from NZ_KQ033870.1 coordinate 62,794, forward strand.
AATCAATATCAGTTATTAATAATAGAAATTATTTATAAGAAAAAATGGATATAAAAAAATTAGAAACTTTTATTAATTTAGTTGAAACTCGCAATTATACTAGAACAGCAAAAGCACTTCATGTGACTCAACCGACGGTTTCTCATGATATTAAAGCAATTGAAAATGAAATTGGTGTAAAACTATTTAATCGTAATAAACGTTATGTAAATGTTACTCAAGACGGCAAAGCCTTTTACAAAAAAATCAGGCCTATAATTAATAACTATTATTCAGCTGTACAAGATATCCAAAAGAAAGACTTGGCTGATAATTATAAAATAATAATAGGCTACTCATATACACCTTTTAATGATATGTACATTCCAATCTGGATTAAAAATTTTCAGCAAATGTATCCCCAAGCTAAGTTTTCAATTATTAGTTTGAATCACAACGAATTGAAGCAACAAGTCTTATCGGGAGAAATAGATGTTATTATCACTACGGGACGGGATGCAGCAGATTTGAATAATATAAAAAGTTACCATATCGAGACTGAATCATTTAAAGCAATTGTTCCTAAAAAAAATCCTTTATGTCAGAAGAATAAACTTGAATTAGAGGACTTTCAAAATGAAAAAATGCTTTTTCTTGATAACAACTGGGCAGCAGAGGATCTAATTAATTTACAAAATAAAGTAATGCATATAAATAATCAAATGCATATTACATATGTTAATGACTTATCTGCTCTTAATATTTTAATTAAAGCTGAACAGGGCATTGCTTTCGGACTGTATTGCCTTTATCCTCATTTGAATGAATATTCTGTTTATGTTCCGCTTGATTGGGAGCCACAAGTCGATTTAGTAGCCATTACGCAGAAAAATAATGAAAAAAGAGTTGTTTATCAGTTTATCAAGTTTATTCAAGATTTCGAATTTGACTTTAACTAGTACAGAAAATATAAAAAGAAAGGCTGACAGGTCAGTCTTTTTTTGCATTAAACTATATTAATAAAGCCAGTGCTTCATATGGTTGTAAAGCTAAAGTTTTAGGCACTTCTTGTAAATTTTTATCGTAGTTGCTAATTAGAGTTTGTGCTTTTTGCCCTTTATAAGAAGTGGGTAAACCGTACATCACTTTTTGTCCATAAAAATTGTTAATTACTAGTAAGGTTTGTCCTTGGTAAAGTCTGCAATAAGCAAAAACTTGTGGGTGGTCCAAGTCAATGGGTTCGTAGCTTCCCTTAGCAATAATGGGGTAATGTTTTCTTAAGTAAATCAGCTTTTGATAATATGGGAAAATTTCCCCATGATCAAGTTCAGCCGCAACGTTAATTTGTTCTTGATCTTTTGGCTTTAGCCACGGAGTTCCAGTAGTAAAGCCTGCGTTAACTGTGTTATCCCAATGCATTGGCGTTCTGCTATTATCGCGCGACTTTGCCTGAATAATTGCCAGAGCTTTGGCGTCACTTAAGCCCTCCTTTTTAAGTTCATCATAAGCATTGAGTGTTTCGACATCGACATAATCCGTGATTTTTTGGTAATTAGGATTGATCATGCCAATTTCTTCGCCCTGATAAATATAAGGGGTACCGCGTAATAAGTGCATTGCGGTAGCCAGCATTTCAGCTGATTTTTCCCGAAAATGAATAGGATCGCCAAAACGACTCAGCGCCCATGGCTGATCATGATTATTCCAAAACAGAGCATTCCAGCCACCACCTTGACTCATTCCAATCTGCCATTTATTAAGAGCACTTTTTAAAGAGGAAAAGTCAAAAGGTATTTTGGTCCATTTCTGACCATTTTGATAATCAACTTTTAGATGATGAAATGTGAAAACCATTGATAATTCGTGATTATCTTTTCTAGTGTAAGCAACGGAATTGGCAACAGTTGTTGAGGACATTTCTCCCACAGTAATCGCATCTGGCTCCTGACCAAACGTTTTTTGATTTAATTCTTTTAGGTATTGATGCACTATCGGCTGATCTGTATACATTAATTTGCTGGCAGTATTTTTAGGCGCATCAGTGAGTTTTTCGTCTTTACCAATAACATTAATCACGTCAAAGCGAAAACCTTTAACTCCTTTGTCACGCCAAAAATTAACAACCTTAAATAATTCTTTTCTCACTGCAGGATTATGCCAGTCGAGATCAGCTTGAGTTTTGTCATATAAATGAAGGTAATACTTGCCGGTCTTGCCAAATGGGGCCCAGGCTGGTCCGCCAAACTTAGATGTCCAATTGTTAGGTAAGCTGCCATCTGCTTTAGGCTCTCTGATGTAGAAAAATCTTTGATAGTATTCGTCTCCGGCCAAAGCTTTTTTGAACCAAATGTGATCAGTGGAACAATGATTTAACACCATATCGAGCATTACACCAATGTGATTTTGAGCCAGCGTTGCGACTAACTCTTCGAAATCGGCCATTGTACCAAATAATGGATCAATTTTGTAATAATTTGCGATGTCATAGCCATTATCGTTTTGAGGAGATACAAAAAACGGATTAAACCAGATCATATCGATATTTAGTTTCTTTAAGTAAGGGATTTTTGCGATAATTCCCCTTAAGTCCCCGATACCATCACCGTCACTGTCGTAAAAAGATTTAGGATAAATTTGATAAATCACTTTATCTGCCAAACTCATAATATAAGTCCTCCATTTTTAGCTTTTCTATGTGCAAAGTCTACAAATTTGAATTTATCAGGTCGGTGTTGAGAAATAGTGTACTGAAAAAAAGAAGTATCCTTTAAATAAGTTAAACTACGGACTACTACCACTAAGTTAGTATCGGTAAGATGCAACTGCTCCATTACATCTTTACTTGCCGGTTCTACGGTAATAGTTTTACTTGCATAATCGATTTCAATTCCTAAATCATGTTCAAAATAGTGGTATAAGGAACTTTTAGCCTGTTCAAGTGATATGTCAGGTACATATTTTTTTAAAATATAATCTTCGTCAACCACTATTGGCTCATGATTGATTGATCTTAAACGGGCTACATAGGTTGCGGCAGTTTCTGTTAAGGATAAATGCTTACGGATTATAAAAGGCATCTGTGCATCTTTTAATTCCAATATTTTAGTTGCAGCATTCATTTGCTTTTGCTTGTTCAGTTCATCAAAAGATTCGATATTAGAAATCGGAAAGGCAATTCGAGCTGCGTTAATAACTACTGAGCCCTTTCCTTTTATTTTTTGAATTATACCGGCATCTAAGAGTTCGTTTAAAGCTTTTCTAATTGTTTCACGTGAAACGTTATAAAGCTCCGACAGAGCAGGCTCACTCGGTAAAAAATCACCGACAACATATTGTTTGTGCTTTATTTTATTTGTTAGATCCGCTGCTATTTGTAAATATTTAGCTCTCATTATTAGTTATCCACCTTTTAACAGTAATCATACCACCTTACGTTTATTTTTTACCTGTCTAGACCAATAAAAAATAAAAAAATATTTAATACAACAACATAATAAGCAATTTATTGACACCTGTCTATACAAGAACTATAATTTTAAGGAAAGCGTTATCAGTATATGTGACTGACCTTTTATGTTGTAATTTTCTGGAGGCTAAATATGAGTAGTACGATTAAAATACTGGCACCTGTTGCCGGTGAGGTCATTAACCTGGAGAATGTTAATGATCCGGTTTTTTCTCAGAAGAAGCTAGGTGAAGGTTTTGCCGTTAAACCCAGCGCAGGAGAAATAGTTTCACCAGTAACGGGTAAGGTGGTAATGGTTGCTGAAACTAAACACGCACTCGGCTTGCAAACAGCAGAGGGTGTGGAATTGATGATTCACCTGGGTATAGATACCGTTGAACTTGATGGCAAACCATTTGACTGGCAAGTAGCAGCGGGATCTGAGGTAAAAGCAGGCCAGCAATTGGGGACAATGGATCTGCAAGCGATTAAAGATGCTCAAAAAGATGATACCGTCATCTTGGCAATTACTAATACCGCTGATGTTTTAGCTGGTATCGATCTTGCTCTGGGCACTAAAGCTGCTGGTGAAATTGCAGCCACTATCACATTGAAACAAGCTAAAGCAGCACCAGTTGCAGCTAACAAAAAAGAAAATAAATACCAAACTACAGCGCGTGAAATTGTTAAGGCTGTTGGTGGCGCTGATAATGTTAAAAACGTTATGCACTGTTTTACTCGTCTGCGGTTTACTTTAAACGATAATAGTATTCCGAATGATGATGAAGTTAACAACATTAAAGGAGTAATAGACGTTACTCGTGCTAATAACCAATACCAAATAGTTATTGGTCAAACAGTAGAAGATGTTTATGATGAACTAATTAAGCTGCTCGGGCCTGAATATGCCGGACAAGGGGAGACTACACCAGCTGCTCCAGTTCCAGAGGCTGACCAATCTCTTGGTGGCAAGATTAAAAATGGCTTCTTCCAGTTAATAGGCGTAATTACCGGCTCTATGATGCCTGTAATTGGTTTGCTGGCCGCCAGTGGTATGTTAAAAGGTATTCTTAACATCTTGACTAACTTTTGCCACATGTCTACGGCTTCTCCAACTTACACTATTATTAATGCGATGGGGGATGCATCGTTTTACTTCTTGCCTTTAATTGTTGGCTTTACTGCTGCTCAAAGATTAGGCTCTAATCCAGTAGTTGTTTCTATTATTGGCGGTTTTCTGATTTACCCTGATTTAGTAAAAATTTATGCCAGCGGCAAATTCAGTTACTACTTAGCTGGCGTTGGTATTAATGCCAACTTCTTCGGTATTCCAATTCATATTCCACAATATACTTATTCAATTTTCCCAATGATTTTTGCGGCTTGGATGGCTGCTAAAATTGAACCGTGGATTAAAAAATGGATGCCAGTTACATTAAGACAAATTTTTACTCCACTAGTAGAAATCTTTTTGGTAGGGATGACAGTCTTAATTATTGTAGGGCCCGTAATTTCGTTTATTTCTACGGGAATTGCCAAAGTATTGCAATGGCTCTTAACTGTCAACACTGCACTTTCCGGCTTAATCATCGGTGGTCTTTACCAGATACTCGTTATCTTCGGACTGCACTGGGCAGTAGTGCCAATTATTGCCAATGATATTGCTGCAACGGGACATAGTATTTTAAACGGTATTGTTTCAGTAACGATGATTGCACAAGGTGCCGGCGCTCTTGCAGTTTGGTTTAAGACTAAGCACAATCCTGACCTAAAGGGCCTCTCCCTTAGTGCAGCTATTTCCGCCGCTGTCGGTATTACTGAGCCGGCAATGTACGGTGTTAACTTAAAGTACGGTCGTGTATTTATGACTTCAAGTCTTGGTGCTGCCATTGGTGGTCTGGTCAACGGTCTGCTTAAAGTTGATATGTATGGCTTTACTGGCAGCCTGATTGGCTTTCCATCCTTTGTTCCTAAGGCCGGACAAGGCAATCCAAATAACCTGCTGAACTTCTGGATTGCTTCCATTGTGACTATTGTTGCTGCTTTTGCTTTGACCTACTTCTTTGGTTATAAGGAAAACGATGCTGATAGTCCTAAAGATGCACCCAAGAAGAAGAATTTAGCTGATTTATAATTAAAGACTTTAAAAGTAACTAAATTTCCATAATTAAAGTGCTCCTAAATAGTTAGACATATAATCTAATTATCAGGAGCACTTTTTTGATTGATTTTATATTTTATAATAATAGATCTTTGTAAAACTCATCAATACTTTGGGCATTAAGAACTTGGGCGAACGTATTCTTATTAGAAAGAAAATCTATTAAATTTTCATATATATTGCGAAAATCATCCTTGTACTGTTTTGAGATTGAAATCATGAAAACCATATTTACAATTTTGTTATCCCATTTTATTCCTCCTTTAGATAAAACAACTGCTACCTTAGTTTGAAAAGAATCATAATTCATGGGATGAATTATAGCTACATTATTGAATGCCGTAGGGCCCATTGATTCTCTTTGCAGGATTTCATCATAAAATGTTTTATTGACGATGCCCAACAATTTCATTTTATGATATATTTTTTTGATTAATTCTTCTTTTGCCATTTTTTCGCTGACATTCCAAAACAAATCTTTTGAAAAAAAAGATAAAGCTTTAGACTTAAACATTTCTTTTTTTCTGTTTAAGGTAGCTTTATCAATAGCAGTTTGAATTTTTAATTTTTGTTTATTTAGATCAAATGGACTAAGAAAGACGCACTTGGGGTTTATGTTACTTTTAATGTCTGGGAGCATGATAAAGAAAATGAGATCATAAGATTCAAAATCATCTTTATTATCAATCTTATCAGTTTCCTTCACAATTGTAATATCCTTGGTAAAATTACGCCTAAAAAAATCATGTATTTGTTCTCTGAACATCAAATAGCTGGGAACTATGAGTACAGTCCTTAACTTTTCCGGATTATGCTTTTGACGTTCAATTTCTGCACCAATAGGAAGAGCAATAAAACTGATTTCATCTTCAGGAACTTTGACTTCCCAAAGTTTATCAATTAAGAATGCAACATAAGTTGCAATGTCATAAATTAAAGGGAAATTATTGCTGATATTTGTTTTTATAGGATTATAGTGAACAAAATTATGTCTTAAACGATAAAGTAGATTATATAAATAAATCGCAAAAGGTTGAACAAATTTAATAGAACTAAGATCAACTAAATACATGTTTTTTACCTTTTTGGTAATTATATTAATATTTTTCATTAAAGTTTTATTGGAAATATTTTTACTCTGAATTTTTGAATACAAATTTGTATTGGTTTTAAATAAAATATCAATTTCTCTAATTTCTGGAGAGGTCAGATCGGTTGAGAAGCTCTTTTTAATTGCTTTTGCTAATTCAATAGTATATGGCCCAATTTCAGCGTTGTCAGTAGCAACGGAATGATTAATAGTTTTGCCCATAGACAATCTTGAGATAAGAACCAATAAGTGTAATAACAAATTATTGTATGAAAACTCATTAACTTGTAATTCATACTTTTTGATCACTTTATCGACCATTGATTGTAACTTAGAAGAGGTTTCTTTACCAAAATATTTTTCTAAATAGTTGCTATTTAATAGATTTCCAGTATTTTCTCGATAGATTAAGTAGCTGAACAGTTTCCTTTTATTGCTTTCTTTTCCAGACAAATATAGTTGATCATGAGCAGAGATAATTTTAACATTCCACTGATCTAATCTTTTATTAATATAATTAAGTGATCTTTTCAATGTAGAGTATGAAATGTAAAGTTCATTTGCCAGGTTAAATGTGTCCAAAGAATTATTTCGCAGTAATTTTTGAACTATATAAGTAAATCTTTCTTCATTATTTTGTGGTATATGTGATCCAACTTTCAAACTAACGCGTAACAGCTCTGTAATAGCTAATCTATCAGAAATATAATAGCCGGAACCATTGGCGGAAATAATATTATTATCATTTAAGCCATTGATTTCTTGAATATAGTTTCTTATTGTGCGATCTGAAACCTGTAATTCATTTGCCAAATCTTTACTGGTAACCGCAGATTCTGAATCTAAAAGAACTTTAATAAGATCGCTTAACTTATCCTGCATGTTTAACCTCCCTTAACTGATTTTAAACTCCAATAACTTATATTCTTATATTAAAAAATTATCATGTCAACTCTATTTTTTCTGTGACTTAGGAAATTAGTAATTTCCTCTTTGCTGGAAAAAAATAAGAAGAAAAAATATTTAAGTACTATGATAATAAAACTTGTTGGATAATCATATTACTTATAGAGGAGAAATTTACATGTCCGAGTCAAAAAGAATTTTATTGGTCTGTGGTATGGGAATGTCCAGTGGCTTTTTAGCTACCAGTGCACGTAAAGCAGCTAAGAAATTAGGTATAAATTATCAGATAGAAGCACGAAGTGAAACAGAAGTTTCATCATTTTTATCTTCTATTGATGGATTGCTGATTGGGCCGCATTATTCTCAAAAGTTAGAAACTTTTAGAAAAGAAGCCCAACCGTACCAAGTTCCAGTAGAAGTCATTCCTGAAAAAATTTACGGAATGATTGATGGACGAGGCTTAATTGAATTTATTCAGAAAACGTTGTTTAAGAAATAGGAGAAATTATCAATTATGAACAATATTATTGACTGGCTTTCTAACAAAGCTGCCCCTTCAATGAAAAAATTTGTAAATAAGCCTTGGGTTGCAACCATTGCAGATTCAATGCAAAAAATTATTCCTTTTATCTTAGCGGGATCTTTGATTTTTCTTTATAACGTTTTTCGTTCTTATATTCCTGCCTTACCAGATTTAAGTAATATTTCTAATTTTACTTTTGGTATGTTAGGTATATTAATTTCATATCTAATTGCCAGTGAAGCGATGGAAAAACTAAATCATCCACAATATTTACAAACGGCTGGATTAACAGCTATAACTGTCTTCTTAATTGCAATCAGTCCTAAAATTACCTCTAAGGGCATTTTTAGTGTTGAATTTAGTCGCTTTGGTGCAACAGGCCTATTTGTAGGTATGTTAACGGGTCTAATCGTTGCTTTAATATTCCATTTGTGGAGTAAGTTACATTTATTAGAAAATTCAAGTGTACCTGACTTTGTAGTGGGGTGGATCAATACTATTATTCCAATTTTGATGAATGTCATATTATTTAGTGTTATTGTTTTTGTTTATTATATTGATCCTTTTAAGTTGATTAATTTAATATTCAGTCCCTTGCAGAGCTTTGGTCAAACGTTACCAGGATTTTTATTATTAAGCTTAATACCAACATTCTTGTATACTTTGGGAATTTCTGCATGGTCATTTAATGCTGTTTCAACACCAATATTTATGGCTGGGATTACTGCTAATATAGCCGCTGTTGCTGCAGGAAAGCCAGCGACAAATATATCTACTAGTGAAGTAATGTATACTAGTGCTTTAATCACTATGGGGGGATTAGGTGCTACATTAGCCTTAAATGTATTGATGCTGTTTGCTAAGTCAACTCGTTTAAAATCTATTGGCAGAATCTGTATTATTCCCTCAATTTTTAACATTAATGAACCAATTATGTTCTCGACCCCTGTCGTCATGACGCCAATATTAATGATACCAACATGGATTAATGCTATTACTGGACCAATAATTATTTGGATTGTAATGAGATTGCATTGGCTAAATATTCCTTCTAAAATGATTCAGATTGGGCAAATACCTGCACCTTTTTCATCAGTGATAATTACAGAAGATCTTAGAGCTGTAATTTGGTATGTTGTTTTGTTTATAGTTTATTTAGCAACCTGGTATCCATTTTTTAAGGTTTATGATCACCAATTGGTAGAGGAAGAAAGCCATCAAGAAAGTTAGGTGGAAGAATGGAAGATAAATCTCAAGAATTAATTTCAGTATCAATGAAGATAATTATGTCTGCTGGTAATGCCAGAAATTATGCAGACGAAGCTTTTGAATGTGCGAAAAAGGCTGATTTTACAAAGGCAAGTAAAAATATGGAATTAGCACACAAGGAAATAACGGAGGCACATAATTCACAAACACATATTATTCAAAGTGAAGCTAGCGGCGTAGATTACAAATACTCCCCATTATTTGCACATGCCCAAGATACATTAATGACTATTTCAAGTGAGATTAATTGTGATGAGAAGTTAATTGAATTATTACAAATATTTTTATCACGAAAGGAAGATAGTAATGAATAAAACTTTTCCAGACTCATTTAAGTTTGGTGGAGCAATAGCTGCTAATCAAGCGGAAGGAGCTTTCGAACAGGATGGTAAGGGACTGAGTACCGCTGACATACAGCCTTATTTACCGAATGTCCCAAAAACAGACTTACATTTTAATGATATGGATTCAGAAACCTTAAAGAAATATATTGAGGGTGATTACTATTATCCTAAACGGCAAGGAGTTCATTTTTATGAACGCTATCAAGAATATATTGATGAACTAGCCAAAATGCATTGTCAGACTTTACGCCTTTCGATTGCATGGACAAGAATCTTCCCTAATGGGGATGAAGATAGTCCAAACGAAAAAGGGCTCCAATTCTATGATAATTTGTTTGATTACATGCTGAAAAAGGGTATTGAGCCAATTGTTACAATTAATCATTATGAATTGCCGTTGAATTTAGTACAAAAATATGGAGGCTGGTATAACCGTAAATTAATCAAATTGTTTGTAAATTATAGCAAAGTTATACTTGATAGGTATCATAAGCAAGTAAAGCACTGGATAGTCATTAACCAAATTAATCTGATTCATTTTGAAGCGTTTGCTTCATTAGGAATATTGATGGACAAGGTTGATAATTATCAAGAAGCTAAATATCAAGCAGTTCACCATGAATTTGTAGCTTCGGCTATGGTAACTAAATATGCACATGAGCTTGATAATAGCTTGAAAATGGGTGTAATGCTAGCAGATTCATTGGTGGATCCGATGACTCCTTCACCGCAAGACAGTTTATTGGCGTTCAAGAGAAATCGCTTGCAGTATTACTTTGGTGATGTGCCAATTCGCGGAGAATATCCGCAGTTTATTTTAAATTATTTTAAAGATAATAATATTGATCTTCAGATAAAAGAAGGAGACTTGGAAGTAATTAAAGATAATACTGCTGACTTTCTCTGTGTTAGTTATTATTATACAAATACAGTTGATGCAACTAAAGACTCAATGGAACCTGCAGAAGTTGAAAAGAATCCATATATTAAAGCCAACGAGTGGGGATGGGGTATTAACCCTAATGGATTATATGAACATATTTCAGCTTATTGGGATAGATATCATTTGCCAATGATGATTGGTGAAAATGGCTTTGGTTATAATGACGTTTTGACGAAAGATAAAAAAGTGCATGATTCTTATCGAATAGATTATACTAATGAACATTTAATTGCCTTGTTGAAAGCAATTAATGATGGTGCAGAAATATTTGCTTACTGCTCTTGGGCACCTTTTGACATTATTAGTGCTGGAACAGCAGAAATGAGTAAGCGATATGGATTTATATTTGTAGATTACGATGACTATGGCAATGGTTCAGGTCAATTAATTCCTAAAGATTCTTTTTACTGGTATCGTAAAGTAATTGATACTCGTGGTACATTTTTGTTTAACGAAGATAAATAGTAAAAGCATAACTGATACGATTTTTTTAAGTCGTATCAGTTTTTGTGTTTAAATAATTTTTTCCGGCTAAAATATATAATGAGACTATCAAAGTTGGAGTGATTGAAAATGAAAGTTCTGATAATTGGTGCTCACGGACAGATTGGGCAATTATTGGTAAAATGCTTACAAGAAAGTACGACTTGCCAGGTCATTGCCGGTTTGCGTTCCCATGAGCAGGAAAAAGCCTATCAAGAAAAGGGAATTACTACCGCATTTATTGATCTAGCAGGACCGCAAGGGCAATTGGCAAAAGCCATGCAGACGGTCGATACAGTAGTGTTTGCGGCCGGATCAGGTGGTAAAACCGGTGCTGATGCAACGATGATGATTGACCTTGATGGAGCGGTCAAAGCAATTAATGCGGCAAAAGAAACTGGCGTTCACCGTTTTATCATGATTAGTGCAATTAAATCTGACGATCGCAGCTTTTGGTCGGATAATACACCAGCAGCAGGACCGCAAAATTATTACTATGCGGCAAAATATTATGCTGATCAGTGGTTATTGCACAGTTCACTCGACTATACAATTTTGCGGCCAGTAGCACTGACTAATCAAAAGGGAACGGGAAAGATCAAAGTGGCAAATCATTTTACTGATTCTATTGCAGATATGACAATTACTCGTCAAGATGTGGCCCGAACAGTTGCTAACATTATTTTAACGGGAAAATTACACCAAAAGGAATTTGATATTGCCAATGGCTCAGTACCTATTGCACAGGCAATTACAAACTTCCACTAAAAATATTTGATCATAAACTTTAAAAGGCTAATAAATTAATGCTTCGTTAACATAATTTATTAGTCTTTTACTTTGGACTAAAACCCAATAAAAAATGAATGAAAGTAGTAGTGTAAATATTATTGCCTTAAGTCTGATTAAATTAAAAAAGTATTGCTTTTACATGAATGCATATATTAAAATCAACTTATGTTATTACTAGAATAAAGGAGGGAGCTATGCTAAAAGTAGAGCATTTAAGTAAGCGTTTTGGTGAATTTCAGGCTCTTAAAGACGTTAACTTTACCATTCAGCCTGGTGAAATCATGGGTTTGATTGGTCAAAATGGTGCAGGGAAAACCACCACTTTTCACAGTATTTTAAATTTTCTTCATTACAACGGAAAAATCACCTGGAAAGATCAGCCTATTACTGAAAAAACTTTTGATACGATAGGCTATTTGCCGGAAGAACGCAGTTTACTACCCAAAATGACTATTGAGCAGCAAATTGTTTATTTGGCGGAGCTAAAAAGCCGGCCCGCAAAAGAGATAAAACCGCAAATTGATGACTGGCTGAAACGCTTTGATGTGCAGGGTAAGAAAAGTGACAAAATAAAAACACTTTCGAAGGGTAATCAGCAGAAAGTGCAGTTAATTTGTACTTTAATTCATCAGCCTCAGTTAATTATTTTGGATGAGCCCTTTAGTGGTTTGGATCCGGTAAATGCAGATTTGCTTAAAAACGCAGTTTTAGATGCTAAAAAGAATAATGCAGCAATTATCTTTTCCAGTCACGATATGTCAAACGTTGAAGAAATCTGCGATAGCTTGATCATGTTGAAAAAGGGACAAGTTGTTTTAAGTGGTACAGTTGACGCTGTTCGTGACTCATTTGGTAAAACAGAAATTTACTGCAAAACTACTAAGTCGCTTGCAGAATTGCAGCAGCTCCCTCACGTTAAAAAAGTGGAAAAGAAAGCGCATGGTCAATATCTTTTACGAATTGATGATGAAAACAGCGGTCCGGAAGTTTTTGACGCATTGACAAATGGCGAATATGTTGAAGAGTTCCGGCAACAACCACCAACGCTTGACGAAATATTTAGAATGGAAGCTGGTGAACAACATGAATAAATTATGGACCGTAACGCTGCAAACTTATTGGCATCAAGTTAAATCTTGGTCTTTTCTGCTTTTGATTTTGGGACCGTTTTTCATAATTGGATGTAGTGCTTTAGGAGGAGCTATCGGTGCTAGTTCTGATCCAGACAGCCAGATTGCAGTTATCAGTTCCAATGAGCAAGTTCGCCAAAACTTTATTAAAAACAATGGTAAATATGTTGATTCTAAAATTAAAACCGCTGAATCTGCTAAAAAGGCTGTCAAAAAAGAAAAAGTTGATGGCTACTTGGTATTTGAAACGCAAAAAAACCAGGTTAAGGCCATTTATCATGGAATATCATCTATTGATGATGAACTAAAGCCCAAAGTAAAAAGCTATTTACAAGTCTTGCAGAGTCAACTGAATTTGCAAAAGGCGCAATTAGCACCACATCAGCTTAAGGCCTTACAACAGCAACCGCAGTATAGTGAGATCCTCCAGAAAAAGCAGCTGGGCGATAAACTGGCTAAAATGGTGTCATTAATTATAGTGATTATGGTCGTTTACATGGTTTTGCTTTCCTACAGTAGCATTACAGCTCAAGAAATAGCTTCTGAAAAGGGTACGAAGATTATGGAAATCATTTTCTCCAGTACAACTGCGGCAAAATATTTCTTAGGCAAAATACTGGGTATTTTTGGTGTAATTATTACGCAACTTTTAATCTATATTGTTGGCGGCTGGGCAACTTACCGCTGGGCTTTACATGCAAAAATTACGGCTTCATTTATGCATGACAACCAGGTAGTAATAAATAAAATTCTGGGTAATTTGGTAAATGTCAATCTCATTTTCCTTATTCTTGGTGTAATTATTTATACAATATTAGCAGCCTTTTCAGGAGCTTTAGTGGCTAAGCCAGAAGATTCTTCAAAAGCCGCTCAAGGCACTACGATGATTTCCCTTATTGCCTTTTTCCTGTCGCTTGCCTTTATTTCCAACCCCGAACAAATTCTGCCGCAAGTATTATCCTATGTGCCATTCTTTTCCTCATTTATGATGCCAATTCGTATAATTAACGGTCATGTGGGTAATATGGAAGTTATTCTGTCGCTGGCGATTTTAATAGTAAGTATTATTGGCATGACAGTATATATTAGTAAAATCTATCAAGGCGTAATTTTGCAAACTGAAGATACCAGCTTTTGGCAGAGATTAAAACGAGGGCTGGCATATAGTAAAGCATAAGTGATCTAAAAAAGACTAGGACGGAAAAATCCTAGTCTTTTTTGAATTTTAAACTTGGTGTATAATAAAATACTATTCAAACCAAATAATGTGTTTTTTATGATTAGTCTTAAGTGAACATCATTTGAATACATTTAAACTTTGTATGTCCAATGGCTGGATTTTAGTAACTGAACAATGTCTAGTTACTGGTAATAACTATTTCTCTGACTTTTTAATTGTGGCTGCAAAGACCAAAATATTAGTAATAGTTTTAAACAAAATTTGTCATTCGGAGGAACCATGATTATCAGTAATATTTGGTTGATTATTTTTGCCACTATTTCTTCATTTTCCAGGGGAATAATATCAGTTATTGACCGTTATCAAATGGGGTATCGGAAACAAAGTTCAATCGATGTGAACTTTTTAAATAATATTTGTAGTTCGGTTTTAGTAACTTTCTTTCTAATTTACGTCCTGCACAGTTTTCCCAGTCCTAGGATAACCAATAACTATCTTATTAAAGTCCTTTTATATGCTTTTTTGGCTCAGGTCGTCGCTTATGGCTACAGTTATGTGTTCAAAAAAGTTTCAATTATGCAGTCTGTGCTTTTGAGCAAGGTAACCGATCTTTTTATTCCTTGGGCCATTTTGCTGACTATGGGTTACTTTAGCAAATCTTCATATTTAGTTTCTATTATTTCCACTGTAATCGTGGTTATTTATATTGTTTTCGAGCAGCGCCACAATAATTTAAATTTGAAAAACCTGTTGACGACTTTTGCCGTAATTGCGCCCTTATTGATTATTCAAGCTGCACTTTCGCCGTTATTAACCAAAGGCCTTATCAAACCGATTGATCTGGTCTTTTTTACTATCATGACAATTTATGTGCGTTGTTTAATTACCTTAATTACTTTTATTTATAAAAACAGGACTCTCAAGATCAGCGCTGAAAATCTCAAAGGTAAGGTTTATCTAATTTATGGTTCTCGGGCGGTTTTGACTCTTTTAGCGCAAGTAACTTATACTTTGGCAACGTCTTCACCCAACTCAAGCATTGCCTGGATCTTTTTAAATATGACCTCTTTGTACAGCGTCATCTTTGGCGATATTTTCCTTAAAGAAAAGATGAAATTTGCAGATATCTTGGTAATTGTGGCCATTTTTATCTTGGCTTTATTTTCAAAGTAACTGCAAGAGTTTGGAAAAATAAGAATTAAGCGCTATAATGGCGCTATGATTTGGAAACGCCGGTTCAAGGTGAGTGTTGGTTTCTATATTGGGGAAGAAATCTGCACTCTGAATTAAGTATTGGGGAATAATTAATGATAATTGAAACCAAGAACCTGGCGAAACGGTATCGTAAGGTGAAAGCAGCTAAGCTGTTTCACAAAGAATATCGCATTTTTGACGCAGTAAAAAATGTTTCTCTAGAGATTCATCAAGGAGATCATGTTGGCTTAGTGGGGTTAAATGGTTCCGGTAAGTCGACTTTGATCAAAATGATTTTAGGTATTTTGCAGCCTGATGGCGGCAGTATCAAGACTTTTGGTAGAGATCCGCTTAATAACAGACAAAAAAATGCGGCTAAAATAGGAGTAGTATTCGGGCAAAGAAGCCAATTACGCTGGGACTTGCCCGCAATAGACACCTTCAAACTCAACCGTGAAATATATCAAGTACCGGAGGATATTTTTACCAAACGGGTAACAAAGTTAGCGCGGATGTTGCAGGCTACCGAGTTTTTAACGCAACCGGTGCGTACCCTTAGTTTGGGTCAAAGGATGAAGGCTGAATTTATTGCAGCTCTTATTCACGATCCTGAACTGCTTATTTTAGATGAACCCACAATTGGACTTGACGTTCTGACTAAAAATAGCATCACGCAATTTTTACAACAATTAACTGACAAAACGATCATTTTCACTTCGCACGATCTCGATGAAGTAGCCAAAGTATGCTCACGCATTTTAATTTTGAATAAAGGTCAGTTGGTATTAGATCAAAGTAGTCTACAACTAGCAGAATTAGATGTGCCCACAACGGTCACGTTTACCAGTGCAGATAAATTAAGTGCTGATTTAATTAAGCAATGGCCCAACATGATGCAGCTTAAAAACGGTTCATACCAGATTGCAGGCATTAAGCAAGAAAATCTGAAAGAAGTGTTAAGTACAATTACTGCCCGCATCCCAGTTGCCAATATTGAAGTTAAGAGCAATAAATTGGCATATTTATTGGCGCACCTCAAACAGCAGGAGGTGCAGCAATGAAATATAGGCTAATGCTCATTAAAATAGGAATAAAAAAAGGTCTAGCTTCAAAATATGCTTTGATTTTCTGGCTGTTTTCATCTTTAATTTCGCTTACCGTACAGTATTTTTTGTGGCAAGCTGTTCTAACTGGCAAGCCAAACGGTGAATTTAAACAAACAATTAGTTATTTGGTATTAATGCAGCTTTTGACCGTGCTTTTTCCTAAAACCAGCTACGATGTGAATGATAAAGTTCGTTCTGGTGATATTGCACTTGACCTGTTAAAACCTGTAGCATTTGCAACGCAGCTACTGTGGGAAAGCATTGGCTATTCAGTTGTAAAATTTACAGTGATTGGTACAGTGGATTTATTAGTTTGTTTATGGATTCTGCATTTTCAAATTGCAGTGAGCACAATTTTCATGGTCTTAGTAACAACCACTTTGGCGTATTTATTGTATTTTGAACTGGAGCTACTCCTAGGAACATTTTCTTTTTATACCTATAGTATTTGGGGCATCTCCACTTTTAAAGAAGCAATACTGCTGGTATTAGCCGGCAACATGTTTCCTGCCAATTTTTATCCTGCAATAATTAAAAAGCTGGCATCTTTTTTACCATTTCAGTATTCATTTGGTGCAGTAGGAATGCTGGCACAAAAGCCATCGTGGAGTTTATTTATTCAAGTAGTTTTGATCCAGCTTTTCTACATTATCCTGTTCAACGTGCTTTTTAAATTCTTGTTTAAGCGCTCCGTTGTTTCAACTGTGATTCAAGGAGGGTAATAATGAGATATTTAAAATTGTTAGCCACTTATTTAAAAGTAAATTTAAAATCACTTGCTGTTTATGACCTGGACTTTTATTTTGCGCTAGCAGGGATGATCATTCAAAACTTGCTTAATATCCTCGCTTTAAGATTTATTTTTAATATTGTGCCCCGCATTAAAGGCTATAGTTTTGCACAGCTGCTTTTAACTTATGCCTTGGCAACTTTAGCTTTTGCTATTTTTCGCTGCTTTTTTATCAATGCACTCAACATTTCTGATTATATTCATGACGGGCGCTTAGATACAATCTTAATTAAACCCGTCAATCCTTTATTTCAGCTTGTTAATGAACGAGTCGATGAAGATGCGTGGGGCGATTTAATTGTTGCGCTTTTGTTGTTGATAATTGTGGATATGCAGTTGCATAATCCGTGGTATATCACGGTCATGTTTATTTTTATCTCACTTTTTACTTCGCTCATCTTTTTGGGATTGGCCGTATTAGGTAATATAGTTGCACTACTTTCTAATGGTTTAGCCAACTTGGCAGAAACAACATTTGACTTTTTTGACATGAGTAAATATCCGTTAGCGATCTATTCGTCGGTTTTAAGGATAATTATGACTTTTATCTTGCCAATCGGCTGGGTTGCTTCAATTCCACAAGAAAAAATTGCAGTTAAACATGGGTGGATATGGTTGCTATTAATTCCTGGCGCCTGTGTATTCTTTTTTGTCATAATTTATCAGTTATGGCGGGTATTTTTACAAAAATACCAAAGTACCGGCAGTTAAAAATATGATATTCCTATTCTGTGACTGGAATAATAAATTTATTATTTAGCATAAGTAGATAGAGATTCTTTGCGTCTCTATCTTTTTTTGTGGAAGAGAACTGAGACAGACTGTATTCATTCAAAGATATTAAAAAAGTATCAGGCAATTCAGTAACCTGATACTTAAACTAATTATTAAACTCTAGCAATATACATATTGAAAAACTATTTTATTTCCTATGAAGTATAGTTTTTAGTGTAAAATGATTAGATTTTATCCATACTCTAGCAAACTCAATAATGCTATTGTTACTTAAGTGGACTAGCTGCTCTTGGTAGAGTATTGGAGCACCTTTTTTAATGTTGAAATAACTTGAGACTTCAGAATTCGCCCCTACAGCAGAATACTTGGTTTCACTGTATTCGACTGTTTCTTTTGAATATCGTTCAATTATAGAGAACAGACTTTCTTTAGAAAAATCCGCTGTTTCAATATGGGGAGCATTGGCTATATTAATATTATTTTCAATCAGCATAATATTTTCTCCCTCAACCTCACGCAGTCTACGTAAACAGAGATACTTATCAGTAATAGTAATTCCCAACTTATCGGCTATATCTTTGCTTGTTTTTTTCGGTATTTTGGCTGATAAAATTTTATTAGAATAGTCAATGTGGTGGGCTTGAAAGTACTCAGCAAAAGAGTATAGTCCTCTTTCCAAAGGAATTTCAATATCAGCTTGAACGAAAGTTCCCAATCCTTGCCTTTGAACAAGATAACCATTTTTTTGCAAATTAGAAATTGCACGTTTTAAAGTTCCTCTACTAACACCAAACTTTTTCATAAGTTCTGTTTCAGTAGGAATTTTTTTGCCTTTGGGCCAAGTTTTATTGAGAATATTCTTCTTAATAAGCGCTTCAACTTGTTCATATAGTGGTGTTGGCGAATCTCGTTCTAACATAATAAACTCCTTTAATTAAATGATTTCTATGCTATCTCCTATAGACAAATGAAAATCATTAATCTTTTTAACATATATTGTACCAGGTAATTCCGCTGTGGTAGAGCCATCAAACTTAATAGTGACATGTCCTAAATTTTTTAAATTTGCTGCAGCATCGACTCCAACTGATGTAATGATAGTTTTTTGATGACCTAAAACCAAAGTTTTACCAGGAACTATTTCACTGGCAATAGGATTAATTTTTATAATGTAGCAATAGTCCTTTAATTCAGCAGGCACTTCTTCTCCAAAAAGAATAAAAAAACCAGCCTTAAACATATCTGGTGCTTCGGTACCAATATCAATTATTTTAGTCGAAAAAGTTTTCATATTCGTTCTCCTTTTATTATATACAAATTACCAGTATTTTTTAATAGAATTAAGCCAGTATTTTTCGGCAAAAATAAAATCATTAAAAGATGATTTACTTTAACCTAAGAAAATAAAAGAATGTTTTTCTTTTATGGTTTAAATAAACAAATTAAAAAATGCTGTTGACAACTGAAAGCGTTTCATTATATCATACATCTTGTAGATGGCCGTCTATAGACGTATATTAACATATATAAACGTTCTGCTCAAACTAGATAGAAATTATATATAGAAAGGAGATTGTATATGAATTATTTGTCATCTTTTGCAGAGCACTTCACAGGTTTATTCCAAGCTGCTGCAGACCAATTTGTTAGCTTTATTACAGGTGTTATTCCCTTAGTTGCAGTTATGATTTTAGCAGTAAACGCAGTTATTCAATTTGTTGGTGAGCAACGTGTCATGAACTTTATGAAAAAGCTCACCAAATTTACAATTATGCGCTACACAATACTGCCATTTTTAGCTTGTTTTTTCTTTGCCAATCCCATGTGTTATACAGTAGGAAAGTTTTTGGAAGAAGATTATAAGCCTGGCTTTTATGATGCCACAGTTTCAATGTTACACCCAATCACTGGTTTATTTCCACATGCTAATTCTTCAGAGCTCTTCGTTTGGCTCGGTATATCAGCAGGTTTTGGCAAAGTTGCGAATAAAAGCGATTTAGCTGTTAGATACTTGCTAAGCGCATTTGTAATAATTCTTGTAAGAGGAATCGTAACAGAAAAATTAACAATTTTTCTCAAACATAGGCGACAAGCATAGCTAAACATTTATAGTTAGGAGGTTATTTTAATGAATAAATCTGTCAAAGTATCGCATGGTGAAGGCGGATGGGGCGGCCCATTAGTGCTTTCTCCACACGGGGAAAAGAAATATGTTCTAAGCGTTACTACTGGTGGCATTCATCCCGTTGCTGAAAAAATTGGTGAAATGACTGATGCCGAAGTCATAGATCAGTTTACGAACCCTGTTGACACATCTGTTGCTTTCTGTGTAGTAATTGATTGTGCTGGGGTTGCTCGTTGCGGTACTTATCCAAAATTAGGTATTCCCACAATTAATGTTAAACGAGGTGGACCTTCAGGTCCTTTAGCACAATATATCAAAGAAGATATTTTTGTTTCTGGAGTAAAAGTTGATAATATTGAATCTACTTCAGAAGATAGTACCGCTGAGAATAGTGACAAGAATATAGCCGAAAATAAAGAAAAGGCAGCCCCAGAAAAAAGCATTACTAAAGAAGCCAGGAAAAAATTTGAAAGTTCAGAATTAGGAAAGAAAAAACAAAATCCAGTAATGGAAGCTGTTAATAAAATTGGCGTGGGCGTGGGTAACGCAATCAACGTAATATATTCTGCGGCAAGAGAAACAGTGGATAACTTAATAAAGAACATTATTCCCTTTATGCTGTTTGTTTCTTTGCTAATAGGAATCATCAACTATACCGGCTTTGCCAAAATAATTGCTAATGTTTTAACTCCTCTGGCTGGAAATTTATGGGGATTATTATTACTAGCGTTGATTTGCAGTATTCCATTTCTGTCACCTTTAATTGTTCCTGGAGCTATTTTGGCTCAAGTAATGAGTGTATTAGTAGGAAATGAGATTGCAAAAGGTGCTATTCCACCAAGCTTTGCGCTTCCTGCACTATACGCTGTGAATGCACAGGTCGGAGCTGACTTTGTACCTGTTGGTCTTACTTTAATGGAAGCAGATTCTAAAACAATTGAAGCTGGAGTACCTGCATTTTTATTCAGCAAACTTCTAACAGGTCCTTTGGCAGTATTAATCGGATACGTATTTTCTTTCGGACTATAAGTGAATGATAAGGAGTTAAGTTATGAATAATCCATTAATCACATTACTTTTTTTCATTATTCTTTGGTTTGTAAATTCACTTTCTTCTTTAATATATTTTAAAAAAGTTAATAAAAGAATCTCGTTAATTAAAAAAAAGTTTCAAAAAACAGAAGGATTCATGGCTATTGCTGTCGAAAAAGTCAATAAATTAAGAAAAGTCATGTTAATTGTGGTTACAAATGCAGATGGAAAAATTGTTGAGTGTGAGTATTTATATGGATTTACTAATTTAGCCCCTTTTAAAAAGCGTTTAGATTTAATTGGAAGAAATATTCATGATGTTGAAAAGAATAAAAATGATATTTTTTTCAATGCACTAAAGACATGTAGTCAAAAAATCGAAGAACAAATGAATTAACTATTTGAAAAAAAGAAGGAAGGATTTGACTTGAAACCCAAAATAAAAACACCATTTTTTTCAGTAAGCCCTAAATCATATCTCATTGGGCAGGATTTACTGGACTTAGCGCGGATTACTGATAAGCTTGCAGAAAAAATTGAATCAACTATCTTCTTTGCTGCTCCACCAACAGAACTGCTAAATATAATTAATAACACCAAAAATGTAATAGTCACTTCTCAAAGTGCCGATGGATTAGGTCTAGGGAAAGGTATGGGAAGGCCTCTTTTAGAATCGTTAAAGGAAATAGGCGTTCAAGCAACTTTTATTAATCATATGGAAGCACAATTAACTTTTAAAGAAATAATTGCCGCTATAAATAAAGCTAGGGACTTGGAAATTGTTTCTATTGTTTGTGTTGATACTGCTGAAGAAGCCAGAGTAATTGCTCACGCTAATCCTGACATCATATTATGTGAGCCTAATCAATTGATTGGAACTGGCCAAACTAGTGACGACAAATATGTACATGAAACTATGAAAGAAATAAAGAAAGTAAATCCTAATATTCTAATTATGGAAGGAGCAGGAATAACTTGTGGTTCTGATGTGTCCAGAATTATAAAATTGGGCGCTGATGGTACCGGAGTTTCAAGTGTTCTTGCAAAAGATTGCAATAAAGAAGAATTGCTTAAAGATCTTTTTAACGGATTAAAGTAAATAATAAGGAGGATACCTCATTGAAAATAGTTAATGGTTACACGTTAATGAAATATGCACAAGATAAGAAAATAGTATTACCTGCATTTAATACTACTAATTTTGAGATGACATATGGCATAGTAAAAGGCCTTCAATCAACCGGAAAAGGAGGATATGTTCAGATCTCATCAAATAACTTAGAGCTTTCGAATCCTAAAATTATTAAGGAAATGGTTGATTTTGCAATGGAAAAGTTGGATGTTGATGTCCCTATTTCTTTGCACTTGGATCATGGCAAATCTTTCGAGGACGTAAAGAATTGTATTGATGCAGGGTTTACTTCTGTGATGATAGATATGTCACAGCTGCCCTTATCTGAAAATATTTCAGAAGTTCAGCGGATTAGTGAATACTGCCATTATTTTAATATACCAGTTGAGGCAGAACTAGGGGCAATTCGTGGTAAAGAAGAAGCACAAGCATTGAGTGAAAATGAGGGTAAAACAAATCCAGATGATGTCGCTGAGTTTGTGTCTAAAACTCAGTGTGATCTTTTAGCAGTTTCCATTGGGAATGTCCATGGATTAAAAGAAAAGCCAAATATAGATTTTCCTTTATTAAAAGAGATTTCACGAATATCAAAAGTACCATTAGTACTACATGGTGGTTCAGGTATACCTTTTGACGATGTAAGGCATGCAAAAGAATATAATCTAATCAAGGTGAATTACGGTGCGGATATAAGGAAAAAATTCATTTCAACGTTTGGTAAAGCATATGAAAATGATCATAATGCTTTTGATTTAAAAACTTTATCTCAAAGAGGGATAAATAGTGTGGCAAAGACTGTAGAAGATATTATGGATAATATTGACTAAAATTAATTTTCTGGTTTTCGATAGCTGATCGAAAACCAGTTTTTAACTAATTATTGGATAAATATTTAGTAATTATTTTGGTCAGGAGGTGAGCAACATCGATAATCAAAAACTATTGTTAGGGATTGACATAGGAACATCTTCTATAAAATTTTCTGTAGTTGATAGAGAACTTAAAAATTATTATTCTAATGCCGTTAAATATAAATATGATACTTTGAATAAAGACTGGACAGAAATTAATCCTGCCGTATGGACTGATATTATATGTACTGAACTTTTAAAAATTTTCAAAATGCCATTTTCTAAAAGTATCAAAGGAATTTGCCCCACAGCGCAGATGCATACACTCGTATTTTTAAATGAAAAAAATGCACCAATACGAAAAGCAATAATGTGGAATGATAAAAGAACAAAAAATATTATTACTGATTTAAAAGTTGCTTTGGGGAAAAAACTGGACTTTAAGTATAATGCAAATATTATTTCAACAGGAAGTCCACTAGCTAACTTAATATGGCTTAAAGAAAATGAACCAAATAATTTTAAACGTTTAAAAAAGATTTGTATGTGCAAGGATTATATAAACACATTTCTGACTGATAAAATTGCTACAGACTTTTGTGATGCTTCTGTATCTTGTTTAATGGATTTAGAAAAAGGCAAATGGTCAAAAAAAATATGTGAGTACTTTGGGATAGATATTGGAATATTACCTAATATTCAAAAATCCACTGAACAAGTTGGACTTTTAAAAGGCAATATCTGTCAACAATTGTCTATTAAAGAAACAATACCAGTTTTTACCGGAACTGGAGATAATGCTGCTACTGTACTTGCTACTAAGTATTTTGAAAAAACAAAACTGGTTTTGTCTTTAGGAACTTCTGGAGTAGTCTTAACGGAAAATAAGCATCTTTCTTTATCTGGTAAAAATATTCTATTTAGGTACTTAGATAAAAAATATATTTTAGCGCAAACATCTCTTTCAACAGGCGGAAGATCATTTGACTGGTGGGTAAATGATGTTTTACAAGCAACCAATTATAATAATGAGCAAAAATTTTCTAGTGAAAAAATCATAAATAACGAAATCTTGTTTTTGCCTTATCTTTCAGGAGAAAAGTACTTATATAAAAATCCTAATCTTACCGGTACGTTTTACAATTTAAGTATAAATGATAATAGATTTGACTTGAATTTGGCAGTATTAGAAGGAGTGATATTTACATTAAAATCTTTGTATTTAATATATAATAATAAGGAACAAAAATTAGATAATTTAATTCTATTAGGCGGTGGCTCAAAAAGTGATGTTTGGGCAAATATAGTGGCGAATGTTTTTAATACCACAGTAATTAGATTTAAAAATTCTATTGAAGCTGTAACGGGAGCAGCAATTATTGGATTATTAGCATTGCATGAAGAGATTTGTATACATGAAAATAATGAGCAAAAAGTAAAACCAAAACTTAAATTTATTAAGCATTATCAAAAAAAGTATAAATACTTTTGCTCTGTTTCAGATAAAATTAATGAATTATCTTCAACGAAAAAATCGTTATCCACTGAAATATAATTCAAAATAGAATTATATTTCGGAATGGAAAATTATGACTAATTATATAAATTTAAAACTAGGATTATTCCTAAAATTCTGTAGGAATAATCCTTTTGTTTGACTTACTGTATATTATTATTTCAGCTTTTGTGTAAGTGATTTAGTGTAATAATAAAACCTCGAAATTTCATCAAAAATAATTTTCTTTTTTAATTGATGAGTGAGGTGATGATCTTTTGGAGTATGAGAGTCTATAACAGGTGAAGTGTAACTAGTGCTGCTAAATGGTTCTAAATCAATTTCCTATAATGTTTTTTCTGTAATATTTTTGACTACTTTTCCTAATTATCAGGCAAGCATTGCTGAAACAGCGATACACATAATTAACTTTTACTGCCTCGACTAAATCATGCAGAGAGCTCCATCACTTCTTCAAATAGGGTCTGATAATCCCAGCGATATGTATATAAATCAATAAATCCAATCTAAAACATCAATTTTCTCGTCAATTTGAGTCATAATTGTCCTATGTTGATTAGGCCATTGTATAATACTTTTTATTGATTAACTGTAATCAGTTTTTCGCATAAAATTTTATTTTTCAAAAATTGATTCCTGCAATAATTTTAAAAATAATTCTGCGACTGGTGATAAATTAACACCGTGTTTCCAAACTACCCTGATAGCTTGCTGCAGCTCTGGCTGCAATTTTCTAAACGTAATGCCCGAATTTTTCGAAGTATCAGCTAATTTATCTAAAGTAAGCATTAATGCGGCATGATTCTTAACCATCAAAGTGCCATTGAAGTTTAAATTATAACTGCCAATAAAATTGACTGAATCATAATAATTTCCTAGCCAGTTTTGAAAAAGGTGCATTTTTTGCGCTTGCTGTGAATTTAATAAAGAGCGTCCTTGTAAATCTCTTGGTTTGATCACTGCTTTTTGCGCTAAAGGATCATTAGCAGGCATTAAAATTCCCCAAGTATCTCTTTCGGGTAAAGTTAAAGAGGCGTAATTAGCTAAAGGAATGTTCCCGATAATGACTGCAAAGTCAACCGTCCCGTTGTCTAACTTGCGTTCGGCATAACTGTAGTCCCCACTTAATAAGTGAATTTTAACAGAAGGATGCTCTTTAATAATTGCGCTGACCACATTCATGACCCGCTGCATCCCGAGGCTTTCTCCCGCAGCGATGGTTAAATCGCCACTAATAAAAGAAGCTTTTGTCAAGTTTCTTTTCGTTTTAGCAGTTAAATCTAAAATTTCCTGTGCCTGTTCAAGTAAATAATGACCTGCTGGAGTTAAAGCTAAATGCCGCGACTTACGGCTAAACAATTTAATGCCAAGTTCAGCTTCCAGTTCAGCAATTTGCCTTGATAAAGCTGGCTGGGAGATAAGCAGCTTTCTGGCAGCACGGGTCATATTGCCTTCTTGGGCCACGGCTACAAAGTAATTTAAAACTCTTAGTTCCATATTATCTTCTCCTTGCTAAATTGTTTTTGCCTCTAAAAAGTCCCTTTAATGCAAACAAGTTATACTAGATCATGTTTAAAAAGTATTTTACATAAAAAAGTAGTATGACTAAAATTTTAACTAATCGGTAAAATCGAAAGATAAAAAGCGTCTATAACTATTAACTATAGGTTACTTTTCAATCAATATTAGATAAAACAAGCAAGAACAATCGCTGTGTTTAACTCAATATTTTTTTAGCTAATGCTTAAACTTAGATCTAAGTTTAGGTCTATCAGAAAGAGGAACAATAATGAAAATATCAGAAGTAGCAGAAAAGGTAGAATTAACCCCTGTAACACTCAGGTATTATGAAAAAATGGGTCTGATACCTGAAGTCAAAAAAGAGCACGGAGTTAGAAACTATGAGGAAAAAGATCTTACCTGGATTAGTTTTATTAAGTGCATGCGTCAAGTTAAAATTCCAGTTAATGATTTGCTGGAATATACTAAATTGATGCAGCAGGGCAGTGATACTAAGAAACCCAGACGGCAAATTTTAGTCAAAGAATTGCATAGGTTAGAAAAGCAAGATCAGAACATTCAGGCTACTATTGTTCGTTTGAAAAATAAGATTAGTTTATACGACCAAGGTAAAATACAATAAGCTAATTACCAGAGAAAGTTAACTAATAAACGGTCAACCTTAGTATTTTCGTGTAGTTTACTGTGTTGAGCGCGAGAACCTCTAATTTCTTTTTCCTGATATGAACGGGCGCGTTTACTGACTAAGTAACGGTAAGAACGGGCAGAGTTAACGGTAACGTCACCATCACTGCCAGACCCCATATCACCATAGATATTCAAGACGTCAGTATTTTGAGGAAATTTTTTTCTCAAACTTAGAAGTTCGCGGTAACCTGCACTCATTTTTTGCGGTTTGCCAGCGCGATTTAAGACAGTTTTATTTGGTGCCCCTTGTTCTCCAATATAACCGTTATAATGGCCGGCAATTGAAACCTGTTTATTTAGGTTAGGCATGTGCGAATTAGTGGCATTATTGCGCAAGTAATAGGCAATTTGTAAATTACCCATTGAATGTCCTACTAAATTGATGCAATTAAAACGATACCTTTTTTGCAGTGCATTAATTACGTCTTTAATATAATTGCTGCTTTTGTTCATGGCAGCAATTTGATTATTTGTTCCAGCAAAAATGCTCTTATTATTTTGGAGGTTGACTTCAACTACCGGGTTTTTGGCCCGCTTTTTTATTGTCCCTATTAAGGTGACTTTACCATTAGAGCTAACATCGGCACGAATAACAGAATTAGTAGCATGCTGTTTTTGGGCATAAGCGACCATGCTTTCTTCAGCGTGGTAACTGCTGCCCCAGCCATGTACAAAAAGTGTTGGCGTATCGATGCGAATGCTGGCACCATTTTCTTTTTGGTAATTATTTTTTAAAAAGTAAATGCTTGATAGCAGTATGACTATTATTAATATACTAAAAAGAATGGCCTTACGCTTTCTGGTCATTATTAATCAGCCCCTACTGTAGCCATAGTTTGCAGTTTATAAATTCTGTTGCACATCCGCCACAATTTGCTCAATAGTTAAATGATTTTGCTGGTAAATTTCTTTAACTGGAGTTTGGTCAGTATAAA
Source organism: Lactobacillus kullabergensis (assembly GCF_000967195.1). GTDB lineage: Bacteria > Bacillota > Bacilli > Lactobacillales > Lactobacillaceae > Lactobacillus > Lactobacillus kullabergensis. The sequence goes on from NZ_KQ033870.1 coordinate 90,663, forward strand.
CGCGGTTTTGACCGTAATTAAGTACTTTAACTTTGGTTTTACCAAGGTAGGATGCCACTTTTTGACCAAAACCACCATCTAGAGAGTTATCTTCAAGAGTAACAATTAACAGGTGATTAGCTGCTAACTGGTTCAGTGCTTGTTTGTCCAAAATATTGGCAGAGAGTGGATTAACTAGGGTAGCTCCTAATTTAGTTGCCACGTCTTTACCTAATTGATAAAAATCTCCTAGTGCCAAAACTGCCACATCTTTACCTGGTTTAACTTGATACTTAATTTCTGAATAATCAGTCGCTACTATTTGTTCGTCTGAGTCTGGCACATTAGCCGGCATTTTAATAGCAACGGGGTGTTTTCTTTGGCTAATTGCCCACTTAATCATTGCTTTTTCTTCTTCTAGCGTAGTAGGAGCTAAGTAAATCCAATTAGGTAAATTAGAAATCATTACTTGGTCAAAGATGCCCAAGTGTGTCTTAGATTGATTAGAAATTCGTCCTCCCGCAACTAACATTACGACAGGCAGGTCATTGGCAGCCGTATCGTGAGAAAGTTGGTCAAAAGCACGTTGTAGGAAAGTAGAATTTTCCATTAGAACTGGAATACCACCTTCTTTAGCAAAACCAGTAGCAAAAGCAACTGACTCTTGTTCAGCAATGCCCACGTCCGTGTAATGATCGGGAAATTCTTTTTTGAACGCTTCCAGGTCAAAGACACCCGGAATAGCCGCATCTATCGCCATGACATTCTTTCCTGCTTTAATCTCATCTTTAATCACGTCAAGCGCCACTGAATTAGGGGTAGGTTCCTGACTTTCTGGAGCAAGTGGTTGATCATTTTGTAAATTAAACGGTGATACCCAGTGGTGAGCTTCTTCATCATTGATTGCAGGCTCATAGCCCTTGCCTTTAAGCGTATTAATGTGTAATAAAATTGGGTGGTCAACGTCTTTAACTGCCTTAAAAGCGGCAATCATATCAGCAAGGTTATTACCGTCTGCAACATAGCGGTAATCAAAGCCCATAGCTGTAAAGGGATTTTCTGCTGTCTGACCGTTTGAATCACGTAATTTCTTTAGAGCAATCACTAAGCCGCCAATATTTTCATCAATTGACCATTGATTATCATTAACTACAACTACCAAGTTATGTTTTTCAATTGCGGCATTGTTTAAACCTTCAAAGGCGAGTCCGCCAGTCATGGAACCGTCACCGATCAAAGCCATGATGTTTTCATGTTTGCCCATTAAGTCACGCGCCTTAGCCATGCCTGTGGCTAGGGCAATAGAAGTTGAAGTGTGACCGATTGAGTAATAATCATAAGGACTTTCGTCCGGATTAGAATATGGAGTAACGTCTTCATAGTGGTCGGGATCAAGCCAGGCCTGTGCCCGTCCTGTTAACATTTTATGGGGATATGTTTGGTGCGAAACGTCCCAAATAATTTTGTCTTCGGGAGCATTAAAGACATAATGGTAGGCAATTGTGGCCTCTACAATTCCTAAGTCGGGACCTAGATGCCCTCCTTCAACTGCATCTTTTTCTAAGATTAATGTTCTGATTTCCTGGGCTAACTGTTCCATTTCGGAAATACTTAATTTTTTCAAATCTTTGGGTCCGGCAATGTGGTTTAGTAAAAAATCTTCGTGTTTGTTCATTTAAAGTGCCTCCTGCACTAATTTATTCAATCTTTATTAATAATTATAAAATATTTTACTATGATAGTGAGCCAGCAATTGTGTGAATTGATCTCACCTGCAACATACCTGCAACATAAAATTTTATAATTATCAAAATTGTAGTACTTAATGTTAAGGTTAAGTCAAATAGCAAACTAAAATTTTTTATTTAAAAATGTACTAGTTAAGCATAAGTCAGAATATTTATCTAAGTGCAAATGGTCAGTTAAAAATTTTATATTGCTGGGGATGCCAGAATATGGTACCCATGCCAAAATATTTATTAGTGAAAATCTAAATAAATAAAAACTAACTTATTAAAGATAAGTTAGTGGTATGATTAAGTTGTCAAGAAAACGTTTTTATAAGGGAGATGTTGATGATGAAAATAGGTTTTATTGGCACTGGCGTAATGGGCAATGCAATTTGTCTTAATTTGTTAAAGGCTGATCATCAGTTATGGGTTTATAACCGGACAAAAAGCAAGACGGATAATTTAGTTGCTCAGGGTGCCACTTGGTGTGAGAATCCTAAAGCTGTTGTTGAACATGCAGACACGATTTTTACAATTGTAGGTTTTCCAAAAGATGTTGAACAGGTTTATTTCGGCGATAACGGCATTTTGCAGGCGGATGTCAAAGGTAAAAACCTGGTTGATATGACAACTTCAAAACCAGCTTTAGCACAAAAAATATTTGCTGCAGGTGAAAAGCAGGGCGCTAAAGTACTGGATGCTCCTGTTTCCGGTGGTGACCTGGGCGCTAAAAATGGCACTTTAACCATCATGGTAGGTGGAGATGAATCTGCTTATCAAAACTTGGAACCTGTTTTTAAGGATTTCGGCAAGCAAGTTCACTTTTTTGGACCAGCTGGTGCGGGTCAGAATACCAAAATGGCAAACCAAATTATGATTGCAGGGACGATGACTGGTATGACAGAAATGCTTGTTTATGCTAAAAAAGCCGGCCTTGACCTAGAAGCAGTTCTCAAAACCGTCGGTGCGGGTAGTGCTGCTAACTGGAGTCTAAGTAATTACGGTCCGAGAGTTTTAAAAGGTGACTATACCCCAGGCTTTTTCAGTAAACATTTTTTGAAAGATTTACGCATTGCTTTAGAGACAGCTAAAGAAATGAAAATTGAATTACCTGCTACTGAAGAAGCTAAAAAGTTATATGAGACTTTGGTTGATGAAAAGCATTTAGGCGACCTGGGTACACAGGGATTGATCAAACTGTGGTGGCAGTAAAGTATTAATTTTAAATAAACTAAAAACGGAGTAGTTTCTTAATTTGAAACTACTCCGCTTTTTTAATATGAGTAAAATTATTTGATTTTACTTTTGACCTCTGGCACACCATCTAAGACGTTGGCGTAGCGCGCTAAGATAAAAAGATAATCTGACAGGCGATTGATATATTTTAAACAAGCAGGAGCAAGTTTTTGCTCCTCAGCGTTCAACTTAGCCATTGACCGTTCTGCTCGTCTGGCAACTGTACGTGCATAATGTAAATGAGTTGCAGTAACCGAACCGCCAGGTAGAATGAAATGGGTTGTTTTAGGAATTTGTTTATTGAGGTCATCAATTTGTTTTTCCAGATTTTCTACTTTTTCTGTCGTAATTTCTTCATGCCTTTTGACAACAATGTCACTTTCAAGCTCATATAGGTCACGTTGCAGATCTTGTAAAGGATCATGCAATTTTTGACATTTGGCAGACAAGTTGGCAATTACAACTCCGAGATATGAATCAAGCTCATCAATATCACCAACGGCGACAATTTGCAAATCATATTTAGGAACCATTTTACCGGTAACCTGTTTAGTGAAACCTTGATCGCCGACCTTGGTATAAATTTTAATTGTCATAACAGCCTCCGTTTATAATGATCTAGAGCAATGTTTAGTGGTTTGTATAAAATGGGATAAAATACTAAATCACCAATTGCATGATAAGTGTCAAAGACTAGACTGCCGGCCCAATATGCTAAAAAGGCGTTAAAACCACCAAAAATAGACATACCGAAGTCGACAAAGCAGCCATATTCCCAGCCAAGAAAAACGGCGAGAATTAATTGTAAAGTAAAGTGCTTTTTAAGCGGTGTAAATTTACCTAGCAAAGCAACGGTTAAAACGCAACCGCCGTAAGCTAAAACCTGTGATACAGTCCAGATGCCAAAGCCTAAGTAAATGTTGGAGACGACCATGGTTAAAAGAGCTAAGGCAAAGCCAAAACCAAAACCAATATTTAAAGTCACAATCATTAAGATATCAGTCACTGGCTGGACATTAGGTACAGGTATAATCTTAAAAATTCTTAGTGCCACGCACATGGCAGTTAAAATGGCTAATAATGCTAATTTCTTGGTTGAATTACGTACCATAGCAAACTTTAGAAGCTAGTTTTTGCTAAAGTAAATTTAACCTTGTCTTTGTTTGCCAATTTTTGGATTGCTGCGCCTTTTTGGGCGAACTTACCATTAATTCTGTAGGTCCAATAGATTTTTTTACTTGGTTTTTGGCTCTTACCAGCAATAGAAGTAATAAAACCATTCGTACTCTTTACTTTCCAGCATTTCTTTAAACCGCGCATTACTGTTGAGTGCTTCGGCAATTTAACAGTCTTCTTTTTGTAAGTCTTGTTGTGTACTTTCAGAGTATAAGTGACTTTAATCTTGCTGCTGGCATCAACTTGTTGGACGTTTTGGGTTGTTTCAAGACCTGCAAACGTAAAGGTAAAAATAGTGGCAATTCCGGTTAAAACAGATAATTTGCTTTTTTTCATATAAAAACTCCCAATCTATAAATTTTTTGTGCAAGCACTAAAATATTTCGTACTTAGTCGCTTGCACGGACTTTTTTATTTCATTTTTGCTAAAGTGAATTTTACTTTATCGTTACTTGCGACTTTTTGCTGGTTAGCACCTTTGGTAGCGTATTTTCCGTTAACGGTGTAAGTCCAGTATATTTTCTTTTTGGCATTTTGCTTTTTACCATCAATTGCAGTAATGAACCCTTTATTGCTTTCTACTTTCCAGGCCTTTTTTAGACCAGTCATAACAGTAGACTTTTTAGGTACTTTAACTGTCTTTTTTTCTGTATCTTTTTTCGTAGCTAAAACATAGCTAACAGAAATATTATTATTTGCTTTAGGTTTTTGCTGGGTCTGATTGTTCTGGCAACCGGATAAAGTAAAGGCAAAAATGGTTGCAACACTAGCAATTATTGGCAGCTTGCTTTTTTTCATAATTATAAATTCGCCTACTTAAATTATTTAACAGGACATGCACCGGATTCACAGTCAGTTTGGTCAACTAACTCCAAGTCTTTTTGATCATCATTTTGCTCAGCAAAGACTTGAGCGACATCATCGGTAATCTGGGCTTTTCTTTCTTCGTATTTTTCTTTATCGATCGGCTCTTTTGGCGCTTGCTTGAGTGAGCCGCCATAGTATGGCAACAGTGAAGTTGACTTAATTACATGACGGTATTGCTTAAAGAGTGAAGTAATCTTGTCACCTTCATCGCTTTGGAAAGTAACAGTACAACTAACTGCATTATCTGACCAGTAAGTTTGCAGGAATGCTTGCGTTGCAAACTGTTCTTCAATTGAAACTGTGCCAGCTGAAGCGAAGTTTTTACTATCAGCGTGAGCAGCACGTAATGGAAATTCAACACAAGTCGTGTTTGGTGAGTATATATCTGGTTCTGAATAGTAACCGCAAGCGTCAAGTGCTTTGAGCAGCGGATCAGAAGCTTGGAATCTGATTCTTTGAATGAGGTAACCGGCATAGTGGAAGTGCATTCCCTCAGAAGCTCCAGCCAGTTTGGCAACAGTACCTGAAGGCTTAACAGTTGTGTGCTTGATTGATTCATTACAATTCAAAGTCTTACTGTATTCTTTATCAGCATCGATGACGGCTTGGTAAGCTTCAGTAACCATTTTAATTCCTTGAGGATCGTAAATTGGTTTCTTGATTTTTGCACCAGTTTCTTCATCAATACTGTCTTCAAAGCCGGTAACAACGCGGTGACCCAAGTCATTTAACAGCCAGTCTTGGATACCTGACATGGAAACACCAATTCTCCGGTTCTTATAAATGATGTTACGGGAAATTTCCCAGTCATAGTCACTGAAGGTTACCCGCTTAGCGAAACGAGTTGCTAATCTGAAAACGTCTTTCAGATCCCAATTTTCTTGTTCTGCAATATATGGAAATACTTCAAACAGGTTGCATGGTTCACCATTACCCAAGGAAATTTCTCCGCAAGGGTTAGTACCTTCAACGTCACCATCAATATCTTTTTGATAGCCGTCAATAATCCGGCCATAATTACGAGATAAGTCAAGGTTAACTATTCCGGGTTCACCGTTTTCCCTGATACCGTTTGCGATTGGTTCGTATTCATTAAAGTTAGAGTCAATAGCTACACTGTTATTTGAGGCCCAGCGGTGGTGGTAGAGTTTATCTTTATCTTGTTTCATCGTGATAAAGTCTTGGTCAGTATTCGTACCTAAAGCGAGCTCTGCTGACCTTCTGACATTGCCGGCAACAACAGTTTTACCAATCAAATTGCAGATATCAGTACAATCAACAGAGGTTAAGTTGCTGTTAACACGGTTATTAATGATGTTGTTAATATCAAAAAGCATTTCCACCAATGGCATTGGTCCAGAAGCAGTGCCGCCAAAACCGTGAATTTTAGCTCCGTAAGGACGAATTCTGCTGATATCGAGTACCAGTTTGGTCTTATTTTCAGAATTGGTTTGATTAAAGTGCATATCAATTAGACGAGCGTTTGCTAAAATCCAGCCCTCGCGGGTATCAGGCAAGTTGTAATAAATATAATCTGACTTATCTTCATTTTGCTTAGCCCATTCAGCTTTGTCAGTCGCACCCAACTTAACTGAATCTGCGTATGAAGCACTCTTTTTGTCAATCACGACTGCCAAGTCGATTTTAGTATCAACTGCAGGAATCTTTTTAATATTGTCTTTCACAACAGAAAAGCCAACGCCGCCGCCTTTCATTAATTGGTCAAAAAGAAATGAAAAGGGCATTGAAACGGCTTCTTGTTCTTGGCCTAAATAATCTGGCACTATATGACTGTCACCATATTTTTGCGGCCGAATAGCAATGAACCAGCAATTATTCAGAGAGTCACCATTGCGCTTTTGGTAGTCTGTACCAGAAACCCACAGGTTTCTTCCAGAAGGTGTTGCACCTAAACCGTAAACCAGTTTAAATAAATCCTTAGCCTCGTTTGTTAGTTCATCAACTACTTCTGTTGCAGGAGAATCTTTGAGACGGGGATCCAAATTAATGTTGCCCTCGATTACGCGTTTAACCGTTTCGTCCCAATTTTCGGAACGATTTTTTTCAGGAAGCCATCTGGCATAGGTCCTTTTATAAGTAACCCAGCCAAGCTCTCCCCAATGGGGAGTGACATTTTGTTTCACTTGATCAATGTAACCCTGATCTAAGGTTATGCTCGTATTTTTCATGTTCAAAGTTACTCCTTAAAATTGATAAATTGTTCCACAGACACATCATCTATGGCTACAATTAGAACTATACCACAATATCTTGTATTTTCTAGAGCAAAGATTGCATCCAAACACGAACAAAAGTCTTAACTTGATGTCCGAGTAGGTTATTGGGACTAATAAAAAAATATATAGAATTCAAAGCAAGAAAAAAGCACAATAAGTTGAATCTAATACTTATTATGCTTGAATATATCTTTAATTTTTTTAAAGTAAAACTAATGCCTGACTGCTACGAAGAAAAGGAAGATTAAGCCCAGAAAAATAATTGCAGGAATGAATAAGTGAATTAAGAAAAAGAAAGCAAGAGCACAAGCTAAAAGGAAAAATAGGATTTTGACAATCCCAATTCCCATTTTGACCAAAAGCCAAATGAGAAACAAAATCACTAATAATGTAAACATGCCCAATCACCCCTTTTGCTTAAATTAAAGGATATTATATCTTATTTTGTGAAATAGCAGTAGCAATGTAAGCAAAATTTAAAAATAGTTAATTATGTCCTTTATCAGTGAAATATTGTTATAATGAATCTCCACACTATTTTTAGTGAATACGCATTATATTCTTAGGAATATTTGGAGAGGAAGAAATTGCTTGCGTTATAAACAAATAATTTTTGATGTTGATGATACTTTGATTGACTTTGCTGCCACGGAAAGTTTTGCTTTGCATAGTCTCTTTAAAGCACATCACTGGCAGTTGACTGATGAGATGCAACGTGATTACCATGCATATAATCAAGGACTGTGGCGTAAGCTGGAACAAGGCAAGATCAATTATGAGCAGCTGAGTAGAATGGCTTTTACCAATTTTATTAAAGAAAATTTGGGTATTGCAGTTGATGGCTTAGCAATAATGAATGAATATCGTTCTTATTTTGGTGAGTCGTACAAGTTGCTGCCGGGAGTTGTTGATACTTTGCGGTATGCCCGTAAACAAAATTATTGCTTAACGGTTTTAAGCAACGGTGAGACCTTCATGCAAAGGCATCGCTTGGAATTAGCGGGGATTAAGGATTATTTTTCCTTAATTGTGACATCTGAAGAAGCTGGTTTTTCTAAGCCTGATACCCGTATTTTTGATTACTTTTTTGCTCATACTAATATTGGTCCAGCAGATACTGTCTTTTTTGGTGACGGACTGCAGTCAGACATATTAGGAGCAGAAAACTATGGTTTTGACAGTATTTGGTATAACCATCGCAGGCGCAAGAATAAGATGAATCTGCATCCGCTGTATGAAGTAACTACTTATCCGCAATTTGTAACTTTACTAAAAAGTGACTTTCAAAAACAGCCGCAATAATTGCTATTTTTTGCTGTAGAAGTATAGCTCAGTTCGGTATAATAGTGGTGAGAGGTGAAAAATTATGACTAGCAAAATTCAATCTTTAAATGACACTTATGAATTAAATAATGGCGTCAAAATCCCAGTTATCGGACTGGGAACTTGGCAAACTCCTGATGGTGAAGTTGCTCAAAAAACCGTTGAGGATGCGCTGAGTCTCGGTTATCGCTTAATTGATACTGCTGCTGCCTACGGCAATGAGGAAAGCATTGGCCGGGGCATTAAACAAAGTGGAGTGAACAGGCGTGACTTATTTGTGACGACTAAGTTGTGGAATGATCATCACGGTTACCAGAAAACTAAAGCAGCAATTGATGAAAGTTTAACTAAACTGGATTTGGATTATCTTGATTTGTACTTAATCCATTGGCCTAATCCGGCCCCGGTGCGTGAACACTGGGCTGAATTGAATGCGGAAAGTTGGCAGGCAATGGAAGAGGCAGTTCAAGCAGGAAAAATTCGCGCAATTGGCGTTTCCAACTTTAGACGTAAACATCTGGATGAGCTTCTAAAAACCGCTAAGATCCGTCCTGCTGTTAATCAAATTTATCTCAACCCTAGTGATATGGAAGAAGACGTAACGGCTTATAATAAAGAACTTGGTATTCTAAGCGAGGCATATTCGCCACTGGGTAGAGGTGGTTTGTTTGCCAATGATACGGTAGTTTCTATTGCGCAACATTATGATAAAAGTCCGGCACAAGTTTTATTACGCTGGTCATTGCAACATGGTTTTGTTCCACTACCAAAATCAGTTCATCGCGAGCGCCTTGAAGCTAATTTGCAGGTCTTTGACTTTACTATTACTGCGGCTGATATGGCAAAACTTGATGGTTTGCATGGAGCAGCCCAAGTAGCAAATGATCCAGATCAAACAGATTTTTAAAAGGTGATTGTTGATGAAAATTGGATTTATTGGAGCTGGTAAGATTGGTTCTGCAATTATTAAGGGCTTGTTAAATGCTCAAAATCCCAGTGAGGACCTTTATGTCTTTAATGGTGGACACCACCACACTGCCCAAAAAATGGCAGCTGAATTTCATTTAAGTTTGATTAATAATTATGAGGACTTTAATGCTTGTCAAGCAGTTATAGTAGCAGTAGGCGGATCTGCCACTGAAACAATCATCAAAAATTTAGGGCAAAAATATCACGGCATTATTCTGTCAACTGGCGGTGGCGATCTGATTCAAATTAATCAAAAGCTGCCAGCAGAAACTTCTTTTGCCAAAATAGTGCCCAATACACCGGTACAAATCGGTGCAGGTATTACAGTTGCCAGCTTTATACCTGATGAAAAGCCGGCAGTAATTACTACTGTGAAAAACATTTTTACCCAAATGGGAGCAGTTTACGTTGTACCTGAAAATTTGCTGGGCATTTATGGTACTGTAGCTGGTTGCACGCCTGCGTACGTTGATTTAATGGTTGAAGCTCTCAGTGATGCCGCAGTACAGAATGGAGTTAACCGAGCTGAATCATACCAGATAATTAACCAGATGCTTTTAGGTACCAGTAAGTTGGCACTCGCTAGTAAAAAATTGCCCGAGGAGCTAAAAGATGAAGTTACTACGCCAGGCGGTTCGACAATTAGGGGCGTAACTAAACTGGAAGAGGAAGGCTTTAGAAACGCGCTAATTCAGGCGGTAAACGTTTCTGCTAATTAAAATAATCAATTAAAAAGACACCAGATAATTTTATCTGATGTCTTTTTTGACAATAAAGTGTATTTAAGAAGGGAAAATAAGTTTAGAGATTAAAACTCTTTGTCCAAATCAACTGGAGTATCAGCTTTTTCACCCTTAATTAGCTTCAAGTTGTTGTCAAAAGCCTTGATAACCATGTTACGCACAGCATGGGTAGTGTAAAAGGCTGTGTGTGGGGTTACCAAAACATTTGGCCGTGCAATCAAGTCAGCTAAACGCTTGTCAGGAAAGTCCTTATTACTGAAGTCGCTATTGAAAATACCAACTTCATTTTCATAAGTGTCCATCACGAAGCCAAAGACTTTACCTGAGTCAAGACCACGAGCAACTGCATCTGTGTCAACTAGTGGTCCACGGGAAACGTTGACAATAACGACGCCATCCTTCATCTTCTTGATCGAATCATCGTTAATCATATGAACATTTTCTGGAGTATCAGGAACATGAAGTGAAATAACGTCAGACTTAGCGTAAAGTTCATCTAAGTCATCAACGTAGTAACCCTTCTTTTCTAATTCTGGGTTCTTGAAGATATCGTAGGCAATAACCTTAGCGCCAAAGCCTTCCATGATTCTCATGAATACTTGACCAATATGGCCAGTACCTACAACACCAACAGTTTGGTCACGCACTTCACGGCCAATTGTAGGTGCCCAGCGCAGATCATGCTTAGCAACTTTTTCGTCCATAACCTTGTCTTGACGCAAAACTCTAGCAGCTTGGATAGCAGCGTGCTCGGCAATGGCATCTGGTGAATATACCGGAACATTAGTGATCTTAAAGCCTAATTCCTTAGCCTTTTTTAAGTCAATATTGTCAATACCGACGTTACGAATGGACCAGTTGTGAATGCCTAATTTGTCTAAGGCTTCAATAGTATCAGCCTTGTAATCCAGTTGCTGGTAAGTTACAACACCATCAGCACCTTTAGCTAATTCAGCCGTTTCAGGGGTGAGAAGTTGATCAGTGAAATCAACATCAACATCCTTGTGAGCCTCTTTCCATTCATGAACATAAGGTTCTTCATCTTTACGAATGGCGTAAGCATAAATTTTAGTCATAAAATCTAACCTCCAAAGATTATTATTGTTGTCTCTTGTGCTATTATACACTTGCTTAACGTGATTGAAAAATATAAAAATGTGAAAAAATTATTTTTTAAAAAATACTGCTATATCAGTAATCGCTTACATTTATGCTGCAAAAGGGATTATAGCAAAACAAAAAAATTACAATTATTTTTTACTGAGGTAGTGAAAAATATAACAGCAAATTTAATAAGAATACCTAATACCGCTAAAAAAATAATACTGAAAAAAATAATAGAAGTTTTGAGTCCCAGTGAAAAAACTATATAATGAAGAAAATGAATAATAAGGAGAAGAAAATGATCTTAATTTCGTGGAATATCGACTCACTAAATGCAGCTTTAACCGGAACTTCCTCGCGTGCAGTGGCAACACGCCAGGTTTTAGAAAAAATACATGCTCAAAATGCAGATATTGTCGCAATTCAAGAAACAAAGTTGCGCTCGACAGGACCTACCAAAAAACATTTGGCAATATTAGCTCAAGAGTGTCCAGAATATAATATAGTATGGCGCTCATCAGAAGAACCGGCCCGTAAAGGTTATGCTGGTACTATGTTTTTATACAAAAAAGAACTTAAGCCTAAAGTAACTTATCCTGTGATTGGTGCACCAGAGCCAATGGATCATGAAGGCAGAATTATTACTTTGGAGTTTCCTGAGTATTTTGTGACCCAAGTTTATACGCCAAACTCAGGTAATGGTCTAAAGCGCTTGAGTGAACGGCAAGTATGGGATGAAAAATATATCGCGTATTTGCAAAAGTTGGATCAGGAAAAACCGGTATTAGCTAGTGGAGATTATAATTGTGCCCACCATGAAATTGACCTGAAACATCCGGATACAAACCATCATTCTGCCGGTTTTACAGATGAAGAGCGAGCAGATTTTACTAAAATGCTTAAGGCCGGCTTCACCGATACCTTTAGAAAAATAAATGGCAACGTTGAGGGAGTTTATTCTTGGTGGGCTCAACGTGTAAGGACTGCTAAGGCTAATAATTCAGGCTGGAGAATTGATTATTGGCTGACAAGCAATAGAATTGCTGATAAGGTCAAGCGTTCCGAGATGATGGATACTGGGGAGCGCGCCGATCACTGCCCAATTTTATTGGAAATAGATTTATAAATAGTAATAAAAAGAGATCCAAAGGGTTGGGTTTCTTTTTCTTTTGTGTAAAATAACTTTGAGGTGATGTTGAATGAATGAGCCTTTGCAGGATGCCATTCTTAACGGTTTGTATGATCCCAGCTATCCAGGACATGAATTATTAGGACCAAAACTGTTGCAAAATAACAAACAGGAGAATATCTGGCTGACGCTGCGTCAAGAGCTTCTTAGCTGCCAAAGTTTTACCTGGGCAGTGGCTTTTATTACTCAAGATATGCTTGTTCCGTTTAAAGTAGTCATGGCTGATTTGGCTAAAAGAAATATTACGGGTACTTTAATTACAGGTGACTACTTAGGATTTAACAACCCTAAAGTTTTCCGTGAATTGTTAAAAATTCCCAATTTAAGCGTTAAAATCACCTCTAAAAACGGTTTTCATGCTAAAGGCTATCTTTTTGAACACGAAGATTGGCAGACTTTAGTTATCGGCAGCGCTAATTTTACCCGGGTAGCTTTGCTCAGCAACTGTGAGTGGGCTTTGAAGATTAGCTCAAAGAATAATGCTACATTAACTGTGCAGATTGCCCAGCAGTTACATGAATTAAAAAGAAACAGTATGCCCTTATCTGAAAGTTGGATAGCAGAATATGAACAAAATTGGGTAAAACCACAGTCGCAATCTCAGTTTCAGTTAAATGAAAAAGCTGAAATTGTGCCAAATAAGATGCAAGAAGAGGCTTTGCATGAATTAAAGGGACTAATTGATAGCGGGCAAAAACGTGGCCTGGTAGTTTCGGCGACAGGGACAGGCAAAACATATTTGGGAGCATTTGCAGTCAAAGATTTTAAACCCCAGAAGTTTCTTTATGTTGTCCACCGCGAGCAAATTGCCAAAAAAGCCTTAAAAAGTTTTCACCAAGTGATTGGTGGCAAGTCATCTGATTACGGTCTGTTAACCGGACATAAGCACCAGCTTGAACGCAAATATATTTTTGCGACCGTGCAAACTTTAAGTCAGCCAGATGTACTTGCAAGCTTGAAGACGACAACTTTCGATTATATTTTGATTGATGAGGCTCATCGGGCGGCTGCACCAAGTTATCAGCGTATTTTTGCCAAGTTTAAGCCACAATTTTGGCTGGGGATGACTGCTACGCCGGAAAGAATGGATGATCAGGATGTTTACCGCTTATTTGATTATAATTTAGCCTATGAGATCCGTTTGCGTGAAGCACTGGAAGAAAAGATGCTTGCACCTTTTCATTATGTTGGCGTTGAGGACTATGAAGTAGATGGTGCAACGATTGACGAAACTACTAACTTGCGCAGACTGCTTGCGCCAGAGCGTGTTGATTATGTTTTAAAACAGTTGGATTACTATGGCTACTGCGGTTCACAAGCCAAAGGGCTGGTTTTTTGCAGTCGCCAAGAAGAAGCGCGTAAATTAGCGCAGGCTTTTTCAGAACGTAAGCATCCAGCAGTTGCTTTAACTAATGAAGATAGTGAAAAAAGAAGACTGCAAGTTGTCAACCAGCTGGAACAGGGTAAAATTGATTACATTATTACCGTTGATCTTTTTAATGAAGGTATTGATATTCCAGCTTTAAATCAGATTATTATGTTGCGCAATACGCAGTCCAGCATTGTGTTTATCCAGCAGTTGGGACGCGGTTTGCGTAAATATCCTGGTAAAGATTATGTGACTGTCATTGACTTTATTGGTAACTACAAAAATAATTATTTAATTCCGATTGCTTTAAATCAAGATGATAGTCGTTCGCAAGATAAGGCTCGCGAGGAAAGCATGCTTCCCAGCTTTATTGATGTTTCAACAATTAACTTCAGTCAAATTGCTTCTGCCCAAATTTTGGCTTCACTTGATAAGATTAAATTGGACAGCATCAAAGAATTACGTGAGTCTTATCAAGAACTAGCGCAAAAAATAGGACGTCCGCCTCTGTTATTTGATTTTTATCGTTATGGTTCAACCTCACCTATGGTTTTTGCGAATAACCATAGTCTTAAACATTATGGCGACTTCTTGATTAAAATGGGTGAACCTGTGAAGCTAAGTGATTATGAAGATGGCGTTTTGTCTTTTGTTACCAAGGAATTATTAAATGGGAAAAGACCACATGAACTAATACTATTGCAGCTGCTTTTAGAAAAAGACCAGGTTAGTCAAGAAGAATTTGAGCAAGTCTTGCATGATTATGGTGCTTACGTTAATGAAAAGGTCCTGACTTCAGTAGAAGATATTCTTTCTTTGAACTTTTTTGACATCAAACAAGGCAAGACAACGAAAAAAGACCAGTATGGCGGTCAACCTCTTATAGTCAAAATTGATTTGTTTGATTATTCATTAGCACCAATATTGGCACAATCTCTTAACCAAAATGAAACTTTTAGGAAATTATTTAGAGATGTGATTAAAACGGGTTTGGCACTTAATCAAGACTATGACAATCACAAACAATTTACCCTTTACCAGCAATATGATCGTAAAGATGTTTGTCGGTTGTTAAACTGGCCCAAAGATGTTTCCGCACCTATGTATGGCTATCGTGTAGACGAAAACGAAACGCCTATTTTTATTACTTATCAAAAAGATTCGACTAAAAAGCGCAATGCTTTGTACCATAATACGCTAGAAGACGGTCGCTGTTTGCGCTGGTATACGAGATCGCCCCGTCATCTAGAATCAGATGAAGTTCAGAGACTGCTTAATACTCCGCAGATGAAGCTGTTGCTTTTTGTTAAGAAGAGCGATGCGATTGGCAAGCAATTTTACTATTTAGGACAGGTAGATATTCAAAAGGATACGGTCAAGGAAGAATTACTGGGGCCAAAGAAAAAAGCTGCGGTAGGGATGAACTTGCTGCTAGAAAAGCCATTGAGTACAAAAATGTATGAGCTACTATTTGATGAATAAGAAAAAGTCTAAGAGTTGAACTTCTTAGACTTTTTGAGTTAGCAAAGAAAGTAATATTTTTAAATATTAAAAGGATTATTACAAAACAAAGGACCAACAAATCACGTTGATAAATGCTGATTTATTAGTCCTTTTGATATGTAAGTAGGAAATCACTTTAGCTAATTTTTTGATAAAAACCTAGCGCTCTACAAAAGTATTAGGTTTGATACGTTTCAGGATTTCGTATCCTACATCTTTTTGATCATTTTCATTATCGTTAGTTTGATTTAAAAACATAACAATTCCATTTTGATTATCAGCAGTTAGCTGCACCCAGGTGCCAAAATGCTGTCCCTTAAAGCTGCCATAGGCGTTTCTAATATTATCATTATTGTATAGGTACATTCCACCTGAATAGTTAACTACTTTGCTTTTTAGGTGAGTCAAATAATAGAAATCATCTTTATTTAAAACTGTGCCGTCTGTTAAGCCCACCTGAATCTTGTAATATTCTGCTGTGGTAGTAAAAAGATTGCCAGCACCAGGAATTTGTGAAACCAAGCTTTTTTTGAGATAAGTTGCTTTTTGATAGTTCTTACTCCCATTTGAATAGTATGAAATTGGATCAGTCATTTTCTTAGGGATGTTTTGGTAAAGATAAGTATTTTTCAAATTTAGCTTATCAATAATGCGGGTTTGCAAGTTATCTTCGTAAGACTTGCCTGTAACTTGCCTAATGATACCGGTGAGTAAAATATAGTTACTATTATTGTAGTGATAATTACCTATTATGTCAGATGCTGAGGCATTGATATTATTAACCACCCAGTTAATAGCATTGTCTTCTGAATAATTATAGCCTCTGTCTATTTCTGTTTTAGTAGCCATAATTCCAGAAGTATGGGTCAGCAGATTTCCTACAGTAATATTATCGGCATTCTTGAGGTTAGGGTACCAGCGAGATATTTTGGTGTATTGAGTAAATTCGTCTTTGGTGCCCTTGGTTTCATTAATTAGTTGAACTATCATTGCACCAGTAATTACTTTTTGCAGTGAAGCGGTGGGATAAACAATTTTGCTGCTGCCATTACCAATTCTTTTGCCATACCAGGCATAACCGTAGCTGATTGTTTGTGGAACCCCGTTTTGTACTACTGTGACTATGCCACGAACATTGTGCTTTTTAAAAGTATCTCTAACAAAATTGTACATTTCAGTCTGCTTATTATTAGTGGCAGTTGCTGCACTAACCTGACTGGTTGCAGTAACTAAAGGTGAGGCAGCAATAACTAGGGAAGCCACAATTGTAATAAATTTATGCTTCAAAATAATTCTTTTCTCCTTAAAATATAGTAGTATTATAAGACTTTAAAATTAATTTGGGGAATACGAAAAGATTAAATTTAGATAACGTTTGTAATTCGTCTGAAAATACTTTGTTTTATTATGACATTGAAAAGTGGTGCTTTTAACCATTTAAAACTCTCACAAAAGAATACCAAGGGTAATGCGAATGAAATATTAAGAGGTTTTACTTTTTCTTAAAAGTGCCAGATAGTTAAGGCTTTTTGGTTTTAACAGAAAAAATGATAAAAAAGACTTGCAAAAGG
>NZ_KQ033871.1:0-82206 GCF_000967195.1 Lactobacillus kullabergensis
TTGCCGTGCTTTTTAGCAATCCGGCTTAGCTCAGTTGGTAGAGCGCTTGACTGTTAATCAAGATGTCGTCAGTTCGAGTCTGACAGCCGGAGCGAGCAAAGAGAGAAAAGAGGACCTGCGGGTTCTCTTTTTTTGTGCTTAAATTTAATAATTAACTTATATTTGGTTCAATCTTTAGTTTCTTAAATGCTGAAATTAAATTCTTAAGTCCGGGTTTCAGTTTTTGCCCATGTTTAACTGCAATAAAATATTTAATTTGAATCAAATTATGATCAACTGGAAGTAAGTTAATAGGTGTTTGAGCCATTCGCTTGATAATGCTGGCAGCTGAAATAGTTAGTCCTACTCCTTTTATTGCTAAATTAGTTGCAGTAATAATACTGCTGCTTTCCAATATAATATTAGGTTTGATATGAAATTTCTGAAATGCACCATTAACTTGATGACGGATTGCAGAATTGCTTGAACTAACAACGAACGGCTCTTGTAAAATGTCTTTAATATCATATTCATTTGGCTCAAGTATAAATCGACCTTTTTTAAAGTATTTTGATCTTGGTGAAATGATTACAAAATAGTTTTCTCCACCGTTAACATAAAAATCCAATCCTTGATTAAGAGACTCAGGTGTTTGACCCAGATAACAATCAATTTGCTCATGTAAAAGATGAGCTTCACTTACTCTAGGAAAGTTTTCTGATAGCTGAATTTTAATATTTGGATGTGTAAACATAAAGTGAGGTAAAAGCTCTGGCAATAAAAATGTTCCCAGGCTTTCTAAAACTCCAATTCGGATTAATTCTTTATTCGGTGATGCATAGGGAATTAACTGTTCAGCTAACTTTTGCTTGTTACTAATTTTTGTTTCCAGATAATTGTAATAAATTACCCCAGCTTCCGTTAATGTAAATGGGATCGTCTCACGATTAATTATTTCAGTTCCCAATTTATGTTCAATTCGCTTAATTAGTTGAGTCAAATATGGCTGTGATATATATAGTTCACTAGCCGCTCTAGTAAAATTACTTTCTTTTAATAGCACATCAATAAAATGTAGGACGGTTTCAGGATTGTTCATATTTTGCCTCCGATAACAATTTTATTATAGCTTGCTTGCTAGAAAACTATTTCCTTTTAATCAGAAAAGTTAGTAAAATTTAACTAATGAGTATTGAAAGAAAGGAAGTATATTAATGATGAAATCAGGAATTTATGAAGTAAAAGCTAAGGGTCATGGCTCTAGTTTTATGCCTATGAAGGTGAAACTTTCTGAAGACAAAATCAAGGAAATAGATATTGATTCCAGTGGCGAAACTGCTGGAGTAGCAGATGAGGTCTTTAAACGTCTGCCCAAGCAAATTATTGCTAATCAAACCTTAAATGTTGATGCAGTTAGTGGAGCTACAATTTCCAGTCATGGCGTGATAGATGGTGTGGCTCAGGCGATTACAAAAGCTGGTGGAGATGCACAAGAATGGCTTAACAGACCAAAGCCAAAAACTGCTAATGCTTCTGACAGAGAATACCAAACTGACGTTGTAGTTATTGGTGCCGGTGGTGCTGGTCTGACTGCAGCTGCTAGAACAATTCAAAATGGTAAAAAAACAATTGTACTGGAAAAATTCCCTCAAATTGGTGGTAATACCACCAGAGCGGGTGGACCTTTAAATGCTGCTGAACCTGAGTGGCAAAATCAATTTAAAGCTTTGCCGGGTGAAAAAGAAAGTTTGGAAAAATTAGCTGCAACTCCAATTGATGAAATTGATCCAGAATATCGTGATGACTTTAAAGAACTGCAAAAGCAAATTAAGGCTTATGTAGATTCTGGTAAAAATTATCTGTTTGATTCAGTATTATTGCATGAAATACAGACTTATTTAGGTGGTAAAAGAACTGACCTGAATGGTAATGAAATTCATGGTAATTATGCCCTGGTTACTGAACTTGTCAATAACGTACTTGAGTCAGTTAAGTGGTTGACTGATTTAGGCGTAAAGTTTGACCGCTCTGATGTTACCATGCCGGTTGGAGCCTTGTGGCGTCGCGGTCATAAGCCAGTTGAACCTATGGGCTATGCCTTTATTCACGTTTTGGGTGATTGGGTAAAAGACCATGGTGCTACAGTTTTAACAGAAACCCGGGCACAGCACTTAATTATTGAAAATGGTAAAGTTACCGGTGTTGTAGCTCAAAGTAGTGAGGGCAGTAAAGTTACCATTCATGCGCAAAAAGTGATTTTAACTTCTGGCGGTTTTGGTGCCAACACCAAAATGGTGCAAAAGTATAACACTTATTGGAAGCATATTGATGATGATATTGCTACCACTAATTCGCCTGCAATTACTGGTGACGGTATTGCCTTAGGTCAAGAGGCTGGTGCTGATTTAGTGGGTATGGGATTTATTCAATTAATGCCTGTTTCAGATCCTAAGACAGGTGAATTATTTACTGGTATTCAAACCCCGCCCGAAAACTTTATTATGGTCAATCAAAAAGGTGAACGCTTCGTTAATGAATTTGCTGAGCGTGATACTTTAGCTAAGGCCGCTATTGCCAATGGCACTTTATTCTACTTAATAGCCGATGAAAAAATAAAAGCAACAGCTTATAACACAACTGAAGAATCACTTGCTGCTCAGGTAAAAGCTGGTACTTTGTTAAAGGCAGACACTTTGGAGGAATTAGCTGAAAAAGCCGGTATGGATCCAGCCACTTTGGTTGATACTATTAAAAAATATAATTCATATGTTGATGCAGGTAGTGATCCAGAATTTGGTAAGAGTGCGTTTAACCTTAAATGTGAGGTTGCACCGTTTTATGCTACTCCGCGTAAGCCGGCCATTCACCATACAATGGGCGGCTTAAGGATCAATCCAAAAGCGCAAGTAATAAACAAAGATGGACAAGTAATTACTGGTCTTTATGCAGCAGGGGAAGTCGCTGGCGGATTACATGCCGGTAATCGTCTAGGTGGTAATTCACTAGCTGATATCTTTACTTTTGGTCGGATTGCTGCTGACAATGCCTGCAGTGAAATTGCAGATAATGATGCAGTGACAGGTGCATCAAAGGAATAAATATTAAACAAAGTTTATAAAAAATAGTTAACCTAATTGGCTAACTATTTTTTTATTTAAAATAAGTATTAATATAATATGTAATAATTATTATATATTAAAAAACAGCTTATAAATAAAGATACCAACTACTGCGCCTAAAGTAGGAGCAACTATTGGCACCCAACTGTAATCCCAGTTTGAAGAACCCTTATTGGGAATAGGCAGAATAGCATGAACTATCCTAGGCTCCAAACCCCTAGCGTAATAAAAACCCAGCCTCTGTTAGCTTGACTTTCTTTGCCATTAGCCGTTGTTTTCTTTTAAAATGAGTTGGCAACTGATCCATTACCAAAAACTATAAAGATAGCTGTCCCCAAAAGTTTGGCAAGATAGCGTGTCATTCAAGTTCCAGTTATAATTTTCCACCTTTAATTAATTAGACTTTGCACAAACTGTAAATCAACTTCAAACATCCCACAAATGAGCAAATTCTAACTGATACATTTAGTTATTAACCCTATTAAATTTAGTTATTACTTTTTAACTTCACTAATAGTAGGGCTTTAAGTGTCTTTTTAACAAATATGATTGACTTATCTAAGTTGGTTATTCTCTTCATAACTTTTTTTCAAGTGCGAAGAACCATATGATATTCTAACTTTTTACTTAATTTTTGAAAAAATACTAAAAACAATCAAAATTTGATATTTGGTTCCGCTTACATGAAAATTATAATTTGAGAGCAAAAAAATGAGTTTAGTATTGTGAAAGGAATCGCGAGATTATGAATTTTAATAAATATGATAATGTTTTGTTAGAAGCCACAGATGGTATAGGAACATTGACTATTAACCGTCCCAAAGTTTTAAACGCCTTAAACTCTGCTACGCTTCAAGACATTGGAGATGCATTAAGAGAGGTAGAATCTCATCCAGATGAAATTAAAGTATTAATTATTACAGGCTCAGGAACAAAGTCTTTTGTTGCTGGAGCTGATATTACAGAAATGCGTAGTATGAATACAATGCAGGCATTAGCACTTTCTAAATTAGCTCATAAGTCATTTGGTGAAATTGAAGATTTACCTCAATTTACTATTGCTGCAGTAAATGGTTATGCACTTGGTGGTGGCTGTGAATTAGCCTCTTCTTGTGATATGCGTATTGGCTCTGCCAAAACAAAATTTGGTCAGCCGGAAGTGGGCTTAGGTACAATTCCTGGCTTTGGTGGTACACAGCGTCTGACTCGTCTAGTTGGACGTGGAAAAGCAAAAGAAATGATTGCAACTTCTACAATGATTTCTGCTGACGAAGCATATCGTATCGGACTTCTTGATGAATTAGTAGAGCCCGAGGAGTTGATGAACAAGGCTCATGAAATAGCAAAGCAAGTTATGAAAAATGGCATGATTGCAGTTGCTTTAGCCAAATATTCTGTTGATCGTGGTGCAGATTTACCACTTGATGTAGCTGTAGATATGGAATCACAACTATTTGCAGAAACTTTTGCTACTCAAGATCAAACTGAAGGAATGAATGCTTTTGTCGAAAAAAGAGATTCCAAGTTCACAGGTAAATAATTAAAAAATTTTAAGGAGATTAATATGAATCGCGTTACCAATTTATTAAGAATTAAGTATCCAGTCATTCAAGGTGCCATGCAAGAAGTCGCTACAGCTGAGCTAGCTTCAGCTGTTTCTAATGGTGGTGGCCTCGGTATAATTGCTGCAGGTGGGAAAACACCTGAACAAGTCAGAGAAGAAATAAGAAAAGCTAAGAAACTCACTGATAAACCATTTGCTGTTAACTTGATGTTGATGGATAAGAATACTCCCAATGTTGTTAAGGTTTTAATTGAAGAGGGAGTAAAAATTGTTACTACCGGCGCAGGAACTCCAAAACCTTATATGACAGACTTAAAGGCTGCAGGTGTAAAAGTAATGCCTGTTATTCCAAATGTCAAAATTGCTAAAAAAATGGAAGAATTGGGTGCTGATGCAGTTATTGTTGAGGGCATGGAAGCCGGTGGTCACATTGGTAATACCACTTCGATTGTTCTGTGGCCTCAAATTGCTGATGCAATTTCTATCCCGTTAATCGCTGCTGGTGGTATCGGAGATGGTCGTGGTGTTGTTGAAGCCTTTGTTGCAGGAGCAGAAGGAGTTCAATGCGGTACTATTTTCTCAATTGCCAAAGAAAGTCCTGTTGGTGATAATTGGCGCAAGGCTGTCATTGATGCAACAGACACTGGTACTGCAGTGGTTGGAACTTCAATTAAAGGCGGTGCTACTCGTGGTATTGCTAATGAAGAGGCATTAAAGTTGATGGAATTAGAAAAGACTGGTGTCTCTCGTGATGAGTTTAACGCAGCAATGAATAAAGCTTTGTATAAAGGCGTTAGAGAAGATGATCCGAAAGAAAGCTTCTTTATGTCTGGTGAAGTTGCAGGATTGGTCAAAGAGTCAAAACCAGCCGCTCAAATTATACAAGACCTAATGGATGATGCTCAAAGAGTTATTAAAAAGGGTATTGAAATTTTTTAGAAAGTTTGAGAGGCAAGCATTATAGTCGAAGAAAATTTAAGAATCGGATTATCTGGTACATTTACCAAACAAGTCACAGAAGACATAGTTCAGCAATTTGCTGAACTTAGTGGTGACCATAATCCTGTTCACATGGATGAAGAATTTGCAAAAAAAACACAATTTAAACATAGAATTGCACACGGAATGATTACTGCTGCTTTTATTTCTACCTGTTTAGCAGAGCATATTCCGGGGCAAGAAAGCTGTATTTATCTAGATCAGAGCCTTAAGTTTGTCAAACCTGTGTATTTAAATGATGTATTAACAGTCAAATGTACGATTACTGAATTTATTCCTAAAAAAAAGTTTACCATTGTGGTATATGATACTACAGTAACAAACCAAGATAATGTAGTTGTTACTAGCGGTCAGGCACAATGTATGGCTACTAAATAAATTTATGTGTAAAATGCCTTGCACTAACTAGAATTTAACTAGTTATGTGCAAGGTTTTTTATTAATACTATAACTTTCAGTTATACGTATAGTGAAAATTATATATTTCACAATCTATGCTTGTAAGCGGTACCCTAACTGTGTCGGAACAATGTATGAATGACATGGTTCGGGTAATTATTGGTTTGAAATTAATTTTTTGATTACATCAATTGCTCTCAACAATCTTAAAAAACTCATTTTTATTAGTTGTAATTGAATAAATTAAGTTTTAGCTCATTAGGAGGATTTATCTGATGGCAATTCAATTTATTAACAGTCAAAAAGCTGCGGAATTAATTCCAGATAATGCAGTTATTGCACTAGATGGACTTTTAGGGGCTGACAGTCCGGAAGAAATTTTAGAATACTTGAGAGCAAGATATAAAAAAGAAGGACATCCTAAAGGACTAGATGTTTGGCATGCTTCAGGCATAGGCGATAGTAAACATAGGGGAACTAACAATTTTGCAGAAAAAGGTTTTCTTCATCGTTTAGTGGGCGGACATTATGCTTTGGCTCCTGAGTTAGCCCCATTATCTGAAGCTAACGATTTTGAAGCTTTTAATTTCCCACAAGGAGTCTTGTCACAAATATTTAGGGATTCAGCTGCACATAAGCCTGTTTTGATTACTAATGTAGGCTTAGGTACTTTTGTTGATCCAAAAATTAGTGGTGGAAGATTAAATGATGCAGCTAAAAAAGCAACACTAGTTAATAGAATAAATATTCACGGTAAAGATTATTTAGCTTATGAAGTACCAAAACCAAATATAGCTCTTTTACGCGGTACATATGCTGATGAAGATGGCAATATTACCTTTGATGATGAGCCATTGACTTTGGTTGCTACAGCAGTCGCTATGGCTGCTCATAATAATGGTGGCAAAGTTTTTGTTCAAGTTAAACGTGTTGTAAAAAGTGGCTCTATGAATCCTAAAGATATTAGAATTCCTGGTGTTTTAGTTGATTATGTTGTTGAAACCGAAAATAAAGATATGACAAGGCAAACTACTGATACAATATATAATCCTGATTTTGTTAATTCTGCTGTCGTTAAAGAAGCTGATGAAATTAATGTGCCCTTAGATAGCAAAAAAGTAATCGCTCGTAGAGCTACATGTATCCTTGATCAGAGGACAGATCATGTTGTTAACTTTGGCATAGGGAAATATCCAGAGACATGTTCATTAGTTTTAAAAGAAGAAGGTTTATTAGACAATATTGTTACTACAGTTGAAGGAGGTTCGTTTGGTGGTACTCCGTTAGTTGGTGGTGACTTTGGTGCCGCTATTGCTCCACAAGCAATTATCGATGAGCCATACATGTTTGACTTTTATGACGGTGGTGGTATTGATTTAACGTTTTTAGGCTTAGCTGAGGCTGATAGAAAAGGAAACTTGAATGTTTCTAAATTTGGTCCAAAAGTTGCAGGTACAGGAGGTTTTGTTGACATTACACAAAATACACCTAAGATAGTTTTCACCGGTACATTTACTGCAGCTGGTTTAAAGGAAGAAGTCAAAGATGGCAAGCTTCATATAATTAAAGAAGGAAAAGTTAAGAAATTTGTTAAAGATGTTCAGCAAGTAACTTTTTCAGGTGAAGTAGCATATGAAAACAATCAAAAAGTTTGGTATGTAACTGAGCGTGCTGTATTTGAACTGGTTAAAGATGGGTTGAAGTTAATAGAAATTGCACCTGGTATAGATTTACAAAAAGATATCCTTGATCAAATGGAATTCAAGCCGATTATTAGTGATAATCTGAAAGAAATGGATCCTAGAATTTTTCAAGAACCTATTATGAATATTAAAAATAATAGTTAGTTTTATTAAGTTAAGCTAATAAAAGAAACAGTATTTTAAATGATTTAAGAAAATACATTTAATGCTGCTTTTTTTATAAATCTGAATATTAATGAAAGTAGGAAAGCTTATCTTGGATATTAATCAAATTAAATATTTACTTGCGATAGTAGATAATGATTTTAATTTAACTAAAAGTGCTGAGATCTTACATGTTTCTCAGCCAGCAATTAGTAAGTCAATTAAGGATATTGAGTTTAGACAAGGAATAAAAGTCTTTAAGCATAAAAAAGGCAGAATTGTCGGTCTTACCCGTTATGGCCTAGCCCTAGTCAATGAATCAAGAAAAGTATACCAACAGTATATTGAAATGATGGAAAAACTAAATCGCTTTTCTGAAGAAAAA
This sequence comes from Lactobacillus kullabergensis, assembly GCF_000967195.1. Taxonomy (GTDB): domain Bacteria; phylum Bacillota; class Bacilli; order Lactobacillales; family Lactobacillaceae; genus Lactobacillus; species Lactobacillus kullabergensis. Next base: position 8,293 of record NZ_KQ033871.1, read on the forward strand.
AATGGAACAGTTAAAATCGGTATTGCTCCTGTGATTAATTCAATCGTCTTTAACGATGCGTTGATTTCTTTCATTAATTCTAATCCTGGTATTGAACTTAAACTTGTTGAATGTGGTGCTTATAGCCTGCAGAAAATGCTTGCCTTAGGAGATATTGATTTGGCTGTAATTGTTTCTCCAGCAACAATCGAGGGTATTTATGAGAATTTAATTTATGAAAGCAGTGTTCGAGTTTGGTTTAATTCTAATCATCGTTTTAACAAGATAAAGGAAAAAGTGATACCTTTTACCGAAGTTGAAAAAGAAAAAATAGTAACTTTGACTGACAGCTTTATGGTTACCTTCCAGTTAAATAAAAGATTCAGGGGAGATCGAATAAAGCCTAATTATTTTTTACAAACTGTTTCTTGGGACTTAGTTTTAAACCTAGTACAGCGAGATTCAGGCTTAATTGGAATTTTGGCTGCTCCCATAGGACAAAATTACAGCGATAAGGAAATTAAGAGTAAAGAAATGACCCCAACTTTCCCTTGGAGAATTTCGCTTTGTAATACTATTACATCCATCGAAAGTCCTACTGTTGATTACACTAAAAAATGGTTTTTGAAATATTTTTCTAAGTATAAAAAAATTTCAATTGAAAGCTAGAAAGAATAAAAAATGTTAATGCAAATTGCCAATAGAAAAATATACTATGAAATAACTGGGACAGGCCCCGCAATTGTTTTTTTTCATGGTTTTGGCGGGAATCATGTTGTGTGGGCAGGACAAGTGCCGTACTTAGTGAAGCACGGTTATCAAACAATTACTTTTGACTTGGCAGGTCATGGTAAGTCAAAAGGACCAGCAATAAGCAACATGGTTGAGCTTGCAGATGAGGCAGCTGAATTAATTACGAATTTAGATTTGAAATCCATAATTTTAATTGGTCATTCTATGGGAGCAGGTCTAGTATGGGCAATTTTAAAATATCATCCTGAACTCAATATAGTTAAAATTATTACAATTGATCAATCACCTAAAATGCTTAACGATGAAGAATGGCATTATGGTTGGGTTCACGGTCAGATAGAACTTACACAATATAATTTTAAAGATGTATTGTCATATTATGACCATATTAAAGAAACGCTTAATGTTATTGATGATCAAGTTTGGTCTAAACTTTACCCGTTTAAGCAAAAATATCCCTTTAAGCGAGAGAAAAATATGTCGCTGCTATTTGATCATGTTCAAAAAGATTGGCGTCCAACAGTCTATGGTATTCACATACCTGCACTTTCAATCAGTTCAACTAAAAGTCCTTATTTTAAGATAGGATATGTTACTGAAATGCAAAAACATAATAAGAATATTGAAATAAATACAGTTGATGATGCAGGTCATGACATAATGGCAGAAAAACCGGCAGAATTTAATCATTTGTTGGGGAAATTTTTAGGAATTGAATAAAAAATATGATGGTGTTTTTCCAGAAAGTTTTGATTCTATTAATAATGGTCATTTTGATATTATTGCGAAAGCTACCAAAATACTAATGAAAAGCGTCTTTTTCAGTTGCTAAAAGATATCAATTTGTGAAAGAAACTATTCAGAAATTGGCAAATGTAAATATGGGGATAACGCAAGTAATCTTAACCATGGAAGCTTTAGATAAATTAAATGCAGATGTTATTTTCCGTGAAGTTCGAAACGAATAAAACTTTATCTATGAGCAGAAAATAGTAGCCTTGAATAAAAATTTTGAAATGGTCATTTTGTTTTCTAATTCTGATAGCCGTTTTATTTTTTCTGGCTTGATAAATGGAATGACACATATTTATAGTGATGTTTCTAAATTTGTACCTGTCAAAGTTAATGCTGCACTTAAAATGTCAAAATAAATTAATATGGAGTGAAAAAATATGAAACGAAAAAATACAGTTAAATTAGCAATAACTGCCGTTTTTTTGGCAATACTGATTTTACAAACTTTTGTACCTAATATTGGTTACATTCGTATCTTGCCTGCACTTCCAGCTATTACTACTGTTCCTCTGACAGTCGCAATTTATAGTAGTTTACTTGGACCAAGCTATAATATTGTTTTTGGGCTATTTTGGGGATTAACTAGATTGATAGTGGCATATACACAACCAGGCGATATGGTTAGCTTATTGCTGTTTCGAAATCCAATAATAGCTTTAGTGCCAAGTATGTTTGCTGGCTTTTTACCGAGCTTATTGACAAATTACTTTACACAAAAAAATTTAGAAATTAAAAGTTGGGTATATTCATTAAATGGAGGCATAGCGTCAATAACTAATACGTTGCTAGTTATTATATTGGCAAGTTTGTTTTTTATGAAAAACCCCAATGAATTAATTTCACATATAGGAAATTTTACTGCAGGAATGCCACTATTCCTAGTTTTACTAACATCTTTAGGAATAAACGGATTAATTGAGGCAATTTTTACAGCAGTAGTCACACCTGTAATTGTTTCTCCTTTGCATTATATAATGGAAAGAGCATAGAATATGAAAAATTTTACGAAAGTTTCCCGATATGATTGGTCCCAGACAGAGAATAAAACTAGTGAAATCAGCAAAAGTGAATTAAAGAGTCTTACTTCATTAGGAGATATAGTTAATACCACTGATATCAATGAAATTTATAGTCCGTTAGTACATTATTTATATCTTTTTGTCCATAATGACAAATTACTGTTAAAATCAATGAATCATTTTATTAATGCTAATAATGTTAATAAGCCTTTCATAATTGGTATTTCCGGTCCTGTAGCAGTAGGTAAGTCTACGGTTTCCAGATTATTAAAAGTGTTACTTAAACGTCTGTATCCTACACTTAAAGTACAACTCATGACAACGGACGGCTTTTTATATCCAAACCGAGATTTGCAGAAGAAGAAGCTAATGGACAGTAAAGGATTTCCTGAATCGTATAATATGAAGTTATTAGCAGATTTTCTCTCGGATGTGGCAACAGGACAAAAGGAAGTTTTTTATCCCTTATATTCACATGAATTGTCTGACATAGTTCCTGGGAGCTATGGGAAAATAACTAATCCGGATATATTGATTATTGAAGGAATAAACACTTTACAAATCCCACCTAATAAAATGATAGCAACAAGTGACTTTTTTAATTTCTCGATTTACATAGATGCAAACGAAAAACTGATCAGAACTTGGTTTTTACAGCGTTTTGTTCATCTCTTAGTTATGAATCAAAACAATCCTTCAAGTTTTTATTACTCTTGGTCAAATAAACCAAAAAGCCAAGCAGTCGAAATGGCTGAAAAAGTTTGGCAAACTGTAAATTTAGTTAATTTGCGAGAATATATAGAACCTACAAAAGGTAGAGCAAATGTTATACTGCATAAGACATTAGATCATAAGATTAACTATGTATACTTACGTAATTATTAAAAAAGGAAGGCTTGTGCTTTCCTTTTTATATGTATCCACGTTCTAGAGCTACAAAAATGGTAACAATTAATAAATCTGCACAGCCGCCTAAACTATAATTGTGGGCCAAACAGTCATCATTTAATTTTTGCAGGCTTTTTTTACCAGCTGGAGAAGCATAACCACCTAGCTCTAAATATTTATTAGCTGCTTGATGTAGCCAGTCAGTTACATTATAATTTCCAGCTCGCTTAATCAAATTACTGTCAACCGTGACTGTTGCTATCTTCATTAGGGTATCAAGGAATCTCGTTTGGAGCGTTCCCTTACTGTTTTTTAAAAAGGGTAAAGCTACTTCACGTACAATGGGATAGCCTCGTTCAGCTTGAGCACGAGCCCCGCCAATATGATAATGTTCAAATTCTTTTTCACCTGCTGTTTTTAACTCATTATTTTGAATCAGATCATGCTGTACAAGTCCTTTACACATCTTGCTGATAGTCAGAAATAGTTCAGTATTGTTTGTCATACTGTAGCTTTCAGCGCAGACAAAAATGCCTAGAGCAAAAATTGCTCCTTTATGTGTATTGGCGCCGTGAGTTGCAGCAAACATTTCTTTTTCAGCAGTAATACCTCTTTGTCTTAATTTATAAAACATTTGGGTTAAATCAGTCGATTGAAAATTTTGTCCAATTTCAACAGCAGTAGAAAAATATGCCTCTAAGCTTAAACTGCTGTCAATAAAAGTATAAATATTCATGTCGGGATGCGGACCTTGGCTGATGGGGTCTACTAAACCAGGTTTTGGTGCGGTAACAGATTCATATAAGAGTGAGCGTAAAGCATTTTTTGTAATTGAATTAGTCATAAGTATCTATATTTAAATCATTAATTAGTTTAATAACATCATTTTCAGTATAAACTATTTTAAAATTAAATTTAATTACCTGTAATTTATTTCTTTAGCGAATTAATCTAAAGCATTAAAAAGCCACATATCAAATAACCTTGATATGTGGCTTTTTCTAATGCTATAAAAAATTAATTTTATTTACTAAGTTTGCCAAACAGTTTCTTATAGCGAATTGCAATTAACAGTGTATCAATAAATCCTATTAAAGCAATAATTACGTCTAAGAACATAACATTTTTCATATTGCCAATCCAGCCTATGAAAAGCGGAATGGTAAAGGAAGCGATGGAACCTGCAGTATAAAAGAATCCAGTGACTGTACCTTTACCGGCAGGGAAAAATTCAGCCATAACAGTTAAAGCTAATTGCATTACTCCACCAGCTGCAAAGAATCCTACTAGAAACGCTAAAATGATCATCAAGGCAGCATTAGTTGGAAATAGCCACATTAATAAAATGGAGACAAAAGCTCCCAGAGTGTAGACTGGCACAAATTGAATTTCACTAATCTTTTTACCTAAAACAGCAGTTAAAAGAACACAACAAATTGAACCTAGGGAATACCATGAGACTAAGGAATGGGCAGATGCTTGAGCCATGTCACCAACTTGTTGACCATATTGTGTGAGCATTTGACTTACTAAATAGAAAGTTGCTTGAGAAATATATCCGTAAATGATAAATAATGTACCATCAATCCAGACGTTGCTTGCAATATTGTTACTTGCTTGTTCTTCAGCTTTTTCAGCTTTCTCTTCATCTTCTTTGGTAACTTCATTTGAATCTGGAAAAGCTCCACCAAATAGGAAATATAAAAAAGTAACTACTAGAATTGCAGCTGGAATTATAAATGACCAACCATACCACATGTGTGCAGCGGCGAGTCCGCTAACAATAAATGGTAATAGAAACTGACCAGCAGAAATAAAGGCTTTTAAAACAACATTTGATGTACCCTTTGAGTTGGGATATATTTCCATAAGTCCAGGATACGTACCCGTATCCAAAAATGAATTAGCCATTCCAGCTAAAATACCTAGAATGTATGCTATGACCGTATTGGGTGAAAGTAGAATACCAATAAAAAAGATAAAGTAAGTCACAATACCTAGTTGGACGAAAGGCTTACGTCCAAATTTGTCCGATAAAACACCTGAAATTAATAAATTAATAATCCTGCCTATACCTAAGGCAGAAACTACTGCTAGAGCAGCTGTTTGACTTGTACCCCATTGTTTAGCTAAAGCGGCAGCATTTTGTGATAATATTATCACTCCCATACCATGAACAAAATAGTTAAAATACAAGGCAAGAGCTGTAGGCGTATATTTATTTTTCATACTTTTCTCCTATTCTCCTAAAAATTTTATTTATCTTCGTCTGAAAACATAATTTCACGAATATAATCTGTTGGCATCTCTTTACCGGTCCACAGCTTAAATGAGGCCGCTCCCTGATCAATCATCATGCCAATGCCATCAAAAACATGCTTAACTCCAGCTTTTTGAGCCACTTTCATTAATTTGGTAGTTCTAGGAGCATAAACTGTGTCAAACACCACCATGTCTTCATGGAACCAGGAAGGATCTGAAACCAGCGTCTTATCTTCAAGTGGCTTCATACCAACGCTGGTGGCATCACAATAAATATCGCTTTCTGCAATTGATTGTTTAAATGCTTCCTGATCAGTCAGCTCAGTTAAAGAAACCTGGCAATTAGTTTTTTCTTGAATGGTTTTGACGTTCTTTTCAGCCTGAGCCCACTTGTCATCTTTAATGTTAAAAATTCTGATTTCTTTAGCACCATCTAAAGCCGATTGAACAGCTATTGGGGTTGCGGCACCGCCGGCACCGGCTAAAGTCATCACTTTGCCTTTAATGTCAATGCCTTCATCCTTAAGTGACTGGACAAAGCCAATGCCATCAGTAGTGTAGCCCGTCAAAACGCCATGGTCGTTCACAATAGTATTAACCGCATCACACATCTCAGAAGCTGGCGATAATTTATCAAGGTACTGGATTACCTCTTTTTTATTGGGCATCGAAACGTTTGAGCCACGCATATCTAAAGTGCGGATAGCGTCAACTGCACCTTTTAATTTATCATTGCCAATTTCAAAACAGAGATAAGTATAATTCAAGCCCAACTTAGCAAAGGCATTGTTGTGCATTGTAGGTGACATTGAATGCCGAATAGGATATGCCATTAAGCCAATTAAGTAGGTATGGCCATCTAGCCAGCCAGTAATCGGACCAGTAACACCAGTAATTTTATTAGCCATTATATTTCTCCTTTTTATAATATATAAGTATTCTATTTTATGTTATCGCTTGCAAAGTTAGAATAAATAAAGCTAATTTGTATTATTAATAGAAATGCTTTATGATTTAGATAATACTTAATGTAAAGTGAGCCACTTATGAATTTAAAACATTTACAGTTTTTCGTAGAATTAGCACATACGGAACATATGGCAAAAGCTGCTGAAAATTTGGGTATATCGCAGCCTTCTTTGTCATATGCTATTTCTAATATTGAACATGAATTAGGAGCTCCTTTATTTGAAAAAGATGGCAGAAATATCAAGTTAACTAATTACGGTAAGATATATTTAAAATATGTAGAAGAAAGCCTAAATAAGCTAAAACAAGGCTCCAAGTATATTAATGAATTGTTAGACATTAATAGTGGTCATATCAATTTAGGATTTACTTATACTTTGGGTCAAGATTTATTACCACATCTAGTAAGTGTTTTTAAGAAGCAAGAGGAGAATAAAAATATAAAATTCTCTTTTAAACAGGATACTACTGAACATCTGATTAATGACATTTTAAATGATAAATTGGATCTTGTATGTAGCTCTATGCCAGAGCAAAATTTAGATCAATTGTGTGTTCATCATTTGGTTGATCAACAAATGAAAGTAGCTGTACCACTGCAATGTAGCTTAGCAAATAAAAAAAGTTTGTATATAAAGGAATTAGAAAAATGTCCATTTATAATGTACTCACATAAAAGCGGATTAAGGCCAAAGATTGATCAAATTTTTTCTACTGTAAATTTTAAACCTAAAGTTGCATTAGAAGCAGTTGAAGATCATGCTATTATAGGATTTGTTCATTGGGGATTTGGAATTGCTATTGTCCCTAATTTGCCACAACTTAATGATAAAACAGTTAAACTTTTAGATATAAAAGATAAAATTGCTAAACATAGTTTGTATATCATTACAAAAAACAATCATTTCTTGTCGCCGGTTGTTAATAAATTTCAAAATTTTGCACAACATTATTGCCAAGAAAATTATATTAATAAAAATAAGTTGATATAGTTAAAAATATTAATTAAAGCACAAACATTATTAAAAAACTTACAGAGGGAATCAATAGATAAATTGTATTAATTTAATAGAATTCCTTTATTTTTATTGCCCTAAAATTGTGTCATATTTAAGGTAGTTTTGAAAGCGATTTATTTATGGGGGATAAATTTATGAAAAGGTCTATTACTTATGAAGTTGCCGTGGTAGGCGGAGGAGCAGCTGGTATTGCTGCTGCTCTTGCTTCAGCTAAAGCAGGTGCCAAAACAATTTTAATTGAGCGCGCTTCCGCTTTAGGCGGTCAGGGTGTTAATTCACAAGTTGCTGCATATTGTGGCTTTTATACTAGAGGTCAGAATCCAGATAAGGTTGTTGGTGGAATTGGTGATTTAGTTTTGAAAAAAATGAATGCTGCAGGTATGGATATTACACCTCATCCATCACCATCCACTGGCAATGTTTCAATCAAGTTCGATCCAGAAAAAATGAAATTTATTTTTGATGATTTGTTTCTTCAAAGTAAAGCAGACTTACTTCTTCATACAAGTTTGGTAGGGGTTAACAAAAAGGACAAAAAGATAAAAAGCTTAATTTGTTATGATGATGAAGGATTAATAGAAGTACATGCGAACTCTTTTGTTGATGCGAGTGGTAATGCAAACTTGATTCATTTAGCAGGATTAAAAACTAATTGGGGAGATGAAAATACTCATGCTGTTCAGCAAGCTTCTCTTGCGTTTAGAGTAAATAATATTCCTGCTAGAAATATTTTAATGAGTGAAATCCAGAGTGCAGTAAAAAAGGGTAAAGAAGAGGGTATCCCATATTTAACCAAAGAAAAGGGAGTTTTTATTAAAAATAATGGTGATGATTATGGCTTTCTCACTCTGCCAAGTGTTGATTTAAATTCTCTAGATGGTAGCAATTTGACTAATGCTGAAATTATGCTTAGGAAGAAAGTCCAAAGCTATTTTCTGATTGTTAAAAAATATATTAAGGGTTGTGAAAATGCATTTCTCGTAAGTTCTGGCCCCAATATAGGAATTCGTGAATCCAGACGAATGATTGGAGACACCACTTTGCATGGTAAAGATATTTTAAATGTAGTTAAAAGAAAAGATAGTATCGGAAGGGCAGCATGGAGCCCAGAAATTCATCATACTAATAATCAAGTTGAATACAAGCATATGCCAGATAATGACTATGCCAGCATTCCACTGGGCTCATTAAAGGCAAAAGATATTGATAATATTTGGGGGGCTGGACGCTTGATCTCGGTTGATCATGTAGCTCAAGCTTCTATAAGAGTCATGGGAACTAGCTATATTACTGGACAAGCAGCTGGAATAGCAGCTGGACTTCAGAGTAAAGATACTGATGAAAAAAACTTTTGTGCTGATGCGGTTCAGAAGGAACTTAAAGCTCAAAGAGCACTTTTATAGCGGGAGGAACAATAATGAGTAAACAAAAGAAAGACTATCTGTTTTTATTGGTTTCTTTTCTGATAATACTAATTTTTGGTACGTTGTTGCCTGCTAGTAATGGTTTAACTCCTCAAGGATTATGGACGTTAGGTATTTTTGTGGCTGCGCTGGTAATGTGGACTACAATTTCTATTTCGTGGCCAAGTTTAATAGTCCTATTTTTGCTTGGATTAATACCAAGTGTAGGATATCAAGCCGCGTTTACGGGAACTTTTGGCAATTCCACAGTTGCTTTTCTGATTTTTACTTTTGCATTAGTTTACCCACTATCACAAACAAATTTTATAAGAAGATGTACTATAGCGTTAATTACCAACCGGATTGCTAAAAAAAGCCCATGGAGATTTGTGATTTTTCTATTTACTGCCATTACTTTCTTAGGACTTTTTATTTCACCTACTGTTTTGATGGTGACATTTATGCCATTTTTGATTGATATTTTTAAAGTGTTGCATATAGAAAAGGGAAGCAAGGTTGGCAGCATGATTACCATGGGAGCGACATTTTGCATCAACCTTTCTTCAGGAATGACAGCAATCGCGCATGTATGGCCAACCTTAGCCATAGGATTTTATAAAGGCGCAACTGGAAAAGAAATATCACAAGTTCAGTACATGATGGTTGGAATTCCTATTGGAATTTTAATTATTATTGGTATGCTTCTTGTTTTTCGTTTTATTTATTGTCCAAATGATATTAAAAATATAAATTTAAAGGCTGTTGAAAAACTTAAGGGAACCATCAAACCTGCTGATAGAAAAGAAAAAATAATATTAGCCACTATGCTTTTAACGGTAATATTATGGATAATGCCTAGCTTTATTAAAGGCATACTTCCTACTGTTTATACAACAATAAGCGGTTGGACTACGGCTTTTCCACCGTTATTAGGATGTATTATATTGATGATTGTCAATATTAACGGAAAAAGTATATTGAGCTTTAAAGAAGTTACAAACAAAGGTATATCTTGGGCTTCCGTCCTTATGGTAGGTGTAGCTAGTGAACTTGGTGCAGTTTTAACTGCTAAAACAATGGGAATTGAAACATGGTTAACGAACATTTTAAGCCCATTAGCTAAAGGATTACCAGAAATCCTTTTGGCTCTTTTCTTTATTGTTTGGTGTGTTGTTGAAACTAATTTCTCTTCCAATATTGTGACTACGACTATTGTTTCATCCGTAGCAATTTCTGTAATCAGTTCTTTGAGTACTACGGCAAATGGTATTAATCTAGCAGCAGTAATTATGTTGATTGGCTTTGGGGCTGCTGTTTGCAATATGACTCCTGCAGGTCAAGCGGGCGTTAATCCGGTTGCTATTGGTACGGAATATACAACAGCAAAAGATATGCTAATTTGGGGAGCAGCATTTGCTGTTATATCTATCGTAGTTATGACATTTGTCGGTTATCCATTTGCAAAACTAATCTTGTAATAAATAATATTAATTATTTAAAGGACTCTTTCTGAAAATGAATTAGACATTTTTTATTATATCTCGATTCGAATAAGGTTAAATTTTGCTATTAATTTAAAAAATTGATTAATGTTGTAAAATAAATTTATTTTTCTTATGTTATTACTTTTATATACTGAAAACGGTTAAAAAAAGAAAAAGGACTGAACATTAATGACAGAAAAAATAATTAAAGCAACGGCAGAAGGAAGAAATGGCCAAATCGACTTTGACATCAAAGTTGAAAATAATCACATTACAGATATTAATGTGACCAAAACTGCAGAAACCCCAGGTATTTTTAACCAGGTGGTAGGTAAATTAAAGAAGAATATTATTAATAATCAAAGTTTCGATGTTGATGCCATTTCTGGTGCTTCGATTATGACACAAGCCATGCTTGATTCTGGAAAGAAAGCCTTAAAAGCAAATGATGTAAACGTTGTTGCTAAGTCTAGTGATAAGTCGCATCAAGATATAACTTATGATGTGGATGTAGCTGTAATTGGTTCGGGTATGGCTGGCTTGATGGCAGCCTCTCGGGCACTATCAATGAGTAAAAATGTTCTTTTACTTGAAAAGAATGGCTATCTCGGTGGAGCTACAATTCTTAATGGTTCAAATGTCGTTGGTACAGGTTCAAAATTAGCAGCTGCTTTATTTGGTGAGGAAGCAAAAAAAGATTCTCCGCAGCTTTTAGTCCAAGATATTGTCCGTGAATGTCGGGGGACAAATTATCCGCTACTTTCAAATATACTTGCTCAAAATATTGGTAAAGCAGTTGATTTTATTACTGAATTTGCAGACCTAACTTATCAAAAAGCTGAAACACAGACTATTGAGCATTCTGTTGACCGGCAAATTGAAATGCCAACTGAAAGTTCTTATGAATTGATAACTAAAGTGGCAAATGCCTTTACCAAAAAGGGTGGCAAAATTTTACTTGAAACTCGGGTGGAACAACTTAATAAAAATAAACGGGGCCAGCTTGTCTCATTAATTGCTGAAAGCAAACATGAAACAGTTACAGTAAACTTTAAGTCCTTAGTTATGGCAGCTGGTGGCTGGGGCGCTCGTGATTATCGGCAACATAAAACCAATATTCCTTACTACGGTCCAATGACTTCTACTGGTGATTATTTCGATTTTGCTAAAAATATGAATCTGGCTACACGCAATCTTGATTGGTATAAAGTTTACCCCCATGGTTTAGAAGTTGAACCTGGCATTGCCAAATTAACAACTTATTCAACAAAAGAAGCGACTGATATGGGTGCTATTTTTGTTAATACTAGTGGTAAGCGAATTGTAAATGAATCAGCCCCGTATACTCATTTTCGGGATGCCATTGCAGAGCAAAAGGATAAAATTGCTTTTGTAGTAATGGATGAAAGAACATGGAACAGATTCTATGAATTGCTACTTAAATATGGCTTTAGCAAAGATGAAGTGCAAGGTTTCTTTGATCTTGATGGCAAGAAGAGTCCGATTTTAGTAAGCGGAGATTTGCAAACAGTGGCTAAAAAAGCTGGCATTGATTATGAAAACCTAAAGAAGACTTTAACTGACTACGATAAATACGTTGCTTCAGGTAATGACCCTGAGTTTGGTCGTCCTTCTCAGTTTATGCATAAATATGAAGGCGATACCTACTTTGTGATTGAGCAGAAATTACGTTTTTGTACCACCCTTGGTGGCTATGAAACTAACCAGCATATGCAGCTTTTAGACCAAGACTTTGAAGCACTAGACAATTTCTATGCTGCCGGTGAGATTGTTGGCGGTGCTAATGGTCATGATTCGATGCCAAGTATGATGAATTCTTGGTCCTATGCTTCAGGTTTTGTGGCCGGAACTGAGGCCGCTGATAATGCTAACTATCAAAAGCTGGCAGAGACTGCATCCAATTCAACTGATACAGTGTCTGGTGCCTCTAAAAATTAACTTTAATTAATTATTTTATTTTTAAATTTAATAAAGGAGAAATATAATGGCTAATAAAATTACTGGTGTTACTGGTCCGATTACTGGCTGGCTAGATGGCCATACCTACTTAATTGGCTTAATGGCATATCCTATTCGGCATTCAATGTCACCTACAATGCACAACAATGCCTTTGCTAAGTTGGGCTTGAATTATACTTATCTCTGTTTTGAAATTGGCAATGATAAATTAAAAGGTGCAGTTGACGCTATTCGCACTTTAGATATGCGTGGCTCAAACGTTTCAATGCCCAATAAAAAAGAGGTAATCCAGTACCTTGATAAATTATCACCAGCTTCTGAAATGTGTGATGCGGTTAATACTATTGTGAACGACCATGGCGTTTTGACGGGCTACACTACTGATGGCATCGGCTTTGTCCAGTCACTTAAGGATGAAGGCATTGACATTAAAGGTAAAGTGATGACTTTGACTGGTGCTGGCGGTGCTGCAACCCCAATAGCTGTTCAATCAGCTTTAGACGGTGCTAAAGAAATCAGAATTTTTAATATTAAAGACGATAAATGGGCTCAAGCTGAAAAGAACGTCAAAACTATTCAAGAAAAAACTGATTGCCAGGTTTCTTTAACTGAGTTGACTGATCAAGAAGCATTTAAACAATCAATTGCAGAAAGCGATATTTATTGTGACGCGACCAGCGTTGGTATGAAGCCGCTTGAGGATAAGACGCTGGTTTCAGATCCTTCCTGGTTCCATGAAGACATGGTGGTGTTTGACACAGTTTATGCTCCTAGAACTACCAAATTAATGAAAGTGGCTCAAAAAGCTGGAGTTAAGCATGTTTTTGATGGCATCGGCATGATGATTGATCAGGGTGCAGCCTCATTTAAGTTATGGACAGGTAAAGATATGCCAACTGATTATATCCGTGAAATTATGTTCTCAGATGATAATAATTAGTTGAGGTATTGAATAATGGCTACTGTCAAGATTAGAAATATTGTTTTAGGTGCAGGTCTGCCTAAAATTGCTGTGCCTAATGTCGGTTCAACTGAAAAAGAGATCATAGCTTCAGCTAAGAAGATTAAGGCTGCCAAACCAGATTTAATGGAATGGCGTATTGATTATTATGCTGCAGGAATTAAGGATTTTAACACACTAAATACTACTGCCAAGAAATTGCGCCAAGAAGTGGGCGAGTTACCAGTTTTAGTTACTTTTCGTACCAAAAATGAAGGTGGAGTTTGTCAGCTCGACGAGGATCAGTATTTAAATTTAGTAGAATATGTAATTACTAACAGGTTGGGTGATGCTGTTGATATTGAACTTTTTCATGATGAAAAAAGAATAAAGTCTTTGGTGACTTTAGCTCATAATTATAATGTTGTTGTAATTATGAGTAACCATGACTTTGAAAAAGTGCCAGCTAAAGATGTAATTGAATTTCGCTTACGAAAAATGGCGCAACTTGGTGCTGATGTGCCCAAGTTAGCCTGCATGCCTCATAGTGCCGCTGACGTTTTAACTCTTTTAACAGCAACGACAGAAATGAACAAAGAGATTGCTAATCCCCTGATTACTATGGCCATGGGCGATATCGGTAAAGTCACTAGAGTAGCAGGCCAGGTTTTCGGCTCAAGTCTGTCCTTTGGCGCTGTTGGTCAAACTTCTGCACCCGGTCAGTTATCAATTGAGGATCTGCGTAATGCGGAAAACTACTTAGCATTACAGTAAATTTTATTAAGATAATAGATATTTTGAGTTAGCTTTAAGTATTAAGGCTAACTCTTTTTTGGTTAAATCAAATTTATACTAAAAATACGTGTTAAACTTTTAATGACAACACTATGTATTTCCAGCGTAAGTTTAGTAATGGAGAAATGTATGACTGCAAACGAGAATATTGAATGGTTTAAAAATGCTAAATACGGCATGATGATTCACTGGGGTTTATATTCACTTCTTGCTGGTGAATATGAAGGAAAATCTGCAAGCAATTACGCTGAATGGATTCAGTCTAAATTGCAAATACCTGTTGCAAAGTATCGCCAGCTTGCTGCCGCTTTTAACCCCATATATTTTGATGCCGACAAAATCGTAGCTTTTGCTAAAAAATGTGGTATGAAATATTTGGTAGTTACAACCAAACACCATGATGGCTTTGCAATGTATCATTCACAAGTAGATCCTTATAATGTGTTTGATGCAACCCCATTTCAGCGAGATGTAATCGGTGAACTTGCAGCAGCTTGCCAAAAATTCGGCTTAAAGCTGGGCCTTTATTATTCCCAAGACTTAGATTGGCATGAACCAAATGGGGGAGGCTACCTATCAAATGATATTGAATCCTCTGGCACTACTTGGGACAATAGCTGGGACTTTCCTCAGAAAAATAAGAATTATAATCAATGCTTTACAGACAAAATTCTGCCCCAGATTAAAGAAATAATGAGTAATTATGGGGAGATAGCTGTTGCCTGGTTTGATGTACCTATGACATTAACTGCAAGCCAGAGTCAGGAAATTTATGAGACAGTGAAAAAATTGCAGCCAAATTGTCTAATAAATTCACGTCTTGGTAATGGCAAATATGATTATGTTTCCCTTGGTGACAATGAAATTCCAAGTGAAAAAGAAGAGGAGCAAAAAGATATTAATTTTAACTCACTCAATGGCCTTAAACCTTCACCATATGGTTTATATGAGTCAGCCGGTACCACTAATGATTCTTGGGGCTTTTCTTATCGCGATCAAAATTGGAAATCTCCTGCAACTATTTATCACAACCGCAAATATTTAAATAGCTTAGGAATAAATTATTTATTAAATATTGGGCTTGATGGTTTAGGAAGGATTCCCTTGCCCGCACAGCAAAGTATTGCAGCTGCAGCGAAATTGGCTGAGAAATAATAAAAATTCTATAATTCATCATTGATTTTTTGGCTTTTACTAAATAGAAATTGGAATATTGTGGTTTAAGACTACAAAAGAGGCGCATCGTAAAGGGATGCGCCTTAATTAATGAAAGTAATTTTGGATTTTTTGAATGAGATCTTCTTTGGTACTTAATATAAGTTCGATATAAATTATTTTTTCTTTTTTATCTACACGGTAGAAGATATATTCATATTTATCAATTAGAACATAATAACCATTAAGTAATTCAGAAAACTTAGCTGCTTTAATGCCCAGATATGGAAATGACTTTAAATTATCCAGTTTTTCTTCTTCCCTAGCTAAAACTTCTTTTTTTACTTTTTCACCAAACTTAGCCAATAAGTATGTTTTTAGGTTTTCAAAATATTCTTTAGACGGGCTAGATAATTTTAATGAGAACATTAGCTGAATAGTTTTACTTTAATTTCATCAAAATTATAATGCTTTGACTTTTCAGCTTTTTTCAGCTTAGTTACCAGCTCAAGAGCAGTAGTAAATTCATCATAGTCCTCAATATCTATGAGCGCAAATTTGCCATAGCCGTTTTTGGTAAGAAAAACTGGATTATCTTTTTTAACTTTGTCAAGGACTTTATTGTAATTTCTTAATTCTGAAACAGGTCGAATTTGTAACATGAGCATCACTTCCTTTGACAAATATTGTACATTATTTTTCTAACAATTTACAGTATAATAATGAGCAATAAAGTAAACTAAGATCAGATTGGCAAAAAAGGTAAAAGAAAAGAACCAAGCAGTTTCTTAGCTGCTTGATTCTTTTCTTTTTATTTATATTATCTAATTAATCTTCGTAGGTACCGACCTTTTTCAAATTGCCTAAGACACTTTCACCATGAGGTGATTGTCCTATTGCAACAGTCAGGTCACGACCAGCTAAATTGCCATGGTGTTCACCATTAGTCCAGTGAGGATTGCCAGTAACATCATAAACAACACCTTTAATAGCAACATAAGCTGGGTTGCCATTTTTACCATCATATTTTGCTAAAGATTCTTTTGTAAACTTCTCCATTGGAAATATCCCCTTTCCAAATACACTTACTTATTGTCACCTATATTATAGCTCAAAGAAGCAACAAGTCTAACTTTTACTTTGATTTTTTTGATAGTTAAAACGCCAGCCAGCAATATCCCAGGGGGTAAAAGCCGAATCTAACTTACGCTGGTAAGCCTTTTCATAGGCTGCTACTTTTTGCTGGTAATCGTGCTTCATCATCTGCCTAGAATTTTCATTGGCATTCAGTTTAACATCAGGGAAAATAGGCGGCAAAACGTGAACTACATATTTAGTTTGGTAAAAATTAGGGTGGTCTTTCTCTAATTTGTCAATTGTTTGAATTTCAATAAAAGTTGAAATAACCGGCACATTTTGTTTGGCAGCAAAATAATACGCCCCTCGCTTCAATTCCCGTGGTTTGCGGTAATTCCACCACATTTCTTGTTCGGGATAAATTAGGACCCAACTGTTTTGTTCTAGCGCATCATGTAGGTGACGCGGAAATTCGTTACCGATATAGCTGGGAGTTTCTATTAAAGGAATTGTGCCTACGTAGTTCATTAAGTAGCATAATATTCCGGGCAATTTTAAGTTGGTATCTTCAATAGCAATAGTTAAAGAATGGTGGGTTTTATTTGCTAGGTGCTTAATAGGTAGGGAATCAATTTGATTAAAATGGTTGGCAGTAATAATTGCTCCGCCTTGTGGCAAATTAGCTAAATTTTCCAGACCGGTAAATGTCGTGGACGATGTAAGAATGTGCATCAAAGAGTTGAAAAGCAAGTGGCCAATCCGATTATTAACTTTTCCCTTAAAAGTTTTTTGCTCTCGCCAAAAAGCGTTAACAAGTTCTTTGCTTTCCTTTATTGAAAGAACAGGGTCACCAACTTCGACTTTAGCATCCCATTTGCCACTATTGACTGCTTCTTTGATATTTTGAATAACTTGTTCACGATCGTTGCCTATAATCATAAACTGACAGGTCCTTGCTTTTTCACATTAGCCCAATTATATGGGTCATTAATAGTTTTATCTTCTTTAGCCAGCATGTGATCTAATTTATGCCGGTCTTCATCACGTTGCTTATCAGTGTAAGTATTTAGTTCAGTCAACAGATCATTATAAAACTTAGTTTCTTTTGCACTCTTCCAGAAATATTCTTCATATTGAACGTTTTTAAAATGCCATGGTTTAAAGAAAAGGTTGTAGTGAATCAGGCTGGGGTTAGTTAAAGGTTCAGTATTATCATTTGGCATTGCATCCCATTTGGGGTCTAAATGTAAAATTCTCTTATCGCCAATTTCGTTTAAATAATCTTGATCAGGGGCAATACAGTCAAAATGATATTTGCTGAGTAAACTCATGAAATGATCAATAAAATTCTCATCGCGAAAGGCTTTACAGTTTAAAACCAGCATGCCGGAATTAATGTATTTTTTAGGATCAAGAACTAATACGTCTTTAATGTAGGCAACCATTTTTGTTACAAATTGAATGGAAGAATCAGTACAAGCTGCAAAGAGGTGATTGCCAAGTTCTGTATCATACAATTTACCAATATCATCATTTATGATTGTGTCACTGTCGATATAAATTGCCTTATCATATTGGGGAAACAGATCAGGAATAAATAAGCGGTAAAAAATGGACATGGTAAAGAAATCAGCCCGTAAATAGTTTTCCGTACGATTTTGAATTGGTGCAACTATTTCATCGTTAATCTTAAAGAATTTAACATGAACATTAGAAGAGCCTATTTCTAATAAATCCTGTTTGTGCTGCGATGATAAGTCCTGACTTAAAAAATAGATAGTATAATCTTTATCATCAGCAGCATTCTTTACTAAAGAGTTCAGCGAAACTGCTGCGTATTTTGTAAAATCATCACTAATTGCATAAAAAACTGGAATTGTCATATATTTATTTTCTCCAAACATTATTTTTGTACTAAATTGCTTTTCACATTGAGATAGTAATTCAGAATGTCATCATATTCGTGCAATTTTAGTACTGTATGTACTCGCTTAACATCCCAGGGCTTAACAGTCAGAGTATGAAACACGGGCCAAAAACGGAAACTGGTAGTAAAATGCTGAATTACAGTGTCCGACTGTAATTTATACTGTTCATTATAACGACGCGGAGCAATTTTCTTATTTCTGGCATAACGGTTAATTGCAGTTTGATCAGGCATTAACACGGTTCTAGTCTGCAGAAGGTGCCTAATTCTAGCGAATAATTTTGTTTTTCTAATTTCTGGCAGGTTAAGTAACAAAACGCCGGAATTAATGTAGTCAAAAACTTTATGCTCGTGCAGGTTGTGAAAAAAGAACCGTCCCCAGTAATCAAGAACGCCAGCGAATTCGTAATTAGTTAGATCTTGTTGGTAAAAGCTAACGAGGCTGCGCCTGACTATTACATCAGCGTCGAGGTACAGTATTTTATTTGGCAACTGTGGTATTTCGTCAGCGAAGAGCCTAAGCATAGCATAAGGGGTAAAATGAGTACTCATGTTAGCTATTAACGGCTCTCTGACAAACAGGCCGGTGCAATCCATTAATTTTAACGTATTGTGCGGATTTTGTTTTACCAAAAGTTCTTTTAAATAGTCCGCTGCATGTTTGCTGAAAGGCTTAAATTTCTTGTGATAGCTTTGAGTGTACATTGTTAGGATGTAGATATGGAGTTCCTTTGCACTGCTATTTCTTATTAATGAAAGTGTAGCGATAAGAATGCCATCTTCGGCGTTATGATCGCCACAAAAAAGAATATTCATTGAGAACTCCTTAATTTATTTTTTGATACATATAATATTCGAAATCACTTGTTAAGGCACGTTTTTGCATTGTCTGATAAACCTGCTTATGCAGCTTTTCTTGCGCCTGCTTTTTAGTGAGACGTTTATCTGGATAGAAGGGTCCATCGATGTAGACGGTTATCTGCGGTTTCTTACCCCACTTGGGCTTAGAATAAGTTGTAGTCATAGTAAAGCTGGCAGAGTCAAGTGCAACAGGGAAATGCATGCTGTTCACTGGAAAAGGCCTGATTTTAGTGTAATAAGGCCAAACATGTGATTCAGGATAAATGACGACTACTTTTTTGGCTTTAATAACAGTAGTGATTGCTTTAATCAATTTTGCGGATTGTTCTATGTTTTCACCAACAGGAAGTCCGAAATATGGTAAAACCAGTTTGCCTAAAACAGGGATGCCCCAATTTGATTGTGCTGCAATAGCATAATATTTTTTTGCAGGAACAATGCTGAGCGGCAAAACCACATCGCCAAAAGTTTGGGTATGATTACCATAGATAAAATACCCCTGATCGTTTGTAGCTTGCAACTTTTCCTTACCAATTATTCGTACTCTCAGGATTAAATTAATATAGACCATACTAATTAGATGTCCTAAAGGGCGTACAAACTTGGACCAGATTTTCCCACTTAATGACTTCGGAAAAATAGCATAACTATTTGGTAAATGATAATCTTGGTTCAGGCTAACTATCAAATCATCTGTTAAATGATGATAGAAGTATTTTCGCTTACCCATCGAACCCTTCTTTCAATAAAGTCAATAAGTAATTTTATCATGAATTGCTTAAGATTAAAAAGGTTGCTAAAAAGCTTGATAAAATAGTATAAACTGCTATTTAATCTATCAACATATATAGAAATAAAAAATGATTTTTTGTAATTTTAAGTAATTATATATAAAAAGAGCACACTAATCAAAGTGTACTCTATTATCTGCCAAAAAGCAGAGTAAAAATGAACTTTTATTAAAATAACCCAATCAAACAGCCGATAGTTACAATCACAACCATGATGATAATTACTTTAGTAGCTGTCATTTGTTTACTAGAAACAAGCCACCAGCCTAAAATAACCATAGCTAGTGGTAAAAGTCCTGGAAAGATACCGTCTAGGACTGTTTGTAAGGGTTGCGATTTGCCTCCCAAAGGAATTTTAGCCACAGTTTTGAGAACAATTGTATTTGCAGCTAAAGCTCCTACGACCATTACGCCTAAGATGTTAAACGCATCAGTAATTCTCTTGGAATTTTCGCCCACAATAGTGTCGATTGCACCAACACCCAATTTATAACCGCTGTGAAAGGCAATATAGGAAATTGTGGGTCCGATTATGCCATAAGCAATAATGTAAAATAAAGGTCCGACGGGACTGCCGCCTTTAGCCAAGCTCATTGCAATTGATAACAAAATAGGAACGATAATGCCTTGAATAATTGAATCACCAATACCGGCCAAAGGACCCATTAAAGTAGCTTTAATGTTAACGGGCATTTCTTCTGAAACATCGTTGCCCAAAGCAATTTGCTCTTCCAAAGAAGCAACAATCCCATTAATAATTTGACCTGTTTGCGGTTCGGTATTGTAAAACATGGAATGACGCTCAAGCAAGCGTCTCTTTTTCTCAGGATCATTTTTATAATATTTGCGCGCAAATGGTAAATAAGAATATGCCCAAGCGTGACCCTGCAACTTTTCATAACTCATCGAACTGAGGTGTGTAAAACCCCACCTATACCATATTTGATTAAGTTCATGTTTTGTTAGTAGCTTTTGTGGTTCAGTATTATTTTCTTTTGTAGCCATTTTTAACACCTCTCTTTAAAATAAGTCTTCATCTTCATATTCGTCATCATTATCAACCGCCTGTTCTGCATTATTTGCAGAGCTAGTAGCAGTAGGAGTAGTGCTT
Source organism: Lactobacillus kullabergensis (assembly GCF_000967195.1). GTDB lineage: Bacteria > Bacillota > Bacilli > Lactobacillales > Lactobacillaceae > Lactobacillus > Lactobacillus kullabergensis. The sequence continues at coordinate 29,501 of NZ_KQ033871.1, forward strand.
TTACCAGTTGACATGTAATACAAATATGCGACTAAAGCAGAAATAAAGACAATTGCAATCATGCTTAATTTGGCAAAAGCAAGTAAAACAAAGCCGACAAAGAAGAAAATAAAGTGTGATTTGTTTTTGATCACTATGCTCATTAACATGGCAATACCCAAGGCTGGCAAAACGCCGCCCAAAACCTGAATAATGTGGGTTACAATAGCAGGAATGCTGTCGATTAGCCAATTGACTAAACCTTTACCATAGTAAATTGCCAGAAAAACTGGTACAGCACGTAAAAGGAAGGTAGTGATTTGCGGATAAACTAAATGGTTCAGGACAATACCACGGTCATCATTATTATGAGCGGCGTTTTCGGCACGGGTATTCCAGAAAGAGTAAAGGGCCATTCTGCCGTTATAGAAAATTAAGCCAAATGTCTGACCAATGAGAATAGATAAGGTAACAGCGATTGCAGGATTTTTAGTGGTCGCCATGGCTAAGCCAATTCCGCCATAAGCTGCATAAGTAATTTCACTGTTAGTAGCACCTCCAGTTGACAGGTTGGCGATGAAAACCGCTTGGACAGCTAAGCCACATAAAATACCATTTTTAATGTCACCAAAGGCCAGGCCGACCAGTAGACCGGCTACTAAAGGTCTACCAACAATGTAGAATCCCCCAGACATACCAAATAGCCAAGGGGTTTCAATCGCTCCCAGGTAACAGAAAATTCCTGTTAAAAGTGCGGGAAAAAATAAATTATTCATTTTTATTGCCTCCAAAAATTAGGACATAGAATCATATTTCTTTTTCATGGTTGACCAAGGCTTAATTTCATCATCAGGTAATAGCTGAAATTGAATATCAATGCCATGTTTAGCAATATCTTCAAAAGCGTTATAGTCATCCTGATCAATGGCTACAGTCCGTCCGAGCACCTTAGTTCCTGGACGGGTATTCATCGGGCCAACATTTAATACTTTGCCAAAATCAATTCCCATGTCTGCCATTTGGGCAAAAGTCTTGGGAGAGTCACTGATTAAGAAGAATTTCTTCTTAGACTCAATTCCTTTTTTAATTTTGTCGCCAGCTTCAGCAACCGTATAAATACCAACTTTTAAATCGTTAGCAGCAGCTTTTAAGACCTTGCGGCGTAACTTGTCATGGGCAATATTATCACCGACAACTAAAATGCCGTCCACAGGACGTGCTTTTGTCCAACGGGTCATAGTTTGGCCGTGGATTACCCGATCATCAATTCTTACTACTGAAATACTCATTATTAATACACCTTTCTTATTTTTTTAAAATTCAATATCGTCATCATCATCTTGCTGGTCTTGAGCAACTTCAATACCATTGGTTCCTGCCTGTAGAACTGTCTGTACGGCTTCATCAAGCGTTGTATTGTCAGATAACTGAGGGACAAGTTCTAAAAGCATTGGTAGGTTCAGACCACTGACTACCCGGGTTTTTTCTGTATGAGCCAAGTAGTACTTATAGGACTCATTGTATGGAGTTCCACCTTTTAAATCTGCCAGAATTAAGACTGGTTCTGTCTCACCGTCAAGTAGCTCTTGTAGACGGTCGCAATATGAACCAATTCCTTTTTCATCTAATTCAAGTGTCATGATATGGTCTGATTTGCCGGCAATAAATTCAAAGCCAGAAGCGATGCCTTGTGCTAAATGTCCGTGTGAAGTTAATAATATTTTCACTAAAATCACTCCTTTTGTAAATACATATTAATTTACAACACAATTATATGTAATCGCTTTATATAAGTCAAACACTATTTTTAAATAAAAAGTAAGCGGTTGACATTATAACTTTCTGTGGTTAAAATCAGTTTATGTAAATACAAAAAGGAGAATAACAATGAAATATACAATAGATGACTTTGCACGACTAATTGATCATACTAACTTACATGCGGATGCGACTGAAGAAGACATGAAAAAGTTATGCGATGAAGCTAAAAAATATCATTTCAAGATGGTAGCAATTAATGAAGTCCAATCGGAATTTTGTGCCCAACAGTTAAAAGGGACGGATATTGATACTGGCGCTGCGATTAGTTTTCCTTTGGGACAAACTACAATAACTTGTAAATTGGCAGAAACTAAAGATGCGTTACAAAACGGTGCCAATGAAATCGATTATGTTGTTAATTTAACGCAAGTGCGGGTTCATAATTGGTCTTATATTGAAGATGAAATGACTCAAATGGTTAAACTTTGCCATGATCACGATGTGCCATGTAAGGTCATTTTTGAAACCTGCTACTTGACTAAAGCTGAAATTAAACAGCTGGCCTTGATTGCTAAAAAGGTGAAACCAGATTTTGTCAAAACTTCAACTGGCTTTGGCACCGCTGGCGCAAAAGTAGAAGATGTAAAACTGATGAAAGAAAATGTTGGTTCGAATGTTAAAGTCAAAGCTGCAGGTGGAATTCGCAATACCGATGATTTTTTAGCAATGATTGCAGCCGGAGCAGAACGGATAGGCACGAGCTCGGGCGTAAAGATTATTGAAACTCTTAAACAGCGGTTTGAAAAAGACGGCATTAACTCAATTGAAATTTAAGTGTAAATAAAAAATAGTGTCAAAAAAGCCGGTGTAAGTAGGGATTATTTAGCTCTTTACACCGGTTTTTGGCATGGTATAGTATTCTTATAATGGTATAATTAACAAGATGAAAGTGGTGGAACTAATTGGTAAAAAAAGAACTTCCTAAATATCAAGTAATTGCCAACGATCTTTTGAATAAAATTCAAACTGGCATTTATGCGCAAAATACAATTATTCCTCCAGAAACTGAATTAGCGGATAAATATCAGGTAAGTCGACCAACAATGAGGCAAGCGATCTCATTGCTGGTCAATCAAGGTTATTTAGAGCGGCGTCGTAAAAGGGGCACCCTGGTTAAAAAAGTTAAAATCGAGCAGGAATTTACCCATTTGATTGAAAGCTATAGCGCAGAAATGAGTGCCAAAGGCATCTACCCTAAAACCAATCTGCTTTATTTTGATGAAGAAAAAGCTACACCCGAAGTATGCAAAAATTTACAGCTGCCTGAGAAAGCACCAGTTTTTAAATTAGTGCGGCTACGCTATGCTAATGATCAACCGATTGTTTTAGTTACAACTTATGTGCCTAAACAGAGGATACCTGAGTTGATTAATTATAATTTTGCCCAAGATTCTTTATACAGCACACTTGAAAAATACCATTTAAAAGTCACCCGGGTAATTAGAAAATTGGAAGTAATGGAAGCTGAGGAAACTACCGCCAACTTATTAAATATTGCAGTCCATAAGCCGATTTTTTACTTTCACACTCAAGGACTGACAAGGGATGAGCAGCCCATTGAGTACTCAATCGCTAAATACCGCGGAGACATTAATTCATTTATAATAGATGTCCAGCGTTAATTTGATATATAAAAAGTCTTACTTTGCCTGTGCAAGTCGAAGTAAGACTTCTTTTATTGAATTTTGATTGAGCCAACCGAGCTGATAGCAGTTAATTGATTGGCACTACCTTCATGCTTGTAAAAATGCTTGCCCATTCTACTGCCATGAAAGTAGATCGAGCCTAAAGTGGCGAATAAATCGTAATCTGTCTTATGCTCTTCATCATCTATCATTTTTAGTGAACCAGCGGCTAGTTTAAAGTGGTTTTTCCCTTGCAAGCTTGTGACCCTGATAGTTCCGGCAGCCAAATTTGCATGAGAATTCATCTTACAGTGATTGATGGATAAACTGCCAGCGTCTAGCACCATTTCGGCTTTATTTTGGATCGTGACGTCCTGTAATTTTAAGGAACCGGCATTTGCTCTGACTTCAAGTTGCTGCATGTTAAGTCCAGCTAGATCAATGCTGCCAGCAAAATTATTTAGCTGGACTTCATTCAGTTCTGCAGCTTGCGGTACTGTAATTGTTATTTTAGGTTTAATTCTGCTAATATAAACTTTTTTGTGAAAATGAGGCTTTCGTTCACGAATAAAAAGGGTTTGCTCTGCCACACGAATTTTTATTCGATTAGGATTAATGTCATGAGTTGATATATGAAAACCAGCGCCCACTTGAATAGTGACACTAGCGGTGGCTATTTCGGCATCTATGTTAATAAAATTTTCTAAATCAATTTCTTGCGATTCTACTTTTTCATCATGAGCTTCAAATTCTTTGTCGAAGTCTCCGTCAATATATATTTTCATGATTAAGCTGTCTCTTATCTTTTTAACATAAATTTAATTTTTTCTTTATCTTATGATATCACGCTAGCTTAAATGAAGCAATAAAAAAATAAAGTATTAGATTTAGTCAGCTAAAATAACCATTTAAAAAGACTAGGATTAATTTTAAAAATCAATCCCAGTCTTTTGCTTTATGTGGGTTAATCAGTTGCAAGATGTATAGAAGTTAATTTATGAGAATGTCACCATCACCACAAGAAACTTTGAGTAGAGGCACATCCCTTAATTTTCTAGCAAAATGTCTGTGATAGTTATTACCGTGAAATATAAGCTCATCCTCTGAAGAAGTTGCCAACTGGTAACTGATCTTGGGAGACCTGCTCATTTGAAAATCGCCTTCGCTTAGATTAAATGAGCTGTTGTCAAGTAAATTAGAATTATTTATCTTAGCATCACCGTCACCTAAGGTAGCCTTGATTTTAAAGTGACTACTGGTAACAATCAGGTCGCCTTCACTCATGTTGAGGAAACTGCTTGTTAATGTTGAATTGGAGATTTTCAAATCGCCATTATCAAGGTCAAAGTTGGCTTTGTGAGTTGTCACATTTTCAGCGCTAACATTACCATCTTCAAGCCGTAAATTGAGGTCAGCAACAGCTAAGTCGGCTAAATGAACATTGCCCTCAGAACATGATCCTGTTATTTCTTTTAGCGAGTCTGCTTCTGGAACAGTGACAATTACCTTATAAGTACCATCCTCATAAGCACCATTGTCTGAAATGGTCAGTTTCTCGCCATGAACCTTGGTACTGATCTTTTTTACATTAGGACCACTAACTTTAATTTGGAAGTTGTCTCCTTTAGCAATTTGGAAGTTGGGTTCTTCAGCGTCAATATTAATTTTAGAGAACTTGCCTACGTTGAAAGTACGGGATTTTGCTGGTACATGATGTGAGTATGCGTGAGTTTGATTACGATTAAAAAAGTTTTCAATATTGGTTGTTATGCCTGAATGGATATTATTGATATCTTCTCTGCCACCGTTAGTTTCACCAATACCAAGCAAAATTATACCGATAGTAATGATGGCAACACTGATTAGGTAAAACTTTTTCATTTTGATTCTCCTTGTTTTAGATAAGTTTTTAATTTTAAAATGGGTATTACTAACCAAGAAAACATTTAAGTAAAGTTTACTTGCCCACTAATTAATTAGAATATCGCCATCCATACTAGTAACTTTTAATACGGGTTTATTTTTAACTTTTTTTGCAAAATGATTGGAATGGTAAGAATCTTTAAAAATGATTTTATCATCCGAGTGATTTGTCAATACATAGTTGATCTTAGGCGCATTTGACATTGAAAAGTCGCCGTCATTCAATATAATTGAGCTGTTATTTAGTATTTGAGAGTCGCTAATCTTAACATCGCCATCATTTAGTTTTAGTGAACTACGTGAAAAAGTCGACTGGTTTACTTTGAGGTCACCGTCATTTGAATTTAGGTCAAGGCTTTTCGCAGTAAGCTTATTAATCAAAACGTCACCATCTTCTATTGTCAAATTGATGCGGGGAACGTTTAAACTATTGATATAAAAATCACCCTCTTCACAAAAACCAGTTATCTTTTTTATGGCGCTTTTAGCAGGAACATAAACATCAACGCTATAATAACCATCGTTATAATCATGTTCAGGCTGATCCGAAATAGTGAGCATATTATGATCAACTTTAGTTTTTATTTTTTTGATGTCTGCACCGTGCCCCCCTCTAACAACCACTTTAAACTTGTTAATATCCTTAAGTGAAATTCGGATATCAGGTCTGTAACAGGCTAACTTAATATTGTCGAACTTGTTCACGTAAAAAGTTTTGCTTTCATTATAATGAGCGTGTTTACCATTATAATCATGTGACGGGTTATCATTTAATCTAAATACGACTAGTAGGATCAGCCCAATAAGTAATAGCAGTCCAAAGATTAGCCCACAAATTTTATAAAACTTTTTCATTTTTATTTTTCCTTATCTGTATTTTTTCCGGTATTAGTTTGAAAATAATTTTTCTTTAAAATATTTTTACCAAGGTTACGCATAAACTGGGTACACTTGGCAATTAAAATTTTGCCTAATTTGATAATGAATGGGAGTAATAAAAGAATAATGCCAATGCAAATTAAGGATTTACCCAAGTAAAGACAGCCGACTGGCCAGTTGTGAGTGAATAGCAGGGTTAATGACTTAAGAAAGTTTAAGCCACCACCGACAAAGAATTTAAACAAAAAGGCTATTATAGTAAAAAATAAGCCAAAGAAAACTGCGAGTATAAAGAAGAGCACGAATAAAATTGCTAAAACGAGTGGGATGCCAATTGGAGCAGCACAAATTCCTAATAAAATGTACCAGCTGGCCTTTAAGTTTGACTTCGGAGTCTCCTTTCTTGGAGAAACAGAATCATCTTTGCTTGAATAATCGGCTAAAATATTGATTGCTAATTGTTTGGGCGTTCCTAGTTCAGCTTCGATGGTAGAACGTCTGATGAAGTCACCGTCCAATAAAAATTCGTGGTAAAATTCGACAACATCTTCGCGATCTTTTTCAGGCAAATCAGCTAAGTTTTGTTCTAGTTCGGAAATATAATCATCAATTACTTTGGTCATTTTGCCCTCCTAATACTTGATTAACTCTTGCACTAAAATCTTGCCATTCATCTTGAATTGTATTTAGCAGCGTGAGGCCTTCATCAGTAATGTGATAGTAACGTCGGTTGCGTCCTTGATAAGGCTCATCATAAGTTGTTAAGCAGTTATTCTTTTTTAGTCTGCGTAAAACTGGATAGATAGTTGACTCGGAGATAGAAAAAATCTTTTGCACATTTTGTGTCAAAGCGTAGCCATACAGATCATCTTGTTTTAGAAAAGCTAAAACCGCACCATCTAGCAAACGAGTCGGTATTTGGATTGCCATGCTTTGCCTCCCCTAATATTATATGATATATAATATTTTAATTTAGATTTAAGAAATTAGCAAGTACTGAACCTAAATTTTCCATAAATAATACAAAAAATAAGACCCCCGAAATTGTCTTAATCTCGGGGGTCACATCAGCTACGTCCTACTTTTATTTAATGATTATATCTCCATCCCTTAAGGTTGCTATTAACGAGTCACTTTGCATACTTTGACTGTTAAAACTATTGCCAATACTGGAATTGCGATAAATAATGTCGCCATCGTTTACTTTAAGCTGCACACTGATGTCATGGGCAAGTTGGCTTAACTTCAAATCGCCATTCGTACTCTTAACAATATTTTGATCGGTTAGCTGGCTTTTCCTGATCAGAACATCTCCATCCTGTGCTTGTAAACTGATGTTAGCATGGCATTGGTTAATTTCTATATCTCCATCATCTGTTTGGGTAATTATTTGCTTAAGGATGCTGCGTTTAAAACTGCCGTCTCCGTTTTGAACTTTACTGGATAACTGAGCAATTTTTGACTGAGTAACAAAGCAATCAGCGTTCTGGCCGGCAAAAATAAATTCATCTGAAACTCTGACATTATTGATGTATATGTCACCATTATGAAGGTTAAGTACGATGCTTTTTAGTTTTAGATTTTGCAACATGATGTCACCATTATGACTTTGTCCGCTAATTTTAGTTAAAGAATCTAATTTAGGAACAGTGATTTCCACGCGACTGACAGCCGTGAGCCTGTTGAACATGATTACACTGTTTTTTTGCTCGATAGGAGTCTCTTTAACAACCAACGTTTGCTTGACTAAATTAGTTTCTATGGGTCTGCTACTGTAATCTGCTACGGTTATTTGAAATTGACTACCTTGATGAATAATTACATCTGTAGTCTTAACTGCCAATTTTACTTGATTGAAGTTTTCAAGGGCAATGGTACGCTTTCTGCGGGGATATCTTTTGACACGCAAGCCATTAAAGTAATTATCACTGGCATGGGGGTCATTAGCAGAGGCAGTAACTGCTGTTAAAAATTTAACATAATCCTGCTTGATTTCTTTTGCCAGGTCATCTGGCGTACCTAGTTCTTTAACTATTTCTTCTTTTGTTTGAAAATCACCGTCCAGCAGAAAATCACGGTAGAAGTCAAGTGTATATTTTTGTTCTGATGTAGATAAAGACGTCAAATTCAGAGCCAATTTGGAGATGAAATTTTCGATTAGTGGAGTCATCCTGTTTCTCCTGTCACTATAAAATATCTTTTTTCTTTTTATTATACGCTATAATTTATGAAAAAAATATTAAAATTGTTTATAACAACTATTTAGCCCACAGAAACTGACCGATAATCTGATCTACTTTGGAATTGTCGTGCAACTTACTGTGTTGTCCACCTGCACCTTTAATTTCAATTTCATGGTAATTTACTTTGCCACGCAACAAATATCGTAAAGACTGGGCTGAAACGCAACTGACGTCATCATCAGAATTGGTACCATTTTCTTTATTGCCAAAAATATTCAACACTGATACATTGTTTGGAAAGTTATGACGATGCGTTAAAAAATACTGATAGGATTGGGTCATATATTTTGGTTTCCCATTTTTAAGCAGATAATTGTGATTGGGCTTCTCATCTAAACCAATAATACCATTAAATGGGGCACCAAGATTGACCTGCTTTTTTAATCGAGGCAAATTGCGATCCTGTCCATATTTTAACTGATAAGAGAGAGTCATGATATTTCCCATAGAATGAGCTACGGTATTATATTGCTTAATATGGTATTTTTGTTTTAAACATAATATCAGGTTGTGAAACCACTCTCGCGTTGTGTAATAGTTGCTGTTTTTATTATCTTGCAAAATTACTTGAATAAGCGGTCTTTTAGTTTTGCGGGGCCAATTTCCCTGTAATTCAACCTTACCTGCAGGAGAAATTTTAGCTGTTAATACCTTGTGTGCATCATTATGCTGTTCGGCATATGCAATCATTCCTGCACTCGAGCGAGCACCAGCACCATAGCCATGTAAATAAATGGTAGGAGTAGCTTTAAAATAAGCTTTTTTCGTATTGCCAGAATTGACTTCTTCCGTAGCCGTATGCGAACTTTTTTGTTCATAAGTGTGAAACAGAACACTTGTAATTAGCAGTAAGCCTAAAATGCTTACTCCTATTAAACATTTTTTCTTCATTAATATTGCCTACTTTGATCATTTATGTATTAATTATATCTTATATATATTATTCTATTATTAAAAATATAAAAGCTTAATAATAGCGTTAGCTTTTTAGACACTCGTATTGAAAGGAAAAAGATGCAATGACACCAATTTTTATTTTAATTAGAGGAAATTCAGGCAGTGGCAAAACTGTCTTAGCCAATTGTTTGCAAAATCATTTTGGCTACCAAAGATGTTTGCTTTTACATGAAGATTTATTGCGCCTTGATATTTTGCATGTTAAGGAAAAAGAGACGGCACCAACTGCCAGTCTGATAGAATTAATGATTGAATGGGGCAAACAATACTACCCTATAGTTATATTGGAAGGGATACTGCCCAAAAGGATTTATGGCACAACTTTAACTAAAATAATTCATGAATTTGGTGCAGGAGCATTTGTTTATTACTTAGATATTTCTTTTGCGCAAACTGTAAAAAATAATGAAGAAAAAGAAAGTCCTTTTCCGCTTGAGACTCTCGAGAAATGGTGGCTTGAACAAGATACACTTGGCGAAAAAGAGCGCAAGCTGACAAGTGCCACTGTCAAAGAACTGGCAGAACAAGTTCTAACGGATATTGCAGATTATGAAAACAAAAAAGGGGACTAGAAAGTCTCCTTCAAGCTGAATTTTTTAAAAGCAATAAAAAAAGCACCGACTACTTGCAGTGCTATTTTTATTATGGTGGGTGGCCAGGGGCTCGAACCCTGGACCCACGGATTAAGAGTCCGTTGCTCTGCCAACTGAGCTAGCCACCCGTCACCATTTCTGTTGACAGTTAATTATGATAACAATTAATTCGGCTTTTGACAAGGCTTTTGTATAAAAAAGTATAAAGAATTCTGCTTAACATTTGCTTAGGGCAGAATTTGTAGTTATAAAGCTATAGTTTGTTGCTTTTATTTGTTAATTTCATGAGGTTTTGCAAAAGTAAAGTGAGTAGATAAAATACTGTTGAATCAATGCTTTTGCTGAAAAAGTGCTGGATTAATTGTTTAAAACAATAACAAATACAATAGAATTGACAAATGAAACTGATCTGATATTATATAAAGGTTTAAGGTCTTTTGACAAACAAAAAAGGCAGCAACCAAGTGATTACCACCTTTAATTATCAATGGGTGGCCAGGGGTTCGAACCCTGGACCCACGGATTAAGAGTCCGTTGCTCTGCCAGCTGAGCTAGCCACCCATAAGCGTTATTACAAATAACCAACGGAGACTATTATGCTATTATTTTCACTGAAATGCAAGTTTTTTTATTAAATTTTGGTGACTTTTTTGGCTAATAAACTAAAAACCAGTATAATGATCACAAAAGGGGGCTTTTCGATGTCAAAGAGAATTCTCGTTGTTGATGATGAAAAACCAATTTCTGATATTATTAAATTTAATTTGACAAAAGAAGGGTTTGACGTCGACACTGCGTATGATGGCGAAGAGGCTATCAAGAAAGTTGACGAATATAATCCTGACTTAATGATTTTAGACTTGATGCTACCCAAAAAAGACGGTTTAGATGTAGCACGTGAAGTAAGACAAACTCATGATATGCCTATCATCATGGTGACAGCAAAAGACACTGAAATTGATAAAGTTTTAGGTCTGGAAATGGGCGCAGACGATTATGTGACTAAGCCTTTTTCTAACCGTGAATTAGTAGCGCGGGTGAAGGCTAATTTGCGTCGGCGCAATATCGTCAAAAAAGATGAAAGTGCTAGCGATGGCAGTTCCACGAAAAATATTACCATCGGCAATCTGGTTATTATGCCAGACGCTTATATTGTTGAAAAAGAAGGCAAAAAGATTGAGCTGACTCACCGTGAATTTGAGTTGCTCTATTATTTAGCACAGCATATGGATCAGGTAATGACCAGGGAGCATCTTTTACAGACTGTTTGGGGCTATGACTACTTTGGTGATGTCCGGACAGTCGATGTTACTGTACACCGTTTGCGTGAAAAAATTGAAGATAATCCAATCCAGCCGCAGATTTTAGTAACTCGGCGTGGTGTTGGCTATTACGTAAAACAGCCTAATGAAGACTAGCAAAGAAAGCCCCGCAATGTTTAGCAAGCGTGGCTTTCTTTTTATTTAATTTTGTAAAATTATGAAAAAAATCAAGAATAAGTTTAAACATTTAACTATTTCTATTAATACTACTTTAGCCATTGTATTTATGGCCATGATCATTGCCACAATTGAGGTTATTGGTGCTTATTTTACGCGCCAATTAGAGCAAAACAGTATTGAAAATTTTCAATCTTCAATTCAGGTTTTGCCCATTGTATCAAACCAATTGTCAACGCAATTATTGAAAGACAATAAGCATACTGACAGTAATTTAAACAGGATTGTCAATGATTATAGCAATGGTATTGGCACAATTAGTGAAATTATTGTTGTAGACAATAAGGATATCATTCGTGCGGTTTCAAATTTAAATGATAAAAACCGGATTGGTCAGCGAGTCAATAATACGCTGGTAAAGCAGGTAACTTCCACTGGCAGGCAGGCAACTAAAGTAGTTAATAATCACGGCGATTATATGGTGCAGGTTACCCCTTTGAATGCAGGCAACGGTTCCGCTAATACTGTTGGTGCGATTTATGTGCGCGCGTCGATGCAGGGAGTTTTCAATGACTTGCGTAATATTTCACTGATGTTCTTAGTTACTTCTTTAATTGCGGCGGTAATGGGTGCCATTTTATCGCTAGTTGTTTCCCATGCGATTACTAAACCGATTGAGGAAATGCAAAAGCAGGCTCTTAGTATTGCTGACGGTGACTATTCAAGCCAAGTAAAGATCTATTCAAATGATGAGTTGGGTCAATTGGGGCAGGCTTTTAACACATTATCTGTCAGAATTGAACGTTCACAAGAAGAATCTGAAAGTGAGCAGCGCAGACTGGACAGCGTCTTGTCCCATATGAGTGATGGCGTTCTTGCTACTGACAGGCACGGTAATGTTAACGTTGTTAACCAGATGGCGCTCAACTTTTTGAATCAAACAGAAGATAAAATTATTAATAAGCCAATTGCTCAAGTTCTAGGTCTGAAAGAATCTTCGCAGGATTTAATTGGCAGCCAAAAGGGAATTGTGATTACAATCGGTCAGGGAACACGCGACGAAGTCATTTTACATGCCAGTTTTTCTCTTATTAAAAGGGTGACAGGTTTTGTTTCCGGTAGTGTTTGTGTTTTGCACGATATTACTGAACAACAGAAAAATGAAAATTCACAAAAGCAGTTTGTCTCTAATGTCTCTCATGAGTTGCGTACCCCGCTTACTAGTCTGCACGCGTACATTGAAACTTTAAATGAAGGGGCCTGGAAAGATCCCAATGTTGCTCCTAAATTTTTACAGGTAACGCAAGAAGAAACCGAGCGCATGATCCGAATGATTAGTGAACTTCTCAGCTTGTCACGCATGGACAGAGGAGTTTCTAAAGTTGATGTGGAATGGGTTAACTTTAATGACTTTGTAGCTCATATCCTTGATCGCTTTGACATGATTGTCAAAACGGATAAAAAAGAAAACAAAAAATATACTATTAAGCGTGAGTTGGGCACACAGGCTTTGTGGGTAGAAATCGATACAGATAAGTTTGCCCAAGTAATTGATAATATTATGAATAATGCAATTAAATATTCACCTAATGGTGGGACAATCACAGTTAAACTTCATTCTGAACAAAAGCGGATTGTTCTCAGTATTGCTGATCAAGGTTTAGGCATTCCACGTGAAGATCTGACTAAAATCTTTGATCGCTTTTACCGTGTTGACAAAGCCCGTTCTCGAGCTCAAGGCGGCACTGGTCTAGGTCTTGCGATTGCTAAAGAAATTGTGGAGGAACATCACGGTCATATTTGGGCCAATAGTAGTGAAGGCAACGGCTCTACTTTTTATATTGCACTGCCTTATGAACCAATGAGCGAAGGGGATGATTGGGATGAAGTCTAAATTTAAGCTCGGCGATGCGCTACTTTTACTGGGGACGGTGGCTGTTTTCGTTCTCTCAATCGTTCTCTGGATTTTTATCATGACTAATGACCAGTATTTTAATCATATTAATCAAACAAACAGAGTAACTGAACAAACAAAAAACAGGCGTGACCGCATTGCTTCCAACCTGTATATCCCCACTAATTCTTATGGATTTAGAAACGGTCAGTTATATCGTTTATATGATGCTAAAAAGAATTTGCCCCTGGAATTTGTCAAAGAAATAAAAGGGGTAAGATACCGTAGTATTAATAAAATTAGCACTGGGAAAACGCAGTATGAAAAAATGCTGCATGATGAAAATTGTATTCAGCTAAGCTTTCCTAAAGAAGTTAGCATCAATCTGTTTACTAGGAAAAGCGTTAAAAAAGATGATGTACAATTTCGACGCGTCTTTGTGACAGACAGCAATAATTACCTTTACCTTGGAAATGATAAGACTTATACCGTTTACCGGGTTCATTTAATTAAAGGCAATTTTTCTAAACTACGCAATTATGCCAGCAGAGCTCAAGGAAGAGTTCCAGTGGAGTTCGTACGTCTCAAAAATTGTTATGAGGTATTCTTTACTAAACAAGACCATTGGAAAATATACAGCTACCTTACTAATACCCAAACTGATTCATATTTCGTATCTCGTCTGCTTGGTACTACTAACGTGACAACCCGCTCTAATAAAAAAGGCTGGACTACGTACTCGCTTAATTACTATACCAATTTACGAGCTCCTAAGGCTAAAACTGGACGACATGATTTTCACTATACTCGGTATGAGAAGCGTAAAGGCATATCCCTTAATGATCAGCTTTTAGAGAGCGTAGATTTTGTTCATAAACTAGGTTTAAGCGAGCAGGATTTGCGTTACTTTGATACTGTAAATGATTCTATAAGCTATATTAATTATATTGAAGGCATACCGGTCTTTTGGGATAAAAATAACCCACAAGTTGCAACCGCTTTCACTGAAGATGCAGTAAAAGTTGATTTTAACAATACAGATTTGCAAATACCAATACCTTTTGATGGTCAGACGAAAACTTTGCCAACAAGCGCAGCAGTAATGCAAAAATTAATAAATGCCGGTATGAGAAAAGATGAAATTCAACGTATAATAGTGGCTTTTAAGGTTGAAAAGGATAATTCACACGACCACTTGGTTAACCTGGTACCGGGATATTATGTTAAAGCATATGATGAGTGGAAGAGTTTAGCCGAATGGGAGAAAATAGATTTTCTGGCTCTGAATAAATATAGGCAGACATTAACGGAAGAGGGGAAATAAGATGGACCGTAAAAGAATAGAATGGTTATTTTTCGTCATTTTCTTGTTAATCGATATTTATTTAGGAATTGAAATTTGGCGTTCGCCTATTAGCTTGAGCAATACTGCCGGTTCTACTGCAACAAGCATTCGTGCCGAGATGCGAGCTGACGGAATTGACGTGCCCCTGCATATTTCACATAAGCAACAATCTGGTTATTATTTAGCTGTTAAAAAGCGTGATTATCTTTCTGGTAAAAGCAGTAGTCTTACACAAGTTGCTACACATTATTCCAAAAGTGACAATTCTTTAACTGGGACACCTAAGTCCATGATTCTACTTAGTGGCAACCGCAAAAATAATATGCAGCAGCTGGAAGATTTTAAAAACGATCCTAAAAATGTACCCTATGGTAAAACTTTTAAGTTTGAACCCAGCATGTCTGGTGACAATACATATTGCTATGTGCAAAATACCGCTTATGGTCGCATTTACGACAGTGATGCGCAATTAACAATTAATGTGCGCAATGATCAAATTATTAACTATACTATTTCCTATATGGGTCCTATTAAAGCAGTTCGTGAACCGCAATTAATTATTAGTGCTTGGCACGCTGTTAAGGCAATGTATACTGACAGGGAAATTGCCAACAATTCGCGGGTAATGCGAGTTAGTTTAGGCTATTCTAAATTAACCGATGTTCGCGGCAGTACAATTTTGCTGCCTACATGGCTAATTCAAGTTGAAAATAAGACGACTAAGAACATCACTGTTAAAAGAGTTAATGCATTTACAGCACAAATCTTGCAAGGCAGCTCATATAATGTTAATGTACAGAAAAATTAGGAAGGGATAATGCGGTGCAGGTTTCTGTTTTAGCCAGTGGTTCAACTGGTAACACCAGCTTAATTGAAACTGGTCAGCATAAAATTTTAATGGATGCAGGTTTATCAGGTAAAAAAATCAAGACCCTGTTAAGTCAAGTTGGCGTTGATATTAAAGACATTGACATGGTCTTTTTAAGTCATGATCATTCAGATCACAGCAAAGGACTGGGGGTTTTAATGCGCCGTTACCCTAGAATTGCGGCTTTTGCCAACAGTGGCACTTGGGAATATTTAACTGAAACACAAAAAATTGGGCAAATACCGGTTGAACAAATTAATATTATTGAGCCGGGGCAAACCAAGACTTTTGGCGATTTGGATGTGACAGCATTTGCGACTAGCCACGATGCAGCACAGCCTCAATATTACGTTTTTACCAGTGGTGGCAAGAGAATTGCTTTTTTGACAGATACCGGCTATGTCTCTCGTAAGGTAAAAAGCGTGATTGAAGATGCGGATGCCTATCTCATGGAGTTTAATTATGATGATATGATGTTGCGCAATGGTCCATATTCTTGGAGCTTAAAGCAGCGCATTTTGTCAGATGTCGGACATTTATCAAATGATGATGCCGGGCAGGCTTTGCTCGATGTGGTGACAAGTAAAACCGAACACATTTTTTTAGCACATAGAAGTCAGCATAATAATACGGCAAAATTGGCTTATAATGCTGCTAAAAAAATAATGGTTGATGGGGATGCTAATTTGCCCAGTGATGTTAAAATTGTTCTGACCGATCCGATCCAGCCAACTAATTTAGTACAAATTTAAGGAAACTTTTTATCTTTTTTCAAGTTTTGTTAGTATAGTAAAAAGATATGCAAAGGAGATTAAATAATGAATAATCAAAACTCTGGTCATCAGCAACATGGCATTATGAAAACTGCTATTGTTGGTGTTGTAGCCGGACTAATTGGTGGAGGAGCTTCATATGTAGCCTTAGATCAAATTAATAACGCTAATATGAATAACAATGCTCAAACGACTATTAGCTCCAGTAGCGCGAAAACTTCCAGAAACAGTGCTAAAACCAGTGGCACAATGACACCAGCTTATAACGACGTTAAAGGTGCCGTGGTTTCAGTTATTAATATGAAACGGCAATCAAGCAGCAGTAACTCTATTTTCGATATTTTTGGCGATGACGATAATGATAATAAGGGTAAGGGAAAACTACAGACATATAGTGAAGGTTCTGGAGTAATTTACCAGAGATCTGGTAATAAAGGCTATATTGTAACTAACAATCACGTTGTTTCGGGCAGCGATAAAGTGCAAGTCATGCTGTCTAATGGTAAAACTGTTAATGCACGTATTGTGGGCACGGATGCAACAACAGATTTAGCTGTTCTTTCAATTGATAGCAGCTATGTAACTCAAACGGCTGAATTTGGTGACTCTAAGAGTTTACAGGCAGGACAAACAGTTATTGCAGTCGGTTCGCCACTTGGCAGCGAATACGCTTCAACGGTTACTCAAGGGATAATATCAGCACCAGCACGTAGTATTACAACTTCTTCTGCTAATCAGCAGACGGTTATTCAAACTGATGCTGCTATTAACCCGGGTAATTCGGGTGGTGCGTTAGTCAATTCTGCAGGGCAAGTAATTGGTATTAACTCAATGAAACTTTCTCAATCAAGTGACGGCACATCAGTTGAAGGTATGGGCTTTGCCATTCCATCAAATGAAGTGGTAACCATAGTTAATCAGCTGGTTAAAAAGGGCAAGATTGTTCGCCCGCAATTAGGAGTTAAAGTGATTGCTTTGCAAGGCATACCTTATAGCAACAGAAAGCAACTTAACATTAAGTCTAATCTGAAAAATGGTATTTATGTCGCTTCGGTTTCCAAGCATAGTGCTGCGTCTGCGGCCGGAATTAAGACTGGTGATGTAATTATCAAAGTTGACAACAAATCTGTGTCAGATGTTGCTTCGTTACACAGCATTTTGTATAATCACAAAGTCGGAGATACCATTAATTTAACCATTAATCGTAACGGCAAAGAGATTAATTTACGCGTAAAATTACAATCCGATTAAACAAAGAATATTCTAGAATTAAGTAATAAAAAGGCTATACTATGCGATTTGAAACATAAGTATAGCTTTTTTCTTAACATTGTTGTTGAGAAACATAAAAAAGTTCGCGAATAATTATTGTCAAGCAAAAAACATGATAGCATATTTTGTTGGTAACTGTGGATAACTTTGTGGATTGTGCATAAAATGCGCAAAAGCGGTTGGGATAAATTGTGTATAACCTGTGAATTGTGTGTAAATAATAGTGAAAATTAATTAGCTCAAACAGTTGTTCAAGGCTCAATAACAGTATTTGAGGGCAAAAAGTTTGTGAAAATCAACTATGAAAAATATTTATGTGGGTAAATCAGTGATGATAAATATAAAAAATTTGGCAAAACACAATTTGTTCGCTTACTAAAGGTAAAAACCACAAAATGTAGTTTTGAACTTTACACAGCTGTGGAAAAAGCAAGTGGAAACTTTGGGAATTGGGGGATAAAATAGCAATTATGAATATTAAAATTATTTGTGTGGGTAAGTTAAAAGAAAAATACTTTAAAGATGCAATCGCTGAATATCAAAAAAGGCTGAGCCGTTTTGCCAAGGTACAAGTAATTGAAGTACCTGATGAAAAGGCACCGGAAAAGTTTAGTCAAGCAGAACAGGATAATGTCAAAGAAGTCGAAGGGCAAAGGATCTTAAATAAAATTAAAGATAAGGAATACGTTTTTGTAACTGCAATTAAGGGTAAACAGCGCAGTAGTGAAGAGTTTGCTCGTGAACTAAAGGATTTGGCAACTTATGGGCATTCTGATTTAACTTTTGTAATTGGTGGCAGCTTAGGTACCAGTCCAGCAGTAAACCAGCGTGCCAATGATCTGCTGAGTTTTGGCAAGTTGACTTTGCCACATCAGTTAATGCGGGTCGTTTTAATTGAACAAATTTATCGCGGCTTTATGATTAATAGTGGTAGTCCTTATCATAAGTAGACCAAATAGTTCTAATGCTGTATTTTAATCATTACGCAGGTCTAATTTTTAAAATTATATTTAAGATGGAATTTTAGCATGAAAAAAATTGGAATCCGCTAGGTTACCGAAGAAGCACAAGTTTTAACGGTTACGGCTTCACAATTTTGGTAAAAGATGGTCAAGAATTGCAGCAGTTGACCCACAGGCATAGATGGATTTAAAAGCTATTTAAGCAGCTGGTAAGCAAACTGCTGTCATGGTATTATTCCCTGAATATAAAAATGGCTTTGCCATCAAGAACAAGGATACAGAAGTAAATCACGGCTATTTAATTTTGCAATTAAACAAGTAAGCGAACTAAAATTTATCAAAATAAGGAAGAAACAAAAATGCGAGTTCCAGCAAAAATTACTAATGAGCGTTATCGTCTTAATTATCACGTTTCAACGCCTTCCGGATGGATGAATGATCCTAATGGCTTTTCGTATTATCAAGGCTACTATCATATTTTTTACCAGTATTATCCCTATTCATCTGAAAGAGGACCGATGCATTGGGGACACTATCGCAGTCAAGATTTGATTCACTGGGAAGAACTGCCAATAGCGCTGACACCAGACAGTCCTGAAGATGACAATGGCTGTTATTCCGGCAGTGCGATTGCAAAAGATGGTCGTTTATATCTGATCTATACTGGCAATCATTATTATGATGTGAATGATCACAGCAGTTTTTGCCAAACGCAAAATGTTGCATATAGTGATGATGGTATTCATTTTACAAAATACAGTGGTAATCCAGTGATTGCCGTACCACCGGCTGATAACTCACAGCACTTTCGTGATCCGAAAGTATGGCAACATGGGGATTCATATTATATTATTGTTGGCAGTCAAGATAAGGCAGGACTGGGTCGTGCAATTACTTATAAGTCAACTGATTTATTGCACTGGAAATATTTAGGACCAATTGCGGTTTCTCAGGGAAGAGATAATGAAGGATATACGTGGGAGTGTCCAGATCTTTTTTCACTAAATGGACAAGGTGTTCTCTTATGTTCGCCGCAGGGAATTGCAGCAAAGGGTAAAAAGTATCTTAATCTTTACCAAACGGGATATTTCATCGGCAAGATGGATTATCGTCAAAATCAGTTTGAACACGGAGTGTTTCAAGAACTTGATCATGGCCACGACTTTTACGCAGCGCAAACCATGTTAACACCCGATAACCGGCGCATTGTCTTTGGCTGGCTTGATATGTGGCATGCTGACTTTCCTGAACAGGCTGATGGCTGGTGTGGTGCTTTAACCTTGCCCAGAGAACTAACTTTAAAGAATAATCAGCTATATATGAAGCCGGTTAAAGAATTAAAACAGCTGCGGCAAGAAAAAGTAATTGATGAAAAGTTGATGACTTCGGTAAAGCAGATTAATGTTTCCGATTCGCAGCATTTGGAATTGCTTTTGATAGCTGAAACAGAAAATTGGTCTGGCAGTGAGATTAATTTTGTACTCAAAAATGAGCAGGAAAATTTGGTGACACTAACTTGGAACAAAAGGAATAACGAAGTGGTTTTAACTCGAGCTGATAAGCCGGCAGATGATTCTCGACGTTATGGCAGATTAAGACCAAAGCCCAATTTGAAAATTCAGGTATTTATTGATACCAGTTCAATTGAATTTTTCTTAAATGACGGTGAGCTGGTATTTTCAGAACGGTATTATACTTCTGAAAAACCTCAGATTTTCGTCAATGCAGATCAGTCAGTCAAAATAAATGTCACAGGCTATACTATGGCAAAATAAATTAGGCTAAAGAAAAAGTGGACCTGCAGGTCCGTTTTTTTATTTTAATGTAAATAATGCCAGGTTAACTAAAAACAGGATAACAATCGACTTAAGCCAATCGCTTTTTTGAACTGGAACAGGTACAATAACTGACCGCTGGGCGCTCTCACGGTAGCCGTGAGATGCCATGCCCTGTGCTAAATTCTCTGCCGAATTAAGCGCAACCAGAATAGCTTTAAAATATAAAACAGGTGACCAAAAGCTTAAATAAACGCCCCTCATCATGCCGGCAGTGCGTATTTGTTTAACTGCTTCCTTCATTCTGGGAACGATATTAAGAGCTGCTAAAACTCCATAGGCAAACTTACTGGGTAAATGAAAATTCTGCTCAAAAGAACGTGCTAATTCCGTGGCAGTAGTTCCTATTGATACACAGTAGATAGTCAGCGTGTAGACGTAAATACGACTCGATAAACTCAGTGCATTTTGCAAATTAGGCTGAGGTGCAAACCAATATAAAGTAGCAAAAACCGTAAATGCAGCAATTAAGGGCATTAATAAAGTTAAAAGCAGATTCTTCAATTTGATGTGTTTGTAGATTAGATAAATTATGGTAAAAAAGATTATTAAAAGATTGGTTAACAAGCTTGATTTAAGAGATATTTCTATCGAAATAATCAGTGCTAGAAAAAATTTAAAACTGGGATTCATGATCACACCTCATTTATTCACATAGGTTAAATGTTGGTCTTTAAAGATGAGGTGATAGTCACACCAATCTGCCAGATTCCTTAGTTCATGACTAATAATTAAAAGCGTTTGACTGCGTGCTTTCTGACTTTCTTTTAATAAAGCCATCACCTTGTTAGCAGAGTCCGCATCCAGGCCATTAAGGGGCTCATCAATTAGCAATACATCCTGATCGGAGATCAACATTAGTAAAATTTGCAGTTTCTTTTGTTGCCCGCCAGATAATGAATAAACCACATGATCGAGCAGTGAATCAAGCTTAAGGGTGGCTAAAGCCTCATTTATTCTGTCATCAGTGAAATAATTATTGGTTCGTTGCTTTTTGCTTAAATTGATTTCATCCGCAACGGAAACGTTGATAAACTGATCGGTCGCATTTTGAAAAATTTGCCCCACTTTAAGCAGATACCTGCGAGCTGATAATTTACTGATTTCCTGTTTATGATAAGTTAAACTACCTGCATATGGGATCATTTTGGTCAGTGCGTTAAAAAGTGACGTTTTGCCAACCCCGTTTGCCCCAGTAATAAGAGTAGTTTCACCAGAAAAGATATTTAAATGTTCCTGTTTTAAAAGTAAGCGATTTTGTATAATCTCTGTATTTTTAAGTTTAAAACAAATTTCTTTGTCATCGTTAGGGATGGCAAAAGTATAAGAAACGGATTCCGTATTTTTTTGCAGCAGTTTTTCTTTTTCACTAGCAGAAAGTTGCACCAAATCTTTACCTTGAAATTGAAACAGATTATCACAATGGCCTTCATAGTCAGTTAATACGTGATCACTTAAAATAATTGTTTTCCCTTGATCACGCAGGTGAGCTAATTTAGCAATTAAGAATTTGCGAGCAGCTGGATCACAGCTGGCAAAGGGTTCATCAAGTAAAAAAAGATCGACATTCATTGCAACAAGTACAGCTAAAGCAACTCTTTGCTGCTCGCCACCAGACATTGTATTAATTTTTTGATCAAGCAAATAATCAATCTGTGTGAACTGAACAGCTTCATTCAAGCGTTTTGTATACTGCGTTTTATTAAGACAAAGATTTTCAAGTGCAAAAATTATTTCTTCTCGTGGAGTTGTCATCGTAAACTGTTCACTGGCATTTTGAAACATCATAGCCGATTTTAATCCGCCTAAATTAACGCTGCCGCTTAATTGGCCCGCAAATTCGGGATATAAATTCGCTAAAATTTTTAATAAAGTAGATTTGCCACAGCCAGTTGGACCAACTAATAGTGAAAGTTCTCCAGTAGGAATAGTGAGATTAATATTTGTTAAAATTTTGTTTTGCTTATCGTATGAAAAATTCAGGTTGTTTAATTTAATCAATTTAGTTACCAAAAAAAATCGTCAGGATAAGGCCTGACGATGTAAAATCTTTCGTTTTCCCTTCGCTGGCATTATCCATAGCAGGTTCGACGGGTCTGTTCTCAGCCTTTGCGGCACCCCGATGTTAAATTTATTATACATAAAAGAAAAATAGTTGTCTACATGCACAAGTATTCTCTTTAATCTCAATAACAAAATTCTGTTAGTAAGATGAAAATTTGCTATATAATAAATCTATATATTCTAAAATTTGAATAAGAAGGTGAAATAATGGCAGCTGTTAAACTTGAACAATATCTAGCCAGCATTTTGGATTCGGCTCAGTCTGATACCAATGAGCTGAGAATCAAACCAAGAAATAATAATTTTGATTTATTCAGAACATTTTTGGAAAATCGCAATACTGGGGTTCATCGTTATCAAACCACAGCTTCAACTATTTTATATGAAGCTCGGGGTTCGGTAAAAGCCAGAATTAATGATCAGGATTTTTTGCTTAAAGCTGGCAATATCGTGTTTTTACAGAGAAAAAGTAATTATGAAATATTGCAGCAGGGCGAAAATGATATATTAGTTAAGCTGGAATTCGACCGTAATTTTAAGATGCTGGATTTTCTCGGAAACTATTCTGTCATGGATTCACGTGAAAAAAGGGTGTTTAAGGCAATCACTGACGCTTATAATCAAAGACGCTTATTATTTTTGAATAGTACATCACTGTCTAAATCTGCAAATGCACTAAAAAAGGTAATTGATGAATATCTTAATCAGGATCTTTACACTCGTCAGGTAATTTTGGCAGAGTTAAACTTGCTATTAATTGCTGCAGTTAGAAATCAAGATTTAGCGACAGCACCTGTGACTGATCACCAATTTGTTCAGACTGATTTAGAAAATTATATTGATGCGCATTTTACTGACATAACGCTTAATGAAGCAGCCAAACATTTTGGTTTCAATCCTAATTATTTTTCAAGTTTGGTTAAACAAAAAACTGGTAAAAGCTTCGTAGAGCATGTTGATGAAAGGCGTATGCAAGAGGCGCGCAATTTGCTTGCACGACCAGATATTTCCGTAAAAGAAATAATTGCACGGGTAGGTTATAGTGGCAAGTCCTTCTTTTATAAAAAATTCAGTGAATATTATCATGAAACGCCAGTCCAAATGCGGGCCGAATTATTTAGACAGGCAAACATCAACTTAAAATAAAAGGCAACCTTGACTAAAAAGGTTACCTTATTTATTACATTTTTTCTAAGCGGTTGATCCTGTCGGCTGTTGGCGGATGACTGTCAAATAAGTGAGCAAAACTGCGCTTTTTACGTACAGGATCTTCAATATACATGCCGGCACTGCTAGGGTCGGCTTTCTTCATTGGCTCGGAACCGTCAATCTTTTCTAAAGCAGAAATCAGTCCTTGCGGGTTGCGAGTTAATTCTACTGAAGAGGCATCAGCCAGATATTCACGATTTCGCGATAATGCCATTTGCGCTAAACTGGCACAAATAGGACCCAGAATTAACACAAACACAATTGCCACAATCTTAAAAATGATAACAATAGTGCCACCATTGTCGTTATCGCTGTCGCGATCATCATCAATCCACCAAATATAACGACTGGCAATACCTGATAAATAAGAAATGACACCAACTAATACTGCGGCAATAGTAGAAACTAAAATATCATAGTTTCTAATGTGCGAAATCTCATGACCTAAAACGCCTTCCAGTTCTTCGCGGCTCATCATGTCAAGTAAACCCTGAGTAACTGCCACAGCAGAGTGGTTGGGATCGCGTCCAGTCGCAAAAGCATTAGGACTAGGATCATCAATAATAAAAACTCGAGGCATTGGTACCCGACCGACCAGTGCCATATCTTGTACAACATGCCACAGTTCCGGATTATCTTGTTCATGGACTTCTTGAGCGTGGTTAAGACTCATAACCATATTAGCCGGGTTAGGCAAGACAATTAGCATGTAGATTAGACTAAAAACCACAGCAATAATTAATCCTAAAACAGGACGATCACCAAAAAGATAACCCAGTCCTGCCCCTACAAGTGCCAAAATAATGACAAATAAGCCCATAATCCCAACAGTTTTACGTTTATTGCTGGCAATTTGTTGAAATAACATAAAAATTGACCTGGTATTTAAAACTTAACTTTAGGTACTTCTTTTTCAGATTCACTGGTTTGCAAATAGTCAACTTTCTTAAAACCGTGAATGTGAGCAACAATGTTAGATGGGAAAGTTAACAGCTTTTGGTCGTACAGTGCAGCAGATGAATTATAAAGTTGTCTCGAATAGGCAATTTTGTTTTCGGTGTTAGTTAATTCTTCTTGCAGTTTTAAGAAGTTTTGATTGGCTTTAAGGTCAGGATAGTTTTCTGATAAGGCAAAAATTGACTTCAGGGCATCAGAAATTTGATTAGAAACTTTTAAAGTTTGAGCGTGATCATCGCTGGGAATATTAGTTAACTGATTACGCAATTGCACAACATTTTCCAGTGTTTCTTTTTCGTGTTTGGCATAGCCCTTAGTTGTTTCGACTAAGTTAGGAATCAAGTCGTTACGCCGCTTTAGTTGTACATCAATCTGACTCCAAGATTCATCGGTGTATACTTTGGCTTTTTGTAAACTGTTGTAAACTGTAATATAAAGTGCAATTAATAAAACAACAATAATTACAATTACCCAAGTTAAACTGTTCATAGTATTCCTCCTTATATGTATCTCTTAATTATAACTGATTAAGGACCTTTTGAATATAAAAAAGAAGCTTATACTATCTTTCATTAGCAAAGCTTTACTAAATTGTATCTTAAATTAATAAAAGTCCCCAGCCCACAACGGTTAAAACAATCAGACCAATAAACTGCATTACAGACCATTTCTTAAAAAATTCGCTTCTGGAAACTGTCGCATTTTGAGTAAAAGTTTTTAAGACCAGCATATTGGCCATTGAACCGATAGGAGAGCCAAAGCCGCCAATGTTAGAACCTAAAAATAACGCTTCAGCGTAAGGAGTAAACTTACCAACTAAAATAGTCGCAGGCACATTGCTGATAATCTGACTGGAGATAATCGAAGTGAAGTAAGTTGAGCTTTCCGAATTAATCATCGTATGTATGATGCTGACAATCAGCGGGATCTGTTGAATATCACTAATGAAGATGAAGAAACAGGTAAAGGTTAATAGCAGAGCAAAATCTACTTTAAGCAAAATTCTGGGATTGATTAATAAGGCTAAGATAATTGCAACAATCATCGGAATTACCACATTAATGACCTTAAATACACCTAGGAAAAATAATGCAAATACTGCCGTAGTAATGATTGTAGGTCTTAAACTGATATTGATCTGTTTAATATCTTGTCTGGGAATTTTTTTACGAGGGATAAAGTAAAAAATAATAAACGTAATGAATAAAGCCATTAATAAATAGGGCAAAGACCAGGAGAAAAACTGCAGGGCATTAACAGAATATTTACTGACCAAAAAGATATTATGGGGATTACCCCAAGGAGTAAAAGCAGCCCCAATATTTGCACCCATACCAATTAAAGTGACAGGTAAAATTTGTGGCAAGTTACATCTTTTGGCAATATTTAAATACAGGGGAATCAATGTAAGCGCTGTTATGTCATTGCCAAGAAACATCCCAGCAATAATCGCTAGAAGCGTAAACAAGATGTTTAATTTCTGCATATTGTCGGCAATACTGGTCAGTTTATACGCCAACACGTCCAGAACGTGCAAGTAAGCGTATATTTGAATAATGATTAGCATCGCGGCGACTGAAAAAATCGTATGTAAGTTGATATCCTCAAGCCGCGGTCTAGCAAAAAAAAGACTGATAATCGTTATTACAAAAGTAATCTGCAGGATTTTATCACTAAAAACCTTTTTCAAGACGGTCATAAAATGTCCCCTTTCACAAGTTATAATCATCTATAATCGCTATATACATTTTGACCTTTTTTTCTGTTATACGCAATAATAAATTTTTCATGGTGAAAAGCACTTTTACTATAAACATAATTTTTGACACTATAACTTAATATATCCTATACTGGAGAAAATTGCTAAGGATTAGGAGGAAATATTAAAATGAGTAATTCCGAATCAGTTAAAATGAATGTTAAAGCAGGTGCAGCTGAGAAAATCAAGAAAAGTGTGAAAGACGGACAAGTTGTTTTGCTTTCATTAAATGACGGTTCCAACAAATATTCTAACATTGCCGGTAGCTGTGCTGCCGGGACTCGTTTTCAATTTGTAGTCTTGGATCAGCAAGACCCAGACTTTTCACTTAAAGTTGAAAATAATATTGGCTTAAATTTATACACCAGTCCTGCAGAAATGCAATATTTAGGCAACGATTTGGTAGTAGATGAAAAGAATGCGGCCATTAGTTTAGCCGATGACAGTGGCGTAATTGATGCTGCCATGACAGTTAGTGAAAATAATTAGTGTATTTAACTAATAATATGTACTCAAAAATCACTTTATTTTTAGCGTTCCAAAATGGAGCGCTTTTTATTTTAAATGGTAAAACAGAACGGTTCAGTATGAGCGAATCTTGCTTCAAAAAGTCCTAAGTGTTAAACTATATAAGATTTTCGAAAATCTTGAAAGGAAGTATAGTACTATGCGTAAAGGTGAAAATTACAACACTGGTTGTGAACCAAACCAAAGACCTAAGAACAAGAAGAACGGCAAGAAACGTGTTGCGCACGTGGCAGCAGTTGTTGCTTTCTTGAACAAGGCCAAAGCAGACGAAAATAAATAGTTTGTTTTTAAATAAGACTAAAAGGTGGATGAAACTTTCGTCCGCCTTTTTTTATTGCTCTAAATTGAGTAGAATTAGATTAATGATACATACATTTTGCTCTAAGGAGAAAGCTTAAAAGTGAAGTTTCAATGCAGTGCGTGTGGATTGCGCATAAATGCCAAACATTTTAAACAAACGGGTCTGATTAATCCTAAACTGACTAGTATTTGCGATCTATGCATTCAAAGAGGAGAAAAGCCGGAAGACTTTGCCAATGTTGCGGTTAAAGTTTTTGCGCAATGCTTATTGTTTACTTTTGTAGGAAAAGGTGAAGTCGCAGATAATTCAACATTTTTGGTTGCTAAAAATGACATGCGTAAGCGTTATGAGGCTTTTATTCAGGATTATGATGGCAATGAATTAGCCCAGCAACAACTATCAGCACATGATTTTAATCAGGCAGTAATTGACAGCGAGACAGGTCAAACTGACTTTGTACCCAGCAGCGAATTTACTTTTGCCGAAAATCTAAGTAAATTAGGCTTAAACGTCGACTTTAAGCTCAATGAAGTGGATTATATTGACCGTGAGCGTATTCGGGCCAAGTACCATTACCGCTGCCAATATTGCGGCAGGCGCGGCCGCAGCGTTGATCACAAAGATCCGGTTTCACTGTCACATAATAATGATTTTGACAACCTGATTTTATCTTGCACGGAATGCAACCGTATTAAGTCCAACATGCCGTATAAATTGTTTGTCAGTTTGAATAATGAAATTCCTGAAGTTAACCAAAAACTGGTCAAATATGAAGACGCTCTTGCTACATTGAAGGGTGAATTTGAGGAAAGACGACGCGAATTAGCCGCTAAAATGCACCTGAAGGGCGTTGTTAATGATCCTGAACTTGACCAGATCCGTAAGCAAAACAAAAAATTGCAGGATGCAATTGATAGCTTGGAGAGCGATTATTCTGACTTGCGTTCTTTACGCGAGCAGCATTTTATGACTGGCTGGAAACTAGCGCAAGTAAACGCAAAAGAAGATATTATTTAATTTTTAAAAGGCTTACAATGAAATTAAGAGGAAAAGGAGGTCAGAAAATGAAGTTAACTAAATTCAAGCAAAATATTTTAGCAAAAATGGGTATCAGTATGGCTGCCATAGTCTTGGGCATGATGAGTGGCGCTAATCTGGTCCAGAATGTTTTGGCAGCTTCTGTTGCACCTGCTGCTAACGATCAAACTGCAAAAACAACACCAACTGCAACCAGTACTAGCAATAATCAGCTAGGCTTTTGGACTGGCACAGATGGCAGCTGCACGTGGCAATATGATGTCCTTACTAATACGCTGACTATTAGTGGTGCTAAAGGAGCACAACTGTCAAGTACACCTTTTACCAAAGAATTCAAATGGGCTGGAAGTATTGAGCATATCGTTTTTGAAAATCCGTTTAAGTTACCTGTAAATTCAAAAGAAAAATTTGCCAATTTGAGATATTTGTCTGATATTAAGGGCTTAGAGAACGCTGATACCAGAGATGTAACCGATATGTCTGGTTTATTTGCCAGTGATACAAAACTTACTAGTTTAGATATTAGTAATTTTAATACTGATAAAGTTACAGATATGAGTAACATGTTCTTTAAATTAGGTATGGATAATGCTACTGCTACAGCAATAGATTTGAGTAAATTGAATACCGCAAATGTAACCACTATGAACAGCATGTTTGCGGCGGCCAATTTTAAAAAGCTGGATTTAAAAAACTTTAATACTAGCAAAGTAACCGATATGGCAAATATGTTTTCCAGTACCAAGGCAGAAACGATTAATGTAGATAGCTTTGATACCAGTAAAGTACAAAATATGAGCGGAATGTTCGATAATTGCATGATTAAACAGCTCGACTGCTCAGGCTTTAATACCAAAAACGTAACGGACATGAGCAGCATGTTTTCTCATAGTAAGAACATAACAACTCTAAACTTGAACAATTTTAATACTAGCAATGTCCAAAATATGAAAACTATGTTTTTTGGGGATTCAAATCTGACCAGTTTGGATTTGAGTAATTTTGATACTAGTAAAGTAACTAATATGTCAGGCATGTTTTCAAACGATACAGCATTAAAACAACTTAATTTAACGGGTTGGGATACTGCCAATGTTACTGATATGAGCACTATGTTTGCACGATTAAAAAATATGGTTAGCTTGGATATTAAGCACTTTAATACCAGCAAGGTAACTGATATGTTTGGCATGTTTGAGGGTGCTGAAAATTTAATTGATTTTGATATTAGTAATTTTGATACCAGCAAGGTCACTAGCACCAGCTATATGTTTTCTGGTATGAAAAAAATTACCAGCTTAGATTTAAGCCATTTTAATACTAAGTCCAATAAAAATTTGTCTGAAATGTTTAGTGATGATGACAACTTAAAGACGGTTAATTTGAAAGGCTGGAATACCAAACGGGTCAGGAGTATGAGTCGCATGTTTAAAAACGACCCGCAGCTGGTCAATATTAATTTAAGTCATCTTAAAACTAATAGTCTCACTGAAGCTTATGAGATGTTTAAAAATGATCGGAGTCTCAAAACTGTTGATTTACATAATTGGAACACCCGTAAATTAACTGAAGTAAGTGAGATGTTTGCTCAATGTCCTAATCTGACTAAAGTTAATTTACATGGCTGGCACATGCCTAAACTGATTGATGCGACTGATATGTTTATGCAGGACAAGAAATTAGCAGGGGTTGATCTGACTAATTTTAATATTCATAACAGCAGGATTTTAAATCAGGCAGGCAATCCTAAAGGATTTGCTGTGAAGCTGGGCCACTACCGTTTGCGTAAAAGTTCAGGTGTAGGTCAAGGATTTAAGCACATTCAAGCTGTAGGCAAAGGAACAATTAGAAAACCTAAAGGCAAAAAATATACTGCAAAGCAGTTATTTAAGCTATATAATCACTCTGCCAAAAAGAGTCCTAGAGAAACCTATGTCATGTATAACGGTAAAAAACCACAGTTACCAAAATCATTTCATTTTTGATTTTTAGTAAAATAAAAGGATTAGCTCATTTCAGAACTAATCCTTTTTAGTTTGTCTTTTTAGTAAACTTTAGGCAAATTCAGGGAAGTTTAAAGTTTTTATCTGTGTTTTAGTGGTTTTTAACAGCCAGATAGCCTGATCTACTTGTGCCAGCGTCGCTTTGCTCGACCGTAAGACAACAGCAGCATTAGCTAAAGCATAGTCATAGCTCTGCATAAGTGCATCATAATGGACACTCTCGTTAATAGTTTGCTGTCCAGAGTCAAAGTCTTTCTGGAGCTTCACTTTATCGCTGTCGGTTGCTACTTTTTGTTTCTGCTCAGCTGCTAACGAAGTGTTTACAGGAGAAAGTTTTATGCCCCAGCTAAATTTCACATCACTTGCTTTAACGAAACTGTTAGCTGCTATTATTTTTTCACTGGTGGTTAGAGTGATTGGACCATATTTTTTGTCAGTCGCTGGAGCCTTTAGTTGCGTGCCATCATTATTGATAAGGGCTTTTCTGTCTAAATTGTTACTCAGAAGGTGATAATACAACTCAGCTTTGTTTGTAGCCGCATTCCAAATATAGAATAAGCCGTCAACATTAAAATCAGACTGCTTTGCAGTATTAAAACTAATCCCAACGGGTTTTCCTGTGGCGTCATAGAGCTTAACGTTTGCAGTAGTCTTTGCAGTAACAAAACTATAGGTTAAATCAGAGTAGTCGGTAGTTGGTAAGTAATTTCTCAGGTTGATACAGTTTTCATCTATGTATTCATCATGATGATTATGCAGGCGGAAAATATAGCCTTCAAAATCTTCTGCCCAAGGTTCAACAGCCAAATCAACTTTTATTTTCTGCCCCTTTTTTAAAATATGTTTGGTTTTCATTTCGTTTAAAGTCTGAGTAGCTGTCTTTTTGAGAACGATGGCCGTTGTAACCCCATTGTAAGTTAGAGGATAACCATCTAAACTTGCAACATTATAGGCTTTGACATAGCGATTTTTACCAATGGCATAATAGTTTTTCCCTTTAATTTTTGTGAGTGGCAGATAGAAAATATGCTCATTGTTATCTGAGTTAAAGTATTTACTATAATAGTATTTCGGTTTTGCTTTAACTTGCTTAACTTTGCCTTGATATTTAACGATAGCTCGCTTAGGTAAAGTGTGACCAGTCTTGTTACCTGCTTTAGTATAAACGGCTGATTTCTGTAATAAAACCAATTTGCCCTTTTTGCTGTTCTTACCGTTAACTTCCATGACATCTGCGGCATTAATGTAGCAACCTTTACCAATATTATAGAATTTTTGCCCTTTAATTATTTTGGTGCCGTAGTATTTCATAACATCTGCATTAAAGCTATAGATATACTTATAACCACTGGCATCATCTTGAGCATAGGGCAGATATTTGTTCTTGTTTTTAATTTTATGCCCATATTTATTATAAAGATGGGCACCATAGATTAAAGTGATTTTACCCTTTGCGGTCTTTTTACTGCTTTTGGCAGCTGCAACCGTTTGTATTTGATTGCAATTTACTAAAAAAGGTGTGACGACCAATGCCAAAGCCGTGATCGCCAAACAGATTTTTTTGGTTAATT
Source organism: Lactobacillus kullabergensis (assembly GCF_000967195.1). GTDB lineage: Bacteria > Bacillota > Bacilli > Lactobacillales > Lactobacillaceae > Lactobacillus > Lactobacillus kullabergensis. The sequence goes on from NZ_KQ033871.1 coordinate 61,339, forward strand.
TCATGATTTACCTCCTTACTAATCCTTTCTACTAAATTTATTATAACCTAATATAGATGCAGCAATACATGTCTTACAGTAAAAGAATAACAGGCTGACAAAGTTTAACTTAAGTTTCAAATCATTAATAAGTTTTAAGCAAAAAACCCGTATAATTAGGGTAAGAGAAAAGAGGTATCAAGATGAAGCTTCCAAATTTAATCAAGTTTGAAAAAACTGGGATAGGTATTGCAACAATGGCATTAGGTTTAGTCGTAACGGTGCGAGTAAACGTAAATGTAGCTGCTGTAACAGAAACTCCTGCTGTTGTCCCAATTAGTGCGACAGGTTTGCCATCTGATGCCGGTCTTTGGACTGGCACTGATGGCAGCTGCACATGGCAATACGACGTTATTAGTAGAACTCTGCGGATTAGTGGCGCGCAAAAGAGCAGTCAATTATCCAGCACACCATTTTTAAAGCAGTTTAAATGGTCTGGCAATATTGAACATATTGTGTTTGAAACACCGGTTCAAATGGCTCCGAATTCGGCAGAAAAGTTTTCCGGTCTTGAGTATTTGGAGGATATTACAGGTCTCGACAAAGTTGATACTAGTCAAGTGACAAATATGGCTTTGCTTTTTACTAATGACAAAGCTCTAACTAAAGCTGATGTGAGTCACTTTGATACCAGCCAAGTGACTAATATGGAACGAATGTTTGACAACACAGCCTTAACAGAAGTAGATTTGAGCAGTTTTAATACCAGCAAAGTCACAAATATGAGCGGTATGTTTAGAAACAGCCCGATGAAACATCTTAATCTGAAAAGTTTTGCTACCAGCCAAGTGACCGATATGGCAGATATGTTTGCGGATAGCGATGTGGCAGAGCTTGATCTGGCTAATTTTGATACCGGTAATGTCACCAACATGGCTGGTATGTTTGCTGGAATAAAAGTTCCGGAACTAAATCTGAAGCACTTTAACACCAGTAAAGTTAATAATATGTCTGGTATGTTTTCCAGTACCCAAAATCTGTCAAGTCTTGATCTGAGTAGTTTTGCTACCAGTCAAGTGACTGATATGGCTGAAATGTTTAGGGGTAGTAATGTTACTCACTTAAACTTGGCTAATTGGGACACCAAAAACGTTACCAGTATGAAAAATATGTTTCAAGGGTGTTCTGACTTAACTAAACTTGACTTAAGCGGCTTTAATACCGGTAATGTTACAGATATGGCGGGAATGTTTGCAAAATTTGCTCATTTGGATCAGCTAAATTTCAGTCACTTTGATACGAGTAAAGTTAAAGATATGAAAGAAATGTTCGCATACAATCCAGCTGTTACTAGTTTGGATTTAAGCAGTTTTGATACCAGCAACGTTACTAATATGATCTCGCTGTTTTCTGGAGACAGCTCTTTGACCAAACTCAATTTAACGGGCTGGAATACCAAGAATGTACGCTGGATGAATTCAATGTTCAGTGGCGACAGCAGTCTAAAAGACATTGACTTGAGTCACTTTAATACTGCCAACGTTACTGATATGCTGAGGATGTTTAATGGTGCAAAAAGTCTTGAGCAGCTTGACCTGCATACTTGGGATACACGCCAGGTTACCAGGGTCAGTCAAATGTTTATGGATTGTGATAATCTTGTTTTTGTTGATTTGCGTGGCTGGCGGTTACCAAAAATGTATGATTCAACGGAAATGTTTACTAATGATCAAGAGCTCGCTGGAGTTGATTTAAGCCATTTTAATATTCATAATAGTCAGATTTTGAAAAATGCTGGTAATCCTAAAGGATTTGCTGTCAAGCTCGGTCATTACCGCTTACGTAAGAGTTCAGGAGTAGGTCAAGGCTTTAAACATATTAAAGCTGTTGGCAAAGGGACAATTAGAAAGCCGAAAGGCAAGAAGTATACTGAAAAGCAATTGCTAAAACTGTATAACCATTCGGCTAAAAAGAGTCCTAAAGAAACTTATGTTATGTATAATGGCAAAAAGCCGCAGCCGCCTAAAGGGTTCAAACTTAAATAGATAAGACAAAAAAGGCTAGTTCGTAATTAAAAACGAATTAGCCTTTTTCTATTAGTCTAAAAGATTTAATCGCCCTGAGGAACAGACATAGTTGTCAGTTGTTCTTTAGCAGTTTTAACATACCATACAGCTTCATCAACTTGGGCGATAGTTGCCTTATCAGATCTTATTATGGCAGAGGCATTACTTAAGGAGCTGTCATAATTATTCATTAGATCCGTATCATATTTAGCGTTTTGATCTAAATCTTTGCCCTCATTAAAAAGTTCTAGTAATTCTTGCTTGTCAGCAGTCGTTGCAATTCTTTGATCATTTTTGGCCTGCTCAATCGTATTAAGTGCTTTCAGCTTTAACCCGCTGACGTATTTAACATCGCTGACTTTGATAAAGTTATTGCCATAGTTTAATTTTTGGTTATTACTGTGGGTTACTGAATCTTGATCTGGTATCGGATTTGGTTGCTTGTCATCAATCACATTAGTATCGCTGTAATTTAGGCAGTGATAAAACAGTTCCGCCTTGTTTTTCTCAGGAATCCACAAGTACATTAAGCCATCAACCGTCAGATTACTATGTGTCGGCTTCATGATATGCTTGCCAGTTGCCTTACCGGAAGTATCATAAAGTTCAACGCTGTTGCCTGCTAATGGGGTGACATAAGTGTAGACTAAGTCACTGTAATCAATAATAGGCAGGTTCCTTTTCAGTTTAACTTCGTATTCTGAAACATATTCATCTGGGTGATCGTGCAATCTGTATATATAACCCTCAAAGCCATCAATTTCGTATGGAATAACAGTTAAATCAAGTTTAATCTTTTGTCCTTTTTTCAGTTTCCGCTTTGCAGCAGAATAATTTACCGTTGTGCTGGAGGTGTTCCTAAGGACAGTCGCTGACGAAACACCATTGTAGCGAGCAATGTGACCGTTAATGTAGCCGACATTAGCTGCCTTAATGTAGCGATTATGTCCTAAAGAGTAATAATATTTCCCTTTAATTTTATGAGTAGGTATATATCTGGGCTTGAAGTATCTGTCTAAATCATTAAGATAATAAAAGTATTTGGGTGTTTTAGTAGCAGTCTTAGCTTTTCCTTGATACTTGACAATTGCATCAGTTCTTAATTTCTTACCAGTTGCTTTGCCAGTCTTGGTGTAAATCAATGAATTGTGACTTAATACTAGTTTGCCTTTTTTAATATTGTGGCCTTTTACTTCTAAAATATCGGCATTTTTAACGTAATAGTTATGTCCAAGGTTGTAAAATTTTTGCCCGTTAATTTTTTTAGTGCCATAGTAGGAATAACTGGTTCTGCCATCGCTGTATTCATCAATTTCCATGTCAGTAATCACGTAGCCCTTGGAATCAGCGCTAAAACCTTCAGGAACGGTAAAGCCGTGAGAAATATTCAATTTTATTTTATGACCTGACGGATTGTAAACATAATCGTTTTTAAGCAGCGTAACTTCTCCTTTGGCTTTCTGAGCAGCTTCTACTGTTTGGGAATTGGTGATATTTGGCAATAATGGACCAGCAGTTAATAATAAGGCTGTTAGTCCAATACAAATTTTCTTAAAACGTTTCATATTATGACCTCGCAAATTATGACCTTACAAAAATGAGCTTATAATTTAATGTTATCGTAACCCAAAATGAAACTCAAATTTATTTTATCTGGTAAATTTAATGGACTTTCCTGGCTTTCATTATTTTTAACAACTAGGAAAATTATATTTTGGGTTTGAAACGGCTTATAATTAAGTTAATGAAAAGGAGGTCATGATAATGAATCATAACCATTCAAGACAAATTTTAAGTTTAGTTAAAAAAGTTGGTATTAGCAGCAGTCTTGCTTTTTGTGGACTGAACTTAATGGTAGCTGCTGTTAAGCCGGTTTCTGCTGCAACTAATAAACCTGATGCTAGCGATCAAGTGAATAATGATATTCAAGAAATACCAGGTATTTGGTCAGGCAAAGATGGTGACTGCAGCTGGAATTATGATATTGTTACCAGAACCCTGACAATTAAAGGAACTCAGAAAAATAGCACTCTTTCGAGTCGCCCGTTTAATGAAGAATGGAGTTGGGGGAATAATATTACCCATATTGTTTTTGCCTCCCCCGTAAAACTTCCTGCAGATTCAAAATATAAGTTTAGCGAGCTAAATAATTTGAAAGACATTAAGGGACTGGACTTAGTTGACACCAGTGAAGTCACTGACATGAGTGGCTTGTTTGATATGGATCAGGCTCTGACTGAGCTTGATTTAAGTCACTTTCAAACTGATAAAGTAACTGATATGAGTAGAATGTTTGAGTCTACAGGACTATCAACGCTAGATTTGAGCAGTCTTAATACCAGCAATGTCACTAACATGAATTATATGTTTAGTAATTGCACTGCTGAAAACATTAACTTGACAGGTTTTAATACTAGTAATGTCATTAAAATGGATTATATGTTTAATGGTTGCAATGCTAAAAGCATTAACTTGAGTAGTTTTAATACCAGTCGTGTTACTGAAATGAGTAATATGTTTAGTCTAACCAAACTTCAAAATCTTAATTTTGCTGACCTTGATACAAGCAATGTGACTGATATGTCAGGAATGTTTGAGCGGGCTGATATTTCTAATTTAGATTTTGCCAAACTCAATACTAGTAAAGTTACAGACATGGAATACATGTTCTCAGGAACAACTGGGGTAAAGACCCTGGACCTTAGTTCATTAGATACCAGTAATGTTATTAAGATGTCAAATATGTTTGCTTCAAGCAAAATAACAAAATTAATTTTAGACAATTGGGACACCAATAAGGTAACAGATATGTCGTATATGTTTGCTGACTGCCCTAATTTAACAGATGTTGACTTAAGCAAATTGCATACGGCGAATGTCACAAACATGTCATACATGTTCGAAGGTTTTTCACAGATAGAGCAATTAAATCTAGCTAAGCTTGATACTCATAATGTTAAAAACATGAGAGGAATGTTTGCGAAAAATCCTAATCTAAAGAGTATAAATTTGAATCATTTAGATACGTCAAATGCAACCAATATGCGGGAAATGTTTGCAAAAAATCCTAATTTAAAAAGTATAAATTTAAATCATTTAGATACATCAAATGTAACTAATATGCGGGAAATGTTTGCGGAAGACCCTAATATAGAAAGTCTAGATTTAAGTCATTTAAATACTGCCAAAGTTACCACCATGTGGGGGATGTTTACTGGAGATTATTCTTTAACCAATTTGAACTTGGATGGCTGGAACACTGAGAATGTTAAAGACATGACTTATATGTTTACTGATAATAAGAGTTTGATTAGCATAGATCTTTCGCATTTCAAAATGACTAATGTTACTAGTACGACTGGGATGTTTAATGATTGTACTAATCTGATGTATGTGAATTTAAGTGGCTGGCATTTACCGAAATTAAAATCTTCAACTATAATGTTTGAAAACGATAAAAAATTAGTTGGAGTTGATTTAAGTCATTTTAACATTCATAACAGTCAGATTTTGCTCAACGCTGGTAATCCTAAAGGTTTTGTTGTCAAGCTTGGGCATTACCGCTTACGTAAGAGTTCGGGAGTAGGCAAAGGCTTTAAACATATCCAAGCAGTGGGTAAAGGGACAATTAGAAAACCTAAAGGCAAAAAATATACTGCAAAACAATTGCTAAAACTGTATAACCATTCGGCTAAAAAGAGTCCTAAAGAAACCTATGTCATGTATAATGGCAAAAAGCCCCAGCTGCCTAAAGGGTTCAAACTTAAATAGATAATACAAAAAAAGCTAATTCGTTTTAATTACGAATTAGCCTTTTCTATTACATTTTTATTATTATCCATATCGTTTTACCTCTATTATATTCAATTAACAGAGGAATATGAAATTAATTTATTGCAACTTAATTAGGATCTTGTGCATCAACTTGCTTATTATGTGCTTTATATCCTTTATCGGACAAATCCTTGTTAAATTTGTATCCACGTTTCTTTAAATCTTTAATATCTTGTTCAACATATTTTCTGTTCACTTTAGGATATTTCTTAAAATATTTATAGTCATTTAAATAATCAGCATAAGCAGTAACATCACTCCAACCTTCATGTTTCTCAACCTTATTCTTCTTAGGAGGATTTACAGGTTGTGGTTTCAAATCACCCGATGGTTTAGTAGTAGGAACATTTTCCAATTTAATCTGTCTGTTTAACCATTTAATTTCTGCATTAAGATATTTCTTGAAAGTCTTGGCATACTTAGACTTATAATTTTTAAAATGCTTCAAGATCTTCTTGTAAAGGGCTAATTTTTTAGTCTTATTCGTTAACTTCTGCCCCTTCTTGACGTTCTTATTGAAATAATTATTTGCTTTTTGGTGGCGTTTTGACCAAGTTTTCTTAGTTTTGTGGATATTGGTCTTTGGTTCGGGATCATTATCTTGGATAGGTTGCGAAATTGGTTCAGCTACAGGAGTTTCAGTTTTATCTGTTGCACTTGTATCTGGATTATTTGTATTAGTGTTGGTATTAGTATTTGTTTCGTTAGTTGCAGCTATATCTGCTAAAACAGCTGAAGTTTGACTAATAACTGGCGCTAAAACGGTAATACCCGCAACAGCTGCAACAATAATATTTTTATGTAATTTCACTTTGGTTTACTCCTTTAAATTTGATTTTAATAACCTTTATCGCTAGGCTTATCACAACTTTTTGTCAGTTCATAGCTATTTTTTAATAACTAATAAATCGGCATTAAACTGATAGTATCGCTTTTGCCAGGCTCTACATATTGTCTATTATATTTGCTTGGACTATTTTTGTAAAACTAATATTGCTCTGACCAGTAGCCATTTAATCACCCGGCGGAGTAGACATAGTTGTCAGCTGCTTTTTAGCGGTTTTAACATACCAGACAGCCTCATTTACCTGCGTGACAGTTGCCTTATCAGACCTTAACATAGCAGAAGCGTTTCTTAAGGCACAATCATAATTAGACATAAGATCATGATAAGCGCTATTTTGTGCTAGATCTTTTCCTTCATTAAAAAGTGTGAGCAGTTCCTGTTTGTCAGCTCCTGTCGCAATTTTTTGCCCATTTTCAGCTTGCTCAATCGTATTCAGTGCTTTTAACTTTAACCCGCTGACGTATTTCACATCGTTCACCTTAATAAAGTTATTGCCATAGATTAGTGCTTGCTTTTTTGCAGGGTAAGTTGGCTCTGAATTTGGCACCGGGTTTGGTTGGTTGGCATCAATCACACTAGCGTCACTGTAATTTAAACAATGATAAAACAGTTCCGCCTTATTTTCCTCAGGTACCCAGAGGTACATTAAGCCATCAACTGTAAGATTACTGTATTGCGGCTTTATAATACGTTTACCAATTGTCTTGCCAGATGTGTCATAAAGTTCAACGCTGTTATCTGTCACTGGCGTAACGTAAGTATAAACTAAGTCGCGATAGTCAATGATAGGCAAATTCTTTTTCAATTTAACATCGTCTTCATCAACATATTCATCCGGATAGTCGTGCAGTCTGTAAAGATAACCCTCAAAGCCATCATTTTGGTAAGGAATAACAGTTAAATCAAGTTTAATCTTCTGTCCTTTTTTCAGTTTACGTTTAACGGCAGAATAATTTACCGTTATGCTGGCGGTGTTCTTAAGAACAGTCGCTGACGAAACACCGTTGTAGCGAGCAATGTGACCGTTAATATAGCCGACATTAGCTGCTTTAATGTAACTGTTATGTCCTAAGGAGTAAAAATATTTTCCTTTTATTTTGTGGGCAGGTACGTATTTGGGTTGGAAGTACCTTGCGACATCATTAAGGTAGTAAAAATATTTGGGTGTTTTAGTAGCAGTCTTAGCTTTTCCTTGGTACTTAACAACTGTATTAGTTCTTAGTTTCTTTCCCGTTGTTTTGCCAGTCTTGGTGTAAATCAGTGCATCGTGTTTGATAGTCAATTTACCTTGTGTGATATTGCGTCCATTGACTTTTAAAACAGTAGCACTATTAATGTAATAGTTATGTCCCAAGTGATAAAATTTTTGTCCGTTAATTTTTTTAGTGCCGTAGTAGGGATAACTGGTTCTACTGTCATCATCATAAACTATCATTTCTGTAATCAAATAGCCTTTGGTATCAGCACTAAAGCCGTTAGGAATGTTATAGCTATGTGTACCCCGATTTTGCTTCAATTTTATTTTATGGCCTGACGGGTTGTAAACATAATTGCTCTCAAGCAGCGTGACTTTTCCTTTGGCTTTCTGAGCAGCTTCTACTGTTTGGGGGTTAGCGGTATATGGCAAAAATAGAGTGGTGGATAGGGCCAGGGCTGTTAAGCCAATACCAATTTTCTTGAAAAATTTCATTTTATGACCTCACAAAAAATGCTTAAGTTAATATCATTGTACCCTAAACTGATATTTAAAATTGTTTTATTATATAAATTGTTAGAACTTTTGTCTGGTTTGTAATCTTTTTACGAGAGTAAACTGCAATTTTCTAAACTATTTTAAGTGTAAAACAGCATATAATGAACTTAAAAAGTAGGTCTTAGCTTGAAGTGAGTCTTAATATCATTATATTCTACCAGCAAAATAATTTTAAGATTTATTAGTCCAGTTTTTATTTTGCATTAGACTTTATAAATTTTAGACTAAAAAAATGTTATTGGGATCATTAGTAAAATGAAATTTATAGTGAGGGGTAGCATGGATCAAGATTGGAAAATAGATAAAATTGACACTACTAAAGTTGCCGAGGCTTTTGCAAAGGAGCTTAAAGAAGAGCAACCTAAAACTTACTTTCTTAATGGAACTTGGGGAAGCGGAAAAACTGAGTACTTAAAAGAAGTTGAGAATGTAAGCAATAATTACTTCAAATTTATTTATTTGGAATTATGGAAACCTAAAAACAAATCTTCTCTTGCTCAAAATTTGTTCGAAGCTATTTATCCAAAATTGTATATACTAAAGACATTTCTATATATTGCAATATTGATTATAACATCTATGGCTAGTGCATTTATATCAGCGATGACTATTATTCCAAGACAACTCACTAGTCAAGAAAAGATTTGGTTAGTTATTATTGCGTGCTTAATCACAACTTTAATCACATATTATCAAAATAATTTTTTTGATATGGATAGGTTATTATTGTGGCTAGACAAAAGAAATCTCCAAAGTAAAAAGCACCCTAGGATTTTGATAGTTGATGATTTTGACAGACTACATAAGGATGTACAAAACGAACTTTACTTGTTTTTCAACCAACTTAACGGAAAGACAAGAATCATTTTTGTAGGTGATTTTGATAAAATAAATAAAAATGAAGATAACTATTTAAGTAAGATAATTGATCGTCAAATCGGGTTACCAGTTCAATTGCAATCAGTTAATATAGCAAATAAAATCGAAAACAAAATTAGGCAAGAATTAGAAAAAATAAATGATCCCAACGCTAAATACACTACCTATCAAAATACTAGGGATTTTAGTTTTTCTGATATAAAGAAATTATTTATTAATGAAAAAAGGACAGCAAGAAATGCAAATCAATATTTAAGTTATGTTCAGAATCAGTTGATTTTCAGGTCAAAGCTAGATAGAGTCGATTTAGGTCAAGAATTATTTATTATTTATTTATATTTGTTTCATAAAAGCAATTATAATAAATTACAAAATGGTTATAAACCAGAGGTGAATGCTCAGGATAATATTCAAGTTAATAAAAGTGATATTGAGCAATTAATGGATCAAGTTCTTAGCTCGAGAGAGTTAACCATAATAAAGTATCTTGAAAAACCAGATTCTTATTTTATTGATGACTTAGCAACAAGTCATAGCATAGCAGACCTAGAGAATATATTAGAAAATAAAGAGAAGTTAAAGATTATTTTTTATAAAGAAAATGAAGAAAATGTTGCTGAACTTAAAAAATATCTTTACAACAAAGCTGGACTAAATGTAATACATGAAAAAGACTATTTGTTTATGGCAGAAGTAGCTATTGAAGTAGTGGGATCTTCAGAATATGAGATGCCAAATAGCTTAATCAGATTTGTATTACAAAAATATGCTAGTCAGCTTTATAATAAAAGAAAAACAAAGATAAACAGCAAATTGTCAGAGCAAGAAAAATTAAAATATAAAGCAAGTGCTGATGAATATGTTATTTCTAAATTTGAAAAGATTTTTAATAAGGTTCAAAAAGAAGCAGATCATGTAGTTACTAATGGTAAAAAACTTCATATCTATAGAGAATTGGTAGATTTATTTAATTTAAAGCAGTTTTCATATGATGACTATGCGCAAAAATATTTTAAACAAATAATAATAAGTTCGGAAAAAGAGAAAAATTTTGGAAGAAAACCGTATGATGCAGAAACATTGCTTTATGTACTAAACTTTAATTATGTGCATATAAATTTTTCTAAATTTTATACAAAAGTATCACCTACGATTGAATCTCAAGTAAAAATTATTGAAAATCTATGTGATACTGAATATATATACTTTTGGAATATTTATTTGATGAACCCGCGCGAATTTCTTCCTGTTGTGTCAGATAGTAACTTATTAGGTGTTGATCAACTGTGCTTTTCATATAAAGGAGAAATCTATGCTAATCATGTACTTGATCGATGTAGAGCTATTTCCGCTAAGTCTTAACTGAATTGTTAACATAAAAATGTTAAGAGGCTGACAAAAGTGAAGATTTTATAAATATTAGTTTAGTGATAAACTGTTATCTTCAATTTAGACAGTAAATTTAAGCAATAAAAAAGGAGTTAGTTCACTTGTATTTGATAGACTAACTCCTTTTTAATTTAACTTCATTGCGCAAAATTTAAAGTGCTAATTGAGTTCTAATTGGTTCAAGTAGCCACAGTGCCTGCTTTACCTGAGCAATTGTTGCTTTAGGTGATTGTAAAACGGAAGAAGCAATCAACAAAGCATTATTATAATTCTTTACTGCACTTTCATCATGACCTTTAACATTCTGGGCATTCTTTTTTGCCTCAAATTTTCTTTGCAATTCTTGCTTATCCTTATCTGTTGCTACTTTCTGATCGTTCTCGGCATCCTTAGGAGAATTAAGAGGGACTAATTTATTTCCTCCGGCATAAGTGATATCACTGGCTTTGACAAAGCTGTTAGTATAACGCATCTTATCTTCTGTCGATTCAATTAGTTTATTGTTTTTATCAAACTCTGGTTTTTTAAGGTCAGTGCCGTCGTTATTAACAAAATAGTTTCTGTCTATTCTGTAGGTTAAAAAGTGATAAAACAGTTCTGCTTTGTTTTCGCTAGGTACCCATAAGTAATAAAGACCATCAACGGTCAAGGGGTTTTGCTTACGGTTCCTGTAACTGATACCTGTTGGAGTACCGTCAAAATTATAGAATTTAGTATTTGTCGTAGTATTAGGCCTTACATAGGTGAATGTAAGTTCATCGTAACTTGATGTTGGCAAATAGTTTCTTAATTTAATGTAGTTTTGAGCAACATATTCGTTAGGATAATCGTGCAGGCGATAGATATAGCCTTCAAAGTCTTCTGCCCAAGGCTCAACCGCTAAATCAACTTTAATTTTTTGCCCCTTTTTTAGAACGTGCTTAGTAGAATCATTGGTTAATGTTTGAGTTGTCGTCTTTTTGAGAACAGTGGCATAGGTAACGCCATTATACATAAGAGGATATCCATCTATACTATCAACGTTATTTGCTCTAATATAACGATTCTTTCCTATTGCATAGCAGTCTTTACCATTAACAGTTTCTGTCGGCAAATAATAAAAGGTTGTCTTTTGCTCAGAAACACCAGAATAATATCCAATTTCTTTACTTATATCATTGTACTGCAAACTAGTTAATAAATTTATCTCAAACAAGCGTTCGATTATTTTTGCTAGCGTACAAATACTTGTATAATTAGGGTAGTAAGTGTTTAGAAGTAAATAAAGAAGATGTAATGATGAAGCAAGAATCATTATTTGCAAATAGTGGGCAAAATGAACCATTGGCTAACCGTGTACGCCCCCAAAACTTAGACCAGTTTGTAGGACAAGAGCAGCTACTGGGACCGGGAAAAATATTGCGGGAAATCATTGATAATGACCAAGTTTCCTCAATGATTTTTTGGGGACCACCGGGAGTTGGCAAAACGACTTTGGCTGAAATAATTGCCCGGCAGAGTCAAGCGAGCTTTTTTAATTTTAGTGCGGTTGACAGCAGCATTACTAAAATCCGCAAAATTATGAAGCAGGCTGAAACCGAACATGAAGTAGGGCAAAAAACACTGGTATTTGTAGATGAAATCCATCGTTTTAATAAAGCACAACAAGATGCTTTTTTGCCTTACGTTGAACGCGGTAGTATTACGTTAATTGGTGCCACGACCGAAAATCCTTCCTTTGAAGTTAACTCGGCGCTGCTTTCACGCTGCAAGGTTTTTGTCTTAAAACCGCTTGAAGTCAAAGATATTATCAAGCTATTGCAAAATGCTTTGCATAACCCTAATGGCTTTGGCAAGTTAACCGTTAAAATCAGTGAGCAGGAGATTAAAGCCATTGCTAAATTTGCCAACGGTGATGCCCGGACTGCTTTAAATACGCTGGAGATGGCGGTTTTAAATGGCAACAAAAGTGGTAATACGATCGCTGTGACTATGGATAGTCTGGGACAACTAATCACGCAAAAGTCAGTCTTGTATGACAAAGACGGAGAAGAACACTACAATATCATCTCCGCTTTGCATAAATCAATGCGTAACAGCGATGTAGATGCAGCGATTTATTGGCTGTCGCGGATGCTTGAAGGGGGAGAAGATCCGCTTTATATTGCACGCAGACTAGTACGCTTTGCCAGTGAAGACATTGGCTTGGCAGACACTAATGCGCTGAATGTGGCGGTCAACGTCTTTCAGGCTTGTCAATTTATAGGGATGCCGGAATGTGATGTGCATTTGTCGGAAGCAGTGATTTATTTGTCGCTTGCTCCGAAATCAAACGCAGTTTATAAGGCTAGACTAGCTGCTGAAGAAGACGTTAAGAAGACGATAGATGAACCAGTGCCTTTGCAAATTCGCAACGCCCCGACTAAGTTGATGAAAGATTTGGGCTATGGTAAAGGTTACCAGCTGGCGCATTATGCTAAAGACAAGTTAACAACAATGAAAACTATGCCACCGAGTTTAGAGGGACACGAATATTATTTGCCGACCTCGCAAGGCCATGAAGACCGCTTTAAAAAGAGACTGGAACAGATTAAAGAATGGCACAGAGAACACGATAAATAGCGCAGCTTTTAAAGTCTAGCCTCATTAGTTTTAATTACCGGGACACTAAAAGAATAATATAACAAATTGATTAGCTAAATGATTAAGCGGACACTGCTATTTGAGCATCAACTAAAAAGCGGGCAAACCACAATTTAAGTGGTTTGCCTGTTTTTGTGCTCTTTCTTTTCTGTGGCAATATTTATTTAAATTCATTATTTGACAAAAAGCATGTTGCCTGAAGCCCACATAATGTAAAAAAACAGAATAACACTAATTATTAGAGCTAATAGCCAAACCAAAACCAAACTTATAATAAAGGTAATATGTCTGTTCTGAAAAAATGTTTTCAATACTTCCGCCAAAGCTGATAGTAGAAGACCTAAGGCGCCAACGCTTAAATCAACAGATTTGAAAAACGGTAAGATTAAAACCAATAAGAATGCGCCTAATACAATAAACCATAAATATTTATAGCCATGATCTATTAGCAGCTGTTCTTTCATCGTAGTCTGGTTTTTGAACATTATTAATAGCTCCAATCATGATATTGCCAAGATTTATTATGCACAAAGCAATATTAAATTTTTCACAGATACCAACTTTTGTATGTCTCTCTGAATTTTTTTAGATAAAAAAAGCAGTTTTAATTTAACTTAAAATTTCAGTTATACCTATGATAATAATAACTTATAGGTTAGTACATAACTATTAAGATGTAAAGCGAGTAATTAAAAATAAATTAAATTTATTGCCAAATATTATAAGAATAAGCGCAGTACTTATTATTTTTTATGATTTAATCGCAATTACTGATTATACTGTTGATTAACATTATATTTCATTTATAATTATATAATAATTAAAAAATTCAAGAAAGAAAGGTTATAGGAAATGAGATGAAAATGAAATTAGCAAGAGCTGCTTTATTATTGTTGTGTCCATTTGGAATGGCGCTTTTTTTCTCCGATAAGCCGAATTTTAACTTAATATGGTCAATTAGTGCGTTCATCATGACAATAATTGCTACAGCTTGGTTTGAAGTAAAAGAAGATACATTTATTGACCAAGTCGAAAATGACTTAATTTACTGTATGGTATTACAAGGCGCACCAATTAGCTTTGAAACTTTATATTTGTTAAATATGACAGATGAGCAAGAAGAGCACCCGTTAATGATACTCTTTATTATTGTCTTAAATTTAATTTGTGTGTTCTTACTTGACTATTTAATCAATCGAGTTAAATTTTACAAAGTTGAAGATAAAAATGATTAGAATTTAACATGATTTGAGTACCAGGCTATTAAAATGCTTGGTACTTTTTTCTAGCATAAAGTTCGTCAGACTTTTGATATATACTGTTTCCTCAGCTGGCTTTCCCAATAGTTTTTTAGTTTAGAGTAGTAAAAGTTACAAGCTTTTATTTGATAAAAATTGCGTCAGTCTTGTAAATATAATTTGCAATTTACAAAGCAGCGGCTTTAATAATATACTTAAATAAAGTAGCAGTGTATGCATAATAGCAGTCGATTATATGAATATAGGCAAAAAATGAGTAGCACATCAGTAATAGAAAGCGTCATAATTAACGGCACTAAACTTTATTTTTCAATTAGTTCAAAGCAAGGCCGGAAACCAATCATTTTATATTTGCATGGTGGACCGGGCGATGCCTGCATCCCCTTGACTAAAAAATTTAATAGCGAACTAGAAGATCATTTTATCTTTGTCAATCTGGAACAAAGAGGCAGCGGACTATCATATTACAAATTTTCACCTGAAGAAAACTTATCTATTAATACCATGGTGGAAGATATTCATCAGTTTGTGCTTTATTTATTAAAACGGTTAAGACAAGATAAATTGATTATCATGGGTCATTCTTGGGGTACGGTTTTAGGACTCTATTTTATTCAAATGTATCCAGACCTGGTTACGCAATATATCGGAATTGGTCAAGTAGTTAATATGAAAAGGAATATTGACTTACAAAAAGCTTTTTTACGAACAAAAATGAAAAATACTGCCAAACTTGACCAACTTGATTTTGTCCATGAACCAACTAAAGCCAGCCTCAAATTAACTAAAATGATTGTGGCTTATGGCGGTTCAATCTATGGCGCTAAAAACTACCGCAAATTAATTGGTCCTTTTATATCTGCTAAAGATTATTCTTTTAAGGACCTAATTCAGCGCTTGCAGGGCTCGAAGCAGTCAATTCAATATTTTTGGGAAGAACTGATGGACGTTAATTTTGAAAACATCGTGCATTTTGCCGTTCCCATCACTTTTTGTGAAGGCAGACATGACCATCATGTGTCCTCACCATTGACTGCAGAATATGCTGCTAAAATTACTAGTCCGTGCAAATTGATTTGGTTTGACCATTCTGGTCATTTCCCGCAGTGGGAGGAGCCAACTAAATTTAATCAGGAAATTACTATGCTTTTAGAGTCACAAGCAAACTAAAAACTGGCAACTCACATTATTAACAAGGTGAGTTTACCAGTTTTTTTGTTTAATTAGACTTTATTAGTTATTCTGAAAATTACTTAAAAACTTCGCGGTTTTTTCATTTTGCGGGTGATTGAATAACTGATCAGGTTTACCTTGTTCAGTTATTACACCGTCGCTGATGAAAAACATTTGATCAGAAATTTCTTTAGCAAATGCCATTTCGTGCGTTACGATAATCATCGTTAAACCTGTAGTGGCTAGGTTCTTCATAACGCTTAAAACTTCTCCGACCATTTCAGGATCCAAAGCACTAGTAGGCTCATCAAATAACAAAATTTCAGGATCCATGCAGATAGCACGGGCAATCGCGACCCTTTGTTGTTGTCCACCAGAAAGCTGACTCGGTCTGGCATTAACGTATTGCTCCATGCCTACCTTTTTCAAATTTGCCAGCGCAATTTGACGTGCTTCGTCTTTTGAGCGTTTTAATACCAACTCTTGACCTACCATACAATTGGCTAATACATTCTTGTTTTCAAACAAATCAAATTGTTGGAAAACCATGCCGACTTTTGCCCGGTAAATATTGTGATTGTAGTTTGGTGCCAAAACATTTTCACCATGAAAATCAACTTCACCGGCAGTAGGTTCTTCAAGCAGGTTGATACAGCGCAAAGTAGTTGATTTACCGCCACCTGAAGGTCCGATAATGGTGGCAATTTCACCTTTATTAATGTCAAAAGAGATATCTTTCAAAACCTGGTGTTCACCGAATGTTTTCTTGATGTGCTTTAAACTTAAAATAGTTTCGTTTGTTTCAGTCATTAGTTCTTAGCCTCCATGTCTTTAGGTGTGCCCACTTGAACTTGGTTTGCCATTAAGTTGTAATTCTTACTTCCTTGGAGGTGTTTTTCAATTAAGTTGAAAATTCTCGTGATGGTAAAGGTCAAGATGAGGTAGATAGCAGAAATTGTCAGGTAAGTTGGGAAGAACTTGAATGTCTGACTAGCAACAGTTGAACCAACGAAGAACAACTCTGATACGGAGATGATGCTCAGGACTGAAGTATCCTTGATATTAACGATAAATTCGTTAGTAATTGAAGGTAGGCAATTCTTGATCGCTTGTGGCAAAATAATGTGCCACATTCTTTGATTATGAGTCATTCCCAAGGCACTGGCTGCCTCAAACTGACCTTCAGGTGTAGAAATAATTCCTCCCCGAATGATTTCGGCTAAATATGCTCCAGTATTGATGGAAACAATGATTAGTGCGGCAACGGTTCTGTCAATGTTCAAGTGCCAGAATTGGGCAATACCATAGTAGATCACAGCAGCTTGAACCATCATTGGCGTACCCCGGAAGACCTCAATGTAGACCGAAAGCAGCCAGTTGACAAACTTAAGCAGCCATCTTTTACCGGGAGTCGTTGGTGTAGGAATGGTTCTGACAATGCCCACTGCCAGGCCGATAAAGAAACCTGCAACAGTACCAACTGAGGCTAAAAGCAGCGTCATACCAATACCGTTTAAAATCATGCCGCCATATTGGCGCCACATTGATACTAACCATGGTTCTGCCTTAGCCTTTTTGCCTTTTTTATCATTATCAGTTTTAGGCTGCTCCTTAACAGCTTCAGTCATTAACCTAACCCTTTTTGCTTGAGGAATAGTAGCTAAAATTTGGTTGACACTCTTGAGCAGCGCCTTGTTAGGCTTGGCAATTCCGATTGAGGTAACAGATTCTTCCTTAGTAGCGTGGAAACCAGCCATTTTGCTGACAGGAATTGACTTAATGTCAGGGTCAACCATCTTAAAGGAAGTTGATTCAGTGTCTTCGGCAACATAGCCGTCAATGGTACCTGAAATTAAGCTTTGCCGCATTGCTGCAAAATCACGCATAGCCGGTTGTCTCTTAGCACCTTTTAACTGCTTGATTAAATCATAGTGGAAAGTACCTTGTTGCGCTGTTAATTTAGCACCCTTAAAGTCGGTCAGCTTTTTAGCGCTAGCATATCTGCTGTTAATCTTGGTAATTACCACAAAAGTACTGTTTCTATATGGCTTAGAGAAATTAATGGCCTTTTCACGTTCAGCTGTTGGACTCATCCCAGCGATAATCAAATCGGCTTTGCCACTGGTCAAAGCGGGCAGTAAACCATCCCATTCAGTCTTAACAACTTCTACTTTTCTATGTAATTTTTGACCAATAATTTTGGCAATTTTAACGTCATAGCCATTGGCATATTCTTTCGACCCTTCAATTGGCACAGCACCGTTGGCATTATTAGTCTGTGTCCAATTGTACGGCTGATAATTAGCTTCCATGGCGACTTTGAGCGTACCGTCGTCCTTTTTGGCACTAACTTCATTCAGGCTAAAATCAGCCCCAATGCCTAAACAAGTGAATAAGGCAACTAAGGTAGCCAACCACTTAAATCTTGACTTCATTTTGAAAACCTCCACAAAATATGTTTCAAATAAAGCCAATACAATAAAAGCGTAAATAAAAACCTCGCTGTTACGCAAAACAACGAGGTTATAATCTATTTTTTAAACAAATCATATAGCGCTCCCCGGGGACTAACCGGGACAGTCTGCAAAATATTCTCTTGCAGCCCAACAAAAAGATTGAAACGAACAACATTTTTGTTTCGGCGGTAATTCTTACGCTAACCTTCAAAGTGTTCGCTCACTCAGATTAGTTTTGTAACAACCGCGACCTCTATTGCATTGGAAATTATTTAACTTAGAAAAATAATAGGCTATTAAGAGTGACTTGTCAATAATTTTATTTAAAAAATATTTTATAATTATCTCATTTATTATCTTTTACTATTTTAAAAGGGCACGGTGATCCTGTTCTCACTGCCAGCCATTATCCTTTTGATAAGCACTTTTTTTCATTCTGGAAACATAGGGATTACCAGCTGTATAATAACGTAATTTTTTATTGGCCCATTCTAATTCGGATTGACTCACGCCAATTCTGGCACTGGTTTTAATTTCCTTAGCCCACTTTTTATGATTATCATCTAAATCAATTTTAAATGGAGAGTCAGATAAGAGGTGTAAATTCCATTTTTTATCGTGAATACCAAAAGCCTGCATCATTTTCGCAGGACCATTAGTTAAAAGCACCCCATTTTTGCCGGCACGATTTTTAATCATCTGCTCTATGCCCCAGACTGGTTCGATGGCTCTAATTAAAACTCCTTGCGGCTCATTATATTCTTGTGTTGCGACATCGAAAAAGAAATACTGTCTTTGGGCGTAAATGTAGATAGTTCCGCCTTTACGATAAAGACCTTCATTAGCCGGACTGCGATGACCGCCATAAGAATGTGCCGCCCGGTCTTTAACGCCTAAGTAAGCTTCTGCCTCCACAATATAGCCACCCATTATATTCTGGCCATCATTATATGTTAATGGTCTGCCAATCAAGTCTTTAGTAATAACAGCAGTTGATTTATTAGAGAAATAAGTTGAATAATTCATTTTTTCTTCCGTGTAGTAAACTTAAACTAAAAGGAGATCTTACAATGACAAAGATAAAATTAGTACGCATTTACGACCATGAGCAACCGGCTGGCTACCGCATTTTAGTTGATCGTCTGTGGCCACGAGGTAAAAGCAAAAATGATGCTGATTTGGATGAATGGACAAAAGAAATAGGCCCCAGTACCGAACTGCGTAAGTGGTTTAACCACGATGATACTAAATATCCTGAGTTTAGGCAAAAGTACGTTGCTGAATTAGAGCATAATCCAGCGGCCACCGCTTTTGTTGACCAGATTAAAGCTAAGCTTGCCGAACAAGATGTCCTTTTTCTTTATGGTGCCAAAAACAAAGAACACAACCAGGCAGTTGTGCTCAAAGAATACGTTGAACAAAGATTATAGTTTCCGTCTTTTCTTTTTTGCTCGTATAAAATGAAAAGCAATAGTTAAGAGAAGAATACCGAACACAATAAAGGCAAAAGTTGTATTAGGCAGTTCGTAATGTAACGGTGGTAAAGACAATAAAAGTTTAAGAGCAATGATAGCAATTAAAACGTAAGCCATCGGTTGCAGTTCAGGAATAATGTCCATCAATTTGATTATGATTTCGGCAACACCGCGCATACACAAGATACCGATCATGCCACCAATTAATACTACTACCGGATTATTGGAAACCGCTAGGGCAGCTAAAACTGAATCAATTGAAAATACGATATCCATTGCTTCAATTGAAATAACGGTCCGCCAGAAAAGTGATAGAAAATGTTTCCCCTTTTTGGGAGTATGCTTAGTAATTTTTGCACTTTCAATCTTTGCGTTAGTGACAGCCTTTTGGGGATGCCTTTGGTCGTAAAAAAACTTGAAGGACAGATAGAAAAGATAGAGGCTGCCTGCTAGTTTAATTTCCCAAAAATTGATCAGATAAGTACCGATGCCAATCACGATGAAACGAAAAATATATGCACCCCATAGACCATAAAATAATGACTTTTCCTGTTGATTCTTGTCAGGCAAAACCTTGGTTTGAGCTGCCAAAACAACTGCATTATCAACAGAAAGCAAGCATTCCATCAGAATCAGGGTTAAGATGATGAGCCAATCTTTGCCACTGGTCAGTACGTGAATCCAATTACTTCCACTGAAAAAGGGAGCATACATTTTAAAAATTGCCATTTAATTAAAAGCTCTTTTCTAGTCCAGATTTATTTTTGATTACTGTGTCAAGTTTTAACAAGTATTATAGTGGTGCTCGGGTAAAAAACAATCCTAATAACATAAAGACTTTTTTAAAAAATTAATTAAAGCTGTTTAAAAACATCTAGTGCATCCGCAATAATAGAGGAAATGCATTCTGCTGGAATGGCAGTCTTATTAATGGCCCAAACTTTAGCGCCAGCTTGCCTGTAAGATAAAAGTTGGGCGAAAGGATATACCACAAAACTGGTACCTGAAATGATTACGAGGTCGGAGTTTTGCATGGCGTTAACAGATTTGGCTAAACTGTCACCATTAATGGCTTCACCATATAAAACAATTCCTGGTCTGATAATGCCACCACAATTTTCATGACGGTAAGATTT
>NZ_KQ033871.1:82256-105883 GCF_000967195.1 Lactobacillus kullabergensis
AGCATATTCAGCGTATGAAACTGGCTGATGGCACTTAGTACAATAAATATTATAAAGACAGCCATGAAATTCGGTTACGTGCTTATTGCCAGCTTTCGTGTCCAAGCCATCAACATTTTGGGTGATTAAATCGCCTTTTTTGTTGCACAGCGCAGCAATTTTCTGGTGGATTTCGTTTGGCTTGGCGTTAGGGAAGTACATATTATCCATGACGAACTTATAGAAAAATTCTGGGCGCTGATAAAGCGTTTCTTCACTCAATATTGTTTCCGGACTTTCAGAAACGCCATCATAAATACCGTTTTTAGAACGATAATCAGGAATACCAGAATGAGTTGAAACTCCGGCACCGGTCAGAAAAGTAATATGGCGTGCCTGATCAATATCATTTTTTAATTCAGTTATCTTGTTAGAATCAATCATAATTTTGCCTTTCTTAAAACTAGTTTTACTATTGCTAGTTTACTACAAGATTTTGTCCAACATATAGGGTTATTGCAATAAAAAACCATGCAGTTTCTTTTTAACTGTATGGTTTTCTTCATTTATTATAGAATTTGAATGTCATGTTCTTTGCATTTAGTAATCATATCGTGAGGCCAGACACTGGCTTGAACTTCACCGATATGAGCTTTGCCAAGCAAAAGCATACATAAGCGAGATTGACCAATCCCACCACCGATGGTATAAGGTAATTCTCCATCAAGCAGCATCCGGTGAAATTCCAATTTTTCACGGTCCAGACAGTCAGCCTTCTTTAATTGTTCATGCAGGCTTTCAGGACTAACACGGATACCCATAGAAGAAATTTCAATTTTTTGCTTTAAAGGCTCATACCAGAAAATCAGGTCACCGTTTAATTGCCAGTCATCATAATCTGGTGCACGACCATCGTGGGGCTTGCCACTTCTTTTCAGTTTGTCGCCGACTTTCATTATAAAGACTGCCTTTTCTTCTTCGGCAATTTTGTTTTCTCTTTCTTCAGGGCTGATGTCTGGCCAGCGGTCTTCTAATTCTTGCGTAGTAATAAAGTAAAGTTTTTCTGGCAAATGGTAAGTAGAAGCAGGATAACGGAAAGCACAGCCAGCTTCAATTTCCTTTATTGCTGCAAAAATCTTGGTAACAGTACTTTTAAGGGTTGCTATCGTTCTTTCCTCTTTGGCAATAATTTTTTCCCAATCCCATTGATCTACATAAATTGAGTGAAAATTGTCTAGATCTTCATCGCGGCGAATAGCGTTCATGTTGGTGAAAAGGCCCTCATGCATGCTAAAGCCGTATTTCTTCAGTGCCATTCTTTTCCATTTGGCAAGTGAATGTACGATTTCAACTGTGTCATCTGCCGGCAAATCCTTGGCATCAAAGGCAACTGGACGTTCAACCCCATTCAGGTTATCGTTAAGCCCTGTATGCTTTTCGACGAAGAGTGGGGCCGACATCCGTTGTAAATGTAATTTTTTAGCTAAAACCTTTTGAAATTCTTCACGAATATAAACAATTGCTGCTTCGGTATCGCGAATTGTGAGAGTTGGATGATAATCTTCCGGTAAAATTAAAGTCATTGTTTTGACCTCCTATAAATTTAAGGAAAAGAAAAAGCCCTTTGTCCCGTTTTTAATAAAAACAAGGACGAAAGGCTTTTTCCGCGGTACCACCTTAATTGCCCACATTCTGGGCCAACTCATGAAGCACTATCATGCTTCACCAGCGTGGTAACGTACTGGAGACGACACAACCTACTTTTACAAGAATTTCAGCGTGCTGCTAAAAGTGTTTTTCAATAACCCAGGGTCTAACGGTTTTCCACTATCACCGATTCACTTAAAGAGGTAAGTTATCTACTCGTCTTTTTCATTGCATTTAATTTGATAATTATTTAATCATGATTTTAATAAAAATGCAAGTAAAATATCATTAATGTTGAATAAAATATCTAACGTCTGTCAATCTGTTATAATAGATGAAAATACAATTGAGGAGAGTTATATGGTAGTTTTTTATCTAATTTTGGATGCCTTGCTTCTAGGCTACACTTGTTATAGTTGGTACTGGCAGGCAAATATTGACTTAAAGGGACATTATCGCTCGTCTTCAGTTATTTGGGCCGTAATTTTTATTTGGATCGGCTTTGCCTGGCAATTAATTGAAAAGGGCGATCCGGGTCTCAGTATTTTTCTGGCAATCTTCTTGCTGATTGGTATTATTGACGGCTTTACGGGTTTTGCACCTAAAAGAGCTGTTGTTTCTGGTTATTTTCGGCGGACCGTCTCATATTCAGAGATTGCGATGGTCACTTTAATTAAAGTGCCTAATCCTAAGAAAAAGCAGGTAATTTGTATTTTAACAACCCAGAAAAACAGACAATATTACCTTCGTTTTTCATACGGCGTAGCACAAATTGTCGAAGCACTTAAAAATCATATTCACCATGATATTCGGATTGAAATTCAAGATATTTTTTAAGCCACACATTAACGTGGCTTTTTTATTGAACTTATTTTTCTTCCCAGTTCATTTCTAGATATTTGGTAAAGCCACCCTTAAGGGCGCGCTTTTCTTTTACTTGTTTTAAAAAAGTTGCTTGATCAACATTTTTAAATTTGAGGTATGCCAAAATGACTTCGTAAACATCACCTAATTCCTCAATTAAATTAGTTTCAGTTTTAGCAGCCAGAACTTCATTGGTTTCTTCAGTTAATTTTTGCTTTAAAGCTGGCTCAATTTCTGCGTGACTAAGTTCACGATAAGTAGCATAGTGCGCAAATTCTGGTATTTTGTCTCTAACTAATTTTTTCATTTTTATGGCCTTCCTTACTTATAATATTTAAATTTTATTATACTGCTAATTTTGTCAAAAAATTATGTGAAAAAGATAACAAAATGTAGTAAAATTAGAAAGTAGAGATATATTTATATTAGAAAGTGTGAAAATATGCGTAATAACGATTTTAATGACGTTGTACAAAACCGTCATTCTGTGCGTCACTTTGATAAAAGTGTTAAAATTCCGCGTTCAGAATTTAAAGAAATGTTTGAAGAAACAGTAACGGCTCCTTCCGGCTGCAATTTACAAGGTTGGCACTTTGAAGTAGCAGATACCCCGGAAACTATTGCTAAAGTTAAGAAATACATGCTTAGATTTAACGATCCCCAGATGGACAGCTGTGCTGCGGTAGTGCAAGTCTTTGCCGATGTTTATGCTTATAAGAAGTATCGTGAAAATTGGACCAAGGAATATGAGACAGGCAACATCACTAAGGAAAAATTAGACGAAGTCTTAAGAACCTTTTTGCCATCATATGAAAATGGTACATATTATTCTTGTGCAATTGATTCCATTAGGTCTTGCTCCCTTGCTGCTATGCAGTTTATGCTTGTTGCTCGCAATCATGGTTACGACACTAACCCAATTGCTGGCTATGACGAATCTAAAATTGCCAGGACCTTTAACTTGGAGCCAAAACGCTACTTACCAGTAATGGCAATAGTAATTGGCAAGAGCAATGAAACCGAAGAAACTATGGCTAAAACAACTCGCTACCCAGCTGAAACTGTTTATCACTTTGCGGAATAAATAATAAGAGCGCATTTTAAAAGCCTTCCGTCTTGGAAGGCTTTTTGTTATTTATAAAATTGGCGAAAGCATCCGTGAAAAACTTTGCAAAATCTTAAGCCAGCGACCCTGTTTGGCAATATCTTCAGGAGTCAATAATGAAGAAACTTTCATATCGTCTTCAAATGATTTGGCAACTTCACGAGTGAAATTTTTATCATAAAAAACTGCAACATCTTCAAAATTAAGATCATATGAGCGGTAATCCTGATTCATTGACCCCACTGTAGAAAAAGTATCGTCTACTACAATTGTTTTGGCATGAATAAAACCTTTGTTGTAAATATAAATTTTAATGCCATAACGGGATAATTCATTGGCATACCATTGGGTAGCGCGGTAAATGAACGGGTGGTCTGGTTTACACGGTATCATAATTCGTAAGTCTACTCCTGATTGGGCAATTGTTTGCAAAGTTGCAAACATCGCGTCGTCAGGAATTAAATAAGGCGTTTGAATCCAGAGACGTTTTTTCGCTAAGGACATTAGCCGCATAATACCATTACGCATATTGGCATTATAGCGGTCAGGTCCGTCCGAAACTATTTGTGTTGCTACATCACCAGCATGAATCTCATTTTCATCCAAGTTGGGAAAAAGGATGGTATTGAAAGCAATGACTTGGTTTTCTTTTTGAATTGAGGCGTTCCAATCCATCACAAACCGCTCTTGCAATAATAAAGAAGCAGATCCGACAATCCGCACCTGACTGTCACGCCAATAACCAAATTTTTTCTTGCGACTCAGATACTGGTCACCGATATTAAAGCCGCCAGTCCAAGATGTTTTGCCATCAACTACCACAATTTTGCGGTGCAAATGGTAGTTAATCCGGTACCGCGTAATCATATTGCGTGAGGTAATAAAGGGCAGGACTACGCCGCCGGCTTTTCTTAACTGATCAAACCAGGCTTTAGTTGCGCCCATAGAACCCCAGGCATCATATAACAAACGAACTGATACGCCTTCTTGCGCCTTTTTAATCAGTAAATTTAGAAAATCGTTGCCGATTTCATCATTATAAAAGGTATAAAATTCAACATTTACTGATTGTTTAGCGTTTTTTATGTCAGCCATCATGTCATGAAACATTATTTTGCCGTCGGTATAGAGCTTAACATGATTGTTTTTACTCAATGGTGATTCGCCATCATGATCAAAAAAATGTACCACCATTTTGGCTTTATTTGATGTATCAGATGTACTAATTTTCTTAGGTGCAGCAGTAATAGATTTTTGCACATTCCGCAACCCAATATGATGTTGCTTGTTAATGGCAAAAATATTTTCCTGTGAAATTCCCCGACCAAAAAAGCCGTATATGATCATCCCTAAAACTGGGAAAACCAGCAGAATAATCAGCCAGGCCCAAGTAGTTGAGACAGAACGTCTTCTATGAAAGACGATATAAAAGGCTAGAATAGTATTAGTAATAATGATGATACGTCCTATGTCGCGGAGCAGAATCACACGTATTTCCTCCAAAAATCAAATTACTTCTTAATGCCAATAAACTTATCAATAATGTCGATTACAAATGGATTATCGTGCATCCAGCTGTGTTCAGCGTATTTTTTACCGCGAATTTCAACTTCATGATAAGATTTAGCATAAGGAGCCAGAATATAGCGGATGCTTTTAGCAGAAGTGACGGAAATAAATTTGTCACTATTAGTGTTATCCAAAACATTACCATAAATATTTAATACTGAAATATTAGGATTAAACCGTTTGCGTCTGAGCAACAGATACAGATAGTGCAGATTAACTACAGCTGGACGACCTTTTTGGTTAAAGGCATTTACATTTGGGATATCTCCTAAATAAACAACACCGTCAAAAGGACCTGCGATAAACGCACATTTGACTAAATGAGGGAAATTTTTCTTCCGATATTCACGCATTTCAGTCCGTACTATGCAGGGACATGCCAATGAATGTGCAATTGCTGAATAATGCGAAAAGTGGTACCTTTGAGCTAAAAAGGGCAGTGTAAAACGCAGGTAGTAGTCAATTGCATATACGCCAACGAGTCTCTGGCGAAAAACAACTTGCACTATTGGATTGGGATCACCAGTCCAAGTCCCTTCTAACTTAAAGTTTCCCAGTAAATCAACAGTAACTTTGAGATATTTGGGATTGCCTTTATCAGCAAGTGCCTGCTTGACCATTACCTTTGTAGTGTAGTCACCGCCTCGAAAGCCATGAAAATAAATTATAGGTATCTGGTCAAATTCGCCTTTTTTTGGTTCAATAGTGGCGTCATCTTCGATCCCCTTTTTGTGCAAACGCAAGAAAATACGTGTAGGTGCAAAAGTTGCCAAGGCAGCCAAGAAAACCATGCTTAGTCTGCTTGGTTCCTTTGCAAGGTCGCGCTTGTGGTTTTTCTCCACTTCTTCCTTGTATTTTTTAGTATTGAAGAACATAATACCACCTTAAAAATAGAACTACTTATATTTTAGCATTGACTGGGAATTTTAGTGATGGGGGGACATATGAAATTTTATGCAGTAAAAAAAGGCCGCAAGCCAGGCGTTTATCGCACCTGGGATGAGGCCCGGAAACAAGTTGAAGGCTATTCTGGTGCTGAATACAAATCCTTTACCAAAATAACTGACGCCACTGAATATTTAGATTGGGATCGCAAAACAGTTCATCAAGTTTTTCAAAAAGACGAGGATTCATTACAAAAAGCCATTGCCAAGATTCAAAAAGAAAGTCGCAAAATCAAGCAAAATCCTGCCATTGACAATACACAAAAAGTGACAAAAGCAACTGATCAATTACTTCCAGCAGATTCCGGCAATTATTTTGCCACTATTTATACTGACGGCGGTACCCGCAACACCGGTAATTTTAAGGGTGGTCATGTGCGAGAAACTGATAAAGCTGCATGGGCTTATCTAATAGAATGGCAAGATCAGGGTCATAAAAAATCTACTTATGATTCAAACGGTGAATTTGGGGCTACTAATAATAAGATGGAACTAACAGCTTTAATAGAAGCGCTCAAAAAATTGCTCGAGTTGGGCTTTAATGAAAGACCATTATTATTTGTGCTAGATTCACAATACGTTTTAAATCCAATTACTAAAGGCTGGCTTAAAAGCTGGAAAAAGCGGGGATGGACAAAGAGTACGAAAGGTGCAATTGCCAACCTTGAGTGTTGGCAGGAGCTGGAGCAGCTTTTAAATAAATTTCCTCAATCTAAATTCGAATGGACTAAAGGACACGCCAATAATCGCGGTAATGAATTTGTTGATCATACATTAAACAAATTTATGGACCAAATGTAATTAAATTAATTAAAATTAACAATAATCAGGCCACTAAAAAGATTGCTGAAAAATGAAGTAATATTATGCCAAATTTGTTCAAACCAGTTACGATTTTCTGGAGTGTTTATTTTATCGAAGATTCCTTTGGCATTCTTCTTGATGTTTTTGGACAAAGCATCAGCCTGATCCTTAAATTTGTGATTTTTTAAAGCACCGGAATCACGGACTTCAATTAAGACATTAATAATTTGCTGTTTTTGATTATTATTAATGACGTCACCAAGATGATTAATATTGATCTGATTGTTTACAATATCATGAATTTGACTGTCTGACACATTGTTGCCGATTTTACCCATTTCCTGTTTAGCGCCGGCGACTGCATTATTTAATTGTGCATCGCTATAACCGCTTTTATCCTGATTTTCCTTAGTAATTTTACTTAAGGTATTCATTTCGTCTTGTGCCGCATTAACTTGGTTTTGATTTAGATTTTCTCCAGTTTTGTTGTAGGCAGCATAAACACCTGCTAAAGCACCGGAGCCATCGATTGGAACAGCGCTCGTAACATAAATATTGGCATCAGAAATACCGGCAGTTAAAGCAGCATTTTTATATTGATCAGCTGTAATTGTTGTGATATTATTACGCCCCTGATAATCAAGGATGTGGACATTAATGCCATTACCTTGTCCAGCTTTTTCAATCATGGCACTGGACCAGACACCAGAGTGGGTGGTAAAGTTTGCACCTGAAGGATTAAGGTATTTGACTAAATCTTCACCAGTAATGGTAATTGTTTGGTAACTACTGCCATTTAGCGGTTCGCTGAGGGTTTTTAGCGTACCACTTCTTTGGGAAGCGGTTAAAGAAGTCCCAAGACAAACAACAGGTAATTCATCTGCCTTAACAGTTTGTGTAAAAGTATCGCACATGAGCATACCAAAAAATAACAGTGTAATAATAGTTGAAAATGTTTTTGCTTTTTTCATAAAATAATTAACTCCTTTTGACTGTTCTTAATTATACTAAATGCTAAAAGCAAAAGGTTAAATAATAGTTATGTACTACTTACTTTACGTTATTTTTAATATTTAAGATGGTATAATAACAAGTTAAAGGAGGGAGCTATGATTCAGCAACCTGAGTTAACTGTCATTATGCCTGTTTACAATGTCGAAAGATATTTAGAGCGGGCACTTGATCATTTGGCTAAGCAAGATGATCCCAATTTTAAGTTGTTAATTGTCAATGATGGTTCAACGGATAATACTAGAAAAATAGCAGAAAGCTATCGTGAAAAATTCCGGTATTTTAAGATAATAAACAAGCATAATGGTGGCCTGTCTGATGCACGCAATGTCGGTATTGCCAACGTTGATACGCCTTATTTTACATTTCATGATGGTGATGACTGGGTGGATTCTGATTATACAGCATTTTTTGTAAATGCTTTTCACAACCATCCTGATGCAGCAATGGTTTCCTGTGGCTTTTGGCTTGATTATGAAAACAAACAAGGTTCAATTCCTGTTACCAAAAAAGTCGTGCGCGGCATGAAAGGCAAGGCTCGAACATATCAATTAATCAGTAATCCGTTTGGCTCTTTATGTGATAATCATTGCCTAGCTACTCCAGTTAAAGGCTATACCTGGAACAAGGGCTATAAATTATCAGTCGTGCGGCAGAATCATCTTCACTTCATGGAAAATTTAGCTTTTATGGAAGATCAGATATTTAATGTACAATATTTGGCTTTAACAGAAGGTTTTTATTGTGATAGCAAGCCTATCTACCATTATTGGCAGCGTAAGGACAGCATGGTTCATCACTTTAACGCAAAAATGATTCCTGATAATTTTAAGGCTAACTATATTATTGTTAAGATCATTATTCGTAGTTTGTGGCATGAACATAAGAAAGAAAAAAGTTCTAATCAAAATTTGGTAGAAGCTAGCGAAAGAGACCAAAGATGAGAGAAAAAGTTAATGGTAACGAGCTTTATTATAGTAAATTAGGCAAGGGTGATCCGCTGCTTTTATTACACGGACACCATTTAGATGGCGGCATGTTTGACCAAATCGTTGCTCCGCTTTCTCTTTACTATACGGTTTATGTTCTGGATATGCGAGGCCATGGCCTCAGTCAGGGAGAGCCTGCCGAGCACTATCAAACTGAAGTTGAAGATCTGGCTGCTTTTATTAAGCAAGTGAATATCAGGGGCTGCTATTGTTTTGGCTTTGATGCCGGCGGTTTGGTAGCAATGATGCTTGCAAGTCAGGATCAAAATATCTTTAAAAAGCTCATGGTAGCTGGTGTCTTTGTGAACGGCAATGGTATCAAATCATATCATTATTTGACTGAAGGCTTTCTGCGTTTCTTGCGCATGAACCGTGATAGTAAGGTGGAATTGTCGGAAAGTTTCATGTCTGTTGACAGTTTGAAGGCAATTAAGATACCGACTTATTGCGTCGTGGGAGAAAAAGACTGGGTTAAAGTGGAACATGTTCGCTGGTACAGTCAAATTATTCCTCAAGGACAGCTTCTGATTATGCCTAGACAAAAGCATGAAAGTTATGCAGTTAAGAGTTTTAAATTGCTAAACTTAATGGAAGACTTTTTTAAATAGTTTATTTAATTCAAGAAGACTTTTACTTCAAACTTAATATTTAACAGCCGATAATAGATTCGGCTTTTTGTTTGAATTATTACTTTTCTAGGCACTGAGGACTTTTTTGGTTATAATAGACTTGCAAAGATTGTAATTTTTAAAAAACGAGGTAGTCATGAACAAGGAAGAACTTCTTCAAATATTGCACCCGATGAAGCTGATTGGGTTAGGCGGAAATCCCGCATTAAATGAGAAAATTGCACAGATCTTGAAAAAGCCGTTAATTGAAACTGCTGTGCAACATTTTAGTGACGGTGAAATTCAAGTTAATATTGGCGAAAGTGTCAGAGGATGTGACGTTTTCGTTATTCAGTCAATTCAGGATCCCGTAAATGAAAACTTTATGGAATTGGAAATTGTTTTAGACGCATTGCATCGTGCTTCAGCACACAGAATCAATGTAGTAGTGCCATACCTGGCTTATTCACGTTCAGATACCAAAACTCGTTCGCGGGAACCAATAACTGCTAAGCTTATAGCTAATTTATTACAAATTACTGGTCTGGATCACTTAATTGCTCTTGATTTGCATGCTTCGCAAATTCAAGGCTTTTATAATGTGCCGGTTGATCATTTGCATGCTATGCCGCTTTTAGCACAATACTTTATTGATAACGGTATTGCTACTAAAGAAGAAGACGATATTGTGGTTGTTTCTCCAGATCATTCTGGAGCTAAACTAGCTCGTAATTTTGGTCAGTGCTTTGATGCTCCAATTGCGATTGTTGATCAGCGCCGTGCACGTTATGACGCAGATGTACATGACATGATTGGTGATGTTAAAGACAAAAAATGTATTATTGTAGATGATTTAATTGATACGGGGTCACGTATTTCTTCTTCAACTAAGTCAGTTCTAGCGGCAGGCGCCAAGAAAGTTTATGTTGCTTCAACACACGCATTATTATCACAAAATGCAACTGAAGTTCTGAATGAGTTGCCAATTGAACAGATAGTGGTAACTGATACAATTAAACACAGCCATTATCCAGATAGAATGGTCCGTATTTCAGTAGATTTGCTTTTAGCGCGGGGAATTAATTATGTATATAATGACCGCTCAATGCATTTGTTAAGTGAAAGTAAATTAAAGTAATTACATATTAAATGGCTTACTTTTAGTATATGTTTCTTTAGTAAAAACTATCAGCCAATAATATACCAGTGCCTTTTTGTTTATTTATTCTATATCATTGGTATAATGGAGGCAAAATGTATAGGAGCTGAGAAAACATTATGGCACGACGTAAAAATTATAAAAGAAGACGTACAATTTTAAGTAATACTTTTCACTTAATTAGAGAAAATGGTATGGACAGTGTTTCATTTCAAATGATTGCAGAAAAGTCTGGCATTTCCAAGTCATTGTTGCAGTCATACTATCCACATAAATCAAACTTGATTGCTGATGTAGTTCGGAACATTCTCAATACACTAGACAAGCAAGTGCAGAAGTTTAGTGTTAATAAAGAAGACGAAGTATGTGCTCGCACCAAAGCTTTTATTTATGCAATTGAAATGCTGGGAATTTATGATGAAGGTCTTAAACGTATTATTACTGAGGTGTTTAAGAGTAATGAATCACTAGATTTTTGGAGTAAAACTATCAACGACTGGTTGAAAGAAAAGCAGTTGTTTGACCACTTTGACTTTGATCCCAAAGAAGTTCGGATGGGAATTGCCTTTGCCGTAACTGGTGTGAGTCGTCTTTATTATGATAATAAAGAATATGAAGTTTCTCCTGAAGAAATAGCTGATTATGGTACCAAAGCATTCATGTACAGTTTTTTACATTCCTCAAAACCAACTATCGAAAAGGCGCTTAAAGAGGGTCATGAGATTATTGAATCTACTGATATTAAGACCATTCATCATGCAATAGATACGATGTTTGATGAAGACAAGGAGATTGTCTGTTAGAAAGGAAAAATATGGCAAATGGCGCGCGAGATGGTTTGCACAGAATAAGTCAGGAACAGAATAACCAATACAAACAGGTTCTGTCCTTTATCATCTTTCTGATTGTATCGCTAACCATGATTACCGTGACTTTCCTTAATCCCTTTTTTATGAAGGGACAAATGAGAAACAGTAGTAATGAAGCTGTAGTAGTCAGGCAAATAAACAAGCATTTTGATGCATTAGCAGAAACAATTGGAGCTAATAAAAATGGGAACGCTAATCTGCTAACTACTAAGCAAACTCAACCAATTGCTGATCATATTATTGACTATACCCTTGGAAGACCTTGGTTTAAGTTTAGTAATATCAAATTGGCCAAACAAATTTTACATGACATTGATTTAAACATTGATCAAGGTGCATCCAGTGATGCCCAATTAGTACAAGAAAAATTAAAGGAGCAGGAAAATAATGCTCCATTTGATGTAATTGATACTTTTAATTTGAATACCATTACTCTTGGAGGCAATATTGCTTTTATCTTATTAATTGTTAATGTAATTATCCTGATAATGGCTATTATTAGTTTACGTTCATTAATAAGTGATATGAAGTTATTTTTCAATTCAAAAATGCTGACTCACGAAATTACCGCATCTGGTATGTGGGCAGGTTTTTGGTTAATATTAATTGCGGGCATATTGGCAGTTATTCCAGTAATTTTTAATGTTGAAGGTTTAGCTGTATTAGGTTTTGTGTTAGAAATAAGCAGCAGTATCTTTCTGGACTTTGTTATTGTAGGAGTTGTTCTTTATATTTTAAGTGCAATTCCGTGGGAAATCAGTTCTCCCAATAATTAGTCTCTCTGTTTTAAAATAATTAATCGTTTTTTCAAAGGAAACATATATGAAAATTTATTTTGCAAATGCTCTGTTTTCACAAGCAGAAATTAATTACAATGCGCAATTGGCGGCTAAAATTCGTCAAATAGATGATGCAATTGATCTATATTTGCCCCAGGAAAATGCATCAATTAATGATAAACAAGCTTATGCTGATTCTAAAATGATTGCTCAAGCCGATACTGAAAAACTGCTTAATAGCGATTTAATGATTGCCGTTCTTGACGGCCTCAGCATTGATAATGGGGTAGCTAGTGAAATAGGCGTAGCTTATGCAAAAGAAATCCCGATAATTGGTTTATATACAGATACTCGCCAGCAGGGTGCTACTAACCAAAAGAAGTTACAAGCTTTAACCCAGATTGCCGAAAACCAATTTCATTATGTCAACTTGTATACTACTGGTCTAATTAAACTTAATGGCACCATTGTTAATAATGAAAAAGATTTATTAGCTGCCGTAGCCAACTATATTTAAAATTAACTCAGTTCACATAAAAAACCTCGAAGGAAAATAATTCTTCGAGGTTTTTATTATTCTATTGACTTGTTTTGAAGTTGAAACAGCTTAAAGGTGTAACTAGTTAAACCCGTGATTTTTACTTCATATTCGTGACCGAGAACTAGTGGAATTGAGCCTGGATAATAGGTAATAATAGTTTCAAAATTGCCATAGCCTGTATGACTATAATTACGTACATTTTCTGCTTGATAAGTTTCACCAGTGTCTTTATCAGTAATGGTTATTTTGGGTGTGACTGTATAAATTTTATTAGAGAGATAAATTGACCAGGCGATATTATCACCTTGTAAAAGCTCAATGGGAAAGACGCCCCTATTGGGATAAGTTACTGTTTCTCGACTGGGAGTACGAAAGACATCAGCGGGGTTAAAAACTTTTTGCACAGAATAGCGATACCCGTTTTTGCCATAAGCTGCACCTGCGCCTGTCGTAGTTAAGCGCGTTGATAGCAGCCATGCACGGTGACCGGTGTCAGCACCGGTCAAGTTGTACCGATCAGTAATTAAGTCAGTGATAACTTCACCTGCAGTCTGGTCACTGGTATTAAAATTAAGATTGGCCTTGCTGGAAATGTTGCGGGCTAGTTGCCAAGTAGATTTATTAATTATTTTCGGTCTTTTTTCGTAAGGCAAATTGTGCTGATTGACCATCGGATTAGCGTCAAGAGCGGCTAAAACGGCAGCAGTTTTTTGCGCGGCAATATTATCTTGAAAATTTTCTTTAACGGGCGTCAAATTGAATAATTTTCTATAATAGTTTGTATATGCCAATTGACTGTCAAGGTAGTCCGGCACAAGTGCTCCCGACTTAAACTTGGTTTTAAACTGTGGCTTGTTTAAATAAAGATTATTAAGATTATAAGCAGTGTTATCAAGTTGAGCATATTCATGCTGCAAACGACTCACTTCATTCGTTTCATTTGGAGTGAGTTCTGCAGCGAAAACTTGTGTATTGCTAAAAGGAAAAGTGAAAAGCAAACAGAAGAGGGCAGTGTAAAATTTTTTTATCATTTAAGATGCTCTCCTTTCTTTAGCATAAATTATAAGGCAAAATAAAACCGAGTAGAATTTTATTTTTAAAATAATAATTATATTTAATAAATTGATTGAGTTTTTGGAAAAATTTAGTGAGGAAATGACGATCTTGGCTAATAATGAAAAGATGCAGGCAGCACAAAACGTCAAAATTGCTCTGTTAAGCAAGTTGGACGATTGGGATGGGGTAACTGGACCAGTAGATAAGGACTTGCGCCAAGTAGTAGTCCAGAAAACCAGCATTATTGACGGTAATACTTATGTTTTGCAACACGTAGCAGGAGACAACTTTGTTTATCGCGGCAAAAATGGCAACAATGTTTCTTTTAATAAGCAAATTCCAGTTTTGCATTTAACCGGCACCGCTGCAGGTCATACTCAGACGCTGGAGTATGCTGGAAGACCAGGGCAGTGGTTCGTTGGCACAAAGCCAAACGACTTAAACCCCATCTGGTCGACTTGGTCTAAACAAATTGCGCGCATAAAAATTCCGCATTATTTTAAGATTACGGCTAATACCAAATTGCAACCAAGATTATCAAATTTAAATTATGCAGGAGCTGATTTAGGCATAGGCTGTGCAGGCAATCAATTTTCCCGCGTAGAAGCTGCAGTTTCACCAGATTTGCGTTATTTTCTGCTTGCATACGGTGATAACGACTATACCGGTTATTTTGCACTCTATTATTTAGCAGAAATTAATAAGGCGCTTGATGAAGCTGCAACTGCAAGCAAATACGTTGATATCAGAACAATAAAAAGTATAGCCGCTTTTAAAATACCACAATTTTCTGGACGAGCTGGGTTAGTTGGTTCGCTGCAAGGCTTTGCTATTGACAACAACCGCACAATATATGTTTCCAGTCAATTTGCGGACGACAGGCTAGGTCAAAATAGAAAAATTGTTAAAATTCCTTGGGGAGAAGTTGACCCTGCATTTTGGGAGTTGGTAAATTTAGCCAATGAAAGTAAACTGGAAATTCCGGGCTATTATACTGAGCTTGAGGGCATTCAACTGGCTACCGATAATGATCTTTACTTAACCGTAGCCTATCATCAGTCCTTTGATCCCGCCAATTTGGGCAAACATCCAACCAAAATCAATCAACTTTATGAAATCACTTGGGATTCAAATAACAATTTTTAATATAGTATAAATTTTTTGGATATGATTTTGCCTTATG
Source organism: Lactobacillus kullabergensis (assembly GCF_000967195.1). Lineage (GTDB taxonomy): Bacteria > Bacillota > Bacilli > Lactobacillales > Lactobacillaceae > Lactobacillus > Lactobacillus kullabergensis. The sequence goes on from NZ_KQ033871.1 coordinate 97,364, forward strand.
CAAGACTTTTTGCTTATAATAAAAAATATTCCTAAAAAATTGTCTAATTTACAGCTCTTCGGGTTTTTCTTGCCGTATAATTAAAAGTTAGAAACAATGACTAAGAGGTAAAAATAATGACTAAGAAAACACAAGTTGGTTTAATTTTTGGTGGTAATTCATCTGAATATGAAGTATCAATTATGTCTGGCCATAATATTTATAATGCCATCGACCAAGATAAATTCGATGTGCATCCAATTTGGATTACCAATGACGGCTATTTGGCCAGTGAAGAAGACTCTTTTAAAGTCTTAAAGGATCCAAGATATACTATTGAGAATCCGCATGAAGTAGCCAACATTTCAAATTTAATTCAACTAAAGAATTTACCGGAAATTGATGTTTTCTTTCCGATTGTTCACGGCAATTTAGGTGAAGACGGTTGTCTGCAAGGACTGTTCAGAATCTTAAACAAGCCCTTTGTTGGTGACGATGTCCTGGCTTCTGCCGTGACCATGGATAAGGAATTTACCAAGATTTTAGCACAACGAGTTGGTGTTCCTGTAGCTGATTGGATCGCAATTAAGCGTTTTGAATATGAAGATGCTAATAATGCTAAACGTGATTATGACAAAGTGAGCGCTAAACTGGGCAGTGATCTTTTTGTTAAGCCCTCAAATCAAGGCTCTTCAGTTGGTGTTCATCATGTTACTAATAAAAAAGAATTTGATGAGGCTCTGGCTGATGCTTTTAGATACGATGATAAGGTCTTAATTGAAGAAACCATTCACGGTACAGAAGTTGAAACTGCTGTTTTAGGTAATGACAAGCCGATTGTTTCCGGTGTAGGACAAATCATTAATGCGGCAGGTACTTTTTACAGTTATGAAAATAAATATGATGATGATTCAACTACTACTTTGCAAATTCCTGCTAAATTACCTCAAGAAATTGTAGATAAGGTTAGAGCGAACGCCTTAAAAGTTTATCAAGTCACAGAATGCAGTGGTTTAGCCCGTGTAGATTCTACTTTGCGTGAAAGTGATCATAAAGTAATCTTAACGGAAGTTAATGCCTTGCCCGGGTTTACTAATATTAGTATGTATCCCAAACTTTTTGAAGAGGCAGGAATTTCTTATTCGGAATTAATTACCCGTTTGATTGTCAAAGCGCAGGAGCGTTTTGATCATAAGAAAAACTTGTTACACAAAATTGGTTAATTTGATTGTGCTGGGGAGTATATCTAATGAGTGAAGATAAGCATAATTTTGAAGAATTAACCGCGCCTTCTGCGACGGCTAAGAAATTGCACATTAGTGTTGCAACTTTACGTAAATATTCTTTAATTGTAGAAAAAGTTACCGGTAAACCGGATTACTATGCACGGACTAAGCAAAATGCGCGCTTATACAGTAAGCAGGATGTGCAGGATCTCGAAGATTTTCACCAATTAGCCCGGGATAATGGCTTAACTTTGCAAGAAGCCGCACAGCAGGTTTTTGCTGTTACTGACAAAAAAGACAAGCCTCAGCATATGGATAACGGTAAAAAGCAGGAGGTAATGTCTACTTCCCAGATGGTGAAATTACTGAATGCTTTGCAACAAACCATTGGGCAGCAGAATACAGCACTGAGCGACCTGCAGAAACAGTTGAACCGGATTGAAAAGCAAAACAAACAATTGCTGAAAAAACAAAAAGAGTTAGAAAAACCGCAAGCTAAAGCAGCTAATGCTGAAGAAGATTTTAGTGTTTTACCAGACATTTCAGGAATTGTTACCGATAATGGTGATGACATCACTGATGTGCAGGAAATGCCAGAAACGAAGCCTTTAACTGCGGCCGAAAAACGGGCTCAGGTGGCCGAGGATGAAGGAAAATCAAGTGAACAGATGCATGAAGAAATTTTGGCCAAAGCTAAGGAAAATGCTGAAAAAAGTGCAAGTGCCAATGCCCACCGCACATTAGCAGATATGCAGATCGAACCGGAAAAAACTCACTGGTGGCAGCGGTTTTTAGATATGTAGGCACATAAAAAACGACTTTTGGTTAAAAGTCGTTTTTATAATATTTAAATTTTACAAATTTAGCTTAAAATTAATGTCTGATAACTGTTTTTAAGTTACAGTAGGTAAGTATAAATCGATTGGAATGATTTGGTTGAAAAAAATTAAAAAGCGCTACTTATTTGCGGTATTAATAGCAGTTGTGGGGTTGATTTTAACCACGTGTACCTATTTTGCGACAGATATTTATTCTAAAAATGATGTAGCTGTGGTCACTGACAGTAAAATCAAGGATACTTTGGAAGAAAAAAGTACAGATGTTTATGGCAACAAGGATGAAACCAGAAAACAAGTTCTTCATTTAAAAGTCTTGTCTGGTGAATTCAAGGGTCAAACCTTTCAGACTATCAACATGTATTATCCCTCACAGTTAGTCACACAAAAGTTTCGTGCAGGCCAGCGGCTGTTTGTCACTGTCAAACACGGTGAACCGGTTATTCAGGATCCTAAACGAGACTGGGTTTTAGTGTTGGCAATGACAGTAATGTCCACGCTAATGGTGGCAGTCTCAGGTAAAAAGTCGTTTGGTTTAATTGCATCAATGATACTCAGCTGGGTAATTTTCTACCTTGTGATTATGCTGGATATTAAACTAAATGGCTCTTATATCGTTCTACTCTTTGGTTTAGCTGATATTGTTTTTTCATTCTTTAGTTTATTGGTTGTTCAAGGTTTTAACCGCAAGATGCTGGCAACGTGGCTGGCAACAATTTTAGGCACTTTTGTTTCTTTTGCATTGTGCTACTTAATTATGCGTTTGACAGGAGAATCGGAAATTAAATACGAAACGGGAGATTATGCGACGCAGGATCCTCGTGGCATCTTTTTAGCACAAACTTTACTGGGTATTTTAGGAGCAGTGATGGACGAAGCCACCGATATTATTTCCAGTCTTTACGAATTGATTCAAACTAAGGCTGATCTAACAGCCAAGCAGTTAATTCACAGTGGGCGCACAATGGGACAGGAAATCATGGGACCACTGATTAACGTTTTGGTATTAATCTTTATGTCAGAAGAATTGCCAATGACAATTATTTATTTGCGGGATAACAACAGCTTGCGTTCCACTTTCGGCTTCACCCTTTCTCTTGGCGTCACGCAAAGTATCATTTCTGCAATTGGCATTGTTTTGACGGTAGTCTTTGCCACGGGGTGCAGCCTGCTATTTTTAGAAGAAAAAAAGCGGAAAGCGGGGATTAGAAAATGAGTACCTTAACTGCCTTGCTAATCGTATTGGCAATCCTAATGACGATTGTAGGTGGAGAAACCGGCATTCGCAGTTTCTTTAGTGTTTTAATCAACACTTTATTATTAATTTTAGTGGCTATTCTGATTTCCTGGGGGATTAATATTCCTCTTCTGATTTTGATTTTTGTCCCGTTAAAATTGGTGACTATTATTTTCTTAGGGACGCATGATTATCAAGTTGCTAAAAACTCTTTTTATTCTTCACTAATTGTGTGTCTGGCAACTAGTGTAATAATTCTGGGTTTTGAATGGTTGGCGCAAGCTGCTGGTCTTGGACCCGAAGCAGGTGAAATTTTGGTAGGATTGTCCCAGATGCCGGGGTTAAGCTATCCTTTAATTGCAGTTGCGGTAGCGATCTTTTCCACGCTGGGTGCTGTGGCCGAATCTGCTGTTGCTATGAGTTCAGGACTTTTAGAAATCAAAAAGCATAATCCGGAAATATCATATGAGGAACTCAAAGCCAGTGGTGCTAAAATCGGCAACGATGTTCTGGGAACAGCTATGAATACCATTTTATTTGGGATGTTTGGCAGCTTTCTTTCATTATTTTTATGGTACATTCGTTTGAATTATACGTTAGGTGAGGTATTAAACGAAAAAATGTTTGTCAATGAGGCTTTGATTATAATGTACTCTCTAATTGGTGTATTATTAACAGTACCATTAGCAACAACCTTTTTAGCAAAAAACATGGTAAAAGTGGGGGAAGAAAATGAAAGTAAATGATTTAACGTTAACTAATTTTAACCAGCGCAAGTTCAATCTGCACACATACACCTTGGGTTCAATTGGTGAATTGGTAACTCCAAAACACCCTTTGGCGATAGTAGTTCCAGGTGGCAGTTTTGACCATTTGTCTAAAAGAGAGGGAGAGCCGGTTGCCTTGGCTTTCAATAATTGCGGCTTTAACAGTGTGGTCATGGAATACAACCTCGTGCAAGACGAAGGTGACATTTATCCGGATGCCGGACTTGATGTCTTAAGCACTGTTAAATACTTTCGTGAGCATGCGCAAGACTATCAGATTGATCCAGATAAAATAGTCACAATCGGCTTCTCTGCTGGTGGCCACGTTGCCAGTTTTGCCAACAGTATGGCTAACTCTGCAAAATATCAAAAAGAGTTTGGTTTTAAAAGTGCGGAAGTTCTGCCTAATAAGACTATTTTGGGTTATCCTTTAATTAATCTGACTAAAATTGGCTTTGACATTCCAGAAGATGAACAAGATAAAGTACCCCAAGATGAATTTATTAAGGATAGTTCATTAGGTGTAACTGCAAACACTCCGGCAACTTTTATCTTCCATGCCTGGGATGATCCTATTGTACTTGTAACCAATACGTTTGAATACGTGGAAGCCTTGCATAACAAGAAGGTTCCCTGTGAAGCCCATATATTCAATCGTGGTGGTCACGGTTTTTCCTTAGCTCGTAAAGATATGGTAGTTAAGGGTAGAGAATGGCAAGAGAATCCACACGCTGCCCACTGGTTCGAACTGGCACAGGAATGGCTGGCAAGTGAATGGCAATAAAAAGGAGTACAGATGCTGTACTCCTTTTTGTTCGGGTTTTAGAAGATTTGATTATAAAATTATAATAATATTCATATTAGAAACAAAAAATTTAAATTATTTTAAGCAAAGGCCTTGCATTTATTTTTAAAGGGTATATAATGCTGGTATTTAAATCGAAAGAAAGGACATGATTTTTTGAAGTTAACGAAAATAAAAATTTTAACGGCAGTTAATGGCTTACTAACTCTAAGCAGTCTAATCATGTTATTCTTTGGATTATGTAATCAAGTTAATGAGTCAAAGAATCTGCTGGAAGAGGAACAGACAATTTCGCTGAACGATAATAATATGATTATTTTGGCAGCTGTGGTTGCTTTGATGGTCTTCGGCTATGCATTCTTTGCGACTTGGTTAAAAGGTGAACCCGCAAAGGCTCATTTATTAAGACACAGAGCGTAAGATGATTAGAAAAGCTGGGCTGTACTTCAATGGTTGAAGTGTAGCTCAGCTTTTTTTGTATCTAAAATAATTCAGTTTTGCTAATCTGGTATTTTAAATATTCAGTTGCTTGTTTAAACGAAGATATTTATGATAAACATAAGTATTTGCACAATTAAGAACAAAGAAAAGGAAAATAATTAATGTGTCAGATAGAAGATGAAGTTTATGATCCGTTTTTACCTACTTTACTAATTTCTCTGCATGAGGAATATGTAAAAGAAATTTTAACGGGACAAAAAGTAATTGAATACCGCAGGAGATTTTTTAAAGATAGTTTTCAAGCCTTTGTTTATACTACAGGCAATAATGGCGGAATTCAGTTATTTATCAAGTGCGCCCCTTTGATTCGCAACAATGCGAAGGCATTAGCTCAGATAGGCCGGGAAATTCAAAATGACAATTATGACGAAATTTATGACTATTTTATGCCTAAAGATGATGGTTGTATTATTCCAATTTTAAAATCTTGTGCTGTTAAAAAGGTTTCACTTAACCAGTTGCGCACTGTTTTGCCCCAGATTGTTATTCCGCAAAGCTACCTGTTTTTAGACCGGCCTGATAAAAAAGACTTGCTCGACTTTTTATTAAAGCAGGAATATGATGATTTAATTGTTAACGAGTGGGATGAGCGCTTTGCAAAAATTAAGAAAATAGTGGCAAGTAACAAATAAGAGCTGGAAAATTTTCTATTGGTTTACGGTTGGACAAATAAAATGAAAAATAAAGAGATTTCACTAAATACAAAAAGAGAATTTGCGCGGGCATTAAAGAAGTTGCTCAAAAAAGAACCTTTAAATAAAATTACTGTTTGTGAATTACTTACTTTAACTAATAAAAGTAGACCTACTTTTTATTATCACTTTAGGGATGTACCTGATTTAATCAAGTGGACTGTCCAGGATGAGATAATTAATTTATTAGAGCAGTCAAAAGGTTATGAAAAATGGTACGACGATTTATATCAAATTTTTCAATATTTTTCTGTTAATCCAACCTTGGGCAGAGCAATTTATGAAAATTTAGATATTAAACAATTTAATGCAATTTTTAGGGAACCACAAAATCGTATACTTCTTGGCTATATTGATGAAGTAATCAGCAAAGAAAAATTACATGTAAGTCAGAAAGACCGTGACTTTATAGCCCATTTCTTTACTGGTGGATTTACGGAAATAATTATTGACTGGCTTAATAATGGACAAAAAGAGACTCCAGAGGAAATGAGAGATATGTTTCGCAGAACGCAAAAAGATGTAATAGTTCATTGTTTAAAGATGGCTGATCAAAGTCATAAAAGCTAATTTGCCTAATAGATATGCGAAATTGTTAAATATCTAACAAACTATGAATATTATATATTTTTATTTATACAGTAAGCGCTTAATATTAATAATGTAAGTTAGTTCAGCATTGAACAATTAAATAGAAAGGCTTGCACATGAAAGAATTTAAAGATAAAGTTGCATTAATTACTGGTGCAGCGAACGGATTTGGACGAGCACTGTCATTAGAAGCAGCAAAAAGAGGGATGAAACTTGCTATTGCTGATATAGATGATGAAGCGTTGAGCAAGGCAGAAACTGATATTAAAGATTTAGGCGCGGAAGTTATTAGCATTACTACTGATGTAACCGATGAAGATGAAGTTGATGCCATGGTCAAAAAGACAGTAGCTGAATATCATGAAATTGATTTATTGATTAACTCAGCTGGGATTGCGGTACCTGGTGGTATTTGTGAACTTCCTACCCGTGATTGGGAATGGATTTTGCATGCTGACTTAATGAGTCAGGTTTGGGCATTAAAACGCGTAATACCAATTATGCGTAAACAAAAAGATCATTGTGACATTATTAATGTAGCTTCAATTGCTGGACTAGTTGCCAGTCCTTCAATGCCATCATACTTTGCTTCTAAGTTTGCGTCTGTGGGACTGACTGAGGCAGTGGAATATGATATGCAGGTTGCAAAAGCTAACATTAGCATGCATGTCTTTTGTCCTGCGTTTGTTCAGACAGACTTATATCATACTGAAAACCACCGGCCAGCCAAATACACTGATAAAAATGATCCTTACTATTCATGTGAAGCATTTAAGGAAGGTCAAGAACGTGCTAAACAAGATATTGTAACAGGTATGCCAATAGATAAAATACCTGGAATTGTGTTCAAGGCATTAGAAGAAAATAAATTCTATATTTTGACTCACACAGGACTTAATCCAATTATTGTCTCTCGTGCAGAAAATATTCCCAGCGGTAAGGGACCAGATTTGAAGACTTTGGCACCGTTCTTGTCAAAGACTCATAATGAAGAAAATTAAATTTCTTTTATTTTAACATCTAAATTCATATAAAAATAGCCTAACAATTAGTTAGGCTATTTTTTATAATGGGATATTTTTATTAAAGAGTATTTTCTAATACCAGTGATGTGTTAGCCAGAAGTTCTTGGCGTTAACCCATGAACCATAACGACCGTAAACGTATGTGTCAGCGGTTCTTTCTTGGTTCTTTTTAGAGTAATTACCGTTTAGGTAAGCAATGTTAAGTTGGTATTTACCATAACAAACACCGTTGCGCGCGTAATAATTACCACCTGATTCACGCATGGCAATCCATCTCTTAGCTGCGCGTTCAGCTTTTGACATCTTACGAGCGGCTTGTACAGTTTGTGTACACGAGCCGGTGTTAGTTGTTTCTACCGCAGTGACAAAGCTAAATGAAAGCGCCAGTGCTGTAATTAACTTAAGTATTAAACTTTTACTGTTCTTCAATATATTTCAATCCCCACAATTAACTATATTAATTCTATGGATAATAATACACAGTCAATGTGTCATTGTTGTTACAGAAAGAACACGCAACTCTTACAATATTTTTTAAAAATTTAATAATTCTGCCACTATTGAAAAATAAAAGCAGCCTAACTATAGTAGTAGTCCGCTTTATTTAAGTTTTACTTTTTTACAACATTGGTAACGCGAATATAGCGATTTTTAGCAATGCGGTAGAAGGTCTTCTTCTTAATGCGGTAAGTTTTGCCGTTGATTTTGAAAATCGCGCCTTTCTTGAGCAGTTTCTTAGATACACGTTTGCCCTTGTGAGTATAGCGGTAAGATGCCTTGAGCAATCTTACTACCCGTGACTTAGATTTGCTTGAAGTGGAAGGTTTAGCGGTGCTACTTGATGAATTAGAATTACCTGAA
>NZ_KQ033871.1:105916-152968 GCF_000967195.1 Lactobacillus kullabergensis
TTATTAGAATTTGGATCACCACTTACGAGGTGACCAGTCTTCTTGTAGTTAGCAACAGCATCATTGATTTCTTTAGTTAAGGCATCAACAGTTGATTGTGGAACACCCATGGCTTTAGCTGCAAAATAACGACTACGCAGATCAGCTACATATTGCCCATCTTTTTTTGATAATTTAGAAAAGTCAATAGCTGAATCATAATTAGCATAAGCTTCATTTAATTTATCAAGATTTGCAACAGGGACATCAGGATTGTTACTATCTACAGGATGAAAATCAGAAGATTTTAAGTCAGTATAATCTTCGGTATTTTGTACTAATACGGTATAATCTGACGGATAATCAATTTCATGCCAGTCTTCATAATTAACATAAGCCTCAGCAATCTCACCGCCACCAACGTCTTGTAATAGTTGATTTCCGGGAATGCCACCAATAACAAGTGTCAAATAAAATGGACGACCATGCATCGAAATAGGTGGCTTAGCATCATCACTAAGTTCACGCACCACTTTAGTGCCAGCAGGGTAAACTCTGCCAGAAGGTCCTTTTAAAGCATACTTTAAAGTACCATATTGTAGCCAAACTTTGGTTCCTTGGTGATTGGCTGAAACAGTTTGAACATTGTCAAAGTTGAAAACTGCTGTCATTGGTGCGGCTAGACTTAACGCGGCAATTGTCGCAAAGATTATGCGTTTATTCTTCTTCATTTTTTCACTCCTTATAATTATTACTTTGCAACATTCACTTTACGGATGTAACGGTTTTTGCCAATACGGTAGAAGGTCTTACCCTTAATGCGGTAAGTCTTGCCGTTAATCTTGACATATGAGCCTTTCTTGAGTAGTTTCTTAGAAACACGTTTACCCTTGCGAGTATAGCGGTAAGATGCTTTACGCAATTTTACCACCCGTGATTTAGATTTGCTTGAAGTAGAAGGCTTAGCGGTGCTATTTGATGAATTAGATGAACCAGAGTTGCTGGCGTTGCTAGAATCTGAACTGCCACTCACAAAATGACCAGTCTTCTTATGATTAGCAATGGCATCGTTAATTTCTTTAGTAAGAGCATCAACGGTTGACTGTGAAACGCCCATTCCCTTAGCCGCACTATATCGTTTATTCATTGACTCTTCCCATATTTTATCTGCTTTAGAACGATGTTCAAAGTCAATGTTGTTTAGGTATTCTCCGTACGCATGATCAAGTGCATCCGTATTTGCTACTGGCACATCAGGATTATTGCTATCTACGGGATGAAAATCACGAGATGCAAGGTCTGTCTTGTCGAAAGTACTTTCAACGATATCAGTGCCAAAACTATCTACGTCAGGGTCGTCAATTTCTTGCCAATCCTCTAAATTAACATAAGCCTCGGCAATATCACCGCCGCCAAATTGGGTAATACCTATTGGGGATGAGGTGATACTTAATGATAGTGCAAATGGTAGCGCAGGGTAGGAAAGCTTACTAGGCTTAGTAAGGTTCCCCATGTATCTTGCAACTTTGGTGCCAGCAGGATAGACCCTACCGGAAGGTCCTTTTAAAGCATATTTGAGCGTGCCGTATTGAATCCAGTTATTAAAGCCTTTATGGTTGGGTGTGGCATTGATAGTGTGGACAGTGTCACTAACGATAACAGCTGCGCCAACGGTAGTTAGAGCCACACTGCAAAAAGCAATTGCTAATTTTTGGCATAGTTTATTCTTTTTCATTTTTTCACTCCTTATAATTATTATTTAGCAACGTTCACTTTACGGATATAACGGTTTTTAGCAATGCGATAGAAGGTTTTGCCCTTAATGTGGTAGGTCTTGCCGTTAATCTTGACATATGAACCTTTCTTAAGCAGTTTCTTAGATACACGTTTACCCTTGCGAGTATAGCGGTAAGATGCCTTGCGCAATCTTACTACTCGTGACTTAGAAGTGCTAGTTGCAGTAGATGAGCCAACAGAATCGTCATTACTATTGTCAGGAATGTTATCAGTTGAATTAGAACTATCATAACCTGCTAAATGACCAGTTTTTTTGTAATAAGCAAGAGCTTGTTTCATTTCAGTAATTAGCTTATCAACTGTATCTTGTGATACACCCATAGCTGTAGCAGCAAAATATTTATCGGTAAAATCAGACATTATTTGCTGATCTTGTTTAGTTATTTTGTTGGTTAATACTATATCTAACGCATTATATGCTGCTCGTAATTTGTCAACATTAGCATGTGGCACATCAGGATTACTACTGTCTACAGGATGAAAATCACTAGAAGCAAGATCGGTTGGATCTTCGGTATTTTGTACTAGAACTACTTCGTCAGATGGATAATCAATTTCATGCCAATCTTCATAGTTAACATAAGCTTGTGCAATTTCACCACCACCGAAGTCTTGTAAGGTTTCCATACCAGGTAGTCCACCAATCAAAAGGGTTAAATAGAACGGCTCACTTGGAAGAGAAGTGGGTGGAATATTGTCATTACTTAGTTCACGTACAACCTTAGTGCCAGCAGGGTAAACTCTGCCAGATGGTCCTTTTAAAGCGTACTTTAAAGTACCATATTGCAGCCAAATCTTAGTTCCCTGGTGATTGGCTGAAACAGTTTGAACATTGTCAAAATTAAAGACTGCCGTCATTGGCGCAGCCAGACTTAACGCGGCCATTGTCGCAAAGATTATGCGTTTATTCTTCTTCATTTTTTCACTCCTTATAATTATTATTTAGCAACGTTGACCTTACGGATGTAACGGTTTTTACCAATGCGGTAGAAGGTTTTACCCTTAATGCGGTAAGTTTTACCGTTAATTTTGACATATGAGCCTTTCTTAAGCAGTTTCTTAGATACACGTTTACCCTTGTGAGTATAGCGGTAAGATGCTTTACGCAATTTTACAAAACGTGACTTAGATTTGCGCTTTGCCGGAGTGACTGTGCTAGAACCACTATTGCTATTAGATGAATTGCTAGAGTTGCCAGAGTTTGAATTACCGCTTACGAGGTGACCAGTCTTCTTGTAGTTAGCAACAGCATCATTAATTTCTTTAGTTAGACTATCAACACTTTCTTGAGTTGCACCCATAGCTTTAGCAGCATTATAACGGTCTGTGAAGCGATAAATTTTTTCACGATCTTGCCCAACCACGGAAGATTTACCAGCAATTCTTGTCAAATCAGCATATGCTTCTTCTAGTGCATTGAGATTTGCACACGGTACATCAGGATTACTACTATCTACAGGATGAAAATCACTAGATTTTAAATCATTGTAATCTTCGGTATTTTGTACTAATACGGTATAATCTGATGGATAATCAATTTCATGCCAGTCTTCATAATTAACATAAGCCTCAGCAATTTGTCCGCCACCAACGTCTTGTAACAGTTGGTTGCCAGGAATACCACCAATAACAAGTGTTAAATAGAATGGTTCACTTGGAAGAGAAGTTGGTGGAATATTGTCGTTACTGAGTTCACGTACTACTTTAGTACCAGCAGGATAAACTCGACCAGATGGTCCTTTTAAAGCGTACTTTAAAGTACCGTATTGCAACCAAACTTTGGTTCCTTGATGATTAGCAGAAACAGTTTGAACATTGTCAAAATTAAAGACTGCTGCCATTGGTGCAGCCAGACTTAACGCGGCAATTGTCGCAAAGATTATGCGTTTATTCTTTTTCATTCTTTACTCCTTATAATAAAAAATCAATTGTTTCACAGGCAGAAAGGCACCTAACCGAACTGAGACTAAACTGCTGTCTTTTTCTATCAGTATACTACATGAAACTACCGTAATGGTAATTATTATGTGAAAAGCAAGTCCTAGCTGCAACTAAATTTTAATGTTATTTCCATATATGTCTGTTAAAATTGATAGTAACTATTATTTTAGGAGGTAAATATGGCTGCTAAACATTTTTATGAAACTTTTCACCCTGAACACTATGATTTGTTCATAGACATTAATCGGGCACAGAAAACTATTAATGGTACTTCAACAATTACAGGTGAGGCACTCGAAAATACTATTTTAATTAATCAGAAGTATATGAAAATTGCTTCTGTTACCAGTTCGGGCGAGGATATACCGTTCACTGTCAATGAGGACAAAGAAGCAATTGCTATTGAACTGGGTCAAACCGGTAAAGTCACAGTTGAGATTAAGTATTCGGCACCGCTGACTGATTCTATGATGGGAATTTATCCGTCATACTATCAAGTTGATGGTGTTCAAAAACAGATTATCGGTACTCAATTTGAAACAACAGCTGCACGTCAGGCTTTCCCATGTGTTGATGAGCCGGAAGCCAAAGCTACTTTTTCTTTAGCACTTAAGTATGATGAGCATGAAGGTGAAACTACGATTGCCAACATGCCGGAAGTTAAAGTTGAAGATGGTGTGCACTACTTCGAGCAAACCGTTAGAATGTCCAGCTACTTGATTGCCTTTGCTTTTGGTGAATTACAATCAAAGATCACCGAAACCAAAGACGGCGTTCAAGTAGGAGTTTTTGCGACTAAAGCACATCAAGCAAAGGAATTAGACTTTGCTTTGGATATCGCAAAACGGGCAATTGAATTTTACGAGGAATTTTACCAAACCAAGTACCCGCTGCCACATTCTTGGCAATTGGCGCTGCCTGACTTTTCTGCCGGAGCAATGGAAAACTGGGGCTTAGTCACATACCGTGAAGTCGCAATTTTGCTTGATCCTGATAATGCTACTCCTTATCAAAAAGCGTATGTGGCAACGGTTATCGCTCACGAATTGGCGCACCAATGGTTTGGCGACCTAGTTACCATGAAGTGGTGGGATGACTTATGGCTCAATGAAAGTTTTGCCAACATGATGGAATATGTTTCAGTTGATGCTTTGGAGCCGAGTTGGCATGTTTGGGATAATCTTTACCAAATTTCTGAAGTGCCAGCAGCTTTAAAACGTGATGCCACTGATGGTGTCCAATCCGTTCACGTTGATGTGGAGCATCCAGCTGATATTGATTCGATTTTTGATAGTGCGATTGTTTACGCTAAAGGTTCAAGGATGCTGGTTATGGTACGGGCACTCTTAGGAGATGATGCTTTGCGTAAGGGACTTAAGTATTACTTTGAGCAGCACCAATATGGCAACGCTACGGGTGATGACTTATGGAATGCTCTTTCGACTGCCACTGATTTGGATATTGGCAAAATCATGCATACTTGGCTTGATCAGCCCGGTTACCCTGTAGTTTCCGCCAAAGTCAATGAGAATGGTCATTTAATTTTGAGTCAAAAACAATTCTTCGTGGGTGAAGGCAAAGAAGTTGGACACAAATGGGCCATTCCACTAAACGCAAACTTTGAAGCACCGCAGATTATGTCTAAGCGAGAACTGGATCTGGGAGATTACCAAGAATTACGCAGTGCAGCTGGTCACGCTTTGCGCGTAAACGTAGGCAATAGTTCACACTTCATTGTTAATTATGATGACACTTTAATGAACGATATTATGGCTGAATTTAAGCAACTTAAACCAGTAGATCAATTACAATTACTGCAAGATTTGGGACTTTTAGCAGAAGGCAAGCAAATTTCATACGCTGAAATTGTCCCGTTGCTGCCGAAATTTGCGGATTCCAAATCATACATTGTCATTAGTGCCTTGTTATCTAGTATCCGTTCATTATTTAAATTTGTTACACCTGATTCAGCTCAAGAAAAAGATTTGAAGGCATTTGTTAATAAATTAACCCAAGAGCAAGTTGAACGTTTAGGTTGGCAAGCAAAAGATTCTGATACAGATGATGATAAGAGAATTCGACCACTAGAAATAGCCTTAGCTTTGTATGCCGGTAATTCTGCTGTGATAAAAGCTGGTCACCAAATTTTTGTTGAGCACGATCAAAACTTAAACGAAATTGATGCTTCAGTTAGACCGTATGTTTTAATGAATGAAGTTAAGAATTATAATGAACCAGGTTTAGTTGACCGTTTGCTGAAAGAATATCAAGCTGCCATCGATCCTAACTATAAGGACGATCTTACTGATGCTATTACCAACACCAAGAATCCCGCTGAAATCAAGAAACTTATTGAGAATTTTGAGAATGCTGCAGTTGTTAAGCCTCAAGATTTGCGCTCTTGGTTTGCGAATGTCTTAGCTAATCCAAAAGGCGAACAATTTGCTTGGGACTGGTTACGGGACCAATGGTCATGGCTCGAGAAAACAGTCGGTGGTGATATGGAATTTACCACTTATATTACTGTGGCTTCAAACATTTTCCATACTGAAAAGAGACTGGAAGAATTCAAAGAATTCTTTGAGCCAAAGGTTGATCAGCCGGGTCTTGGTCGTGAGATCAGAATGGATACCAAGAATATCGAGTCCAAGGTTGACGTGATTAATGCTGAAAAGGATGCTGTCAATCAGGCTGTTAAGGAAGCTTTATAAGTAAAAATTATTTAATATTTAAAATTGCAAAACCTGTTAACTAAAGCGAGTGTGAACTTGATATTAAGTTAACAGGTTTTTGCATAACAAAAAAGGACAAGTTTTTTAAATTCTTGTCCTTTAATTTCTTATTAAATTACTTAATCATATACAATTACCGGTTCATGCTTGCTTACATTCTGCCAGACTTGCTTTATTTCTCTAGGCTTGATATTGACACAGCCATGAGAACCCCCACGTAAATATGCTTTTTTACTCCAATCACCACGCCAGCTGGCATCATGGAAACCGCAACCACTTAAAGTAAACGGCATCCAGTATCTGACTGGTGAAGCATATTTAGAGCCGTCGTTATTGCGTCCGCGCAATACAGCATGACCTTGCTTATAGTGAATATACCAAACACCTTGAGGGGTACTGTTACCCTTAACGCCATCTCTCGTACCAGTGACAATGTCATTCAAATGTACGACTAATTTGCCATTTTTTACAATCCACATTTCCTGCTTTTTAAGTGAAACAACAATATAGTTATTTCCTATACCATGATTGTTTTTACCATAGCCTAAACCATAAGTACTATAACCCAGGCCATAGATGTAATCTTTACCATCAAGATTTTTAGTTCCGTTTAAAAATGCTTGTTCGACAGCGGCTTGAGCCTTTTTGACGTGAACGCCCCAGCCGTAGCTTTGGTTTTTGATTGTGATTTTCTTACCTGCAACTTTGTTGCCCTTAGGCACAGCGAACTTGTAGCTCTGATGAATGGTTGAAACATCCTGGTCAATTTTATTGAGTTTCGCCGTTAGATTTTCTGAATTAAGAAACGAATATTTGCCTTTTTTGTAAATTGCCTGGTTAATCAGATTTTGAGCTTTAAGCTGATAATCCTTGCCAGCAACATGGTAATTAACCACAGCGTGACTAACGGCCAGCATTTTTTTATTGGCAGCATCTAAGTCAGTGTTGCGGTATTCATAATTTTGCTTGTCTGGCATCGTCGTATGCTGCTTTTTGAAGTAATTGGCAACTTCCTTTTTCTTAATAGTATCAATGCTGGGATCGCGTTCAATTGCTACTTTACCATTTTCCAGGGAAACGATATTGTTGGCTTTCCGATTAATCTTGGCCGTCGCTTTATTAATTGTTAAGTTTCCAACTTCTACTCCATAAATATTAACATTAGGGTTAAAATGATTAATAGCGAATGCTTTAGCCTGCTTTTGCGATTCGACGTGATTGTTATATAACACCACGCCAAATACAACTGCTAAAATCAGAACTATTCCGATAATAATTAAAAGCAAGTTATTGCGGTTATTGTATTTTTTTAAATTTCTTTTTGATTGCATAAGTTCTACCACCGTTGGAATTTTCAAAAAAATAATTGCGGTTACAGTTTACCATCTATTGCGGCCCTAGTAAAATGCAAGATATAAGAATGTTTTTGGGAGGGATTGCTCAATGGAAAATGACCCATTAGTGTTTGATGTTAACATAGCTAAAGAAAAGCCTAATTCTTATCGTAAAGTAAAAAATAATTCTGGCTGTCCCTTTTGTGATGTGGCGGGTTTGACCCATATCTTAAAAAAACAGGGTGGGATGATTTGGCTTGATAATAAATACCATACGTTACATGATACGGTTCAGACTGTTTTGATTGAGTCCAATAAGCATCAAGGTGATATTACCACTTATTCGCTTGCGTATAATCGTTCTTTGATGCGTTTTTCACTGTCATGCTTTAAGCAGATGAATGATTCACACAAGTACAGATCGGTTTTATGGTATAAAAATTATGGCGAAAATTCTGGTGGCTCTCTTGCACACCCCCACATGCAAATAGTGGGTCTGGAAAAGTTGGATGGTTATAAATATATTCAACCCAATAATTTTGAGGGTATAAGTCTTTTTAATAAAGATGGAGTTGAGGTTAATGTGAGCACGCATCCAATTCAGGGCTACATTGAACTTGATTTTAATCTTCTTAATGAAAACAGTATTGATGAATGGTCCGACTGGATTCAAAGTGGAGCAAAGTATATGCTAAAAGTTTTATCAAAAGGGCGTAATAACTCCTATAACTTGTTTTTCTATCCGCGCTTTGATCGAGGCATTAGTGCTAAATTAATCTTACGTTATACGGCATCACCGTATTTTGTCGGTTATAAGCTCTCACAGGTTGATAATCGGGAAAAATTACTGACTGAAGCTGAAAAATTTAAGCGCTTTTTTGAGTCTGGATCAGTTTTAGAGAAAGGATTTAAAATATAGCTTTTATTGAAGTAATTATTGTTAAAACTAATACTTAGCAGAGATAATATTTGCGACAAATAATTCTAAGCAATATAATAGCAAGGTGTTTTTTTAAGGAGGACGCAAATGCGCAGAAAAGAAACTAAGAACCTGGCTATTACTGCCATATTTGTCGCAATCTTTTTATTGCAAACTTTCATTCCTAATATCGGTTATATTCGCATATTGCCAACTTTGCCGGCTATAACTACTATTCCTTTGACTGTTTCCATTTATTCTTTGCTTATGGGACCAATTGCCGGCACATTTTTTGGTATTTTCTGGGGTATTGCCCGTATGGTACAGGCATATACGCAACCTGGGGATATTGTCAGCTTAATGCTCTTTCAAAACTTTGCGATTGCCGTAATTCCTAGTGTTTTGGCGGGTCTTTTTCCAGGACTGATTGGGAAACTAACTGCTAAAAAGAAAAATAGCATTAAAGAATTAAGCTACACATTTGCAGGTGCAGTGACTTCTTTAACTAACACTGTTTTTGTAATTCTATTAACCAGTCTAGTTTTCATGGGCAACTCTGCCAAACTGCTAGGCCATTTGGGCAGCTTCACTCAGGGGACGCCTTTAATTACAGCGTTAATAATTGCTTTAGGTTTGAACGGCCTGGTTGAGGCAGTATTTACTGCAATTGTGACGCCAATTATTGTGACGCCGCTCAATAAGGTGTTATGCAGAGTAGGCTAAAAGAACAGTAGTGTTTTTAAGAAAAACTTAATATTCTTAATTGACCGCTAAAAACAAGGAAAAAGTATGCAGATAAGTCTTTCTAACTCGGAAAGGCTTATTTTTTTATTGACAAAAGTTATAAATACAATTAGTGTATTAGATAAATAGTACAGAAGTATTGCAACGAGGATTTTACAAATGACTGAAATTTTACGAGTAGATCAAGTTACTAAGACATATGGCAAGCGGGGCGAAAAGCAATACCAGGCTCTCAAGGGCATTAATTTTGCGGTTAATTCAGGTGAATTTGTAGCCATTATGGGCGCCTCTGGTTCCGGTAAAACAACTTTGCTTAACATTTTGTCAACTTTGGATAAACCGACAACAGGCAATGTTTTTATTAACCATGAGGATAACAGCACTTTAAATGCCAATCAATTAGCTGACTTTAGAAGTAAGCAAATCGGCTTTATTTTTCAGGACTTTAATTTGCTGGAAAATTTAACTAATCGGGAGAATATTGCCTTGCCTTTAAGTTTAAGGGGTATTTCTCCCAGAAAAATTGATCCCCTGGTTGATAAAATTGCAACTAGACTGGGCATTAAAGAAATTCTGCCCAAGTATCCTGCTGAAGTATCAGGTGGGCAAAAACAGAGAGTGGCAGCTGCCAGGGCGTTAGTGCATGAACCTGCAATTTTGCTTGCCGATGAGCCAACGGGTGCCTTAGATTCAAAGAGCGCCCGCGAATTGCTCTATACTATGGCAGATTTGAATCATAACGATGGTATTACCACTCTGATGGTTACGCACGATCCGTTTGCTGCCAGCTTTGCCAGTCGTATTTTATTTATTAAAGACGGCAAGATTGGTGAGCAAATGTTGAAAAACGGTCAGTCCAGACAAGAATTTTACCATCTATTAATCGACCACTTAGATACTGACGAATAAGGAGAACTAAAATGGTTTGGAAGTTGTCCTTAACGGGAATCAAAAGTCGTTTTAAAGATTATGCGGTTTTATTTTCCGGCTTGGTTGTTGCCAGCATGATCTTTTACATGTTCCTTACAATCACAATTAATCCTACTTTTATCAAAAATGATATTTCAGCACCAAGTAACTATGTTCGGTTCACTTTTGCCTTTGGTATTATCTTGCTGATAATCATTACTATGGTTTACCTGGTTTATGCCAATTCTTTTTTGTTGAGCATGCGTAAACACGATTACGGTATGTATATGATGCTGGGAGCTAAGAGTACCAAAATTGGTTTGCTGATTTTTTTGGAAACTCTAATAACTGGCATTTTAGCTACACTAGTGGGTATTGTGCTCGGGTTTGGCCTCACTGCCATAGTGTCAAAGCTGTTAATATTTCGTTTAGGGTTGACAGTGAAACATTTTGCGGTTGTTTTACCTAACGCTATCATTTGGACGATTATCTTCTTCATTATCATGTTCTTATTCGGAGCTTTGAAAAATGTCCGTAAATTAACCAAGACGCCAGTAATTGAACTATTACGCGATGACCAAAAGCCAGTTGCTTACAAACACCGGCCGGTCTTGCACTGGATTCAAGGAATACTGGGTCTGTTACTTTTAGCTGCAGGCTACTTTATTTTGGGTCTTCCAGGCGGTGCTATTTTATTTATTATTCCAGCAGCGTTGGTGACAATAGTCGCTGGTTCCTATTTCACATTTAACGCTTTTTTCGGCGCCTTAATCGGATTTTTGCTTAACCGCAGAAGCTTTTCTTATCATGGCATCCGGGTATTTACTCTAGGCCAGTTGAAATTTCGATTGCATGATTATACGCGAATTTTGACAGTTGTTTCACTGCTTTTTGCCCTGGCACTTGGAGCGATTACTGTAGGGCTTAACTTCAGCACGCTCAGTGAGCAGCTTGAAGACAATTTTTATTATGACACTACTATTATCAGTGACTCATCCAGAGTAACGCAGGCTAAAAATAAACTGACCATTACCCGTGAGCAAACCTATCATTATAAAGAGCAGGGTAAATATTTGTATTTTAACCGCAGTGAATTTAACAATAACCCGGTCAAAAACGTCAAGTTTTACATGAAAAATGGTAAACCGGCATACAAGAAGGTCAATTTGCCCACTGAGAAATTGGACGTCCCAGCGACATATGCTAACAATGCCTTTGGTGCTATGGTTCCTGATGGTATTGCTAAAATCATTCGCCTGGTTTCACCAAAAAAATGGACCGAGAAAAAAGGACAAGACAAGTTTGTCAGCTTTGTAAAAGTGAAAAACTTTGATCAGGATTTCCCCACCATCTTAAAATTGCAGAAACAACAACTGAAGGAAAATCCTGCTTATTCTTATATTTATACTTCCAGCAAGGCGGGCAGTTTTCAGTTAATCAAGAATTTCAGCAGCGGTTTTGAATTTATGGGCTTCTTTTTAGGCTTCGCTTTCCTGACCATGCTGGCTTCAACTTTAATGTTCAAGGTCTTAAGTGGCGCAGCTAGTGACAAGGTGCGTTACCAAATGTTATTTGAAATTGGCACAAGGGCAAAAGTTTTGCGTCAATCTATTAAAAATGAGATTGGAGTGCTGTTTCTTCTGCCCGGCGTATTAGGCGTAATCGATGTGCTCTTTGGGTTGAGGCTGTTTAAATTGCTCTTGCCACACCCATACCAGAACTTATGGATTCCTTTTACAATTTTTATCATGCTATACCTGATTTATTACTTATTAACCGTAAAACTATATGAAAAAATCGTCCTGGAACGTGAGTAAAATTGGGAGCAGTAAATAGATTCTTGTTTTTAATTAAAGAAAGGAGCAGTAATGATTTGGAAACTGTCTGTGACGGGGATTAAGAATAGGCTAAAAGATTATCTGGTATTATTTTCTGGTTTAATTGTTGCCAGCATGATTTTCTACATGTTCTTGTCAATTGCTACTAACCCTGTATTTATTAGTAAAGATGTCTACGGTAGAACAGCATACCTGACTTATATTTTTACCTTTGGCATTATTTTGTTAGTAATCATTACATCGGTTTATCTTGTTTATGCCAATTCGTTTTTGTTAAGTATGCGTAAGCATGACTATGGCATGTATATGATGCTTGGAGCCAAAAGCACGCGGATTGGTTTACTAATTTTTTCTGAAACTCTGCTAACCGGCTTTTTAGCAGTTCTGCTGGGAATAGTACTGGGGCTGGGGTTGACCACAATAGTTACCAAGGTGCTGATAGGTAAGTTAGGGCTGGAAATTACTCACTTTAAGGCAATATTACCCAGCGCAATAATAGGGACTTTGCTTTTCTTTGTTATTATTTTTCTCTTGGGTGCACTGAGCAATGTGCACAAACTTACACATACTCCAGTAATTGATCTTTTACACGAAGATCAAACTCCAATTAATCTTAATCATCATCCACTTTTGCGGGGAATTGAAGCAATTTGCGGTGTGCTTTTGCTAGCAGTCGGTTACTATGTAATGACTCTGTCCACCAGATATATTTACTTTCTTATTCCCACCGCCTTAGTAACAATTATTGCTGGCTCTTTCTTCGTCTTTAATGGCGTCTTTACAGCTATAATTAATTATTTACTTAATAAAAAATCTTTTTCATATCGTGGTATTAATGAATTTACTCTTGGTCAGTTGAAATTTCGTTTGCAAAGCTACACCAAGATATTAACTATGATTTCAATTCTGTTTGCCTTGGCTTTAGGTGCAATTACCGTGGGACTTAATTTTGGCTCCATGAAGGATGAGACGCAAAAAAGCTTTTATTATGATGCTACAATTGTTAGTCAGACGCCAGCAGTTAAAAAAGCAGAAGCTAAGTTAACCATTACCAATAAGCAGACTTATCACTACAAAGAAAAGGGGATGCATCTTTACTTTAACCGCGCGGAATTTGAAAAACAGCCACTGAAAGAAATAGAAATCTATTTTCATGACAATCAAGACAATTTACCTACATATAAAGTGAAAACACTGGTTACTGCCGAACTGGATAAACCAGAAACAGCTGCCAATAGCATTTTTAGCCAAATGGTGCCTAACGGCATTCCTAAGAAAATTAAGCTAGTTTCACAACAAAGGTGGAATACACTTGGTGGTCAGAAAAAATTCGTCAGTTATATTAATGTCAAAGACTTTGCCCATGATTTTCCAGTGATTAAACAAATTCAAAAAGAGCAACTAAGGGAAAATCGCAATTACCAAGATATTTACCTTTCTTCAAAATCATATAACTATAGCAATATGATTGGTTTTACCAGTGCGTTTGAATTTATGGGCTTTTTCTTAGGAATAGCATTTCTGACTATGCTCGCTTCGACGTTAATGTTTAAAGTTTTAAGTGGTGCCGCTAGTGACAAGGTGCGCTACCAGATGCTACATGAAATTGGAGCCAGGCCACAATTATTACGCAGTTCAATCAGAAAAGAAATTGGTACTTTGTTCACCATGCCTGCTATTTTAGGCATAGTAGATGTCCTTTGTGGCTTACAATTGTTTAAAACATTGCTGATATCTCCATACCATAATATCTGGATTCCATTTACAATTTTTATTGTGCTTTATCTGGGTTATTACTTGTTAACAGTTACATTATATGAAAAAATTGTACTCACAAATAAATAATTATAAAAAGACCGGATTTTGAAATAAATTTTCAAAATCAAAATAGTAACTCTTTAATTGGTGGGAATTCACGCAACATCTCATGAAAAATAAGCAGAAGTCGCTTGGACTAATGCTTATTTTTTCGTCTAGTCGTGTCCTTTTGAATACGATTTTTTTAATTGTTCAAATTGTGCAAAATTACCCGGTAAAAAAGACTTTAATTTCACAAAATCTTAATTGGAGAACGCTTTTATCCCTAATATGCGAAAAATTGGTATAGCGTTCATTATTTTATGTTGGATTGATCTGAATTTTTAGGTAAAAACATCAATAAATTTTTATGCAATTTCAGCTTGTTTTGTTTTGTTGACTTTTATCATTACAGTTAAAGTAACAGTGAAAACGATTGCACTAAATCCCAAGACACCGTACAGGTCATAATTAACGTTGATTGTACCAGCTATGGTGGGAAATTTTCTGTAGTTTTTATTCTTTAAAAAGATGGTCACATTTTTAACTCTCTTCATAACTTAACGATATATTTTGGCTATAATGAAAAAGAGGGAATGTCATATTTGACAGCATAAAACTAGGAGGAATAAAAATGACAATTGGGGAGTTGCTAAAAGATTATCGGATAAGTCAAAAAAAGACGCAGAAACAATGGGCAAAAGATGTGATAAGCCCTTCATTTTATGCGAAAGTAGAGAAAAATTTAAGTCGGATATCAGCAGAAGATTTAATTGAATTGCTACATTCTAATCAAATTCCAGTGATTGATTTTTTCAGTAAATTAAATCAAAAAGATAAGTCGATTAATCAACAAGAATTAGAAATAAATCGACTTATTAATGAAGCATATTACCAAAATTCAAAAAAAGAGTTGCAACAAATACGAGATGTAGTTGCTGAAGGTGAATTGCCTAATAAAAATGATGAATTACTTCTTATTGATGCCTATATTGCGGTAATTAGTAAAGACCTTACAATGCTAGATAAAGAAGTTATAGACAGAATGAAAGAAAAAGTTTTTAATATTTCTAATTTTGATGAAGATGGATTAATTATGTACTGTAATTTCATGAGCTTTTATGATTTGAATAGCAACTTATTGCTATCTAAAAGGATAATAAAACAGCTTGTTGGATCAAGCAGTGTCAGAATACAAGAAAAAATTTTGGCTATCATTATCAATATGCTGATTTTTTGCATTAGAAATAAACGATTTGAAGAAACTGAGGAATTTGTTAATTATGCGGATCAAATAAAAACAAAACCGGAGGTTTTCTTTTATAAGCTGCTGATACCGGCATTTTATAATATAGTTAAATATCAAGATAATCATGAACAAAAATATCTGGATGAAACAGAAATAATAATTAAAAGTATCAAATTAGCGGGAATGCCAGATTATGGTAAGGAGTTAGAAGAGCTTTTAGTTGCAAATAAATAAACTTAAAAATGTCATATTTTATTTTGAAGTAACCCTCAAATTTAGGACAAATTTGGGGGTATTTTTATGTCTAAATTATCTAAACAAGATAAAATTGAGATCTGTCATCTTTGGCACAGCTAATTAATTTGCTTTTGCTGATTTTTTGGCATTTCTGAAGAATATTATCCACTCATAAATACATGCAATAACCGTTATTAGATAATCATACCAATGAAAAGCTTTTGAAAAGCCTACTAGAGAGAACAAACACGGCAATCAACGCTAAACTAAAAAATATAGGTTTAGCAATCGCCATATTATACTTAATAAGCCAAGTATCAATTGGCAGAAGCTCTAAAGCTAAAATAATTATTATTACTAAAGTAGTATTCATGTTATAGTCACACCTTTTAAATTATTTTAAAGATAAATATGATTGTTCGTGCAGTCCAGTAAGCGACTGTCTTGTCAAAGTGTAGATATACAAAAAGGCAATCCACTGGATTGCCTAGACGTCTAGTACGCCTCTTTTGCATGCAAAGATCGCACTTTATTTCTTCTACTGAAATTATAGCATAAGAACACATGATAGAATAGTGAAGTACGCCTTTCGATCCTCCCCGAAAAAAGGTGATAGCATGGGAAGGGTTGTACTTTTATTTCTTCTGAAGTGTTTACTACTAACCAGTCTAACGCCTGCATTGCGCAAGCTAGGACAAGATTTTGATAAATTAGCCAATTTAATCGAAAAGATGCTTCGGTTATTTAAGTAGTAATCAGAAAGAAATGGACTTTTGTCCTACCTCTTTTTGATTACTGCTTTATTTTTTATGTACCTTTTAAAGTTGCTAGCTACTTGGATTTAGCTCTACTTCAATTAATATACTATGTTAATCTACTTTGGTATAGGTGAAAGTCGATAGGAAATAAATTCTGTTAGCTTTTGGATTTGTCATATCCACCTTATTTGCGTCAAATATGACAGTTTTATTAATAAAAATAAAAAGGCAATTATATTATTTATATAAATAACGAAGGTTTTTTGAAAGGAAAAGAAAATCATGGTTTATAAATATTATTCGCATTTTAAGTTTTTTTGTTTAAATATTTTTGGATTAATTTCCAGTATGCAGAATATTGTTACAGCATACATTGTTGGTTCGTTAATTAATTTGGCAACAGCTAAAAATTTTGCAGCTATTCCAGTCTTTTTTGGTAAAAATATTTTGTTATTGATCTTAATTTTAGTCGCCACTTTAATTTTTGATTATCTTAAAGCAGACGCTGCTAAGCAGGTCAATACTAAGTTAAGGCTTAAAGTGATGAGGGGTATGCTCTCGGATGAGCAAGAAGATGCTTCTAATTTAGGTTTTTTAACTAATGATTTTAAACTTTTGGAAACAAATCGCTATGATGCTGAAATAGGAATTCTGATTTATTCATACACCGTCGTATTTGCTATGGTATTCGCTTTGTATCTAAATTGGCAGCTTACAATAATATTTTTTATTGGTTCGGTTATACCAACAATTGTTTCCACCTTTTTCCAAAAGCCTATTCAAAATGCTGCAGAAGCTTGGACAAATGCTAATGATAAATATGTTAATCAAACTAAAAATTTGTTATCTGGTACTGCTACCTTTAATTTATATGATAAGCAGGATAATGCAGTTAAACAAAACCAGTATAAAGTTAACCAATTAGAAGAAAAATTAGCCAAGATGAATGTGCTTAATACTAATACCAGTGCTTTTCTTAATGCAATTGCAATTATGGGTACTTATTTACTGCCATTTGCAATTGGTATTGCATTAGTAATTAAAGGCCAAACTACTTTAGGTGCTCTTTTTGCAATAACGCAATTATCGAATTCATTTGTAAATCCAATTTTACAAATTCTGCAAGAACGAAATAATTTGTCTACTACAAAGCCAATTGTTCGAAAGATAAAGCAATATATACAAAAAGCAGATAATGTGGAGCGTGAACAAACCAATGATCCTACATTTAATGAACTACAAGTGCAAGACCTAGATTTAATGCGTCAGGATAAGGTATTAGCACAACATATTAATCTTGATATTAAGTCTGGCCAAAAAGTTGCGGTCATCGGACCCTCAGGATCAGGGAAATCTACGATGTTACAGTTTCTAATGTATGGTAAGTATGGTAAATCTAAAAAAATTATACTTGATCATAACGAAGTAGCGTCAGGATCATTTACTAAGTTGTTTGCCTATTCCAGCCAGAGTGCAGTTATTTTTTCTGATACGCTTTGGTTTAATCTAACTCTAGGAGCCAATATATCTAAAGAAAAAGTTCTTGAGGTATGTCAAGGACTACAGTTAGGACAATTAATTAAAGAAAAGGGATTTGATTATCAATTAGGTGACAATGCAGATCAACTATCTGGTGGCCAATTGTCCAGAATTGAGGTGGCACGGGCTATTTTAGCCAATCGACCAATTTTATTACTGGATGAAATTAATGCTTCACTTGATAAAACTTCATCAAAGGCAATTCACCAATATATTTTTGATTCAAACTTTACTTTTGTTGAAGTTATTCATCATTACGATCCAGAAGAACTGCAAAAGTATGATGTAGTTGTTGATTTTAATCAATACCAATTTAACGATAAGAGCCTGTCGTAGTCAGATAGATAATAACCCAATTTACCTCAGCATTATATAATTTTTATTTTTAATTTTATGATACTTTTATATTTTTTGATTATAATAAAATTAAAAAGTTTAATATTTGATAGTTAATCAAATAGTTGAGGAAATTAAAATGACAATTGGTGAATTACTAAAAGACTATCGCATTCAGCAAAAGAAAACACAAAGGCAATGGGTTAATGATGTGGTAAGCCCGTCATTTTATGCAAAAGTTGAAAAAAATTTAAGCAGCATTTCAGCAGATAATTTAATTGAGCTATTAAACGTTAACAAAATTTCATTAACTGATTTTTTTGGTAAGTTAAACCACCAGGCGAAGACCGTACATGACGAGAACCTAGAGATTGATAGAATGGTTAATGAAGCGTATTATCAAAATTCTGTGCATGATCTGCAACAAATACGAAATTTTGTTGCGGAAAGTGATTTTCCAAATAAAGAAGATAAATTAGATATAATTGATATCTTTATTGCAATAATTAACAAAAATCTTTCCAGTATTGATAGTGGCGTTATAGATAGATTGAAAGAAAGAACGTTTGATGTTTCTCATTTTAATTCTGATAGTTTAAGACTGTACTGCAACCTTATGAGTTTTTATGATTTAGATAGTAATTTATTGATTTCAAAAAGAGTAATACGTCAGTTTATTGGCTCGAGTAGCATTGATATTCAAAAGTTAGTTTTGTCTATAATTATTAATATGATGATTTTGTGTATTCGTAACAAAAGATTTGAAGAAACAGAATTTTATATTAGTAGTGAAAAACAAATCAAAACAAAACCAGATATATTTTTTTATAAGACTATTGCTCCAGCTTATGAGAATATAATCAAATATCATTATGACCAAGATCCCAAGTGTCTTGATAAAGTACAAACAATAACTGCAAGTGTAAAAATTGCTGGTATGCCCAGTTATGGTAAAGAACTTGAAGAACTAATGATTGCTAATAAATAAAATTTTTAAATGTCATATTAAACCATTAAGAGTTAAATATGACATTTTTTATATGCTTATATAAAATTGTAATAAACTAGAAGTAAATAGAAAGGAGTAAGAAAATTGAAAATTTATTACATAAATTAATTCTTATTGGGCTCAATTTAGATTAATTAGAAACATGGGAAAAATGTTTTGTAAGTTAAGCGAAGATTTAAAAATTATGTCTAAAGTAGATGATCATATTTATGAAGCATTTGTAGATGGATTATTTATAAAGTTTAGACCGGAAAAAAATTATAAAGATAAGTAAATTTTCTATAAAGAAATATGATAGGAAAAATGTTTTAAAAATGGCGATCAAGCTGGAGGAAATTGATACTAACAAAAAGCAATATTTAAAAAAGAATAATGGTTTAAAAAGCAAATATTAAAATATGTTCAAGAAACTGTTCAGGTCATTTAAAAAATGACAGCGCTAACTATAATTAAGTCAAAAGGTGGTCTGCTTGAAGGAGCTGAACAGAAAGTTTGGTGATCTTGATGCAAAAATTAAAAAATATGCGCGTTGGACTGATAGAACTTTGTGCGACACTCATTATTGGCGGTTTGATGATAATCGCTGGCATTATTTTAGGGTTGGATTTAGCTTCCTTAATTATTAAGTTATTTAGCGGTTTAATAAAACCAAATGTGCCGAATTTTAACGTCATTAACAGTTTCCTGCGGATAAATTCAGGCATGCAAGTGGCTATGTTACTGGCGGTTCTAATAATTGTTGGTGGTATAATAGTAACTTATAGGCTAACCAGAACTATTTTAAACAGTTTAGAAAAAGAAGATATTCCTGCTTTTCATAAACAGAAGTGGCTAGAAATAATTGCACTGGTAGCTGGACTAGCTCTAATAGGTGGCGGCTATTTCATATTGAATTTGCCCGTCCAAAATCTGTTTAATCCTTTATTACCGGCATTTGTCACAATTGTGTCAGGTACTTATTTACTTTGCCACTCGTTATTAAGCTTGGTACCTGCAACTTGGTTTAGCAAAATTAAGTTGGCTAAAGGAAAAACGGAGCTGGGACTCCATCATTATGCTAGTGTTTTTACTATCATTTCCATACTCTTTGCCTTGACTATGGGCTCTCTTGCTTTAAGTCATGACTTTAATGCTTTTCCCCAAGATATTAAAAGGGGAACTTATTATGATGGCGTAATTGCCAGCAACACCGCCAATATTAAAAACGATGTGGCACAACTAAAAATTAAAAAGCAGCAAACTTACCATTATAAAGAAACAAAAGGGCACTTTTATTTTGTTCGTGATGAGCTGGCAGATAATCCAATTAAGTACGTCAGAAATACCGGCAGACGCAATTTTCAAGTCAAATCAATCAAGTTAGACCAATTGAATAAAAATTCTCTAGCGGGTACCAGTTTTCGCGAACTCGTTCCCAACGGTTTTAAAAATAAAACAATTGCACTTTGTTCAACTGCAGAATTAAATAAGGTTAAAGGCAATACTAAATATCTGACTTTGGCACAGCTAAACAGTTTTGATAGAGACTGGCCATTTTTACTAAAAATTGAACATAAACAGGCTCAAAGTAGTCTTACCTATAGTCGACTCTACAGCAATTCCAAGGCAGCTCTTTATCAGCTGGCACTGGGGATGACCAGAGAAATGAAGATTTTGGGCTTCTCACTGGCATTGGTGTTTGGTGCAAGCCTGATTGCGATCTTGATAATAGTAGTCAAAGCTGCTAAACGAGATCAGAAATTTGCGAATGAGAGGCTGGCTCAAAGAACATGGCAGAGCAAAACCGGACTTTTATTCTTTATTCCCGCAATATTTGGGGTCTTTGATGTTTTGTTTGGCTTGAGATTTTTTAATCAGCTTCTGCCAACTGCATATTATGAAATATGGTTACCAATAATGCTCATGATTGTAAGTTATTTTGTTTTATACATCATGGTTGCATTTTGGCGGAAAAAAGCAGTATTTTAAAAAAGTCTGATAAGTAAAACGCACGCTTTAACAGCGTGCGTTCGTTTTTCCTGTGAAAACAATAGAATTAATAAAAAATACTTAGAACTTTGATAAAAATAATTACAAAAATTTCTTGACATGCTAATGTTATTTTTTTATAATTCTAAGTATTAAATTAAATTTTGGGAGGCGATTTTAATGAAAGCTAAATATTTAAATAAACGAACCAACATTAAAAATATTATCGCCCAGAGTTTAATTGCCTTGTTGTTGTCGTCTAGGACTTAGCATGATTGAATTACTTTTAGTGATTTTACATGAAAAGCCCTTGTTTGCGTCTTAATGAATGGGGCTTATCTAATAACTGATCTAAGCCTCATTCATTAAATGAATGAGGTTTTTAGTTACCAGACTATTTGAAAAGGAGAAAATGATGGGTAAATTTTCAAAAAGATTGTTGCGTGTTTTGACGGTGGGAATGGCCGGCTTGGCACTAGCCGGTTGTTCAGTTGCAAAAAGTGGGGGGAGCAAGGGTACACACCAAGATAAAGATACAGTCAAAGTCGGGATTAATATAGAGTTGTCTGGTACTGCTGCTGGATATGGCAGTGCTGAAAAGCAAGGTATAGTATTAGCAGCTTCTGAAATTAATAAAGCCGGTGGAATTAACGTCAACGGGCATAAAAAGAAGCTTAAATTGCTTATCCGTGATAATAAATCCGCAATTGCTACTTCGGCTTCGGTTGCTGCACAACTGGCAACTAAGGATAAAGTGGCAGCAGTTATAGGGCCAGCTACTACTAATTGTGGTACTGCTGAAATTCCTAATATTACCAAGGCTTCTGTTCCAGGCATTAGTCCATCTGCAACAGATCCAAACTATACCAGACAGAAAAATGGCAAGGTGCAGCCTTACGTCTTTAGAGCTTGCTTCCAGGATACTTTCCAAGGAAAGAGCGCTGCTAAATTTGTCACCGACAAATTGAAAGCCAAACGAGTAGCAGTTTATGCTGATAACTCCAGTGACTATGGTACTGGTTTAGCAAAAGCCTTCAAAGATACTTATAAAGGCAAGATAGTTGATAGTCAAACTTATTCTGCAGGTGATAAAGATTTCAATGCTGTTTTAACTTCATTTAAATCTAAGAAAATCGATGCTATTTATGTACCGGGTTACTACACAGAGTTGGGTTTGATCATCAAACAAGCACGGCAAATGGGTATTAAAGCTCCAATCGTTGGCGGTGACGGTATGTGTGATCCTAAACTTGTTCAAATATCAGGTGCTAAAAACGCTACTGATATTTACTACACTACACCGTTTTCAACTAATGTAGCTGCCAAGAACCCAAATTCAAAAGCTGCTAAGTTTATCAAGGCATATAAAGCTCGTTACCATGCAGATGCACCGACATTTTCAGCACTAGCATATGATGCGGTTTACTTAGTAAAAGCTGCTATTGAAGAACAAAAATCAGATGATTCGGTTAAAATTACTGAAGGTCTAGCTAAGATTAAAGACTTTGACGGTGTTACTGGCAGAATTACCATGGACAAATTCCACAATCCAGAAATGCCAATTGCTATTGAAAAATTGACTAACGGTAAAGTAAGCGACTCATTCCGTGTTGAGTAAGTAAGAAAATGAAAGGAGTGCTTAAATTTGCAAACAGTTTTACAGCAAATCATTAACGCCTTGTCACTGGGTTCGATTTATGCCTTGTTGGCTTTAGGCTACAGCATGGTTTATGGCATTATTAATTTAATTAACTTTGCTCACGGCGATATTTATATGCTAGGTGCATTCTTTGCCTACTATGTGATTAATGCTTGGCATTTTAACTTTATTACAGCACTGCTTTCTGCAATGATTATTGGTGCAGTTTCAGGCGTAGTGATTGAGTATTTTGCTTACCGGCCACTACGTAAGTCGCCTCGTATAGCTGTACTGATTACGGCTATCGGCGTATCGTTTTTACTGGAAAATGGCATGTCATACTTTGTAGGATCAAATGCTCGCAGCTTCCCCCAAGTAATTGAACAGGTTAATTACAATATCGGTGGAGTGCAAATTTCAAATGTTCAGATTTTGATTTTGGCCACTGCTTTAATCTTGATGGTTTCATTGCAGGTCATTATTCAAAAGACCAAAATGGGTCGGGCAATGCGTGCAGTATCCGTAGATCCTGCTGCCGCTGAATTAGTTGGTGTTAATGTTAATCATACGATTTCATTTACCTTTGCTTTAGGTTCGGCTTTAGCCGGTGCCGCAGGTATATTAATTGGAATGTATTATAACCAAATTGATCCTTTAATGGGGATGACACCAGGAATTAAAGCCTTTGTTGCTGCTGTGCTTGGTGGAATCGGCTCAGTGCCAGGAGCTTCTATTGGTGGCTTCTTAATCGGTATCTTGGAAACATTTTTCCAGTCTATCGGTTTGTCGGCATATAAAGACTCAGTTGTTTATCTAGTATTAATAGTCATTTTGCTTTTCTTACCTGCTGGTATTTTTGGCAAAAATGCTAAAGAGAAGGTGTAGGTGGCAAAATGAAATCTAATTGGAAATACATTTTGTCGTGGCTGTTATTAATGGTAGGCGGCTTTTACTTAATCAATGCGTTGATTATGGTTGGCGTGATAGATGATTTTATTGAAAACATGCTGGTTACGATTGGAATAAATATTATCTTAGCTACCGGTTTAAACCTGATTATCGGTTTTAGTGGTCAATTTTCTCTGGGTCATGCCGGTTTCATGGCAATTGGAGCATACGCTACCGCGATTATTACTCAACGCATGAGTAGCGAAGCTGGCTTTTTAATCTCAATGCTCGTAGGTGTGCTGATAGCCATTGTAATTGCTGCAGTTATTGGTACGGCAACTTTCATTCGCTTAAAGGGTGACTATTTAGCAATCGCAACTCTAGGAGCAGCTGAAATTATCCGCAATGTCATTAATAATTTGAAAATTACTGGTGGAGCGGCAGGGTTATACAATATTCCTCAGTTATGCTCATGGCCAACTGTTTATATCTTGGTTTGTGTGACCACAATCATTTTGACTAACTTCATTCGTTCAAAAAATGGTCGGGCAATTAAAGCCGTTCGTGAAGACGAAATTGCTGCTGAAGCAATGGGAATTAATACTACTAAATGGAAGCTGGCAGCTTTCGTTCTAGGTGGCGCAACTGCTGCAATAGCTGGCAGTCTTCATGCCTCATTCTTGCAGACAATATCACCTTCAAACTTTGGTATCATGGAATCTATCTCTATCTTAGTTATTGTTGTTTTGGGTGGTGTTGGCAGTATGACTGGCACGTTTGTTGCGGCGATTGTTTTAGGCGTTTTAGATACCGTTTTACAAAGTTTCGGTGCGTTAAGAATGGTGATCTATGCTATAGTCCTGATACTAATCATGATTTTCAAGCCATCAGGACTTTTAGGTAACTGGGAATTCTCACTTAAAAATTTGACGCGCCATTTCGGCAAAAAGGAAAGGAGCTAGTATATGCCACACTTATTAGATGTTGACCACGTAGTGCGCAAGTTTGGTGGGTTAACTGCAGTTAATGATGTTTCACTTCACCTGGATAAGCATGAACTAGTTGCCTTGATTGGTCCTAATGGTGCAGGTAAAACCACTTTGTTCAACTTGTTAACTGGAATGGTGCAAGTTACTAGTGGAAAGATTAATTTGCAAGTTGATGATAAAAATTATGATTTAACGCATAAAAGTGCTGTGCAAATTGCAGACTTAGGTTTATCCCGTACATTTCAAAATATTCGCTTATTTAAAGACTTAACTGTTATGGATAATGTCCTAACTGCAATGACAAATGAATATAAAGAAAACTTTTTAACAACAGTTTTTCGTTTACCCAGTTTTTATAAAACGGAAAAGGAAATGAAGGAAGCTGCGCAAAAGCTATTAGCAATCTTTGATTTAACGGATAATGAACAAACTTTGGCTAAGAATTTGCCTTATGGAACGCAAAGACGCTTGGAAATAGTACGAGCTTTAGCTACTCACCCGCAGATTCTTTTCCTGGATGAACCTGCTGCTGGTATGAACCCAGAAGAAACAGCGGATTTGACTAATCTTATTAAGTATATTCAGAAGGAATTTCAGATCACAGTTTTGTTAATTGAGCATGACATGTCTTTAGTTATGAACCTGGCTGAAAGAATTTATGTACTTGATCAAGGCGAGATATTGGCTACCGGGTCTCCTGAAGAAATTAAGGCAAATCCTAAAGTTGTTGAAGCATATCTAGGAGAGGGTGATGACTAGATGGCAATGTTAGAAGTTCGTGACCTGTCTGTAAATTATGGTGTTATTCAAGCTGTTAAGAATGTCAGTTTTGAAATTAACCAAGGTGAAATCGTAACCCTAATCGGAGCTAATGGAGCTGGTAAGTCAACTATTGTTAAGACAATTTCTGGCTTGTTGAAACCCAAAAGTGGTCAAATTTTCTACCTTGGTGAAGAAATAGATCACAAAAGTGCTCCGCAAATTGTCAGCGCGGGTATCTCCCAAGTAGCAGAAGGTCGGCATATTTTTGCCGGAATGACCGTAATGGAGAATCTGCAGATGGGTGCGTTTTTGCAAAAGAATCATGATGAAGTTTCAAAAACCTACAAAGATATTTTTGAACGCTTTCCAATTTTGAAAAAAAGACGTAATCAGGATGCAGCTACCTTGTCAGGTGGTGAGCAGCAAATGTTGGCCATGGGTCGTGCCTTAATGGCAAAGCCAAAATTGTTGCTGCTTGATGAACCATCAATGGGTTTGTCACCCCTGTATATTCAAGAAATATTTAAAATTATTAAAGAACTAAACGAAAAAGGTACAACTATTTTGTTGATAGAACAAAATGCTAAACAAGCTCTATCTATTGCCGATCGTGGTTATGTATTGGCGACAGGAGTAGTGCAATTAAGTGGTACTGGTCAAGAATTGTTGGCTAACCCAGAAGTACAGAAAGTATATTTTGGTGGTTAGTGGTAATCAAGTTGTTGTAATGGCAATGATGTTAATTCATTGTTGAGTCACATAGTGAAAACTGTAGGGTTTACATAAAATTCTGAGGAGGTAATTACGATGGAAACGAAATATGTTAATCAAAAAAATAATATGAATATTTTTCAAACTCAGGATTTAGTTGCCTTGTTGTTGGAACGCAGGACTTAACATACATGAATTACGTGATGTAATTTAAAGTAGTTAAGCCCTAGTTTGCGTGCCAATGATTGGGGTTTAACTAATTGGTAATTTAAGCCTCATTCATTGATTTGAATGAGGCTTTTTTGTGGGCAATTTTAGTTAAAGAATAGAAAGAATAGTTAGAAGGAACAAGATGATGGATAATATTAGCGGTATTAAAAAGGTAATGAATGTTGTAATCACTGGCATGGCAGCTTTTATGCTGGCAGGCTGTACTGTTGCTAAAAGCAGTAGTGGGGATGGAACTAAGCAAGATAAAGATTCAGTCAAAATTGGCGTCAACATGGAGTTGTCTGGAGCTGCAGCTGGTTATGGCAACGCTCAAAAGCAAGGTATTCAATTAGCAGTTAGTGAAATTAATAAAAAAGGCGGCATTGATGTTAATGGTCGTAAGAAAAAAATCAAACTGATCATGCGTGATAATAAAACTGCTATTTCTACTTCTGCTTCAGTTGCCGCCCAATTAGCTACAAAAGAAAAGGTAGCAGCAATTGTAGGACCGGCAACTACTAATGCCGGTACAGCCGAAATTCCTAATATTACTAAAGCTAAGGTACCAAGTGTCAGTCCTTCAGCGACAGATCCAAATTATACTTTACAAAAGAATGGCAAAGTACAGCCATTTGTTTTTAGGGCATGTTACCAAAATAATTTTCAAGGTGGTAGTGCAGCTAAATTCGTAATGAATAATATTAAGGCCAAAAGAGTGGCTGTCTATACTGATAATTCAAGT
The DNA here is from genome assembly GCF_000967195.1 of Lactobacillus kullabergensis. Lineage (GTDB taxonomy): Bacteria > Bacillota > Bacilli > Lactobacillales > Lactobacillaceae > Lactobacillus > Lactobacillus kullabergensis. The sequence goes on from NZ_KQ033871.1 coordinate 132,944, forward strand.
GACTATGGTAACGGTCTTGCTAAAGCATTTAAGAAAACATATAAAGGCAAGATAGTTGATAGTCAGACATTTTCAGAGGGTGACAAAGATTTTAACGCTGTATTAACTTCGTTTAAAGCTAAGAAAGTTGATGCTATTTATGTTCCTGGCTACTACACTGAAGTTGGTTTAATAATTAAACAAGCACGTCAAATTGGTATTAAAGCACCAATTGTTGGTAGTGATGGCATGGCTGATCCGAAGCTGATACAGATTGCTGGTGCTAAAAATGCAAGTAAAATCTACTATACTACGCCATTTTCAACACAGGTAGCTGCCAAGGATCCAACTGCTTCTAAATTTATGCGTGATTTCAAGAACCGCTACCATGAAGAAGCACCAACTTTTTCTGCTTTAGCATATGATGCGGTATATATGATTAAAGAAGCAATCGAAAATGAAAAATCTGATGATTCTGCAAAAATCACGAAGGGTCTGGAACAAATTAAAGATTTTACTGGCGTAACTGGGAAAATCACTGTAGATAAAGATCACAATCCTGAAAAACCAATTGCTGTAGAAGAATTAATTAATGGTAAAGTGGGTAAAACTTTTAAAATTGAATAGGACTTATTTTTAGGGAATAAAAAGGTTAGCTTTGCTAGCAAAGCTAACCTTTTTGATTGTATTAATACTGATTTTACAATTTTTGTGCAACTACTGAAAAAGTCAATGGAATCTGTGGTGAATCAGCTGGAAGTACCCAACCTTCTTGGCTTTTATCATAGATTAGTGATGGCAAGGACTTCCAATCACTAATTTTATGCTCTCCTACGTTTTTAATGGTTAAACCAGCAGCAATTAATGAATTAATAATTTCTGCAAAATCATGAGCCCAATTATGGTTTGTCTGATGCTTTATTTTGCCATTAGAATTTGGTGTATATGAAGCATCTGATTCATAAGTAATCTCAGTGCCGCTAAAGTAACCCAGCTTAATTTCTAACCCGGCATTATCAAGTGCAAACAACAAAGGGTGATTGTCACGAATCATAAAAATTCCGCCAGGAGCCAGGAGTTGAGCAATAGATTCTGCCCATGATTTTAATTCTGGCAGCCAAGTAATTGTACCTGCACTAGTCACAATTATGTCGAATTGTCCTAATTTTTCCGGGATAGCTTCTGCGGCATAGCGAGCATCACCTTCAACGTAAGTAATTGATGTGTTAGCCTCTTGAGCCAACTTGCGTGCATACTTTAGGGCAGCAGGTGAAAAGTCCAGACCGTAAACGTCTTTAGCTCCTAAGCGCGCCCAACTGAGCGTATCATCTCCAATATGACACTGCAAATGCAGTAGCCGCTTATTTTCAACTGAATTATGAGTCAAAAATGGTTTGAGTACGTCCAAATCACGTTTAACAGTTGTAGTGATAGCATTTTGGTTTTTAGCAAACTGAGTAAGATCGCCATAGCCACCATTTGCATGTACAACAGCGCGATCATTCCAGTTTTTTAAGTTGTCAGCAACATCAGACATATCATTTTTTGATTTCATAAAATGTTCTCCTGTTAATTGAGTCATCAGAGCTTTAATTTGTCATATGAAACAACTTTTTTCTCTTGCTCTGTCATATTCATCACTGTAATTGAAGCATTACGAGGTCGCTCTTTAATATCAAAATCGCTGTAACGATCGGCAATACTATGGATGGTAAAACCATGAGTTACGAGCAAAATATTTTCAGCCCCATCTAATTGACCGATTAATTTAAATCCCTTATTTATTCTGTGCCAATACTCTTTTGCATTTTCTGCGTCATGAAAAGGATCAGCTTCTTTAATCCAGTCTTTCACTGTGTCTAATGATTCATTTTTGAGCATTTCAGCATGGCTTTTATAACCGTGAGGACCACTGATCATTTGCCAAGCAGCATCTGAATCCATACCTTCAAAATAGCCGTAAAAATGTTCACGGAAAAAGGGAGTTGCGATATGTTGAATTTCATCACGGTTAACATTGTGTTTAATAATGATATCACAAGTGTCACTGGCTCTTTTCATATCACTTGATAATGCAATATCAAAAGGCACATTTTTTAAAGCTTCACCAACTTGGTCAGCACCTGCTATTCCTTTTTCTGTTAGTGGCGTATCACACCAGCCTTGCATCTTGTTATAGCGGTTAATAAAGGTTTCACCGTGACGCACTATATATATTCTTTTCATTTTACTCCTCACAAATCTAATATTTTATTCTTTGTATAATTTTTGAACATTTTCAACGTCGACAGGCTCAATTGGATACAAAGAACCGGTAGGATACATTACAGACACTCCATTGTTATGTTTTAGTCCGATTGCATGTCCCAATTCATGTTCGACAGTATTTAAAATACGTTGGTAAGTATAACTATATGGTGAAAAATTCTGTAAATAATAAATATTTAACCTGGTAACTGCGGAATACATGATTCCGGTTTTCACGTAATAATGAAAAGTAGTATAACCCGCATAATTGGTATTGGGGCTGTAAACCTGTTCAATCACGATATTAGCTTTTTTCTTGTTTTTGGTTTCAGTAAAAGTAAAGGCTTTGGTATCATTCCATGCATCAATTGCATCTTTAGTAGCTGAAATTAATTCTTCATTATCATTAAGATCAATGTAAACAGTGGCTTTAGGCTTTTTCCAGTGCCAAGAAGAAGCTATAGCAGCTGTATTCTTTTTCTTGGTCTTTTTAGTTTTCTTTGTTTTCTTTTTAGCTTTTTTTGCCTTTTTAGCAGTTTTCTTGGCATAAACAGTCTGAGAAGGCCAACTGAATACTGAATCATCAGTAATCGGAGCAACTGTACTTTCAATTGTAAAAGTTACAACCAGCGCACATGCTAATTTTGATAAAAAATGACAAAATCTTTTCATACCTTAATCAACTCCATTACCTTACATTATATAGGAAAAGTAGAAAAAGTTTCATAATTTACTGACTTTAACACATAAAATTATAATCGTTATCTGGAAATTTTTACATATTTCACTGTTTAGCAAAAAACGAATCCAAGGTTTTAATATAAACCGATTTCATGGTAAAATAGAATGCAAGTTTTGGAAAATTAGGTGAGTTTATGACAAAAGCGATGGATGATAGAGAATTTGAGCAAAAGCATCTTGATAAGATTTTAAAAATGATACGGGCTAAAAAAGCCGAGTTGTCCTCGTCAATTAAGTCCGCTGAAGGAGAGGCCCAAGATCTTAATTCACACTTTTTTGATGATGTAAAATTAGATTATGACGGCTATTCAACATCTATGGAAACTGCTTTGTCTATTCACCAGCAACAGCAGTTACTTGATGAACGTCAAAATGCTTGGCAGCATGCCGCAAAGCAACTAAGCACTGTCCAAAAATTAGAGCAAAAACCATATTTTGCCAGAGTTGATTTCAAAGAAACTAATGAAAAACCAGAAACTATTTATATTGGTCTGGGTTCTTTTGCGGACAAAAATAATCATTTCTTGATTTATGATTGGCGTGCACCAATTTCATCAATTTATTATGATGGCAAGATTGGTAAGGTTTCTTATATGTCGCCTGAAGGTGAAATTACCGTTGATATGACCAAAAAGCGGCAGTTCATGATTGAAAACGGCAAGATTATTAACATGTTTGACACTAATGAGTCTATTGGTGATCAGATGCTGCTGGAAGTTTTAGGTGAAAAATCCGGCACGCAAATGAAATCAATTGTGACAACGATTCAGCGTGAGCAGAATAAAATCATTAGGAACACCAGTGCAGACTTATTGTTTGTTCAAGGAGCGGCAGGCTCTGGTAAAACTTCTGCAATATTACAGAGGATTGCCTATCTGCTGTATCGCTATCGTGGCAACCTTACCAGTAGTGACGTTATCATGTTTAGTCCTAATCAATTGTTTAATGATTATATAAAAAATGTTTTGCCCGAGATGGGTGAACAAAATATGGTACAAATGACATACTGGCAATTTGTAGCAAGACGATTGCCTGGAATGACTGTTGAAAATTTATTTGATCAATTTGAAGACAGCAAAGCTGATTCTGCAATTAGTCAATTTAAGGATTCAACAAATTTCTTTAATTTGCTGCACCATTATGCTAAACACCTCAATAATCGAGGCGTAATTTTTAAAAATATTTACTTCCGCAATAAAAAGAAACCATTTTTTACAAAAGAAAAAATCAGTGAACTCTATTATTCATTTAATTCCAATTATAATTTGAGCAATAGAATTGATGCTACGCGAGAAGGATTAATAAAATCACTCAATCGCAAGATTAACAGCGAAACTAAAAAGGCCTGGGTGTCTGATGCCATCCAAAATCTTAGTCAAGAGCAGCTGAATGCTTTATATGATCGTCCAGACCAGGAGTTTGAATCAGAGGAAAAAGAAGAAAAATTCCTAAGTCGTAAAATTGTCGTGAAGGCACTTGATAAAGTTTTCCAGCAAATTAGACGGAATAATTTTATTAATATGCGTGCACAATATTTGAACTTTTTACGTGCTGTTCCTAAAATGACTGATCTAAGTAAATGGCAAATTGAAGAAGCAGATTGGCAAAAACACATCGAAGAAGTTAAGCAAAGTTTTATGAAGCATTATATTCATATGAATGATGTTTCGGCCTACTTATACCTTTATGATCTGATCACAGGTCGTCATGTAGATTTTGAAATGCGTTACGCTTTTATTGACGAGATTCAAGATTATACGCCGTTTCAGCTGTGCTATCTGAAATATAATTTTCCTCGGGCTAAATTCACGATGTTGGGTGATTTAAACCAGGCTATTTTTACCAAAGATGAAAGTAGAAGTCTGCTTAAGCAGATCAGTGGTTTATTTGATCCTGAAAAAACTGATGTTGTACAGTTAACTAAATCTTATCGTTCAACTAAACAGTTGACTGAATTTACCAAGCAAATTTTGCGACAGGGTGAAAAAATTGAGTCGTTTGACCGTCAGGGTCCTAAACCAGCTCTTTGGGAACGTTCTGATGATGCTGCTGCAATCAATGTACTGGAACAAATACTAGATGAAAATAATCAGGCTAACATGACAACCGCAATTATTACCAAGGACTTGGCTAGTGCCAAAATTGTGGCAGAAAAGCTCAAAGAAGACAAAGTGAAAGCAACATTGATTGCCACTGCCAATCAGCGACTAGTTGATGGCACGTTGGTCATTCCATCTTATTTAGCTAAGGGCTTGGAGTTTGATGCCGTCATTATGTGGGCTGCTTCAAAAGAAAACTATCATCGTATTGATGAAACGCAACTTGTTTACACAATAACTTCACGGGCGATGTACAAGCTTGATATTATTTATACTAACGAAAAGAGTCCACTTCTGGAAGTAGACCCGAAAACTTATATAGAAAAGTAGGAATTTTTGATGACTGACAGTGAAAAATTTACCTTCAAACGGGTTGCGCAAATGACAGGACGCGAAATGTTTTGTGTAGCTCGTTTACGAATAGATACGTTTGTAACTGAACAGGAAATAACAGCACCAGAGCTTGACGATCAAGATTTAGACTCAATTCAGGTTTATTTGCTCAACGCTGAGAAAACAAATGCATTGGCCGTTTGTCGTATTTTTCAAGAAAATGGTAAGTGGATGCTAGGCAGAGTAGCAGTAGCTGTAGCAGCCCGTGGGCAAAAATTAGGAACCAAAATGATGAAACAGGTTCATGAATACCTGCATAATCAGGGTGCTGACCGACTTTATTGTCATGCACAATGGCAGGCAAAACCGTTTTATGATTTTTTAGGCTATCACACTGAAGGCGAGCCATTTGTAGAGGCTGGCATTAAGCATGTTATGATGTATAAAGATTTATAAAAATGATAACTTGCACTATATTTGTGCAAGTTTTTCTTTAATTGCCGTCACTACCAAATTTATTAAAATTTGATTTCCGTCACTAGTGAGATGTTGTCCGTCTTCTTGATAATACGAAGATAAATTTTCCAACGGACAAAAGTTGGCGATTAAGTTAATAAAGGGGATATTATACTTGCGAGCACAATCTGCAGCAATTTGATTATATACTTTCATATCTTCAAGATTATAGTATTGCATAATGTCCTTGTTATTAGGATCTTCATAAGATGGACCTGCAATAATCATTTTAGCGCTACCGATATTTTCAACCATGTAATCCAGGTTTTTAGCATAATCAGTGCTGCTAATGCCCCAATCACTTGACATGTCGTTTGTACCGTATTCGAGCACTACTATGTCGGCATCTTGCGGAATTAAATTTAGACGTTTCTTGCCTTCGGCAGTGGTGGCACCGCTTAAAGATAAGTTTATAATTTGCACATTTGCACCTAATTCTTTTTGCACGCCTGCAGTTATGACATTGGTGTCATGACCAGCATGGTAGCCATTAAATATAGAATCGCCAAATAGAATTATCTTTTTCATAGTTTTGCCTTTCTTTTTGATTAGAAGAATTAATTAGGAGACTTTATACTTTTATTTTACTATATTAAAGAACATAGAAATTTAAGGATATTAGAATGAAAAATTATTTACAATTTAACAGGGAAAAATGGCAGTCTTTTTCTGCCACTGAATCAGTTAAGATTACTAAAGAAGAACTGGCAAAGATAAAATCTTTAGGAGATATTATTAATTTAACTGATGTTCAAGAAGTTTACAGCAGTTTAATTAAGTATCTTTATTTAGTTTATCAAGGTAAACGGTCTCTGCAGCAAAAGCAAAGCGAGTTTTTGCAGCAGAAAGTTGCCAGCGCGCCTTTTATTATTGGTATTTCCGGTTCAGTAGCAGTGGGTAAATCTACCACAGCCAGACTTTTACAATTATTGCTTAGCCGGACATATCCTGATTTGAAAGTACACTTAATGACCACAGACGGTTTTATTTATTCTAATCAGGAATTGGAAAGACGCAATCTGACTGACCGTAAGGGTTTTCCTGAAAGCTATAATATGAAATTGCTTACCGACTTTCTGCAAGATGTATTGAGTGGCAAAAAAGATATTGTTTACCCACTTTATTCTCAAGAATTGAGTGATATTGTGCCTGGTGAATATGGTCATGTGTGTGAACCCGATATTTTAATTATTGAGGGCATTAATACGCTGCAGCTGCCCACCAATGGCCAAATTGTGACAAGTGACTTTTTTGATTTTTCAATTTATATTGATGCTCCTGAGGATCTGATTGAAAAGTGGTTTATGCAGCGTTTCGTCAGGGTAATGGAACTGAATAAAAATAATCCGCATAATTTTTATTATGAGATGGCTAATGGTCCCAGGGATGAAGCCTTAAAGTTTGCAGAGGAAACTTGGCAAATGGTGAACTTGGTCAATTTACGTGAGTATATTGCTCCAACAAAGCAACGCGCCAATTTAATTTTGCATAAAACTGCAGGTCATGTTATCGATCAGATTTATCTTAAACAAATCTAATGTGTACCTTTACAAAGAGTAACTTATAATGGGCTTTAAAAGTATGAACTTAAGAGTAAATACAGGAGGAACTAATGTTACTGTTAAACAGAAGTGATATTGAAAAATGTTATTCCTTAAAAGACTGCATTGATGCAGTGGCCGATGCTTTTAAATATTTTTCTGCCGGTAAAGTAGACGTGCCGTTAAGAACGCAGATTCTTAAGCAAAATGGTAAAGATACCTTTTTGTGTATGCCGGCTTTTTGTGAAGAGTATGATGCGGCATGTGTGAAAGTGTTGAACATGTTTCCTGAAAATATTAATCAAGGCTTGCCTTCAATTAATGCTCAGGTGTTAAATATTGATACCAAAACTGGAGTAGTTAATGCTATTTTGGATGGTAATTATGTTACCCAATTGCGCACAGGTTCTGCTTCTGGCGTGGCGCTGAAATATTTGGCAAAAAAGAATTGCAGAAAGGGTGCATTGATTGGCACGGGAGGGCAAGCTGCTACACAACTTGAAGCGATGCTGATCGTACGTAATCTAGATGAAGTGGCTGTCAGCGATCTTGATTTTGAACGTGCCCAAAAGTTTGCTGCCAAAATGCAAGAACAACTAGCGCAATACCATACAAAAATTACTGCTGTTAAGACAGGCAATGAAGCCGTGAAGGATGCAGATGTGATTATTACAGTTACGCCGTCGGCTAAACCAGTTTATGATGCTCAGTTTATTAAAAAAGGCGCAACTATTTGTGGCGTAGGTGCTTACCAACCACAAATGGAAGAGACCCCGGCCGAGCTAGTCGCTAAAGCAAATAAAATTTACTTTGATTCTAAAGATGCTGTTTTAGCAGAATCTGGTGACATAATTATTCCTTTAAATAAGGGCATGGTTGCAAATACTAGTTTTACTGGCGAAATCGGTCAAGTAGTCAGTGGCGACTTAATTGGGCGTGAAAACGATGACGAAATAATTTTCTTTGAAACTGTTGGTATTGCAGCTCAAGACCTAATGGCAACGAAGTCTATTTATGATAAAGCCGCAAGGCAAAAAGTAGGTACACAAGTTAATATGTAATTTCACTACAAGTAAATATTTGGTTTATATTAAAATCATAAATCACTGATTTAGTGGTGTTGATAAAGTCCAAATTTTGTTATACTAATCATTATGAATGAGATTTATTTACTATTAATTAAAAAATTTGCTTTACCTCCAGCGTGGTTTTCTTAAAATCAGTAATCAATTCAGAAATAGATTTAAAGGAGTAAAAAATGGTACAAGCAATTAACTTAAAAAAGGGTATGGTCTTTAGTCAAGATGGCAAACTAATTCGTGTTTTAAAGGCTAATCACCATAAACCGGGAAAAGGCAATACAGTTATGCAAATGGATTTGCGTAATGTTGAAAGTGGTGCTGTGGTTCATAAAACTATGCGTCCAACGGAAAAAGTAGATTTAGTCGAAATCACCAAAAAAAATGCGCAGTATCTTTATAATGAAGGTGATATTTATACTTTTATGGATACTGAAACTTATGAACAATATGAGGTTTCAGCAGAACAATTAGGTGATGATAAACTTTACCTGATGCCTAATATTGAGGTTCAGTTGGAATTTGCTAATGACAGCAAGCTGCTTGGTGTGGAATTACCATCAACTGTCACAATGAAAGTAGCTCATACTGAACCGGGCATTAAAGGCGCTACTGTTACCGGTTCCGGCAAACCAGCTACTATGGAAACAGGTTTGGTAGTCCAAGTTCCCGACTTCATTAAGGAAGGTGAAGAACTGGTTATCAATACTGCAGAGGGTGCCTACAAGTCAAGAGCCGAAGGTGGCAAGTAACTTTATTTATTATTAAATGAGTAATTAATTGGCGTAACCGTATAAGTTACGCCTTTTTTGATATAAAATTTAGCCTATGGCATTTCTTATTGTGAACGTAAAGCAACATGGAAAATTAACTTAAAGCTACAATTAACTAGTTTAGTTTTTAGACATAATTCAATAGATTTAAAATGTGATTTTGGTATCAAGGTTAAGAAAGTTCGTCATTTTACTTTGACTTAAATTTTTGCACTTTAGGTATGAGTATATAATAAAATTAACGAAACCGTTCATACTTGGAAACTGAATAAAGGGTATAGCTAAAAATGAAACAAAAAGTTAAGGCTAATGAAACAAAAATAAGAATAGCCAGCATGTTAAATGAATTGCTAAAAGAAAAAGACATTGAAAGAGTTTCGGTAGTTGAACTTTGTCAAAAAAGTAATGTCTCTCGTACTACTTTTTATAAATATTTTCAGGATATATACGACATTCACCAATGGTTATGGAAATATTATTTGGCGGACTGCATGAATAATATTTATGTTCAATATGGATGGTATGATGGCCTGTTAAAATTCTTTTCTGTGATGTTAAAGCACAAGGAATTATTTCAAAACAGTGAGAAGGGGATCACACCATTTCCAGAACAAGGTTATGAAAATGTATTAAAAATTATTAAACGGAAATTTTATCAAAAAGGCATTTATTTAACGGCAAAAGAAAAAGTAATTCTAAAGTACTGCATTTATATGCAAGCCTCAGCTACTTCTAAATGGATAAGGGATAAAATGCAAGATGATCCTAGAGAAGTAACTAAAGCTTTAATTTATGCCCTGCCTGATTTTATTCCTCGAAATTAACGCTTATGTTAACAAAATCACGAATCTGTAAATTGATAGATTGGCTAAATAATCTAATCTAGTATGTGAAGACAGTAACATGCTAGATTGGAGGAATTAAAATGGCAAGTTATAAAGATGGCAATTATCATGCAGAAAATCAAGGAATGCATGATTTGGTAAAAGTAGATGCAAAAATCAAAAATAATAAAATCGTTGAATTACAGATTGACGCTAGTAAAGAGACTAAAAATATTGGACAGTTAGCAGCACCCAAAATGCAGGCTAAAATTTTAGCGGCACAAAGTGCAGATGTTGATGTAATTAGTGGTGCGAGTGTCACTTCAAATGCAATTAAGAAAGATATACAGGAAATCATAAATGAAGCCAGTGGAAAGCCAGCTCAAAGTAAAAGCATAAGGAAGGCTCCTGACTGGCTCGGAAATGAGCCTGAAATTGATTCTGAAGAAATAAAGAAGGTTATTCATGCTGATATTGTAATAGTTGGTGGTGGCAATGCTGGAACAATGTGCGCCTTTGCTGCCAGTGAAAAGCACAAAAAAGTTGCTGTAATTGAAGCCCAAGCGGAAGATAATGTCTATTATTATGGTATGCATGATATAGCAGCTGTTAATTCTGATTTTCAACTAGAAAATGGTGCGCCTAAGATAAAAAAGAGCGAATTTATTGCTGAGTATCAACGAAGAACTCATAACCGAACCGATCCTATGCTAGTCAAGCAGTTTGTAGATAATAGTGGTGCTATGATAGATTGGCTAATGGATCATACTGCTCCTGAAGTTGTTAACAAAGCTTGTTTGTTAAACGTTACTTCTAAACATGATTATTTACCTCAAGGCAGGGAAATAAATAAGTTTACCAGTTGGACAGGTGCTGTGCAAATTAACTATAATGCTGCTGCCCCCAAATTAATAGCTGATGCTGAAAAGCAAGGAGCAAAATGGTATTGGGAAACTAAGGGGGTTAAACTAATTCATGAATCATATTCAGTTGAAGAACAAGATGAAAAAACTTCTGAAAATGGTGAAGTAAGTTTCTTTAGTAAAAAAGTGCCTCATCAAAAAGTTACGGGAGTTATTGCAAAAGATAAAAATGGTCAATTTATAGAGTTTTTGGCTAATGATGCGGTTGTTCTAACTGGTGGGGATTATGGTGGTAATCCTCAAATGTATGAAGCTTTACAAGACGAGAAAAGAAATGTATATGAAGCTCATGGCTTGGACACAGAAGAATTACACTGTCCAAGTTTTGGTAGAGACGGCAGTGGCATAAAAATGGCTTTATGGGCTGGAGCTACAATGGATCCGGGTCCGCGTTGTGCGGTTGATCCTCAGGTTATTTTAAATTCTGATAAATATGCAACCAATGTTTTACGCTGGGGCTCAAGCTTTTCAGGACAGCCTGCACCTGAAATAGGCGCATCACGGTTTAATCCTTGGGGGTCACCATTTATTTACTTTGATAGCAATGGTAAGAGATTTACTGATGAAACTGTTCTCGGTGTATTTGGAATGAGAGAGCGTGTTGAAAGGTCGAAACCGGGAAGATATTTTGCAATTTGGGATAGTCAGTGGCCAGAATTAATGCGCAGATCAATTCCAGAGCACTTTTCTGTACCAACAGGCGGTGATGAAGAAGTTGATTTGTATCAAGAATTCCAATCATGGCTTGATCGGGGCGCTAAAGGTGCAAAGACCAATCCTGGCGAAACAGTTTCATGCTGGGGTGCTCAAGATTTGGACACTTTGCTTACATATATGCATTTGAATGAAGAACAAAAAGAAAATATTAAAGCAGAAATTGCTAAATATAATCATTTCTGTGAACAAGGTGAGGATACAGACTTCGGTAGGGATCCGAAACTCCTATTGCCGGTTAATAAAGGTCTATTCTTTGGCATGTACTTTGTTGAAGATAAGCCAATGACTGGAATAGTTACCTTAAACGGAGTTAACACAGATTCTGAGCAACGAGTAGTTGACTCTAACTGGAATCCAATCGACAATTTATACGCTTGTGGTAACAATGCCGGTGAAAGATTCGCAATCGAATATTCTACTCCAATGCAAGGGTTGACCCTTGGCATGGCCATGACCTTAGGTTGGGTACTCGGTTATCAATTAGCGCAGAAGTAAGATTATAGATCCTTTTAGTAGAGACAGTTCCGGCAGCTTTAAAGCGGTCAGTGGAATTAGCCAATATTGCGAATGTGGGTCCGGCCCGTAAACCAGTGAGAGAAACCACGACTCAAGTTGACCTGGAAATTATTAAGATGCTCAAGTATTATGGATCTGAATTCATAGTTAAAGCTAACTGATTAACTTTGATACCATTATTTCATGATTATTCGCTGCGTTAGAAGAGACAGCATCTCCTGATGAAAAGCAATGATGAACAAGATGCAATAGTGGATTTAGAAACTTTAATATTAAAAAAAGACTGACAAATTTCGTTTGTGAAACGCTGATTTATCAGTCTTTTTGTTTATAACAATCTTAGCTAATGCGTAATAAGTATTTTCCTAGTCTTTTTTATTCACTTCAGAGAAACTGTTGTTAACTTTTTTGGGATTATTGGTTCTCCAAATGTTTATTTATTTTTTCTAGAACTGTCATAAATAAATAATTTACGAGTATCAAAGGTAGTCTTATGGTAAATTGTATTATATAATTTTCTTTTTGGATGAGCCCAACCCATACCAGGTTTACCATAGTTGGGGATAATAGCTCTTTTTATGGCCCTTGTTGCTCTTCCCTTTGTTCTGGCAGAGATTGACCTTCTTAAACTAGGCTTTCTAAAACCAATTTTAATCATTACCTATTCTTCTCCTTAATCTTCCCATTTACATAAGGTGTAGCCTTGGTTAATAGCCCTTTTTAATGATATTTTGGTTATGTTTCCATGTGCTCTTCGAAGACCACGGCAACTCGGATTAAAATGATATCTTCTTCCCGAATTAGGAGCTATATAGACTTTACGTACATTGCGCTTGGCGGCACCTTTTTGCTTTTTTTGTTTTCTTTTTGCAGCTGACTTTCTTTTGCGAGCAGCTTTTCTTCTTTTAACAGTTACTTTTTCAGTAACTGCTTTTTTTGCATTACTTTTTACTACTTTTGTTGATTTTGCAATAACCGTTTGTTGTGCATCTTGTATACCTGTGTTGCCAGACACAAAATTAGTGAAAAAAGTTATGAAAACCACTACAAAGCAAACCATATCTTTTTATAAAAAGGTTTTTTATTCTGCATATTTTACCTCCCAAATAAAATAATTAGTTCCTTAATATAATCATATCGCATATAGAAATAAAAAGTGCAAGTTTTTATATAAATGTATATAATAGAAATCATATATATTAAAGTGAAAAAATGTTTGGAAACAAAATCTTGATTTTCATTTAAGTAATACTTGTGTAATAACCAAGGGGAGAAGATTATGAGTATAGGACCTTTGTCAGAGTGGGTTACTGCAGCTGCAGAAATTGCTGCTGTATGTGTTGCTTTATTTTTACCTGTTTATGATAAAAAGCAGGAAAAACGTAAAAAGACACGCAATATGAAGGCAATTTTTAGATTTTTAATTAGAAAAGCACTAGACGAAAAAGATACGTCAAATTTAGAATCTTACTTTAAAATAAGTTATTTGGTGATTGATAGTAATGACGATAAACAGATTTATTCAATAGTGCAACGTGCAATTGAAATTTTAAATGATAAAGATATTATGCAGGATAAAAAAGAAACAGATGTTGAGCAACTGCTGGAATATCTTAAATAAAAAATACCTGTTTCAACGTAATAAAGGATCAGTAAAAGCCAGTATTTTAGGTTAACAAAAAGGCATTGAGTATATTACTCAGTGCCTTTTTAATATGTTATTTTTATTGTACTTATATTATTGATTTGCAATTTTTCAAAACTAATTATTGAGTACAGGTAGCTTTAGTCAAGCTAAATATTTAATTTCTGAGGCTTTGATGAAATCTCCTCCTTCAGCTGCAACTTTATAAAATAATTCTGCTTTATTATTATCAGAACTAGTCATCTTTACAACCTTTGATATTCTGATTTCATCTCCTTTTTGACCAGGATGTCGCATTACTTTACCATCTTTATCATGATATTGAATCATTAAAAAACTGTTATTGAGTGCTAATATTTAGTTTCTTTAATATCGTCTTCTGGCCGGTGCTCTTGAATCCGAATTAGCTTCCAGGTAAAATCACTTGCAGGCACATCCTTTAAGGTGATGCTCAATTCGTCATCAGTAAAAGTGAAATCCAGCTCAGTCCTATTCTCAATCATTTCGATGCGATTAGGATTGTCGGACAGACCCAGAATTTTTAGCGTTTCTGGCAGTGGCTGCTTGATAAAAATATATTTTTGATAAGGCATGTGCCTATTCTGGAGTACGAAACCGTTATTGTCTTCTACATTGCTAATTTTAAGCGCGCAGGGTTCGCTTTCATTAAAAGCATGGCCAAAAAGATGCATCCAGTTGTTGATTTGCTTAAGCATTTCTTCAGTTTCAGAAGACAACTTATCATTATCTGTGACCGGAATATTAATTATCGTATTTTGCCCATCTTTACGATTGGCTACAAGCTTTGCAATTGGATCCGCTGGGACTAAATCACAACTTTCTTGGATAGTTTCTGCATCGACCAAAGCAATAGTATATTTTGCACAAGCTTTTTCAAAGTCAGTTTGATGAGCGTCAACGCTGACAGCCCGGGCTCCAATATTGCGAGCAGTTTTAACTAAAAAATCAGCGTCTACATCTTTTGCGCTTTTTAGTTTAAAATTTAATACGATGGCAAAATCAGGATTCATTGATTTCTCTCCTTCAGTAAATATTATTAATAAGTTTAACCCAAAAGGTGGTAAAGATGAAAATTATTATTTCACCAGCAATGAAAATGACAGTTGATAATGATTCTTTTTCTGCAAGGACGCACCCACAATTTTTAGCTCAAGCTCAAGAATTAGCCGCTTTTCTAAAAAAATGCAGTTTTAACGAATTACAAAAAATTTGGCAATCTAGTGAGCGTACAACTAAAGAAGGTCAAAGACAAATTCAAACTCTAAACTTGAGTCAAAAAGATGGCTTAACTCCTGCGATTATTTCCTATTCTGGCATTCAATATCAATATATGGCTCCCGACCTGTTCACTAAACCCGCCTTGTCTTATTTGCAAGAGAACGTCCGTATATTATCAGGTCTGTACGGTGTTTTGCGGCCTTTTGATGGTGTATGGCCTTACAGACTGGAAATGAAAAATAGAGTAGAGGGTTTTAAGCAGCCAAATTTATACCGATTTTGGGGCACGACAATCGCTGATAACCTTTTTGATGAAGATCAGATACTCATTAATTTGGCTTCTAAAGAATATTCGCGCAATGTTACTCCATACGTTAAGAATGGCAGGCAGATGATTACTGTTGATTTTCAAGAAAGGAAAAATGGTCAGTGGAAAACAGTTGGGGTGCATGCCAAGATGGCTCGCGGAGAAATGGTGCGCTATATTGCTGAAAACCAATTAACTGAACCTGAGCAACTACAGGACTTTCATGATTTTGGTTTTGTGTTTGAGCCGAAAGTTAGTACTGATGACACTTATGTTTTCAGGACAAAGTTCGATTTTAAACGGCGCTAAAAATTAAGATATAGAAATGTGAGGTTATTATGGAAATTGTTTTTGTTCGCCATGGTCAGACGGATTTAAATAAAACTGGTCGTATTCAAGGCTCGGTTTTTGATCATGATTTAGATAAGACTGGTCGTGCATGTGCTGAAAGAGCTGCTGCGAATTTCGATCCTGCGGGATTTGATGTGGTTTTTTCAAGTCCTTTAAAGAGATCTTTGACAACCGCTGAAATTTTTACTAAAGGACAAAAAGAAATAAAAATTGATCAAAGGCTAACGGAAATTAATTTTGGCGAATGGGACGGTCATTTTCTTTCAGAGCTGGGGCAAAAATATCCTGATGCCATTGATCCGTGGGGCAAGGCTGCAGCTGACTATATTAAATATGCTCCAAGTGGCGAATCTTTTGCAGCATTGGATCAAAGGTGTGGCAGTTTTTTAGATGATATGAAAAAGAATTATTTGACTAAAAAAGTGCTTGTATTTTGCCATGGTACTTTAATTAGAATGATGTTTGCCCACTATTTTACGCATGGTAACATGAAGTATTTTGAAACCATGGATAATTGTGCTTTAGCAAAAGTTTCTTATCTTAATGGTATTCCCCGGGTAAATTATTATAACCGTATTTTAACTTTTGAATAGCGTACTAAGCCTCATTGAGAGGCTTTTTTTATAAAAAATTATGCGAGCAATATAATTGACCACTAAAAATAAATGAACTATTATTTTTATAAAGTGACACTGTGTCACTTACGACAAAAGGAGATGATTTGGAAAATGGCTAATTCAACTTTTATTAACTTGCCTGCTGGTAAAAAGAAAAAAATTGAAAGTGCGTTGTTAAAAGAATTCAGCAGCTATCCTTTGGCAAAAGCACAAGTAGCGCGAATAGTGAAAGAAACAGGCATCGCACGCGGGACTTTTTACAAATATTTTATTGATTTAGAAGATGCATACCATTATATGTATGAATTAGCTCTAAAAAGTATTCATTTACCCATAAAAATAAAAGCGCAGTTTGATGCACAACAATATTATGTCAATGTTGTGCATTTTATTGAAGAAATGCAGACAAGTACATATGCGGGATTAATAAAAATGCATATCTTGTATAACGAAAGTTCACCTGGTCATCCTTTTACACCAAAAATACTAGCTGGATTAGATCCGCAGAACTGGAGTGCAATGGTGCTGAGTCATGCCACCATTCGCTTGGTATTAGCAAATCCAGATCAAAAATCAGCACTTATGACTCGCTTTAAGGCGAGCTTGGAACTTTTAAACAAAGGAAAGAATTAATGTTTTTAGCAATTAAAGAAATAAAAAGAGAGAAACTACGTTATGGCTTAATAATTTTAATGATTTTTTTGATTAGTTATCTCATATTTGTCTTATCTGCGCTGGCAACCGGCTTGGCCAGTGAAAATACGCAGGCATTAGAATCTTGGGATGCTCAAAAAGTAGTCTTAAATAAAAATGCTAACGTAAGCATGAATCAGTCATTTCTAACAAAAACTGATTTAAAAAAAGCAACACTGTCTAAAGATGAAGCTTTATTGGGCCAAATTCCAGTCGTAGTTAAGAAAGCCGGACGCCCCCAAATTTCAGCACAATTTATTGGAGTTAAAAAGAAACAGTTTATTTATCATGATCAGGAACTTATTGCGGGTAGAAAAGCAAAAAAGAATTATGAGGTGGCTGTTGACCAGGCATTTAAAACCAAAGGGTACAAATTGGGCGACAAGCTTGCACTTAACGGTTCAAGCAGAAAGTACAAGATTGTAGGTTTTGTTAAAAATGCGAAAATTAATATTGCTCCAATTATTTACGGGACATTGGAGTCTTGGAAAAAATTGCGGCAAGGGATGCCAACTTTAGAGGCTTCAGCTCTAATTTCTCGTAATCATAACTACAAGTATAATTATAAAGATAGCAAAACGTATCCCATTGACCAATTTATTAAAAAGCTTCCAGGATATACAGCACAAAATATGACTTTTGAATTGATGATTGGATTTTTATACATCATTTCATTAATTATAATCGCAGTTTTCCTATACATTTTGACAATGCAGAAAATGCATAACTATGCGGTCATGCGTGCTCAGGGGATTCCCAGCAGCACTTTAGTAAAAGTAACCGTTAGCCAGGCAATTATATTGGTCCTTGCTGGATTAGTCATTGGCTTGGCAGCCATGCTTGTAACAGTTAAAGTTTTACCGGCCGCAGTTCCCATCAGCTTCACGCCAAGAATCATTCTGACCGGTACAGTAGGTTTGCTGTTAACGGCAATTATCGGCAGCTTAATTCCAATCAGATCAATTTTAAAAGTAGATCCGGCACAGGCAATAGGTGAATAATATGACAATTATCGAATTAAAAAATGTTCAAAAAGTATATGGTACGGGAGCTGCACAAGTTGTTGCCCTTAAAAATATTAATTTTAAAGCCAATCTAGGTGAAGTGGTTTTGATTATGGGGCCTTCAGGAGCTGGTAAAAGTACCTTTTTAACAATAGCTGGTTCTCTGCAAAAGCCAACTGCCGGAGAAGTAATTGTTGACGGTCAGAATATTGCACACATTTCCGCAAGAGCAAGTGATCATTTGCGGTTAACGCAGCTGGGCTTTGTACTGCAGGCTTATAACTTAGTGCCATTTTTAAAAATTAAGGAGCAATTTGAACTGGTTAGCAAGGTAAAGAAAGCGGGAAATATCAGTCAAGAAAAATTGCAGGAATTATTAAAGCAGCTTGGTATCAATTCTTTACTTGATAAATATCCGAGTGAATTATCAGGCGGTCAGCAGCAACGGGCAGCAATTGCTCGTGCTCTTTACGCTAATCCGCAAATTTTGCTGGCTGATGAACCTACTGCTTCGCTTGACAGTGAAAATGTGGCAGAAGTAGGGCAATTGTTTAAAAACCTAGCGAAAAATTATAATAAGGCAGTTTTGTTGGTAACGCATGATCCAAGATTAAAGCAATATGCAGACCATATTTATGAAATGATGGATGGCAAAATAAAGCAAGAAATTTAGTTATTAAATTTAACAAATAAAAATAACAATATAAAAAATAACCATGAAAATCATTTTGATTAAAAGCGAGAAATCAACTAATCTTTTTTGATGGTTAGTAATTTTATTATTTGCAATAATCTTAGTTTAATATTAATTGTGTTATTAATTGAAAGCATTTTTTAGCTGATTAAATTTTACAGAAAAAACCTTAATTCTTTCGTGTTAGAAAAAAGTACTTTGCTCTTGACAAAGTACTTTTAAATTTACTATTCTTATTAGTGGAAAGATAATGTTATTTTTTGAGGTAAAATAACGAATGTAATTAAAAAATAGAATTATTAATGTGTTTTTTAACTGCTTAAGTAAATTACTAGGAAATAATAATTTCTTTGCTAAAATAACAAAAAAATATTTTTGAGTATATGTTTTAATTTGGTGTAATTTTTATTTTATTTATTAGCGGTATCAGTATTTTATATTACTGAGTAAAGCTATTCATGTAGAGGTATAGTAATGAATGATATCCCTGAAGATAAGACGATTGAGTTATCAACCGATTATCAAAATCATAGTATTAATATGACATTTTCAGACAATCTAACAGATGATTCTGAAAGAGGTTATATTCTTTCTGCTGCTTTCTTCTCCTATTGTGCTGCACAAGGTCTAAGCAAAGAAGAAGTAAGTAACATGGTTTCAACTTATTATGATGAGTTTTTAAACAATGAGGAATAATTAACTCATTTCAAATATTTGTCTAAATGAAGTTTTGATAGTAGTAATACTGTCTCTGGAAAACTGGTTTATATAATAGTACGTTTAAAGTTAATCAAGGAAAACCAAAATGGCTAGAAAAAAAGAAATAGGAAGAAATAAAATTTTAAGCATTGCCTATAAGATGGTTGTTAAAGATGGTATTGAGAGTTTGACTGCCCGCAATATTGCCAAGGCAGGGCATTTTTCAACGCAGCCTTTATATCTTGAATTTAACAGTATGGAAGACTTGCGCAAAGAAGTATTGCGTAAAATTGCGGACAATTTAAAGAATAATATTTTGCAAAAAAGTTATACTGGCAAGCCATTGATTGATATGGACTTATCATACATTGATTTTGCCAAGGAACAAGAAAATCTTTTTAGAGCGATGTTTGTTGACGGTAAATTTGGCAGTAAAATTATCGCCGATACATTAATTGATTTTGGTATTGAAAAATTTAGGGAGCAGT
>NZ_KQ033871.1:152988-198375 GCF_000967195.1 Lactobacillus kullabergensis
ATCCGGATAGTAATTATTCCGAAGATAAAATTAGAAGTGTTGTCATTGCTAACTGGATTACTACCAGTGGTATTGCTTCATTATTAGTTAATAAAATTGCAACATTTTCGCAAACACAAATTATAAATGTTTTAACAGCACAGATTAACGATGCAATCTTAAATGACTGGCTAAGCAAGACAAATAATGTTTCATTATTTGATACTAATGAAGGCAAGAACAAAAAATAAACCTTAATGCATTATTAGTAAAGGATTTATTGGTTCGAAGCGGGTATTAAATTATTAAAACCATCTGAAAGCAGAAACATGCTAAAAAGGTACGGATATGCTATAATTAGTACAGAAATTAGTTTCCTGAAAGGTGGTTTTTATGAAAATCCTTGCATTATCTGGCTCAAATGCCAATAATTCATTTAATGAGGCATTGCTTAAATTTATTTCTAAGCATTTTGCCGACAAGTATGATTTTAAGTTTGCAACTGTTAAAGGGTTGCCAATGTTCAAAGAGGGTGAAGATGCTCCTGAAGCAATCCAAACCTTGAGTAAACAAATTGAAGACGCTGATTTGGTTTTAATCGGCTCTCCTGAGCAACAACACTCTGTTACTAGTGCCTTGAGTAGTGCACTTGAGTGGTTATCCTGTGTAACTCACCCATTTAAGGGCAAGCCTGTTGCTATTGTTTCAACTTCACCAATGCCACAAGGTGGTTCTCGTTCACAAAGTCGTTTGAAGAGTTTGTTGACTGCACCAGGCTTTGGCGCTAAGGTCTTTAACGGTGATGAATTCATGATGGGTGTTGCACCAACACAGTTTGATGATAATGGTGACTTGAAAGATGAGTCAACCGTTAAATTCTTAGGTCAATTTTTCGATGAAGTTGATAGTTGGTACGCACAAGTAACTAAGTAGGAGGGCCGAGAATGAAAATATTAGCAATTGTTGGTACAAATGCATCTTTTTCATATAATCGTTTTTTAGCACAATTTATTGCTAAGCGTTATAGTGATAAAGCAGATATTGAAGTAAAAGAAGTTGATAAATTGACTCCTTTCTGCAGAACAGAAATGGCTGATGACTCTATTAAGGCCTGGATTGAAGACATTAAGAGTGCTGATGGCATAGTAATCACTACCCCTGAATATGATCATACTATTCCTGCTGCTTTAAAGAGCAGTCTTGAATGGTTAGGCTCACATGCAGGTCCTAATGTTATGAAGATGAAGCCAGTTGCTGTTGCCGGTGCATCTTATGGTTCACAAGGTACTGGTCGTGCTCAAGAAGATATGCGTGAAATTTTGCTTTCACCTGATATGAGTGCAAATGTTTTGCCAGGAAACGAAGTTTTGATTGGTCAAGCTCCAGATAAGTTTAACAAAGAAACTGGTGAGTTGACTGATGAAGCAACTATTAAGCAGTTAGATGGCATGATGGATAACTTCTTCAAGTTTGTTGAGCAAGCACATAAATAAACTTTTGCCAGTTTAACTGGCAGAGAGTAAAATAACCGGATAGGAGCATCCTATCCGGTTATTTTTGATGTGAAAGGAAGTTGGCATGACTGAACCTGTCGTTTTACCTGTAAAATCTGTGCGAAATCCCCGTGACTTGGGTGGCTATATTGGCTTTGGTGGCCACAAAATTAAAAGTCATCGCTTATTGCGTACAGGCAACATTAGTAAAATAATTCCAAAAGATGAAAAATTTTTGCTTGATTATGGCCTGACTAAAATTATCGATTTACGTTCCCCGGCTGAGTGCAAGGCTAGTCCCGACCAAAAAATACCAGGTGTTGACCATTATGAATTTCCATTGTCAGTCGATGACAATACTGGTGGCAACGGACTAGATATGAGTATAGATTTTGAGCATTATCGCCATGATCAATATGCTGGCTTCTATACTATGTGTCAGAGATATCATGACCATGTCAGCAATAAATTTGCTCAGAATAGTATTCACCAAATTGTCAGTTTAATTGCTAAAACGACTCATGGCTCAGTTTTATACCATTGTTCGGAAGGTAAAGACAGAACAGGATTAGTAACTGTAATATTGCTTTACATTTTAGGAGTAGATTTAGAGACGATTCGACAGGATTATCTTTATTCGAATTTGATGCTCAACGATTACCGCAAGGTTCGTGATGAACAATTTAAAAGAGCCGGAGAAAATGATAAGTTTCGTGCTAACATGCGTATTTTAGGTTCAGTAGCAAATGCGTATATTGATACGAGCTTGATTACAATCAATGAAAACTATGGCGATATTGATTCTTATATTGATAAACAATTAGGAATTGATGAACAGATGCAGGAAAAAATAAGAGAAAACTATTTGGAGAAGTAGGGATAAAATCAATGATAAAAAATTTAGCTTTAGAACAACAAGTGGGACAACATCATGCTTTAGGCACATCAATAACTTTACAAATCTTTGGAGCACTGGATAAAAGCGTCATTAATGATTCTTTTACTTTGATTGATCATTATGAAGATCTGTTAACAGTTAATCGTGATGAATCTGAAGTTATGGATGTAAACCATGCGGCTGGTAAACATCCCGTGCAAGTTTCCAGTGGTACCTATGATTTGATCAAATTGGCAGTAGAAGAGAGCCGAAAAAATTTTGGCTTTAATGCTTTAATTGGTCCAGTCGTTAAACTATGGGCGATTGGTTTTAAGGATGCCCATGTTCCAACTGATGATCAGATTAAAGAAAGGATGAAACTGATTGACCCGTTTAGCGTTGACTTAAATGATGCTGATCAAACCGTCTTTTTGAAAAAGTCAGGAATGGAATTAGATCTTGGCGGTATTGCTAAAGGTTGGATTGCTGATCGCATTAAGGATTACTGGATGGCTTATGGCGTTCATGCTGGAATTATTAATCTTGGCGGCAATATTTTACTTGTTGGTGATTCTCCTAAACGGACTAGTGGTCAGTGGTCAGTGGGAGTGCAGGATCCTAAAGAGCCTCGTGGCAATAATATAGCTTCGGTAATGGTGCCACAATGTTCAGCCGTTACCAGTGGTACTTATGAACGGTACCTGGAAGTTGATGGGCATAAATATCACCATTTAATTGACCCTCGGACTGGCTATCCGGTTGAAACAAATTTAGCTGGAGTCACTACCTTTACTAAGTATTCAGTTGAAGCAGAAATTGAATGCAAGAGGCTGTTTTTTGCAGGTAAGCCGGTAGCTGGTTGGCATGATAATCCTGATCGCATCGGAGCTGTTTTTGTTTATAATGATGAGCACGTTGAGTATGACAATTTTCAAAAATAATAAATTAAAAAGTGCCTCGGAAGGCACTTTTTTGTTACAGTAAGTTTTTGTCTTAAAAGGGAAATGAAAAAGGCGTCATTTTTATTTTTTTAAAATAAAAACGGAGTTCTAATTTTAATTATTTTAAGCAGCTGTTCGACTAATGCTAAAAATGCTGTTAAACAGACCATTGGATAAACCTGGCGTACTGTAAATAATGAAACGGATAAATGATGAATCAAGAGTTTGCTGGATAAACCACGGATTTTGTAAAGCATTTAGCATAGACAAAATAATATAAACAAAAAAATAACTGGCAAAAAAAGACGCAACAGCACCTAATACGCTATCTAGTAAATTGCCAAAATTAGTTGCATGAGGATTTTTATTTGGCACCCATCCTTTAAAAATCTTAACCACCATTTTGCCGATAAAGACAATAATGAAAAAAGCTAAAAAACGGAAAAGCATCAGATTGGTTCCGGGAGTTAATGTGGTTTGAATATTTTGTCCCGTGATCTGACTATAAAGCCAATTGCCGACTGGATTTTGAAAAAGTATTGCTGCAATGAAGACAATGGCAGAAAATACCAAATTGATTATTAGTCTGGTAAAGCCTGTTTGAAATCCTTTATAAGTTTTTAGTGCCAAATAAGCCAGAACAATTAAAGTAACAATCATATTAATCTCCTTTGACGATATTATAGCTTAATTTATGCGTTTAGACTTTGACGATAGTCAAAAAATATTCCATAATTAAAGGGATGCATTGACTTTACAATAAGCCATTTTTAGCGTTAAATTTAAAGGGTGTGAAACAAGGTTTCACGGGTGAAAAATGAATCCTGAACAGTTTGTCCAAGAATTATCAAAACGTAATTTTAAATTAAATGAAAATCAAATCAACCAATTTAACCAATACTTTACCAGTCTGATTGAGACTAATAAAAAAGTTAATCTAACACGAATAACAGAAAAAGATGATGTTTACTTAAAACATTTTTTTGACAGTATTACTCCTCTTTTTACGTTTGGCGAAATATTTACGAAATCTCGGACTTTGTGTGATGTTGGTGCAGGAGCAGGCTTTCCTTCAATTCCTTTAAAAATTATGGTGCCTGAATTACGAGTAACAATAGTTGATTCTCTTGGCAAAAGACTGAACTTTTTGCAGGAATTAGTCACTCAGCTGGACTTGAAGAATGTTGCTTTAGTTCATGGACGTGCAGAAGATGTTGGACAGAATAAGCAGTATCGTGAGCAGTTTGATATTGTAACTGCCCGTGCTGTTGCCAATATGGCTGTGTTGAGTGAATATTGTTTGCCACTAGTTAAGAAAAATGGCAATTTTATCGCTCTCAAAGGACCAAAAGCCGAAGATGAATTAAATTCCAGTCAAAAAGCCTTAAAAACTTTAGGTGGCAAGACAACTGCTGTAAAAGAATTGCAATTGCCTCATAGCAGTGAAGACCGCACGCTGATTTTGGTAAAAAAAGTGCAGGCCACACCTAAAAAGTACCCGCGACAGGCGGGCACACCACACCGTAAACCAATTCAATAAACAGGGGGACTCAAAATGTCATTATTTTCTTCTTTGCGTCATCATGAAGAAATACCTAAAAATAAACAAGTTCAGGATATTGAACTAAGTAAAATTAAACCTAATTCATATCAGCCACGGCATGAGTTTTCTGAAGAATCAATTCGTGAATTAGCAACGACTTTAGATAAAGATGGCTTGCTTCAGCCTATTATTGTGCGTGAAAAGGGCGATGAATATGAAATTGTTGCTGGTGAACGCAGATTGCGGGCCGCAAAACATCTAGCTTGGGAAAAAATTCCGGCTATCGTAAACAATATGGATGATAGTCAAGCTGCTTCATTAGCTTTAATAGAAAACCTGCAAAGAGAAGATTTAAATCCCATTGATGAAGCACAAGCCTATAATAACCTCATGAAGTTAAATAATTTAACACAAACAACTTTGGCTCAAAATATTGGCAAGTCACAATCTTATGTAGCGAACAAGTTGCGCCTTTTAAAGTTAACGCCTAAGGTGCAGAGCTATTTAGCCAGTGGAGAAATTTCTCCTCGTCATGGACGCTGTCTAGTCGGACTTAGTGAAAAAGATCAAAGCCGCGTTCTCGATGAAATTTTGGCTCATAACCTTAATGTGAGCGACACCGAAAAAATAGTTAAAAATGTAGAACAATATTTTGTCGGTAAAAATGCTAAGGATAAAGAAAAAGAGCAGGCTGAAAGAACAAGACGAGCAGCCAATCGAATTCCCAAAGACCTAAAAGTGCAGATTAATACGATTAAAAAGGCAATAAAGCTTGCACAGCAGTCAGGTATTAAGGTTAAGTTTAAGGAAAATAACGATCCTGATGATTATATGATTACTATAGAATTAAAAAGAAAGTAGGAAGGCATGGAAAATATGGTGAGTGTAATTTCGGTTGCTAACCAAAAAGGTGGCGTTGGCAAGACGACCACAACTATTAATTTAGCGGCTTCGATTGCGGAACGCGGATATCAAGTCTTAATTGTGGACATTGATCCGCAAGGTAATGCAACCTCTGGCTTGGGAATAGAAAAATCCGAGATTGATCAAGATATTTATAGTGTTTTGATTAATGATGTTCCGCTTAAAGATACGATTTTCCATACCTCAACTAATCGCTTGGATTTAGTTCCGGCAACTATTAATTTATCAGGTGCTGAAACAGAATTGATTAGTATGATGGCACGTGAAACTCGCTTAAAATCTGCTTTAGATTCAATTAGTGGCAATTATGATTTTATCTTTATTGATTGTCCACCTTCTTTAGGGCAATTGTCGATAAATGCATTTACAGCATCGGATTCAATTTTAATTCCGGTTCAAAGTGAGTATTATGCAATGGAAGGTCTGAGTCAGTTGCTTAATACGATTCGTTTAGTACAAAAACACTTTAACAAAGACCTTGGAGTTGAGGGAGTTTTACTGACAATGCTGGATGCCCGGACTAATCTGGGCGCTGAAGTTGTTAAAGAAGTACGTTCCTATTTTTCTGATAAAGTTTATAAAACTATTATCCCGAGAATTACCAAATTGGCGGAGGCACCTAGTTATGGGGAAGCAATTACTGAGTATGCGCCAAATTCTCGTGGTGCCGAAGTTTATGATGATTTAGCTAAGGAGGTGTTGAAGAATCATGGCAAGAAACTCAAGAAGTAAAGATACAAAAAAACATGGTGGCCTGGGTCGCGGAATTGAAGCCTTGTTTGAAGATGAGCCACAGATTGAAGACAATGAGGAAGAAATTCAGGATTTAAACTTAGGCGATATCAGACCTAATCCATATCAGCCACGCAAAAATTTTGATGATAAGTCTCTTAAAGAGCTGGCTGATTCAATTAAAGAAAACGGGGTTTTTCAACCGATAATCGTCCGTCAGTCAGTTAAGGGCTATGAAATTATCGCTGGTGAACGTCGCTTTCGTGCCTCAAAACTAGCCAAAAAGACTACAATACCTGCCATTGTGCGTGACTTTAGTGAAAGCCAAATGATGGAAGTTGCGGTTCTGGAAAACTTGCAGCGTGAGGATTTAACACCGCTTGAAGAAGCCCAGGCATATGAAATGCTGCAAAAAAACTTAGGCTTAACTCAAGAAGAAGTTTCAAAAAGAATGGGCAAATCCCGTCCTTATATTGCAAATTACTTGCGTTTGCTTACTTTACCGAACAAGACAAAGCATTTGCTTCAGCATGGTGATCTTTCAATGGGTCAGGCCAGAACGCTTTTAGGTTTAAAAAACAAAGACAAGATTGATGAAGTAGCTAAACAAGTGGTTAAAGAAGGAATGCCAGTGCGCAAAGTTGAGGCACTGGTCGCCAATCTTAATGCTAAAAAGCCACGCAAAAAGACAGTGCAGAAGTCACCTTTTGTCCGTGCTACTGAACATCAGCTGGCTAATAAATTGGGTTCAACTGTCAATATTTCTGAAAGTAAAAAAGGCAGTGGTCATTTATCTATTGGCTTTTCTTCAACTGCTGAATTAAACAGAATACTTGATGTACTAGGAGTCGATCTTGATGAATAAAGAAATTTCCTATAGTTTAGCGGACACGGTACTGATGAAAAAGCCTCACGCCTGTAAAACTAATGACTGGGAAATTCTACGCTTAGGAGCAGATATCAGGTTAAAATGCATGGGCTGCGGCCACGTCGTAATGATGCCGCGTTCAAAATTTACACATAACTTTAAAAAAGTTTTAACTAAGGCGAATGATCCGGTCAACACCAAAAATGAGCTTTATGTGCCTAAAAATGAAATAGCACAACCACACTTTAATCAAGATAATAACTAATTTTGTTTTAGAAAGAGGATAAAAAATGTCACTAACTGCTGGGATTGTTGGGCTGCCTAATGTTGGTAAGTCGACCTTGTTTAACGCAATTACTAAAGCGGGGGCGGAAATGGCCAACTATCCGTTTGCTACGATTGAACCGAATGTTGGTATGGTTGAAGTTCCAGACAAGAGACTTGCTAGAATTCAGGAATTGATTCCTGCTAAAAAAATAGTTCATACTACTTTTGAATTTACTGATATTGCCGGCTTAGTTAAGGGAGCTTCAAAAGGAGAAGGTTTGGGTAATAAATTTCTGGAAAATATTCGCCAAACTGATGCCATTATTCATGTTGTCCGTGCTTTTGAAGATGACAATATCACTTCAGTTACTGGCAAAGTAGATCCGGAAGAAGATATCAATACTATTAATCTGGAATTAGCAATTGCTGACTTAGATGCCGTTAATCGTCGGATTAGCAAGGTGAAAAAGATTGCCCAGCAAAATGACAAGGAAGCTAAAGCTGAATATAATGTTTTGCAAAAAATTAAACCGATTTTGGAAGAGGGTAGCGCCGTTCGCTCAATCAAGTTCAATGAAGATGAACAAAAAATTGTTAAGGGCTTGTTCTTGCTAACTGATAAACCAGTTATTTATGTTGCTAATATTGCTGAAAATTCAATGGCCGATCCCGAAAAAGATCAATATTATCAAATTGTTAAAAAGCACGCTGAAAGTGAAAATGCTGAATGTCTAGGAATTTCTGCAGCTACTGAAGAAGAGATTGCTGGTTTGGATGATGATGAAAAAGCGGAGTTTTTAGAAGCTGAAGGGGTAACTGAGTCGGGTCTTGACCGTTTAATCCGGGCAGCCTACCATATTTTGGGACTAAGAACTTTCTTTACAGCTGGTGGTCCTGAGACTCGTGCCTGGACTTTCCATAAGGGGATGAAAGCACCACAAGTGGCTGGAGTTATTCACTCTGATTTTGAACGCGGATTTATTCGCGCGGAAGTAGTTTCATACACCGATTTAGACAAATATGAAACCATGCAGAAAGTTAAAGAAGCTGGTAGGTTGCGTCTTGAAGGGAAAGATTATGAAGTTCAAGATGGCGACATTATTGAATTTAGATTTAACGTTTAGGAAATAATAATGGCAGAAAAGAAAACTGAAGCACAAGCTAAAATAGATACTAACAAGCAGGAAAAACTAAAGGAAAAAGTAATCAATCAAAATATAGATGATGAGGTCAAACAAATGCAGCCTGCCGAGTTGCGTAAACAACTTAGCAATAAAAATTCTGACTATGTTTTTCGCTTGCAAAAAGAACTTGAAACACAAGGCAAGATGAGTCATGAAGAGGCTCAAAAAAGAGTAGATGCGCTCTTGAATGATTTAATAATTGCACAGCGTCATGGTCAACCTGCCAGTACATATTACGGCATGTCACCTAAATTAAAAGCTGCTGACATGTTAAAGCCCAAAAAGAAGAAAGCTTCAGATATTCCGTTTTGGCAATATGCCACGGATAATGCACTGTTTTATGTAGCTTTGCTATTTGGTCTTTTTGGCTTAATTGGTTTATTCCAAAAGAACAACAAATATAATTCAGAGATGGGTGCCTTAACTTTGTTGATTGTTGGTGCTGCACTGGGCGTTTTTATGACGAAGTATAATGAATGGGTCTTACCTAATGGCAGTAAAAATCGCAAGATCCCCTGGTCAAAATTAATTTGGGGTTTTATTTCAATGATGGCATTGCTCTTTATCTGCTTTGGCGTTTTATCTCTGAGAGCATTACAAATTATAAATCCTGTTTTGCCTGGAATATATAATTTAATAATTGCTGCAGTGGTATATGGTATTCGCTGGCTTTTCCGTCGTCATTATCAAATTATCGGCTCTGCTTTTTCACCAGCTGATAGGAGCAAATAGGTGCTTTTTGTCAAGAAAAGAGCTATACTTAGATAACTATATGTTTTAAAGGATAAATAGATTTATCATGAATCTATTTATCCTTTTTAAACTGAATACACGTTTAAAAATAACGCATTAATAAATTAGAAAGAGGTATTTAATGATTAACACGCTGAGTAAGTCAATCAGGCAGTATAAAAAACTGTCTTTGCTGTCACCACTCTTTGTCACTGGTGAAGTTATCATTGAAATGTTAATACCATATTTGGTTGGTATTTTAATTGATAATGGCATTATGAAAGGGAACATGCCCTACATTACTAAAAGCGGTATTGTTTTATTGGTGTTTACGGTTCTTTCACTTGTTTTAGGTGCTGGTGCCAGTTATGCCTCTGCTCATGCTGCAGCTGGGTTTGCAGCCAATTTGCGTAAAGACATGTTTTATCATGTGCAAGATTATTCTTTTGAAAATATTGACAATTTTTCTAGTGCCAGTTTGGTGACGAGAATGACGACTGACGTTAATAACGTTCAGATGTCTTATCAAATATTAATTAGAATTGCTGTCAGAGCGCCAATGATGTTATTGGTGTCAATAATCATGTCTGTTATTGTCAGTCCCCAATTATCACTGGTATTTGTAGTGATTGCACCAGTTTTTGTCATTCTGCTCGGTATCATTATTAAAAGTGCCAGCAAGTATTTTCCTAAGATTTTTAGGGGCTATGACCGCATGAACCAAGTAGTGCGGGAAAACATTCGCGGCATTCGTGAAGTTAAAACCTATGTTCAAGAAGAAGCACAAACAGTTAAATTTAAAAAATCTGCCGGCTTTATCTACAGACTATTTGCAACTGCACAAAAAATCATGTCGCTGAACTCACTTGTTGTTATGGCAGTGTTAAATATTTCTAACTTGGCTATTTGCTGGTTTGGAGCCAAAGAAATTGTTGGTGGCAGTTTACAAACCGGTCAGCTTATCTCAATGTTTTCATATTCAAACTCTGTCTTAGGCAGTTTGAATATGTTGGCAATGATCTTTACACAGCTGGTTGTCTCTGCTGCTAGTGGTCACAGAATTGCTGACGTTATCAATGAAAAGCCATCAATTGAAAATCCACGCAAACCTTTAAAGCATGTAAACAATGGTGAAGTAATTTTTGATCACGTTAATTTTAAATATGATCCAGATGATAAGAACCTGGCTTTAAACAATATCAATCTAACCATTAAACCGGGTGAGACAATTGGTATTATTGGGAAAACCGGGTCATCTAAATCAACCTTAGTATCCATGATTCCACGGCTTTATGATACAGACTCAGGAGCCGTTCGGGTATCTGGACACAATGTAAAATCATATGATTTAAAAACACTGCGCGACAACGTAGCAATGGTTTTGCAAAATAATGTTCTGTTTTCAGGAACCATTAAGGAGAACCTGAAATGGGGTAACGAAAATGCCACTGATGAAGAAATTGTTGCTGCTGCCAAAATTGCTCATGCAGATGATTTTATTCGTGAAATGCCTGACCAATATGAAACTATGGTTGAACAAGGGGGGACTAACGTTTCCGGTGGCCAAAAGCAAAGAATTACAATTGCACGGGCATTGCTGAAGAGGCCTAAGATTTTAATTTTGGATGATTCTACTTCAGCGGTTGATACACAAACTGAGCGTCAAATCCGCGAAGCACTGGTAGAAAATATGCCAGATACCACTAAAATAATTATTTCGCAGAGAATCGTATCCATTAAGGATGCAGACAGAATAATTGTCATGGATGATGGTAAAATTCAAGATATTGGTACACATGAAGAGTTAATGAAACGCAATGATCTGTACAGCTCAATTGCCAAGTTTCAAGAAGAACAAAAGAAGTAGGTGATTAATTTGAATAAAGCAGTGGAAAAACAAAATAGCCAAATCTCTGGTAAACGTTCTGCAATACTGTGGCGTCTGCTTAAATTAGTTGCTAGTACCAGTCCTTGGATGCTTATCAGTTCTACAGTTGCCATAATTCTCACGGCTGCTGCGAATGTTTTAGGATCCTTGTTTATCGAGCGCTTGATAAATACTTACATTATTCCGCTAACTAAAGAGGCCAGACCAGACTTCGGTCCACTTTTGCACGCAATTGCAGTAATGTTTGGCTGTTACGCTATTGGATTCATTTCTAATTATCTTTTTGCAATGTTAATGGCAGTTTTAGCTCAAAAAGTCCAATTCAGAGTGCGGATGGAAATGTTTGAGCACATGGAAAAATTGCCAATTTCTTATTTCGATGAGAATGATTATGGCGACATCATGAGCTGTTATACAAACGACATTGATACGTTGCAACAAATGATTTCACAATCGATTCCACAGTTTATGAACTCAACTTTAAACCTTATTTTCGTTTTAGGTGCGATGTTGGTTTTAAGCTGGCAGCTAACTATTTTTACTTTAATAGTCTTTGCTCTTTCTATTATCGTTGTACGCTTTTTAACGATACGTTCAGCTCATTACTTTAAGCTGCAGCAAAAAGAATTAGGACAAGTTAACGGTTATAATGAAGAAATGCTTAATGGCCTTAAGGTAATTAAAGTCTTTAGCCATGAGCCTGAAGTTGAGCAAGATTTTAATGCTTATAACGATTCATTGCAGGTAGCATCTGGCAAGGCTCATACTTATGCCACGATTTTATTCCCAATTATGGGTAACTTGGGCAACTTGCTTTATGTGTTAATTGCAGTTTTAGGTGGTGCGGTGGCCATCAATCATATTGCACCTCTTTCATTAGGTGTTATTGGTGCCTTTCTGCAGTTATCAAAACAGTTTGCAATGCCGATAGCTCAGATTTCGCAACAGTTAAATTCTATCGTAATGGCATTAGCCGGTGCGGAAAGAATTTTTAAATTAGAAGATCAGATAGTTGAAGTTGATGATGGTGATGTAACCATCACTAAAGACGAAGATGTAAAGGGTGCATGGCACTGGAATGTACCGCAAAAAGATGGGTCAGTGAAGAAAGTTACTGTCAATGGTCATATTGTTTTTGATCATGTTAACTTTGGTTATTCGCCAAATAAACAAATTTTGTATGATATTTCGATTGATGCCAAACCTGGTATGAAAGTAGCGCTGGTTGGTGAAACTGGAGCGGGCAAAACCACTATTTCTAATATGATTAATCGTTTCTACGAAATTAATTCTGGTACTATAACTTATGACGGTATTCCGATTAATAGAATTAAAAAAGATGATTTAAGGCGGTCGTTATCAATAGTATTGCAGGACACACACATGTTTACCGGTACAGTTATGGATAATATCCGTTTTGGTAATGCTGAAGCAAGTGATGATGATGTGTACCAGGCAGCGCACTTATCGCATGCCGATGAATTCATTCATCACTTGGACGAAGGCTATAAAACTATTATCGATGGTAATGGCGGAGATCTGTCTCAGGGTCAAATGCAACTTCTCAGTATTGCGCGGGCGATGATCGCTGATGAACCAGTCATGATTTTAGATGAGGCAACTTCCAGCATTGATACGCAAACTGAAAAGCTAGTGCAGGCTGGTATGGATAATCTGCTTGCAGGACGTACAAGTTTTGTTATTGCCCACCGTCTTTCAACAATTGTTAACTCGGACTTGATTTTAGTACTTGATCATGGTCATATTATTGAAGCCGGTAACCATGAGCAGCTTCTAAAGCAAAAGGGTTACTACTACGAGTTATATACTGGTAAAAAAGAAATACAGTAATTTTTGATTATATTTTCTCAGCATTATGGTGCTGGGAATTTTTTTGCTTAAAAAGACTTGCAAGCAATAATTGCTTGCAGAACTCAGGTTTGTGTTATGGTAAGGTTTAAGAAATTAGCTAGGTCTAAAGCTATTAGCATAGTACTTTATGTAATTTAGGATAATTAAAAAATTGGCCTAGACAAAAGGAATTAAACGATGAATCAAATTTTCCAAATCTTAAGTGAGCGCAGGGGCGATTTGGGCGTAGCCCTATTGCAGCACCTGCAAATCTCATTAGTTTCGCTACTAATTGCAATGGTAATTGCAATGCCTCTGGCTTTTTGGGCAGTAAAACACACCAGGGCTGCGGAATTTTTATTACAAATTGCCAGTATATTGCAGACAATCCCTTCATTGGCACTGTTGGGTTTGCTAATTCCACTTGTAGGAATAGGAACAGTACCTGCTGTGATTGCCTTAGTTGTATACGCCTTATTACCAATTTTTCAGAATACTTATCTGGGTTTAACTGAAATTGACCCTGCTCTTGAAGAAGCTGCAGACGCATTTGGCATGTCTCGTTTGCAAAAGTTGCTTAAAGTAGAATTGCCTTTAGCTATGCCAACAATTATTTCCGGTATTAGGACAGCACTGGTTTTAATTATTGGAACTGCCACTATGGCGGCTTTAATTGGTGCTGGTGGTCTTGGTAGTTTTATTCTATTGGGAATTGACCGTAATAATACCGCATTAATTGTTATAGGAGCAGTATGTTCAGGTATTTTAGCAATCACGTTAAGTGCTTTGATTAAGTGGCTGGAGCATGCGTCGGTTAAAACTGCTTTAGGAATTTTAAGTGTCAGCATTATATTTTTGGCCGGAAGCGGCATTTACCAAGCAGTTACCAGTCAAAAGGAGACTATTATTATTGCCGGCAAGTTGGGTTCTGAACCAGAGATTTTGATCAATATGTATAAAGATTTAATCGAGCAAGACGATTCACATGTGCAGGTGACTCTGAAACCCAATTTTGGTAAAACGACCTTTTTATACAGTGCTTTGAAAAATGGCAAGATTGATATTTACCCTGAATTTACAGGGACCGTTTTGGAAACTTTTGCCAAATCTCCAGTAAAAACAGCAGGACTAAGCGAAAAAGAGACTTATGAAAAAGCTAAAAAATTAATGTATGAGCAAGATAAACTAACTTTGCTTAAACCCATGGCGTATGATAATACTTATGCTTTGGCTGTCAAAACCTCTTTTAAAAATAAAAATCATTTAAAGAAAATCAGTGATTTGGCTAATATTACTAATCAGTTAAAGGGCGGCATGACTTTAGAGTTCATTGACCGTGGGGATGGTTTTAAAGGGATCAAGAAACTATACAAAATCGATTTTCCTGTTAAATCAATGGAGCCGGCTTTGCGCTACCAAGCAATAAACCAGAATAAAGTTAACATCGTTGATGCCTATTCAACTGACAGTGAGTTGCGGCAGTATCATCTAAGTATTTTAAAGGATGACAAACATAACTTCCCTATTTATCAGGGTGCTCCTTTAATGAGTAATGACTTTGCAAATAAGCATCCTCAAATTGTGCATAGTTTGAATAAATTAGCAGGCAGAATTACTGAAAAGCAAATGCAGGAAATGAACTATGAAGTAAACGTTAAAAATATGGATCCGGGACAAGTTGCACATAATTTTTTAGTAAAACAGCATTTGCTTAAGGAGAAGTAAGATGACTTCAGCGATAAAATTTGATCACGTAAAAAAATCGTTTGCTGATAAAGTAGTAGTAAATAACCTTAATCTCGATGTTCAGCAAGGTGAATTATTTGTTTTAGTTGGCAACTCCGGTAGTGGGAAAACAACATCTGTTAAAATGATTAATCGTTTGGAAGACCCAAATTCTGGCCTGGTTTTAGTTAATGAACGGCCCACTACAGAATACAATGTGCAAAAATTGCGCTGGCAAATTGGCTATGTTTTGCAGCAAATTGCACTTTTTCCCAACATGACAGTTGCTCAAAACATTACTCTGATTCCGGCGATCCAGGGTAAGAGCAAGAACCTTGATGAAATAGCTGCACGACTATTAGAAAAAGTGGGGTTAAATCCGCAAGAATATGCCTCAAGATATCCGCATGAATTATCTGGTGGGGAGCAACAGAGGATTGGAATACT
The DNA here is from genome assembly GCF_000967195.1 of Lactobacillus kullabergensis. Lineage (GTDB taxonomy): Bacteria > Bacillota > Bacilli > Lactobacillales > Lactobacillaceae > Lactobacillus > Lactobacillus kullabergensis. Next base: position 168,440 of record NZ_KQ033871.1, read on the forward strand.
ACGGGCAATTGCTTCTAAGCCGCCTATTGTCTTAATGGATGAACCGTTTAGTGCCCTTGATCCACTTTCACGGGCAAATTTGCAAAAACTGGTTGTTGACTTGCATCAACAGCTTCATAACACCATTATATTTGTCACTCATGATATGAATGAGGCGCTGCTTTTGGCGGACAGAATTGGTATTATGAAAGATGGGCAATTATTGCAGGTGGACAAACCGGAAGAAGTTTTAAGGCACCCGGCAAATGACTTTGTGAGAGACTTTTTTAAAGGCAGTTTGGGCAATAACTTATACGAAACGCCTTTGAGGCAGGCGGCTTTATTTAATAAATATAAAAAAGATGCTTTAAGGTCACTGCCTGATATGATGGTAATTGGTGAAGAAGAAACTATCGCCAGGCTGCTGCAGCTGTTGTGCGATCATGAAGAAGTGGCAGTGCAAAACCAAAATAAGGAACTTTTAGGATATATTGATCGACAGTGGATAGTGGAATATTTAAATGGTATTAGTAATTTAAACTAAGAAAGCAAGCTGGAAAAATCCAGCTTTTTTAATAAAATAATAAAGTTATGCTTGAATATTAGTAGTTTGTTACAAAATTGTCTAAAATATTAAACATAGATTCTGCTACACTATATTTAGTAGAATAGAAAAACAAAACGAATATAATCAATAAGTAAAAAGAAGGGAAATTAGCCCTATGAAAATTTTAGTTGTTGACGACGATAAAGAAATCGTCGAACTGTTAAGTATTTATCTCAAAAATGAAGGTTATACCCCGGTTGTTGCATATAGTGGCAAGGAAGCAATTACGAAATTAACTACCACTCCGGATATTGCTTTGATGATCTTAGATGTCATGATGCCTAATATGAGTGGGATTGATGTTATCAAGGAAGTTCGTAAAGATTCTGACATTCCTATTATCATTGTGTCTGCTAAAACAGGAGACATGGATAAAATCCAGGGTTTGATTACGGGTGCGGATGACTATGTGTCAAAGCCATTCAATCCATTAGAGGTTATGGCGCGAGTTCGTTCGCTTTTACGTCGCAGTCAAAAACAGGTCAAAGATGATGAACCTGACATTCTTGAAGTTGGACCGCTCATTATTAACCGTGATTCACATGAAGTTAAAACAATTGATGGCAAAGATATTCAGTTGACTGCTTTGGAATTCGGTATTCTGTATCTTCTTGCCAGCCACCCTAATCGTGTATTTTCTGCTGATGAAATTTTTGAACGGGTTTGGCAACAGGAATCGATAGTTTCTGCTAAAACCGTTATGGTGCACGTTTCGCACTTGCGTGACAAGATTCAAACGGCCACAGGCGGCGAAGATGTTATTCAGACTGTTTGGGGTGTAGGCTATAAAGTTGAGGCTTAGCTAGATGAAAAAAGAAAGGGTCAAGCTGACAGCTGCTGAAAAAAGCGAGTTGTTTGCTGAAGGCGTTATAACGGTTATTTTGCTGTTATTGTTAAACCTATCGGTGATTATTTTAATCAACTTGACAATTTTACAAAATAAAAACCTGGTTAACGGTATTTATTTTTTAAAAAAGACCATTACTTTTGCTGGTGGACGCCATCTATGGTCTTGGCAAAATACCTTTATTATTTTTATGGGTATTGGCGATTTAATCGTGCTCTACTGGCGCTTAATTCGGCGTTATCATCAAATGCAGTTAAGACACGTTATTTCTGAACTGCATTATATTGCAAAGGGACATTTTGATCACACAATTTCTTTTAAAGTCAAAACAGATTTACAAAAAGTAATTGATTCGATTAATTCATTAGTCGATAGTACAGTCAACGCAATTAATGAAGAAAAGGCGATTGAAAAATCTAAAGATGAATTAATCAGTAATGTTTCTCATGATATCAGAACGCCCTTAACTTCTATCATTGGATATTTAGGATTACTTAAATCGGGGGTGTCAGATCCAGCAGATCAGCAAAAATATCTTAATATCGCGTATATGAAAGCTGAACAAATGAAGTCTCTGGCTCATGATCTGCTTGAGTATACAACGTTAAAATCAACAAGTACCAAACTGAATCTGTCTTCTTTACATATTTTTTCTATGTTGGAACAAGTGGCAGCGGGATTTGAATTTGAAGGTCAAGAAAAAGGGATAGTATTTAATATTGAAGCAAGACCTAAGAATTTAACGATTGAAGCCGATGCAGAAAAGTTAGTACGTGTTTACAATAATCTCATCACTAACGCTTTGAAATATGGTACAGGGGCAACACAAATTAATTTGATTGCTAATTTGGTCAATAACAATGAAGTGGAATTACGGGTAGAAAACAATGGTGCCCAAATTCCTGAAGAGTCGTTAAAAAAAATATTTGAACGGTTCTATAGAGTAGAAGGATCTCGGAATACTAAAACAGGTGGTACAGGACTGGGTCTGTCAATTACCAAAAGCATTGTTGATCTTCATCACGGCAAAATTCGTTGTGAATCTGATAAAGATTGGACACGTTTCATTATTTGTCTGCCTTTGAACCTAAAGAGTGAAAAAACTCCAGCATAGCTGTGGTATAATTTTGACTGAGATATTAAATAGAGGAGTATAGCATGAGTATTTCTTTAAATACCTGTATTTTAATTTTAAAAGAGCACCATCTGCTTAAATCAAGTGCTGTTCAGGACACCGTCCCATCTAAAATGGAATATGTGTCATATGATTCACGGGATGTTCAAACCAATACACTGTTCTTTTGTAAAGGTGCTGGTTTTCGTCCTACATTTTTGTCAATGGCAAAAGCAAATGGTGCCAACTGTTATGTAGCAGAGCAACCATATCCAGAAGGCAAGGGAATGCATGCACTGATTGTGCGCAATGTTTCTAAGGCAATGGCTCTATTGTCTGCAGCCTTTTTCCGCTTTCCTCAAGATGATTTATATTTAATTGCTATTACTGGTACTAAAGGTAAAACCACTTCTGCTTATTTTTTAAAAGGAATGCTGGATCAAGTCAATGGTGGCAAAACAGCACTGATTTCTTCGGTCAACACAGTTGTAGGTCAGGGAAAAGATGATACTTTTAAATCCAGCTTAACCACTCCTGAATCACTTGATTTGTTCCGTGATATGCGAACGGCTGTGGACAATGGTATGACGCATATGGTTATGGAAGTTTCCAGTCAGGCTTATAAGAAAAACAGGGTGTTTGGACTAACTTATGACTTAGGCTTTTTCTTAAACATTTCACCCGATCATATTGGACCTAATGAGCATCCTAACTTTGCTGATTATTTACACTGCAAACTGCAGTTATTGGTTAATGCGCGCAAGTGTATTATTAACGCTCAGACTGACCATTTTGACGAAGTTTATGCTGCTGCCACGACTACTACTGATCCAGACAGTATCTACTTGTTTGCTGACGAAAAATTTAGCAATCCGAACCTAAAACAGACAATTGATTTTCGGTTTGCAACCGAAAAACTTGATATGGCTCAGACTAAATTTCAGGTATTATGTGTCAGTGACAAAGCAAGGCAGCTTAAAATAGCTGGTGATTACCAGTTAAAGATGCTGGGTGACTTTAATGAATCAAACGGTACGGCTGCAGTAATTGGAGCCGGACTGGCCGGAATGGATCATGACGATGCTGCTAAAGGAATTAGTCAAGTAACGGTTCCTGGACGGATGCAGACAGAAGTGACCAAAGACCATGGTGTAGTGGTTGTAGATTATGCACATAACGAAGCTTCCATGATGGCACTTATGGGCTTTATGCAACGTGAATTTAATAATCCAAAAATCATTGTTGTTGTAGGTGCTCCAGGTGATAAGGGTGTCTCTCGCCGTCCCGGTTTTAGTCACAGTTTAAATACGTATGCGGATAAGGCTTTTTTAACTACTGATGACCCGGGATTTGAAGATCCAAAAGAAATTGCACAGGAAATTAATGCCGGAATTGATCATTCTAAAGTTGATGTAACAATAGAACTCGATCGTAAGAAGGCCATATATGATGCCATTAATTTGTCGAAAAAAGGTGATATTGTCCTGATTTGCGGTAAAGGTGCAGACGGTTTTCAAAAAATACGCGGTGTAGATACGCCATATCCATCTGATATTATGGTTGCTCAACAGGTAATTGATGAGCTTGAAGGCAAAAAAGAACACTTTAGAAGTTAGAAAAGCAGGTATAATGAAACATTTTTTTAGTATTATTGGCGGTATGGGCACTATTGCGACTGAAAGTTATGTCCGGATGATTAATCATCGTATCAAAATTACTAAAGATCAGGATTATTTAAATTATATTTTAGTTAATGATGCACAAGTTCCTGATCGTACAGCATATATCAAAGATCCCAGCAAGCCTAATTTCTTCACTGCTTTGCGTGAGGATGTGCTCCAGCAAGCACAACTAAAGCCTGATTTTTTTGTAATGCCATGTAACACAGCTCATTATTGTTATGATGACTTGGTCAAACTGACAGACATACCTTTTTTGCATATGATGCGCATTGCTGTTCATAAGTTTATAACCGATTATCCACGAGAGAAAAAAATTGGTTTAATTGCCACCGAAGGATCAATTTACGATCATTTGTATGAAGATGAGATTAAAGAAGTAGGGCGCGAGGTTGAACTTGGTGGGCCTGAGATTCAACCAATGGTTACTGAGCTGATTTATTCCAACATTAAGGAAAAAGGCGTAGTTGATGGCGAACTTTATCACCGCATATTACGCACTATGCATGATCAGTATGGCTGTAATGTAATTTTACTTGGCTGTACTGAATTATCGTTAGCTCAGGAGAAAGCGCCAGAGCATCCCTATAATGTTATCGACCCGCAAGTGATCTTGGCTGATGTAGCAATTGAATTAGAACTAAAAATTCGTGCAGGAATGGATCCTAAAACAGCCATAGAGAAGTATCTGTATTAAATAAAACGTAAGGTTTAACAGATTAAAATAGACTAGTAATCAATTTGATTGTTAGTCTATTTATTTTGCCAAAAAAAGTTGACAATGTTATCACTAAGTAGTAGTGTATTATAAAAGTGATACAGTTAAAAATAGGAGGGCTAAGATGCTATATCTTTTGTATATATTTATTAGCATACTGATAATTGTCACTACTAATTTAGCAGTGACAACAATTTTGAGTATCAGAGACGCTTATTGCAATCATCTTAAAGATCATTCGTCATTTGGCACTGCCTTTAAAAAATATTTTGGTAAAAACAATAATATTCCTCTCCATTTGTCTGATTGGAAGTTTTAAGGAATAATTTATTTAAGTTTGAGCTTATCATGTATTTAATTATATAAAACAATAAATTGCTATTGCCGATAGGGCATAACTATATTATACTAAAAACAGTTGAATACGGTTTCTTCGGGGCAGGGTGTAATTCCTTACCGACGGTGACAATTAATGATTGAAGTCCGTGACCCGCGTTTTGCGGTGGAACTAGTGCAAGTCTAGTACCGACAGTTAAAGTCTGGATGGGAGAAGAACAAACAAGATTAAGCAGAAAACTCGCGTCGTTATTAAACTTCGCTGAAATCTTATTTGATGAATAAAAAAATAAGCCTCGTTGATTTTATCAACGAGGTTTTTTAATGCTTAGGAAGTGAAATAGTGCAGGATAAAGATTATATGCAAATGGCAGTCCAAGAGGCTTTAAAAGCTCAGGGAATGACTTGGACAAACCCATTAGTTGGTGCAGTTTTGGTTAAAGATGGTCAGGTTTTAGCAACTGGCTACCACCATCAATTTGGCAAAGAACATGCGGAAGTAAATACACTGTCACACTTAGCAGATCCCAAACAAGCTCGGGGAGCAACTTTGTATGTAACATTGGAGCCTTGCAGTCATTATGGTAAGCAGCCACCTTGTTGCAAAAAAGTAGCCGAGGCCGGAATCAAAAAAGTTGTTATTGGTCAGGTCGATCCTCATCAAATTGTGGCAGGTAAAGGCATTAAATATCTTAAAAGTCATGGTGTTCAGACTGAGGTCATTGGTGGCACTGAGAGTTTAAATGTTGCGTATAACTTTTTTTATCAGCAAGAAAGGCCCTTTGTGACACTTAAATATGCAATGTCTATTGATGGCAAAATTAATGCCGCAGGCAAAAGAAGAACAATGTTGACTGGGGATGCGGCTCAAGTAGATGTACAAAAATTGCGGTTGCAAAATCAAGCTATTTTAATTGGCGCAAACACATTACGCATTGACAATCCGCTGTTAACTGTCAGAATAAAAAACTTACCACATCCACCTATTAGGATTGTGTTAACTAAGGATGCCAATCGGTTGGATTTTACCAGTCAAATATTTAAGACCCAGGGTCAAATTTGGTTACTGAGTGAAACAAACTTAACTCAAAATGTTGGAGAAAATGTGTGCTGTTATACTGCTAGCAAATGGACACCCCAAAAGGTGATCCAACTTTTGGCTGAACATGAAATTCAATCGTTGTTAGTTGAAGGTGGCAGCAATGTACAAGCCCAGTTTATAGCAACTGATTTGGTGGATGAAATAGTAACGTATATTACCCCTCTGGTGTTGGGTGGTACAGCACTACCTGCTGTGTACGGACAGGCTTTAGCAGAAATAAGTCACTACCAATTATTGGATGTTAAAAGTTTAAACCAAGATGTAAGAATTCGTGTGAGGAGAAAAGAATGTTTACAGGAATAATTCAAACAACTGGTACGATAACTCGCTTAGAAATAAGTGCGCAACATGCCAGACTAGGTATTTGTGCGCCAAAATTGATGCAAAAAGATTTGCCTTTAGGAGCAAGCATTGCCGTGAACGGCATCTGCTTAACCATTACCGATTGGAGCGATAATGACTTTGCGGTAGACGTGATGCCGGAAACGATGAAAAGGACTAATCTAGGCCATTTACAAAAAGGTAGTTTGGTAAATTTAGAGCCCGCACTAGCACTGAACGGCAAACTAGATGGTCATATTGTTGCGGGTCATGTTGATACCACAGCTGAACTGGTGATAAGAAACGAAAATGAAAATTCCATAGAATTAGAATTCGCAGTACCACATAAGTATGCTCCCTTTATTGTTGAAAAAGGGTCGATCGCTATTGACGGCATCAGTTTAACCGTCACGATGGCAGAGAATGATCATTTTGGCGTAAGTTTAATTCCTTATACTATCCAAAATACTACGCTTGCACATTATCAGGTCGGTGATAAAGCAAATATTGAAGTGGATATGATTGGTCGCTACGCAGTTAAGCAGATTCAGGCTTGGAAAAAAGAATTTTGATGGAGAAAAAAATGACAGAACAATTGAATGAAAAAATGCAAAAAGTATTACAGCATATGTTAAAAGGTGGATTAGTTATTGTCGCTGATTCGCCTCAACGTGAGTCTGAAGGGGACATGATTGGCTTAGCAGAGAAGGTTACACCGCAAGCGGTTAATATGATGATTACTAAGGCTCGTGGATTATTATGCGTACCAATGAGCAAAGCGTATGCCGACCGTCTGCAATTAAAACCAATTGAAACTGGCTCGAACGATACTTTTGGCACGGCTTTTACTCTTAGTGTTGACTCCACTGAAACTACTACGGGAATTTCAGCTTTTGATCGTGCGAAAACAATTAAAAAGTTAGCTGATCCTAATAGTAAATGGGCTGATTTTTATCATCCTGGTCATGTTTTCCCGTTAGTAGCTAAAGAAGGTGGCGTGCTGGAACGGACCGGTCATACAGAAGCAGCCTTAGATTTGGCAAGACTAGCTGGCGTTGCTCCTGTTGGCTTTATTTGTGAGTGCATTAAAAAAGACGGAACAATGGCCAGACGCAAAGATCTAAAAGCTTTAGCAGAAGGACTTGGCATACCTTATTTGACCATTGAGGAGTTAATTGAGTACCGTAAAAATCAGGAAAACAAAGATTTGGGGATTGAATCTTTTACTAAGGTTGACTTTCCTACAAAATATGGTCACTTCCAGCTTGAAGGTTTCAGAGATACCAAGCATCCTGAAAAGCAGCCTACTTTATTAATTAGCAAAGGTGAAGTTAAAAAAAGTGAGCCGCTTTTATTGCGGCTTCACAGTGAATGCTTAACGGGAGATGTATTTGGTTCTAAGCGTTGTGATTGTGGCGCTCAACTGGCTGAAGCATTAACTAAAATTGAAGAAAATGGTTCAGGAGCGGTTTTATACTTGCGTCAAGAAGGTCGAGGAATTGGCCTGGAAAACAAGTTACGAGCCTATAAATTGCAAGATGAAGGTATGAATACGGTAGAAGCTAACCAGCATCTAGGCTTGCCAGTTGATGCTCGCCGCTATAATGTCGCAGCCGAAATCCTAAGACAAAAGGGCATTAGTGAGGTTAATTTGATGACCAATAATCCTGACAAAGTGGCACAATTAGAAAACTATGGTATTAAAGTTGCGAAACGAATACCAGTTGAAGTGGGCATGACTGAAGAAAATAAAAAATATTTAGCGACTAAAAAACATGAAATGAATCATATTTTAAATGAGGTGGATTAATTATGAAAGAAATTAACGGAAACATTGCTCAAGGACAAGATAAAAAGATTGGTATTGTTGTTGCTCAGTTTAATGGTGTGGTAACGGATCGTCTCCTTTCTGGAGCTGTGTCACAATTAAAAAAATCGGGCGTGAAAGATGAAAATATTGTGGTAATACGGGTACCTGGTGCCTTTGAAATTGCCCGTACGGTAAACTGCTTGGCAAAAAGTGGTAAGGTTGACGGTATCATTGCATTAGGAGCAGTAATTCGGGGTGAAACAGCTCACTTTACCTACGTTTGTGAAGGCACTACTTCACAGTTAGCAGCGGCATCAGCAAATGGCACAGTGCCAGTGATGTTTGGCGTGTTAATGACTGATACGGTGGCACAAGCAACTGATCGTGCCGGTGGTAAATCGGGCAATAAAGGTGCAGAGTGTGCTACGGATGTGTTAGAGGTTTTAAATATAGAAGAACAAATTAAACAATTATAATTACTACATTTAATCACTGTTAATAATAACTAGAAAACAAGTCGCTTCTACTATCAGAAACGACTTGTTTTATTTTTTAATTAATAAATATATTGTTATTATATAATTATATATTGCATAAAAGTTGTTGGTGTTATTTTATATCTTGAATTTTATTGTGATATTTTAATTTCTTTATCATTATTTTAGTAAAAATAATTTAAAATAAGCTTGCTTTGTTATTATTTAATATATATAATAAAGATGTAATAATATACATACTTTTTTCGGATAGACAAAATAGTTGAATTTATGTTAGGAGGTAAGAAATGAATAAAGGATTAGATCACAATAAGCGGACTGGAGCACTGCTTTTTAGCAGTTTAACGGCAGCTGCGCTTGGTTTGATGAGTTTGAATACTAATGTCGTAAAGGCTGATAGCAATTCAGGAACACAAGACACTGCACGAAGCTTTAATAAGAATGATAATGATAGTCGTGTTAAAACTCGAGTAGCAAACAATACTGTATCTCAAGCAAATAATCAGGGCGTTACTACTGATAATGCGAATACCACTGCACCTGAAGGAAATACTAATGGTACTACAGATAATGCAGATGAAACTCAAAATGGGAGTGTAGAATCGCTGCAGGGCAACAATAAAGATTCCAACTCCCAAACTTCTGCTGGTAATGATCAACCAGAAACAGACATCACTAAGAATGAAAACAAAATTAGTACAAAAACTATTAAAACAGGTAAGTGGGGTAATGCTGACGTAAGTTATGATAGTGATACTAACGTATTAACTGTGAGTGGGAGCCATGATAAGGAAAACCCGACCATTGTAAGTAATGCTGGTCTCGTAGCTGGATTTCTAGGTCAAGATGGACCGGACCCTGAGTGTACGCATGTAAAAAAGGTAAACTTTGACGGTTACTTTAAAGTTGTTGGCGAAGTCAAGTCAGTTTTTATTCGTCTTAGGGGTCTAACTGATATTGAAGGCTTGGAAAACGTTGATACTTCGGAAGCGACCACCATGTATGCCTGGTTTAGTCAATGCAGTAGTCTTAAACACGTAGATCTTTCTCATTTTAATACCTCAAATGTTAAAAACATGTCTTATATGTTTGACCGCTGTACCAATCTCGAAGATCTTGACCTAAGTAAATTTAATACTTCCCAAGTCAAAGATATGTCATATATGTTTGTTGGTTGCAAAAGTCTCAAAGAATTAGATTTGCAGAGTTTTGATACTTCCCAAGTCACAAATATGTCATGGATGTTTGCAGGGTGTGAGAGTCTTAAAAAATTAAATGTTACTAGCTTCACTACTACTAATGTTAAAGACATGTCATTTATGTTTAATCACTGTGCAAGTTTGACTAACATTGATGTACACAGTTTTGATACTAAAAATGTTGAAAATATGGCGTCAATGTTTAGTATGTATTATTCTTATAAGAGCGATACGAGTTCAAAGTTCGGTTGGGATTCCAGCCTTGTCTCACTTGATCTTTCTAACTTTAATACTAGTAAAGTTACGGATATGTCATTTATGTTCATGAAATGTACAAAGCTAAAAGACCTAAACATCTCTAGCTTTGTTACCTCTCAAGTTACAACTATGAACAGTATGTTTCAAGGATGTAATAAGTTAACATACTTAGACCTGAGCAACTTTGATACTGCAAATGTTATAGATATGTCATACATGTTTCGTGATACGAATAGTTTAGTTGGTTTGAATTTGTCAAGTTTCAATACTTCTAAAGTACAAAGCATGAGTCAAATGTTCTATCTCTACGCTAATCCTAAAGTAGATGGTCAATATCCTAAAATTTCGAACTTAAGAACCCTAGACATCAGCAATTTTGATATGAGTAGTAACGGTAACACCTTTGATATGTTGAGAGGGCACCAAAACCTGCTAGTTTTGAAACTGGGAAAAGGAAACAAATACGTTTCACAAATGGGTCTTGATACACCAGGAACTTGGTTAAATGTTGGAAATAAAACAATGCAGGATCCTGAACGCTCAGAAATATGGTCATCAGATCAACTGATAAACAATTGGAAAGATGGTGCAAAAGATGAAACGTACGTGCGTGAAACTACAATAACAGCTCATTATCAAGATGAAAAGGGCAAGACGCTTGCAGATGATGAGACTTTCACTGGTACATACGGCACTCCTTATGAAGCTAAAGTCAAAGAAATTCCTGGTTACGTTTTAACGGCTATGCCGAAAAATGCTAAAGGACTGATAGGCGAAAACGTAGATGATATTATGTTTATCTATCAAAAACCTACTAAACCTACTGACAATGGTAACGGTAAAACGCCTGTTAAGGCCGCTGATGTAACGGTTCATTATGAAGATGAAAACGGTAATCAAATCGCTCCTAATGTTATTTTAAGCGGTAATGTTGGTGACGGCTATCAAACTGAAACAAAAGCTATTTCTGGTTATACGTTAAAGACCAGACCTAATAACGCTACAGGTTTCTTTACCAGCGAATCTCAAGATGTGGTTTACGTTTACACGAAGAATGATCAAAGTGCTAAGGAACCGGGAAAAGAACCGGGACAGGAACCAAGCGACAATCACAATAGTCATAATTCTAGCGGTAATTCAAAGCCGAATAAGAATAAGAAGGGAACACATAAGACTAATAAAAAGGCAACTAAAGAAAGCAAGTCTACCAGTAAGCCAAATGAAGGTCGTGAGCAACTAGGTAAGTCTACTGGAGCAAATAAAAAGACCAGAACTTTGGCTCAGACAGGTTCAGATTGGAAATCTCAAGTAGGTATGCTTCTCTCAGGTGCTTCAGCATTAGTTTTGAGTCTTTTAGGTGTGGGGATTAAACGCAAAAGAAAAGAATAATAACTTTTTAAAGCATACTAATTTAAAAAGTTAACTTAAATCAATCACTTCTATTATGAGAAATGGTTGATTTTTTTGACCAATTTTTAATTGATCATTTCTAAGCGGTATCGTTGCACATTATTGCCTAAAAGGCTAAAAACCAGTAAAAGGGCAATTCCAGCAGCAAGTAAAGTAAGAGCTGGCTGGTGGCAAGCATTGGCAATTGCGGATACTCCGACAGTAAAAAAGATATTCAATAGAGCACTCCCCAACTGCAAGAAACTTGATTGGGAAGACTGCACCTCTTTACCGGTTCTTTTAATTCTGGTTTTATTGCACCAATTAGCGATTGGTAAAGTTTCGCCATATATCAGTACAGTAATAACGCTCATAGTAACGATTGTTTGATTTAAAAAGAAAATTCCTAAAGCCAGCGTGGTAATAAATACTAAAGTACTAAGTAGCCAAAATGTATTATCAAAGCGAATAAGAACAGCACCTAGGAAAAGACCGCTGACTACTGCAACTAGTAGCCAGTAAACGTGACTGTAGTTAGGATCAATTGCTTTCCAGAAATAGATCATCAACCCGTTAAATACTGATTGGAGGGCACTGGTAAAAATGGCAACAATAATTGAGGCGCGTAAGCCTTTGCTAGCAGTTATGTTGTGCCAAACTGTCATGAGGTGGGTTAAGGTTTTAAAACTATTTTGGTTTTTAGTAAAGTGATTTTGGCGTAAAGCAATAGAGAGAAAGATATTTATAAAAAAACCGTAGCTTGCTACTAAGAGAAAATACAAATAGTTGCGGGTAGTAAAAATTAAAACTGCCATCGCTGCCACACTGGCAATATTACCAATAAGTCCGGCAATGGAATTAAGGTTAATAGTTGACTCCACTGCATTATCAGTCAGAAGTGACTTTAAATTCCCAGTGAAAGATAACCCTTCTACTAAGCTAAACATTGTTATACAAAGGTCAACCAGAATGTATAAGGGTACAAAGTATTTTTGCGGGAAAGTAAAAGGGAGTAATAAAAATAAACTCAGTAAAATATACATCCAGATAAGCATGCGTCGCTTATCAGTGTTGTCGAGCTTGGAACCAATAAATAAAACGCTCAAAATAAGTGCTAACGAACTGATACTCGAAATTAAGCCGTTAATAACGATATTATCTGAATATTCACGGATAATTAGTGAACCACCAATTCCAACTAAGATGCTGCTAAAATTAGTCAAAAAATTGATTAGTGGTAATAATATTTGGTTACGGCTGAGAAAGTTATTATTGTCCAATTTTGCCACGCTTTCGTTTAGTGTAATGAGAAGCGTAACATATAGGAACTTAGCTGACACCAAAAGTAACATAAAAGGCCGTTTCTTTTACTTGAAACGGCCTTTTTCAATATGCAAAAACCAATTTACACTCTGATATTCGAAAATGCTTATTCATCTTTGAAATTATCTAAAATCACTTTTGTGTGTTTACTTAGTCTTTTTATAAATCGCTCTTTTAAATCGTTATTAGTTATCACTCCAGTCACATTTTTCCAATCAGTAATTTCATAAAGACTTTTTCTTTCAAACTTGGTTGAATCAGCCAGGATATAACTTTTCTCACTATGAAAAATCATTTTTCTCTCAATTGCAGAATCGGAATAAGAAGGTGTAGTCGGCCCAAAAAAGCCATGAAAACCATCACTACCGATAAAAGAAATATCAACATTAATTTGGTCGAGTGCTTCTTCAGTCCAACTCCCGTAAACTGAAGAACTTTTTGGTCGTAATTTTCCACCCAAGAAATATACTTCGTTATTTGAAGATTGCAAATAACTAACCGCAGGTATTAAATCAGTAATTATTTTCAAATTATTTCTTAAGACCAGCAATTTTGCTAACTCATAAACTGTACTCCCTGTGCCTAAAATTATACTGGCTCCATTTGGTATTAAACTTAGAGCCTTTTTGGCGATGCTTTGCTTTCTGTCAATATTTTCTTCCCTTTTTAATGTAAAAGGATTTTCAATAGAATTCTGATTTGAAATTGCACCACCGTGACTTTTTACAAGTTGGTCTTTTTCCGCTAAATAATTCAGATCTTTTCTGATAGTTTCATATGACACGTTAAATTTTTGAGACAAATCATGAACTGTTACGGTTCCATTTTTTAGCACCTCTTCAAGAATTTTCTTTCGTCTTTCTTCCATAATTGCCATTTCATTCACCATTTCCTAATAAAAAATGTAGTTTCCATTTATTTTACACCAAGACTTAGTTAAATGAATATTATGTACAATAATTTGGCTTTTATTGGCATTAAGTTTAAAATTACTGTTGACTACAACTAAAACCAATTATATAATTGGTTTTAGTTGGAAATGTAAATATATTAAAGGAGGAGTTATTTTGAATAAAAAGATTGCAATTGCGTGTGACAATGTTGGGTTTGAAAGAAAAGAAGAAATCAAAAAATACCTAATAGAGCAAAAAGGCTATGAGGTTGTATTTGATCCTGTGAAAAAGAAAGAAGATGGTATCCATACTTATGCCAAATTAGCTGATGAAATGGCTGAATTTATACAACGGGACAAGTGTAGATTAGGTATTTATATTTGTGGAACTGGTATCGGTTTCACAATGCAGGCAAATAAGCATTGGGGAATTCGGGCTACGGCAGTAACCAATCCTTATTCAGCTAGAAGAGCAAGACTGAGCCAAAATGCACAAATTATTGGTTTAGGAGTCAGAGTTAATGGTCTTCCGTATATGGAAATGGTTCTCGATGCCTGGCTAGATGAACCTTTTGATTTTGATAAAGCACGCGAAAATTCTAAGGTAAATTTGCTTGAAGCTAAAGCAGATGACGATCGTTTTCTTAAAAAGCCAGACTTTGTCGCGTGGAATATGGGCTTTGAAAGAGAAAGCTAGAGGTAATAAATATGGCGATGATAACACAATTTATCAATGATATTGGTAATTTTATATTTATTCCCGTAATTTTCCTATTTTTGATGAAAGCGTTGGGTAGAAGCTGGTCGGAAGCGACACAGGCTGCGATGAAAGTAGGTATAGGTTTCATTGCATTAAGCATGGTTGTCTCATTTATGCTTGATAAAATGCAGCCAGCCATTACCGGTCTTTCTCAAAAAACAGGCTCTTCACTGTCAGCAGTTGATGTTGGTGGTGCAGCTACAGCGGTCATGGGATTTGGTTCACCTGTTGGTGCAGTAGTAATCCCACTATGTGTAGGTGTTAACATAATTATGCTGATACTGAAACTAACTGATTGTGTAAATGTTGATGTTTTTAATTTGCATCAAAACGCATCCATGGGTGCCATTATGTATGCTTTTACTGGCAGTTTTGTTGATGGATTATTAACAGCAGCAATTTTCCATATGATTGCTCTAATTGGAGCAGACTTGGGTGCGAAAAATAATCACGACTTTTATGATTTGCCTGAAGGTGTGTCAATATCTCATCCAGTTGCAAATACCTATCTGTTCTTTGCATATCCATTTAACTGGCTGTTTGATCATATCCCAGGTGTTAGAAATTGGAATGTAACGGCAAAAAGCATCCAAAAGAAATTTGGAATTTTCGGTGATCCAACAATGGTTGGCTTCATAATTGGTTTATTCTTGGGACTAGCAGGATACAATTGGAATGATCCTTATCATGCTATTATTGACAGTATTCAACTAGGTATGTATTTAGCTGCTATTATGCTTTTATTGCCGAAAATGACCTCAATAATGATGGAAGGCTTAGTACCAATGTCAAATGCTGTGCGTAAAAAGATGGTTAAGAAATTTCCAGATAGACAAATTACTGTTGGTATGGACACAGCTCTAATAGTTGGTGACCCGTCAGTTATAGCACCGGCATTGTTATTGATTCCAGCTTTGGTTATTTTGGCAGTTTTGCTACCAGGTAATAAAGTACTACCTATGGGAGACTTATCATCATTAGTATTTTATGTAGCTGCAATGGTTCCTGTATTTAAAGGTAATATAATCCGCACATGGCTTTCATCCATTATTTTATTCGGTGGAGGATTATACATCGCTTCTTGGATGACTCCAGCTACAAACCAGGTCTTTCAAAAATTTGGTGCTGGTGCTAAGAGTGGCGTAATGTACTCATCAATTGATCCATCAGCTAATCCTTTTACTGGATTATTTGCTTTAGCTTCTCGCATTGGCATCATTGGCTTTATTTTGATCGCAGTGCTTGTTGTACTTGTAGGCTACTGGCTTAAAAAAGTAGAACGAGCTAAGGTTGCTTAATAATTTGAATTTAGAGGAGAAATAAAAATGAAAAAAGTTTTAGTAGTTTGTGGAAATGGTATTGCTTCTTCATCAATTATGTTGGCTGGATTAAAAGATTATTTAGACGAACAACATATTTCTGCAGATTTAGAAAAAGCTTCTTTAATGACTTGTTCTGATGATTTCTGCAATGATAAAGACCTAATTGTTTCGTCCACTAAACTTGATCGGCCAGGTATTAAAACTCCGGTCATTGTAGGCTCTGGTTTATTGACAGGAATTGGAGAAGAAGAAGTATTAGAGAAAATAAAAGAAGCCATTCTTAGCTAACACTGGAGGAGTTATGAAAAACAGAATTTTAGTTTCGGAAGCTAAAAATGAGACATTAAACTCTTATCAAGATGCTATCAAGGTCACTGGTCAGCAGTTTATTAACGAAAAAATGATACTGCCACAGTATGTTGATGCTTGTATCGATAGAGAGAAAGAATATCCTACTGGGCTTGAGCTAAAAAATGACATGGGTATAGCTATTCCACATGGAAATCAAAAATTTGTTAAAGAAAGCGGTATCAGCTTTTTACGACTTAGCCAACCCGTAAACTTTGGGCTGATGTCGGATGCAACAAAACAGGTTTCATGTAAATTTGTTTTTAACTTAGCCTTGTTTGAGGGTGAGCAACAATTAAATATGTTAAGACAGCTGATGGGACTTTTTAGGGATGAAAAGTTTATAGATTTTATTAGCAAAAGCGATCTTAATTCCATTCAGAAGTTTCTGACACAAAAACTGGTTTTTTAAGTAAGAGTGGTGCAAAGCATAGTGAATAATACGATAAAAGAAGTAATAATTAAAGAAAGTAAAGAATTAGAACACATAAGTAATACTCTTGACTACCAAAAAGTTACTGAACTTTGTGACCTATTGGTTAAATGTAAAGGCAATATTTTTATAACGGGGTGTGGTACTTCTGCTATGGCCGCCAAGAAGGCCGTTCATACTTTGAATGTGATTAATCAAAAGGCTTTTTATCTTAATCCATCTGATGCTGTTCATGGTGAATTAGGTGCAGTAAGTGCTAACGATATAGTGATTTTTATTTCCAAGGGCGGAAACACTAAAGAATTAACGTCGTTTATTAAGAATGTTAAAGACAAGCAGGCTTATATGGTTGCTGTTACAGAGAATGAATCATCAGTAATAGCAAGTAATTCTGATCTGATTATTAAGGTGAAAGTTGAGGCTGAAGCTGATCAATTCAATATGTTAGCAACGTCGAGTACTTTAGCAGTTATTTCCTTATTCGATGGAATAGCTGTAACTTTGATAAACAAAGAAAAGTTCAATAAAAAAGAATTTTTAGGTAACCATCCGTCAGGAGCAGTTGGTGAAAGACTTAAAGAAGAAAATATGAAATAGCTAAATAGATTTTAAATAAAAAACGCTTAATTTCTCAATATCTTGTCGAAGGGATAAAAAGACCATTTCCATTAAGGAAATGGCTTTTTTATATGTTTTTTAAAGTTTGAATTTGTTTTTTAAAATTGCCTTTAAAAATGTAAGAACCGGAAACTGCAATATCCAGTCCCGCTTTTTTAAGTTCATTAATATTTTGGTTGCTAATGCTGCCATCAGCTTCAATTTGATAATGATAATGATTAATTTGTCTCAAATCATCCAGTTCTTTAACTTTGTTAACAGCGTTGGGAATAAATTTGGCACCGCTTGTTCCCGGATCAACTGACATGACCATCACTTGATCAACGAAATCGAGAACAGGAGTTATGGCATTGACAGGAGTACCAGGATTAATAATAACTTCGCTTTTTTTGCCTGCATGTTTAATTAATGATAGAGCACGATGAATATGCTGTGTTGATTCTACATGTATGCCAATTACTTTCGTAGTTTTGCAACAGTAGTGGTTAATTAATTTCTCTGGATTATTTACCATCATATGAATATCGAGTGGGATTGAAGAGTAATCACTTATTTCCTTAACCAGATTTTCGCCGAAATCAATTTCAGAAACAAAAGTACTATCCATTACGTCAATATGAAAATAATCAGCTCCTCCTTCTTTTAATAAAGTTAATGTTTTCGCTAGATTGATTTTAGGACCACTATGTAAAGATACGGCTACTTCGACCATTTTCTCTCCTCCTTAATACAATTTATAACCAGCGTATTCTTTTATTGCAAAATAATTTTTGCCCAGTGAGAGTGAAAGCTATTCTCATTTTATTTTCACCTTGAGGTGCAAAATTGCTTTTTCCTTTATTAAATAAAGCGCTTAATATTGGAACATAAAGAAAGGCGGATGAAGGAATGTTCTTCGATAAAAGAATAATCAAGCTAGATGTTGATGCACGAGATAGCACAGAAATAATCACCAAAATGGCTAAGGCACTGAAAGAAAGGGATGTAATTAAAGATAGTTATTTGGAACATGTTTTAAAACGGGAAACCGACTTTCCAACTGGGTTAGAACTTGAAGAGGGATTTGGAGTGGCAATCCCTCACACGGATTCGGCATATGTCAATACTTCACAAATAGCTCTAGCAACTTTAAAAAAACCCGTTCTGTTTAAAAGCATGGTAAATAAATCTGTCAATGTCAAAGTTAACATTGTCTTTATGATTGCAATGAGCAAGCCGCATGAACAGGCACAGTTATTAAGCAATTTAATGAATTTTTGCCAAAATAAAACGGCTATTAAAGCGCTAATGTCAGCATCTGATATTGATCAAGCAGATCGAATATTGAAGAAATACGGATTGAATTAAAGGAGTGGTAAAAATGTTTGTACAAGCCATACATTGGTTCTTAGACTTAGGCTCAACAGTTGGTATACCAATTATTATCATTATTTTGGGTCTCATTGTGGGTTTAAAACCATCTAAAGCACTGATATCTGGGTTGACCTTAAGTGCTGGTTTTATTGGAATGAATATGGTAGTCAACATGATGGCTACTAACTTGCAGCCTGCAATTAAATTGATGGTTGCAAGATATCATTTGTCATTAAGTATTATGGATGTTGGTTGTGGAGTTGGAGGACCACTTGCCTTTTCCAGCTCATTAGGTGTTTTAGCAATTCCGCTAACTATTTTAATAAATCTGGTTTTAGTATGGATTGGTTTAACGAGAACACTAAACGTTGATATTTGGAATTTGTGGCAACCAACATTTATTGGTTTGCTGGTGTGGGCAGTTTCAGGTAATTATGTATATGGCATAATAGCTTTAGCTGGTGGCTTTCTACTGGAATTGTTGTTAGCAGACTTGATGCAGCCAATTACAGAAAAGTTTTTCAACTTGCCCAGTATTGCAGTAACCCATACAATGGCTCTTTCAGCTACTATTTTAGCTGTACCATTAAACTGGTTGTTTGATAAAATTCCAGGATTTAATAAATTAGATGCAAGTCCAGAAAAAATTCAAAAACGGTTTGGCGTTTTGGGCGATCCATTAGTTATTGGTTTCATTGTAGGAGTTGGTATCGGATTACTAGCTGGCTTTGATGTTTCTGGTATTTTACAACTTGGAGTTGAAATGGGTGCCACATTGAAGATTATGCCAAAAATGATTTCGATGTTTATGGAAAGCTTAACCCCGATTTCTTCGGCAACCCAAGAGTTTACTAAGAAGCATTTACACGGCAAAAAAGTAAACATTGGTATGGATGCTGCTTTAACTGTTGGTCATCCAGCTGTGATCGCTACTAGTGTTTTAATGATTCCAATCTCACTGTTCTTAGCCACAATTTTACCTGGTAATAAAGTTTTGCCTCTAGGAGATTTAACACTTTATGTTTATGTATTTACTCTATTAGTTGGTGCTTTTAAAGGCAATATTATCAGAAGTTTAATAGGAGCAGTTATCTATTCGGTACCAATGCTATATTTGTCTACTTGGCTCTCACCATTAGTGATGAAGAGTTTCAAGTTGGCCAACTACAGCATTAATACCAAAGGCGCGTTTTCATTTGAACTGTCTGGATTATGGACAAATTCAATTTTCGTTTGGATGACGCAAAACTTCGGTGTTATTGGTTTAGGTATTTTGATAGTTGTTTTACTTGGCCTTCTTTACTACTTAAATGTAATTAAGAAATTTAATGCTGGCCCAAGTGCAGAGAAAGGTGAATAATCATGAAAAAAATGTTAATTATGTGTGGTGCTGGACATGCTACTTCAACCATTGTCCACGCAAAAGTTAATGACTGGCTAAAAGAGAATGGCTTCGAAAATGACGTTGAAATTAAGCAATCGGCTGTCAGTCAAGAAGTTGAGAACATTCAAAATGGCAATTATGATATTGTTATTTCAACTACAATAGTTCCTGATGAAATTAAGGACAAGGTAATTAATGGCGTAGCGCTTTTGACAGGCGTTGGTACAGATCAAGTATGGGACAAAGTAAAGGCAGCTATTGAATCATGAGTTTCTATTTTGATGAATTAGAGCTAGAAACAGTTCAAGGCAGACCGTCTTATCATATGATTACGGAGCAGGTAAAAGATGCTATTAACAAAAGTAATATTGCTAATGGCATTTGCTTAGTACAAACAACGCATACAACATGTTCTATCTACTTTGACGAGTATATGCATGACAAAAATTACTATGATGATGATTTCCTGCAAGTTGATCTAACTAATGTGTTGGACAAGATAATTCCTCGTCAGCAATCAGAGAATTATCCCTATCTTAGTCCTGGTCCAGAACATATTGCCTATGGAATGAAAAAGACTGATCCTAATTATCCAGCGGTTAAATGGACGATGTTAAATACAGATGGTCATTTAAGGTCAGATTTCCTTGGTTCTAGCGTTACCTTGGGAGTTAAGCAGCATAAGCTACTTTTAGGTTCAGTTGGTCAGATCTTTTTTGCAGATTTTGACCAAACTAGAGCAAGAAAAAGGAAAGTTGAAATCATAATTCTGGGTGAAACAGATGAATAATTATGCCGCACTTTTCCAAGCTGAAGGCGAAGAAATTATTAAGCTTGGCCAAAGCATTAGTGAAGAAGATTTTACTCATTTACTAAAAACTTTAGAAAAAAATACTAATAATGTTTTTCTCACTGGTTGTGGTACTTCAGCAATGGCAGCTCGCAAAGTAACCCACACATTAAATGTTGTAGGCATCTCAGCTTTTTATCTTAATCCGTCAGACGCTGTTCATGGCGGTTTAGGACAAGTGAAAAAAGGCGATACTGTTATCTTCATATCAAAAGGTGGTTCTACTAAAGAATTAACCAGCTTTGACCAAAATGTTAAAGAGAAACAAGCAAAAATTGTCGCTATAACTGAAAATGTTGATTCTGTTTTGGCCAAAAATGCAGATTTGGTTGTAAAAGTTAAAGTTGAAAAAGAACTGGATGAGTTTAATATGTTGGCTACCACCAGTACATTGGCAGTAATTTCTCTATTTGATGTTATAGCTACAATACTAATGAAAGATGAAAATTTTACCAAAAAGGCCTTTTTATTAAATCATCCTTCTGGTAAAGTGGGGCAGCGACTAGCAAAGGATGTCAGAAATGATTGACGAATTTGATCAAATTATTAATGAACTTGGCAATATACATTGTGATCTCACAAATGAAAAAGCTGACCAAATTTTAAGAATGTTTTTGAATGCCAAAAGTATTTTTCTTTCGGGTGAAGGCAGAAGTGGCTTAATGATAAATGCTCTTGCAAATCGGTTAACGCAGTTTGGCCTTAGAGTGCATTTAGTCACTGAGATAACAGCACCAGCAATTGGTAAAGACGATTTATTAATTTTTAATTCTGCAAGTGGTAAATCATCAACTCTTATTTCGCAAGAGGAAAGTGCTAAAAGAGCAAAAGCAAAAATTATAGTTTTTACAGCCAATAAAAAGGCACCGCTTAATCAAAAATGTGATGTTACTGTATTAATTGAAGCTCAAGACAAGGATACAACTGGTTCTTCAATTCAGCCTATGGGAAGTTTGTATGAACAATCTTCTTTACTATTGTTTGACAGCTTGGTATTAAGAGCTCTTCATACTAATTTGGTTACAGCAAGTCAATTACGTTCAGTACACTCTAATCTTGAATAGGTGAGGAGATAAATGATGGGTGGCAACAGAGATTTATTAGATTTTTTACGACAAAATAATGAATCTTGGATCACTGCGAAAACTCTTGCAATGAAACTGGCAATTTCGGAAAGAACGGTGAAAAATAGAATAGCTCAGTTACGTCGAAACAATATTGAAATTGAAAGTGGACCAAAAGGTTATAAATTTAAAGGTAGTAATGAAATCCAGATAAAGAAAAGTAACTTACCGATGACTGTCAATCAAAGAAGTTCCTGGTTGATACGAAAATTGATTATGGCGGAAGAACCAATCAATATTTATGATTTATCTGGTCAACTTTACATTAATGATGTGGAGCTAAGAAAAGAAATAAAAAATTTAAGCAATGAGTTTTCCAACTTTGATCTGAAATTAGTTCGTTCTGGTGATTTTTATCATGTTGAAGGAAAAGAAGAAAATAAAAGGAAAATATTGTCATCAATCATATATCATGAATTGAACGGGACTCTGTTAAATGAAAAAGCTATTCAAGAATATTTTCCTAATGTCAAAGTTCATACAATTAGTAAAATTTTAAGTCAAAGTATTACTGAAACTAAGACAAAATTAGATTCTTTTAATTTTAGCAACTTCTTATTACACCTGGTAATTATGATTGATCGTTCTGATAAAACAATTGAAAAGTCCGATGTCAATAGAATTGATAATGTTTTAGTACATCGGCTTGTAGAAGAGATTAATAATAAAACTAATTATTGTTTGTCCGCAGATGATGTTAAGCAACTAGTAAATATGTCGGAATTATTAATAGGCAATCATAAGATTGAAGTACCCGAAAAGTCACAAATTAATAAGTTATTTAAGAGAATCGTTTTGTTTGTGAGAAAAACGTATGACTTAGATCTCGACGAAGAATTATTTAAAAAAAGATTTTTGCCACATTTATTACGTTTAATAGATCGTTTTAAGAATAACAATATAATTCATAATCCCTTAGCAAAAAATATTAAAAACTCTTCACCTACAATATATGAATGTGCTACTTTAATAGCATATGAAATAAATAATGTGTTAGGCATTTCAGTTAGTGAAGAAGAAATTGCTTTTATTGCTTTGCATGTAGGTAATATAGTTACCGAGCAAATCAGAAATGAAAATAAAGTTATTGGTCAATTGTTTATGCCGGAATATCATGGTAATGCTAAAGACACTGTAGACATTATTGATCAAAAATTTAATAATGATATGGCTTTGCTTAATACTATTACCGATGAATCTGATATTTTAGATGAAACGCAGCTGGTAATTGTGGCAGATTCAAAACAAATTATAAAAAATCATAATTTTGTGCAAATCTCTAGTTTTCTGTTACCTAATGACATTAATAAAATTCAAAAAGCAATTAAGCAGATTAAGGATGCAAATTTATCTCAAGAATTAAAACGTGGTCTGGCAAAATTTACATCTAAAAATAATTTTGTTAGAGAAAATGATAGTCGGAGCGCTTCAGAAATCATTCACTATATATCTACGCAATTTATTAAAGAAAAAAATGTTGGTCAGGATTTTGAAAAAAAGATCTTAGAAAGAGAAAAGCTTTCTAGTACAGCTTTTGGGTCAGTTGCAATTCCGCACCCTATTGATTATGATGCCGAGAAGAGCCAGTGGTTTATTTATATTAATCCTAAGGGAATAAAATGGGGAAACCAGTTAGTTTATTTAATTATTACTTTGGCTTCAAGCAAGAAGGATGAGAAGAAATTTCGTAAAGTTTTTGATGAGCTATCTGAGGTTATCATTAATGATAATAAAGTTTCCAAGTTAACTGCCAGTAAAACGTATGATGAATTTGTGAATGAAATTGTGAAAGTTGAATAATTAATTAGTAATATAAAAATGTATTGTTATTTCGGATAGCAGTACATTTTTTTGTTGGCAATTTTAAAAATTTACTTTCGCACTGTATAACTAAACCTTTATAATTAAGATACTACTTTTTTTAATCAATCTAATAAGTTGGGAGAACCTATGACTACAATTAGTAGCTTGCATGGCGTACCCGTAATTTCTAAAGTTTGTGACTTGCTAGTAGCAGCTACGGGATTAGTAATGGGACAACGGGGTGTCAATATGCCTCTAGCCTGCATTCGCGGTCTTGAATATGAAAAAGTTAGGCTTTTGGTATTGTCGATACCGTGAATTAGAATCAATCCGATTTTTCCAACTAGAAAGCTAAGATTACCAATTTTTTAAGAAAAGAATAGGAGAGATAAAAAGTGAAAATTATTTGTTATGGTGTAATTAAAATGGAAGAAAAAATTATTGAAAACTGGGCTCAAAAAAACCAAGTTGAAGTAAAAATCGTCCACGATTACTTGTCTGCAGATAATGCTGATTTAGCACAAGGCTTTGACGGAGTGAGTTCTGAAGGAAACCTTCCAGTCGGTGCCAGTGTTTATGAAAAATTTCGGCAATATGGCATTAAGCAATTATCCGTGCGGCAAGTTGGAGTTGATAACCAAGATTTAGCAGCCGCAAAAAAGAATGGCATTAAAATTACTAATGTTGCAGCGTATTCACCAAGGGCCATTGCCGAACTCGGTGTGACCGATGCAATGTATTTACTGCGTAAAATTGGGATTTACCAAGACAGAATGGCTCATGGGGATTTTACTTATGATAAAAGTACAATTAGTACTGAAATTTTTAATTGCACTGTCGGTATAATTGGTGCCGGTCATATTGGTGGAGCTAGTGCACACCTATACAGCGCACTAGGGGCTAAAGTTTTGGCTTATGATCCGGTTTATGACGCATCTTTGGAACCTTACCTCACTTATACTAACTTTGACACGATTCTTGCTGAATCTGATATTATTTCTTTGCATACGCCGTTATTAGCAAGTACTGAAAACATGATTGACAAAACTGCTTTTGATAAAATGAAGAAAAAGCCTATTTTAATTAACGTAGCTCGTGGGGGCTTGGTTGACACACAAGCTTTAATTGCGGCCCTTAAAAATGGACAAGTTTCTGCTGCAGCATTGGATACTTTAGCCGATGAAACAGATTTTTATGATAAAAAGAATATGCTGAACTCATTGCCGGAAGATTACAAGGAATTAAAAGCAATGCCTCAAGTTTTGATCACGCCGCACATTGCCTTTTTCACTAAACTAGCCGTTAAAAACAGTATTGAGATTGCTTTAAACGATGCTAAAACAATTATCTCAGGTGGAGAAGTAAAGAGTGTAGTTAACTTGTAAATAGATAGTGAAAATATTTTGGCCGCAAATGGTCGTTATAACAATAAAATGAAACAGCATCCTTAAACAAAAATAGCTAAGTTTTTACTTAGCTATTTTGTGGTTTCTCTGATTATTAATTTAGTTGGAATTAGAAATTGACTTCCTTTTTCATTTTGCTTATTGATGGCATGCATCATGCTGGTAACAGCTGTTTGTGCAATTTTTCTGGTATTTTGCTGAATGGTTGTTAACTTTGGTGTAACTATGTTAGCTGCAGGTACATCATCGAAACCAACAACTTGAATCTGTTGAGGAACTTGGTAACCAAGATTTTTAAGATATTTGAGTAATTCCATTGCAATACCGTCATCGACAGCGAATAAACTGTCAGTTTTGGGATTTTTTTGCAAAAATTTGACGAATGAAGATTGACTTTGTAACTTCAGTTCGTGGCGTGACTTGGCAAATTTAAGAGAATGATTTTTCAAACTTTCCTTAAAACCGTCAATTCTAGATTTAATTGAGCTACTAACTTTTTTGACTACGACTACAGGAGATTTTGCTCCTTTTTGAAATAAATAATTAGTTGCATCCAGGGCGCCCTGATAGTGATTAGAGGAAATAAAAACTGTATTATGAAAATTTTCTGGTTCACGATCAATACAAATGTATGGAATTTCTTTTAGAGAACTTTGAAATTTAAAACCATGTTGATAAGATCCGGAAATTACAATAATGCCATCAACCTTTTTGTTTTCAAGCATACGTAAGTATGCTTTTTCTTTTTGCTCATTTTTATCAGAATTACAAATAATGGTGGAATAGTTTTTGTTAAACAGCAACTCTTCAATTTTTTGAACCAAATCGGCAAAAAAGGGATTTTTAATGTCTGGAACAAGGATTCCGATAGTGAATGTAATATTCGTACGCAAACTACGGGCATTGTTATCGATTTTATAGCCAGTTTGTTCAATAACATCTAAAACCCTTTGCCTGGTTTTTTCAGAAAACCTGCCATTATTATTAATTACCCGTGAAACTGTTGCAGTTGAAACATTACATAATTTTGCAATGTCTTTAATTGAATATTGCTTCATTACCTACTCCTTCATTTATTGCCTAATTATATCATTAAAATAAAAAATGAAGATCCTTTTATAGTTAAACGATTGCTCTATTTATCATGTACTATTTAGAAAAACGTTTACAAAATAAAAATTAAGTGTAATAATATCAGTGTGTTGTGTGAGTAAACGATTACTCAAAAAAGGAGGAGAAAATGTCTTTAATACTAAGTCCGTCAATGATGTGCGCAGATTTTAGTAATTTAAAACAAGAAGTTGAAAAGCTGAATAACGCTGGAGTCGATATGTATCACATGGATGTAATGGATGGTAGATATGTTCCGAATTTTGCATTAGGACCAGAAGATTATCAAACAATCCGTTCCTTGACGAAAAAACCTATGGATGCTCATTTGATGATTGAAAATCCCCGTTCTTACATTAAATTCTTTAGTGATTTGGGAGCAGACATTATTTATTTTTGTCCAGATGCTGAAAAACAACCTGCGAGGACAATTGATGATATTCACGCTTTGGGTAAAAAAGCTGGAATTGCGGTAAATACGGGAACGTCTTTCAGTACAGTTCAGGAGCTTTTACCTAACGCAGACTATGTTTTAGTAATGACTGTTCATCCAGGATTTGCTGGACAGCCATTTCAAGATTTTGTAATGCCAAAGCTGGATCAGTTTATTGCAGCAAAAGAAAAGTATGAGTTTGTCCTAGGAATTGACGGAGCAGTTTCACGAGAAAAAATTAATCAACTGCATAGAAAAGGCGTTGATAATTTTATTCTCGGAACTTCAGCACTATTTAACAAGTCAGTTTCTTATCAGGAAACAATTGCTCAAATCAGAAAGGAAAATCAGTAAAAATGGTTGCAAAGAAAATAAAAATAGCTTTTGGATCAGATCATGTCGGCTTGGAACTGAAACCGACAATTATGGAATATGTTAAAAGTTTAGGTTATGAAGTTTATGATTTTGGGACAAAGAGTAATGAGCGAACTGATTACCCTATTTACGGTCAAAAGGTTGGTAAAGCCGTTGCTAATGGGGATTATGATCTGGGAATCGTAATTTGTGGCACTGGTGTAGGCATTTCATTAGCAGCAAACAAGGTAAAAGGTATTCGTGCCTGCGTATGCAGTGACTGCTATTCAGCTAAGCTCTCGCGAATGCATAACAATACAAATGTATTAGCTTTCGGCTCTCGCGTAGTTGGTCCAGAGTTAGCCAAGATGATCGTCAAAAATTGGTTAGAAGCCAAATATATTGGCGGTCGTCATGAAAGAAGGGTAGAAGAATTAGCAGCAATTGAAAGTGATGATGAACAAAAGTTTGATGAATTGGAGCACTCTAAAGAATTTGATGGCAAAGAACAATTTGAGGACCAATCATTGTAAGGGATAGGTAAAAAAAATGTCCGAAAATCTTGGCAAAAAAATCTTATCGTTAGTTGGGGGACAGGATAATATTACAAATATTACCCACTGTGCTACACGACTTAGGATGCGCTTAGCAAATAGTGAAATAGCTCATAAAAATAAAGCAAAAATTGAATCTTTAGATGGAGTCATTAGCGTTGTAGAAAAAGCTGGCCAGTTTCAAGTTGTTATTGGGCCAGCGGTACCTCAGATTTATGATCAGTTAATTGAAAACACGGATTTAACAAGCAGCGAAAATGAGCATACAGCTAAAGAAGAGAATACCAACTGGTTTCTAAAATTAATGGATGTTATTGGAGGAATTTTTACCCCATTGCTACCGTTATTTGCTGGGTCAGGTGTTTTTAGAGGGTTAGTTTTACTTGCAACACAATTAAACTGGTTATCTACATCTTCTTCTACTTATCATATTTTGACAGTGGCTTCAACGGCTGTCTTTTATTTCTTACCGATAATGCTTGCAGTTACCGCTGCTGAAAAGTTTAAGTGTGATAAATTTGTGGCTGCAGCCATTATGGGTGCTTTAATAATGCCTGAGTTTATGAAACTAATGGGTAGTACAGGCAATGGTACAGTTGTCCATTTCTTTGGTATACCTTTAGTGTTAATGACCTATACTTCAACAGTTGTGCCAGCTATCTTGGCAACTTGGTGTCTATCATACTTGGAAAAATGGCTAAGAAGTTGGATACCAACTAATTTACAGTTATTATTTGTTCCACTAATATCTTTATTTGTTATGGTGCCGTTAACTGCAGGAGTTTTTGGACCGTTTGGCGTATACGTAGGAGAAGGGATTTCAAATGTTATTAATTGGTTAATGAACCTTAACGGTTGGGTTGCAGGAGCCCTGATAGGTGGCGTGTGGAATATTTTTGTTATATTCGGCTTACAGTGGGCAGTTAACCCAGTAATGATTAATAATATTAGCAGCTTAGGTTATGACTATATTGTGCCATTAACATGTGCGGCCAACTTTGGTATGGCAGGAGCAACACTTGGTACTTTTGTCAGAACAAAAGACAAAAAAAATGAAGGCTTATTCTATCTCAGCGCTTTTATCAATTTTCTTTGCCGGCATTACAGAACCAGCGATATACGGTATTGGAATCCGTTATAAAAAGCCTTTAGTTGGAGCTGTTGCAGGAGGAGCAGTTGGCGGTGCGATTATTGGTGGAATGAAAGCTAAGGCATTTGCGTTTGTGTTTGGTGGTTTAACTACTTTACCAGCTTTCGTAGGTAAAACTTTTATTCCTTATTGTATAGGATTACTAGCCTGCTTTGTTGTCGGCTGTGTTGTCACAATGGTTTTAGGTATTGACGAGAATAATACCGAACAAGCAGCAGATAAATCTGATTCAGTACAACCTGTTTCAGATGAAAGTATTTTGAGTCCAATTTCGGGAGAGATTGAGGACTTAACCCAAGCTCATGATCCAGCATTTGCTGATGGTTCAATGGGTGACGGCTTTGTTATTGAGCCTAGTTCAGGAGATGTTTATGCACCATTTGATGGTGAAGTTACTATGCTATTTAATACTAAACACGCAATTGGCTTAACTTCAGACAATGGCGTACAAGTAATGATCCATATTGGAATTGATACAGTTAAACTAAATGGCGAATATTTTGAAAGTTTTGTCAAACAAGGAGATAAGATTAAGCAAGGTCAAAAGCTATTACATTTTGACTTAAATGCAATTAAAAAAGCAGGTTATGATTGCTCTACTGTTGTCATCGTTATGAATACTAAAGATTATCAAAGCGTTGAACTACTGAATGCAGGGAAAAATGATCATGGCAGTGCCACTTTGAAGGTTCAAGTTTAGCTTTTGTAATTTCTATTATAAGAAAAATATTAATTAATAGACTAATAAATTACAGTTTTGTTAACTTAATTTATTAGTCTTTTTTCTAAAATAAAAAGTTTTTTCACAAAGTAAATTGTTTTGATAGTATGTAAAATAAAAAATACCATTTTTATTTAATATC
>NZ_KQ033871.1:199682-253685 GCF_000967195.1 Lactobacillus kullabergensis
TCACTACCCTACGTGAAGTGTTTTTGCTAAATGTTAGTATATTATTAAAGTAATAAACATAGTATTTACTTAAGCAAATCTTGGAGGATATCATGATTATCAGAAAATTCAGCATACGGTGAAGAATGGGGGTTATTAGACCCTAAAGTCTTGGAAAGAACTAAAAATAAGCCTCTTCTTTCTGATGAAGAAGCTATGGCAGCAATTGATTTAAGCAATGTTGATTTCCAAAATGCGAGAGATGGCATGGGTTCGCCAAATAAAGATTTGGCTAGTTCATCAATTATTGATAAAAGTATTTTAGTTCAATGTGAAAATAGATATATACCTGCTATAGTTTGCAGGCCTGCTAGTAAAATTCCCACACGCAATGCCTGTCTATATTTGCATGGTGGTGGCTTTATCGGTGGTAATAGTTTAACTTTGCTAAATCAATGCCGTTTAATTGCGGAGAATGCAAATTGCACTGTTATTTCTCTTGATTATCGTTTAGCTCCAGAAATTCCCTTTCCAGGGGCATTGTATGATTCTTATGAAGCAGTGCAATGGATTTGTTAATCATCAAAAATATTTAGGTTTAAAAATTGCCAGTGTAAAGTAAATAATAAGAACTAAGCCTTTAAAAAGCAGGTCATTGACCTTACAAAAAAAGAAGATGAATCACATTTTTATGATTCATCTTCTTTTTTCTTTGCTAAATTGACGGATAGAATAAACCAGATGCTTTTGCAAAATAGTAAAGTCTAAAATGAAAACCTAAGATTTTTTAAACTATGGCATAACTTTGGCACATAATGATTGGTTTCTGATCGATTTGAGTTAGTTAATACTATCAAGACTGAGGAAAAATGTATGTATAAAGGACACTGACCGATAACCTCAGTGCGCTTTTGTTGATCTGGTAAAAGATCTTTTTCAGAATTATTTATTTAGGTTTTTAACATTTAATTCTACCAGCTAAAATTTAGCAGGAACAATAAGGGGTTCATAATTTTTGCTATTATCTTCTCCACTTAAACTCTTAAGTAAAATTTCTGCAGCACTTGCTCCCATTAGATATGGGTTTTGGGAAATTAATCTTGCTTCGGGTAAAATGGTTTGTACTAACTTGGTATCTGAAAATCCAGTGATCAAGACTTGGTCGCTATTTAAAAAGCCATCGGCAAAAAGCATAGGTAAAAATGCAAGTAGCCAACGTTCTTTGAAACTAAAAATCAAAGTTTTTTTATTTCGAACTTTTTGTTTTAACAGGAAAGATTCAATCTTATTTTTAATCGTCACATAATTATACGACTCTTCGTCAAGCTCAATTAAATGAATTTGATCAGGATTTGCAATAGCACAAACACCACTGTATCTGTCTCTTCTTGTGGAAGCAATTTTGACTTCAGAAGATAAAATTAAGATGTCATCGCAACCTTGTTTTAAAAAATATTTCGTGGCGTCCTTTGAAGCCGTAACATTATTGGAAATAACCTGAGGCCAGCGTTTGGTGGCTAGCCGTCTGTCTAAGATTACTGTGGGAATGTTATGGATAAATTCAGATTGAATGGTTTTTATATTACTACCCAAGGGTTGAAACAGTAGTCCATCAAAGAAACTGCTGCTGACGGTTTTAATTAATTCTCGTTCTCGTTGCTGTTCTGCATTGGTATCTAACAAAAAAGCCTCATAACCTTTAACTCTGAGGATGTTAGATGCTCCTTTAAACAATTCAGTTGAAAAATAATCGTCTATATTGGAAACAACTACGGCAATAGTCTTGCTTTGATTAGTAGCCATTTGACGAGCTGCAAGATTAGGAATGTAATTTAAGTCTTTAATTGCTTGTTCTATTGCCTTAGCTTTTTCTTCGGAAAGTCTACCTTTAGCCTTATTATTTAAATACCTTGATACAGACGCAACGGAAACATGTGCTAATTCAGCTACGTTACGGATTGTTGCTTTTTTCATAATCACTATTCTTTTTGTTAAATGTTTTTAAAACTAGTATATCATTTTAATGCTCTTAAAAAGATATATTGCAAAAATCAGTATTAATTTGAAAAGCGCTTGCAAAGACAAACTAAATGTTTTATATTAAGAAGGTAACCGGTTACCTTAAAAAGAAATATGCTGATATTCATTAGATGAAATAATGAGTTAGTAAAGAGGTAAGTGTAATGAATTCTACAATAATAGCAATTTTGCTATTAATAACTTTTGCTTTATTTATATGGTACATTTTAAAAGGTGGAAACTTGATGATTGGCTTCTTCGTGATGGCAATCTTATGGTGCTTCATTGGTTTAGTACCATTTAATGAAGCAATTAATAAAGTTTTTGCGCAGCCAGCGCTCAGCTATGGTCCAACTATTATTTATATTGTATTTGGTTCATGGTTTGGTCGAGTACTGGTAGATAGTGGGATTGCACCTGCAATATCAGAAGCTACTAAGTCAATTGGTAAAAAGAAGCCACTATTAGCAGCAATTTTAGTTGTTTTAGTTACAGCTTTTATTTTTGTAAGTGCATACGGTGTTGGTTCAGTAATAGCAATTGGAGTTATTTTATTACCAATTCTATTATCATTGGGATTGCCTCGAGATGTTGCTTTGGCAGCATTTTCTATGGCTATTGGTGCCCCAATGTATATTAACGTTGTGCTTTATAACCAGATGAAGGCCTTTGTGCCAAAAGCTGCTTATGACAGTAAGTACCTTGCTTTTGGTATATGTGCTGCAATAGTACAGCTGCTGGCAATTATTATCTTTTTATTCTTTAATCGTAAAAAGATTGATCCGGCGATGGCAGATAATAATCTTAAATTAATTGGAGCCGAAAATAATGAAAATAGTGTTACTAAAGTTCCTAAAATAGCGTACATTGTTCCTGTTATTCCAGTTGCAATGAATATGGCATTTAAATGGGATGCGGTACCTGCATTAACTTTAGCAAGTATTATTGCTATTTTCTTAACTGGTCAATTTAAAGATTACAAGAAGGGACTTAAGTTTTTAAATGATTCAATTTCTCATGCAATCAGTGATATTGCAGGATTGATCATGTTTTTAATGGCTCTGGAAAGTTTTACTGGCGCTGCAACTATTAATGCTGAAAGATTTCGTCCGATATTGTCAGCTGTTTTGCCTCATGAACACTTAATCCTTTGTCTTGCTTTGGGTATTTTGGCTCCACTCGCTTTATTCCGTGGTCCTTTACACGTTTGGGGTGCCGGAGCAGCCACCGCTGCAGTTTTGTATAGTACTGGATTATTCAGTGATGCCTTCTTATTACCACTCTTATATGTTCCAACTTTGATGGCTGTATCTGTAGATATTACCCAATCTTGGAATGTCTGGGGTTTAGACTATATGAAGGTAAAGTCAAAGGACTTCTTAAAATATGGTGTACCTGTAATGTGGGTAGTTTCAATTATAAATGAAATACTTGTTTATCACTTTTTTGGGTGAGTATGAAAGACAAAGAGAGGAAAGATTATGTCTGAAGTAATTACTATTGGTGAACCACTTGTTATATTGTGTTCAAAAGATCCAGATGTTTCTTTAGTAGACGCTGAAGAATTTCACAAGGTGATGGGTGGTGCTGAACTAAATGTTGCTATTGGCGTGAGAAGGCTGGGACACTCTGTTGAGTATGTTACACGAGTTGGCGAAGATCCTTTTGGCAAGTATGTTCAAAAAACTATTGCTTCTCACAATGTAGGTACTAAGTATGTTAGTTATGATGATAAGTATTTTACAGGTCATCAATTAAAGCAGCTAGTAACACATGGTGATCCTGCGACTTTTAACTACCGGCGTGATTCTGCTGCTTGTCACCTAGAAGCCAGTCAGATTGATAATATTGATTTAAGCGATGTTAAAATTGCCCATATGTCTGGAATTTTTCCTGCAATTTCTGATACTGCAGAAAAAACTTTCCGTGCTTTTTACAAAAAGCTAATTGCTGCAAAAAAGCTAATCACGTTTGATCCTAATTTGCGGCCACCTTTATGGAAGAGTAAAGATTATATGATTAAGACAATCAATGAACTGGCGGGCATGGCTGATATTGTCTTGCCGGGTATCAGTGAAGGCAAGACATTAATGGGTTCGGAAGATCCAGAAGAAATAGCTGACTTTTACTTGAAAGGTGAAAGAACTACAACAGTAATGGTTAAACTAGGAGATAAAGGAGTTTTCGTCAAAAATGCTAAAGGTGAAGAATACACTGTTCCTAGTTTTAAACCAGATAAGGTTCTTGATACTGTCGGTGCTGGAGATGGATTTGCTTTAGGTCTGATTACTGCTTTGCTTGAAGGAAAAAGTTTGAAGGCCGGAGCTATTCGCGGTAATGCTGTAGGTTGTCTGCAGGTGCAAACCTTAGGTGATAATGACGGGTATCCTACAAAAGAAGAATTAAAAGAATTTTATCAAAAACAGGGTGTTTCTGAAGATGAAGCTGCAAGTCGCAATTGATCGGGTCTCTTTAGCCGATGCAGTTCAACTGGCACGAAAACTTGATGGTATTGCTGATATTGTAGAATTTGGTACTTCAATAATAAAAGATTATGGCTTTTATGAAATTCAAGCTGCAAATGTCAATTTAAAACACAGTTTGCTTTTATTGGATACTAAAACTAATGATGAGGGCCAATACGAATTTGAACAAGGATTTAAAACCGGTGCAGATATTCTAACAGTAATGGGAACGGCTGGTCAGGAAACTCTTGCCGGCGTTTATCAAATTGCAGAGCAAAAAAACAAGAAAGTACTTATTGACTTAATGGGAATGAGCAATAAAGCCATTTTAGAGATTGCCAAATTTCCGAATGCAATTTATAACTTGCATAATTCTCATGATGCTGGCAAAAACACGGATTTGACTAATCTAGTCTCTGATTTCAAGAAGAATTTTCCCGCAATTAAAAATATAGCAGTTGCTGGTAGTATTGATTTAGAGCAGGCAAAAAAATTAGCTGTGCAAAACGAGGTACAAGAGGTTATTGTAGGAAGTAAAATTGTTCATTCTAATGACCCTGTTAATGAGGCCAGCAAGTTTAAGGAGATTATTAATTTATGTTAGATTCTAAACATTTAATTAAACCTGTTTTAGCAGAAATAAATACAGTTTTAGATAAAGTAAGCGAAGCAGAAATTGATCAGGCTGCAACGTTAATTACTAAGGATAAAAGAATATTTGTTTTAGGCTCAGGCCGCTCTGGGTTTATGGCTAAAAGTTTTGCTATGAGGTTAATGCATATTGGCTACCAGGTTTATGTTATTGGAGAGACAATTACACCTTCAATTCAGCCAAACGATGTTTTAGTTTCTGTGTCAGGTTCTGGTAAAACCAGCAGTGTGCTGGAATTGACAGAAAAAGCTGCTGAATCTGGAGTTGAAGTAATTGCAGTATCGAGCAACTCCAATTCACCTTTGGTCAAATTGGCGGACCGCGTGATAATAGTACCTGGGGCAACGAAAAATGGGGATGGAGTTAAATCTATTCAACTTTTAAGTTCTCTGTTTGATCAAAGTGTGCACATTGTGCTAGATATTCTTTGTCTCAAGTTGAGCATCAGGGATGAAGTTTCTAATGGTGCTGCTAAAAAGCAGCACAGTAATATGGAATGATAGGAGAGTTAATATGCTTTTAAAATATGAATCGATAAAGAGAATTCAGAAAGCTGGAGTTGTAGCAGTAGTTAGAGGGAATAATGAAGAAAATTCCTACCAAACTGCCAAAGCATGTATAAAAGGACATGTCACTGCTATCGAATTAGCATTTACTTCACCCAGTGCAGATATAACTATCAAAAGATTAACAGAAGAATACGGCAGTGACAAAGATGTGATTGTTGGTGCAGGTACGGTGCTGGATCCAGCAACAGCAAGGCTGGCTATTATAGCGGGAGCTAAATTTGTAGTTAGTCCATCTTTAAATAAAGATACGGCCAAGCTTTGTAATTTATACCAGATTCCTTATATTCCAGGGTGTTTTACTTCGACTGAAATTCAAGATGCGCTAACGTATGGTGCCGATGTAATTAAAGTTTTCCCTGGTTCAGTTGCTGGCAAAACAATGATCAATGAAATTCATGGACCGTTTCCAAACGTAAATGTTATGCCAACAGGTGGTGTTTCATTAGAAAACATGAACGAATGGTTTGAAAAGGGAGCTTTCGTTATTGGAGTAGGCGGTAGTTTAGTCGGACCGGGTAAAAAGAATGATTACGAAGCTGTTACTGAAAATGCTAGAAAATTTAATGAGAAATATATCAATTTTAGAACAAATAGGAGCAAATCATGACTTTAATAATAAATACATTGGTTTATGAAAAAGAAATTCAAAGTGGTATTAGCCAACTGGATTTAGTGGATAGAATTGCTGATTTAGCTGCAGATGGAATTGAAATTAGACGTGAGTATTTCAAAGATGTAGATGCAGAAATCAAAGAGCTGGCACCAGCTGTTAGAGAAAAGGGTTTATTGCTAAACTATAGTGTGCCTGATAATATTTTTGATGAGAACGGTAATTTTAATCAGAATTTAAATAAGTATTATAAAGAAGCCCAAGAGCTTGGTGCACAGAAAATCAAGTTTAGTACCGGTAATTTCTATAAATACCATGGTGATTTAGCAGAAGATCTTTCAAATTTACCTTTAGCAACTATTCAAACAACTATTGAGAACGATCAAACTCCAATAAGTGGTAACCCAGATACAATATTTGATTTTCTGACTGCTGTCAGAAAAGCTGGGTTCAATTCAATTTTTGCTACATTTGACCTAGGAAATCTTGCTTTTACAGGTTTTGATCCAAATTTAGCCGCAAAGAAGCTTGCACCTTTTGTAGCGTACATTCACTTGAAGAATCCTATGCTTAATGCAAAGGGCAAAATGCAAAACACTGAGTCATTAGACCTTGGGATGTTCAATTGGAAAGCAGTAGTAAGATACCTGCCTAAAGATGCACAATTTGCATTTGAATTTGCAATGCCAGATGATGAAGTTATTGGCAAGGAAATGGAAAAGTTTCATGACTATTTCAATGGTAAAAGATAACTTTTAAGAATTTTGGATATTAATTTAGCTGATTTCCTCACAAAAAACTTATACAGACTTTAAGCGCTTAAATAATCGTTAGTTAGAAACTTGAAAAAAACAAAAAAATTTAATTGGTAAATCGTCGTTTTAATGTGAAACAAGATTTACCCTTTTTATTTGGCTAATAAAAAAAGGTAAATTAGTTTTATATGCATCTTTACAGGTTTAAATAAACAAACCTAATAATCTTTATATTTTTAATGATGCTCAAAGAATAAAATTCTATGAGCATTTTTGTTGTTCAATTCTTTGCACCAACAGTGTTGAATTAATTTGGAGTTCTTTTTATAATACCGCTTTCATATAATTTAAATATAGAAAGGAGCAAGCAAAATGACTCTAATTTCTAGGCAAATTAACATTGCAACAAACTTATTAAATAACCCGCAGACTTATAAAGTTAAGGATTTATCTGCTAGATATAAAGTTTCAATTAGAACTTTAAGAAGTGATCTCAAAAAAATAGCAGAATGGATAAATAAGCAACCTGGTTGTAAGTATAATTCAAAGCCTGGTAAGGGAATATGGATAAGTTTTGCTAGTGATTTTGATCGAAAAAATGCAATTAACTCATTACAATCTTTTTCAAGCGAAGAAGTAATTTCGCAGTATTTAAGTCCAACTCAAAGAAAATGGAAAATTTTGACCAGTTTGATTTTTGCTGATGGATTTATAACCGGTAAAAAAATGACTAAAATGCTTGACGTTTCTGCAAATACTTTTTTAGCAGACATAAATAATGCCAAGTCAGAAGCTAAAAGATTCAATTTGCTTTTAGAAGGGAAAAATTATTATGGCTACTACTTAACTGGAGATGAAATTAATATTCGTGCGCTAATGGAATATATCTTGCAAAAGCAAATAGATAGATATTCATTTGGTGCCAACAATTTGATTGATTTGATTTCTAAAATAAGTACAAGTTCAGCTGGTAACACGAATTTACCTAAAAACATAAATAAGTTAATCAATTATGTTTCTTTAATATTATGTGACATTTTAAATCTAAAAAAGGCTTTTAATACTGGCATGGATTTGAGCATTGCTAAGTCAATGATTAATCGGTTAACGATAATTATTTTAGAAAATCATCGTCATCGATTTTTAAATCTTTCTGGTTATGGTAAAAGACTTAATCAGACTCAAAAGCATTATGCCCAGATCTACAAATTTGTAAGTGAAATTTTTGATATTAAACCAACAAAAGATGAAGAAAAGTACTTTATTTTTGGAGTAAAAGTGTTGGAAAAAGATGTGGAAACTAATAAGGCTGTCAAGGAGATTATTTCCTATGTTTCACAAAAAATGGTTTTGCCTTTGGAGAATGATTTACAGTTACAAGACTCATTAACTCAGCATTTGATAAGTGAATTGAATAGTAATTTTCAGCATTTTAATGACTATACTCCTTTTACAGCAGAGGTTAAAAGTCGGTTTGGCACTTTGTTTGAAACTGTTAAAGCTGCATTGGACAAATATATTTCTAAAAGCCCACTAATTAATAGTGATACTTTTGTGACTTTAGTTTCTCTTCATTTCTTGGTTTCAATTAGTGATTTGCAAAAAGTACCACAAGTCAGTGCACTTTATGTTTGTTCAACCGGTCTAGGAGCAACGAAACTTTTAAAAAAAGTAATTCAAAGCAGAATTCCATACATTACAAGTGCTGGTTTTGCCTCAGCAATTAATTACCGCACCAAAATATATGAAACAAAGCCTGATCTCGTAATTAGTATTTTCCCTTTGAAAAAAATAGAGTCAACTAAAATCATACAGGTTAATCCGATCCCTAATGAGCAGGATATGTTGAAAGTTGAACGGGAAGTTTCTTTCTTACTCAAACAAAATGCTGTTAAAAATGACAATGATTTGAGGAATGTTATTAAGGAAGAACAAAGTATTAATAATGTAGAGAAAATACTTTCTTTAAGTATAGAAGCCTATATCAATGTCAGTGAATATTTAGGAGATCGCATCAGTAAAAAATATGAAAAAGCATTTATGATCCATGTGCAATTAGCAACGGAGCGAATCTACTTTGATAAGCAATATGACTCTAAGCCAACTGATAAACAATTAAATAAATTTTCAAAAACTGACATCAGTCGACTGCGCACAATTTACTTAGATTTGGGCTTACACATTAATATTAATGAAATAATAGCAATTTTACGTTATACGTTGTTGAGATAAAGAAACGGTAATTTAGATGAAAGTAGAGTTATATAAAGAATTCCAAAAATATATTGCAAAAAGTAATTATAAAGATGAATTAAGGCGGGTAATGGTATATGTAGTTTCTTTAATACATCAAAATAAGCTGCATCCGAGCGACATAGAAACTCAAATTTTAGGTAATCATTTATCTGAAATGGTTAATAGAGCAAAGAATGGAAAAAAATTAGAAAAAGTAGATAAGAAAATTTTTGCTAAGGTTTCACAGCAATCGTTAGAAATGTCTCAGCAAGTTGTGGATTTTATTGATAATAACATCGGCAAAATAGCTGAATCAGAAAAGTATGTTTTGTCAATTCACTTTGAGAATATGAAGTTAGATTAAAGGAGAAATTAATATGTTGAAAATTGTAGTTGCTGACCGAATGGGAAAAGGAAGTAATGTTGCTAAAGGCATTGAAAAAGCGGGCGCCAAGGCTATTTTAATTCCTGGGATTGGTGCAGACATGAAATTAGGGGATGTAATGAATAAAGAAAAAGCTGATTTCGGTATTTCTTTTTGTGGTAGTGGTGGAGCTGGCGCTTTGATTGCCAATAATAAATACGGCTATCCAGAAAGACATGGCATGAGATCAATTACTCAAGGGGTTACTGCTATTAATGATGGTAAAAAAGTTCTGGGTTTTGGCTTTATGGATAAAGAAGAGTTAGGAGAAAAACTTGTTGAAGCAATCAATAAAAAGTATCCCAACAAGTTTTAGGTGTTCAGATGAAAAATGTAATTCAAGCAGAAGATAGAAACATTGTAGTGAAAGGAAAAGCAAAGAATAAGAAAGAGGCATTTGCCAATGCAATAAACCAAGTAGCAAGAAATTTAGGCGCAAAAGAAGATAATTTGATTTTTAAGATAGAACCAAAATCTTTTGAAGTGGAAGAACTTAAGGAAATAGATGAAAAAGAACATTTTTTATTTTTCTTTTTCCCAAGAATACGCAAGTCTTATGAGGTTCAACTTAGAGTTTTGGTTCATGTAGAGTACGTTTGCGTTAATGAAATAGATTGTCAGAAAGTAGCAACTACTGACAACCCACTTTTTAACAGAGCAACTAAAGGAGTATAAAAATGCATATTTTGATAATTTTAATTGAATCCTTAATTATTGGTACTCTTGTTGGTTTAGCGGTTGGAATAGGAGCAGCTAGAATGTTTAATGCTCCAACTGTCCAGGCTTTAGGAGCATTCAGAACATTAGGCGAAATGAATGCAAGTGAAGGAGATCCTGCATCACACTTTTCGTTTGGATTGGGTTTCTTCTTTAATGCGTGGGCTTCCACTGTGGCAGCAGGATCTTTTACACAGGATGTTACTCACAGGGTAATACCAAATTGGGCCGCTGCACTTTTGATGTTGAAAAATCACGATGAAAAAGAGATGCATGATGCTAAGAAGATGGGTATAGCAGGTGCAATAATAGGAGCTCTCATTGTATCTTTTCTTAACTTAACGAGTTCAGCTTTGCCCCAATCACTTCAAATTACGGCGGTAAAAGTCCTCGTTCCAGCTGCAACATTATTAATTAATACTGTTATGCCTGTTATCTTTTGGCTGGCAGCAATTGATGGCGGAAAAAGATCTGGAATTTTCGGAACGGTCTTTGGTGGCATTGCTCAGCTGATTATGGGCAATGCTGTTCCAGGAGTAGTTTTGGGAATTTTAGTCGGTAAAGGAGTGGATGAAAGTGGTTGGAATAAGATTACTAAAATTATTCTAATTACTACAATTGTCTTATTTATTTTGAGTGCATTTTTCAGAGGAATAGATCTGACACTGATTAAGCAACTGAATATGGGAGTTCCTGCTTGGTTAAAACAAATTCACTCAGTTTTTGGTGGCTAAAACCTAGTTGAAAAGAGGCAAAGACATGGATAAAAGTGATGAAACTTTAGAAGAAAAAGAATTAGATTTAAAGAATACTAAAAGTTTTTGGTATGCCGATTGGAGTTTCCCAATTATTGTTGGCTTGATGTCGGCTGGGGTATTTGCTGGAACTTCAATGTATTTTAACTATGGTACTGGTGCATTTAATGAAGTTGCATTTGTTGCCATGTTGAAGGCAGGTATGACTGGTGGCTCGTATGGTGCTTGTGCAGCGTTTGGAGCTAGCTTTCTGTTTGCCAGAGTTTTAGAAGGATCGTTAGATGGAATCTTAGATTTAGGTGGCTCAATTTTAACTGGTGTTGGTTTAGGTATTCCTGCTATATTACTCAGCATGAACATTAAAGAACCAATTAAGAGCTTTCCGCTGGCTCTATTGACCGGTGCTATCATCGGAATTTTGATCGGTCTTGTTATTTATGCTATTAGACATTTTACTTTAAAACAATCTAACTCAACTTTTGGTGCTGATATTATGATGGGCGCAGGTAACGATACAGGCAGATTTTTAGGCCCATTAATCATAATTTCTGCCTGTCAAGCATCAATTCCTATTGGCTTAGGTGCAATTATTGGTGCGGTAATATTTTATGCTTGGAAGAAACCGATCACTGGTGGCGCAATTATTGGAGCTATGATTGCTGGTTTGTTCTTCCCTGTGAAAGTTTAGTTGAGGTAAAAGATGATAGATTTGTATTTGAAAAATGGTAAAAGGGTTACAGACGGTTCTCCAATCGAAATTGGCGTTTTAGGTAAAAAAATTGTTGCTGTCGGTCATTGTCTGGATGGAATCGAAGCTGGTAAAGTAATTGATCTTCAAGGAAAGTATGTTTCGGCTGGATGGATTGATGATCATGTTCATTGTTACGAAAAATTGACCCTTTATTATGATGATCCTGATGAAGACGGTTATAAATCTGGTGTCACTACCGTAATTGATGCCGGTTCTACCGGAGCAGAGAACATTGGTGATTTTTATGATATAACCAGAAATAAAATTACTAATGTCTATGCAATGATTAACGTCGGCCAAACAGGCATATTGGCACAAAATGAACTGGGCGACATTAACACTGTTCAAAAAGATCCTCTGATGGAATCTATTCAAAAATACCATGATTTTATTGTTGGCATCAAAGTAAGAGAAAGTCATTCTGTAGTTATCGATAATGGTGTAGTGCCTTTACAAAAAGCTAAAACATTCCAAAAAAATTTAGGTGGCAATTTCCCGATTATGGTACACGTTGGTGCAAATCCACCACAATTAAAAGAAGTTTTAGACTTAATGGACGATAACGATATTTTAACTCATGGCTATAACGGTAAACCAAATGGCATGCTTGATGAATCAGACAACATTCGTCAATTTGTCTGGGAAGCCTATCGCAGAGGTGTAACTTTTGATGTTGGACATGGTACAGACAGCTTTAACTTCCATACTTTTGATATTGCAAATGCTGCCGGTTTAATTCCATATTCTATTAGTACTGATATATATAACCGCAATCGTGTAAATGGTCCTGTGTATAACATGGCTACAACTTTGGACAAGTTTTTAATGTATGGCTATTCGCTTAGCGATGTGATTAGTAAGGTAACTGCAGCTCCGGCAGATAATTTTAACTTGATTAACAAAGGTCATTTGAAGCCGGGATATGACGCTGATCTGACTATTTTTGAATTAGAAGAAAATAAAGAGGTTACACTTACAGATTCAAATCATAATCAGCGTCAATTTAATGAACATATTTGTCCTAAAATGGTTGTCGTTATGGGTAAAGCTTATCAGATTGGAGAATAAAATGGATTATTATCAGAAATTGAACTTAAAGCATGTAATAAATGCCAGCGGTAAGATGACAATTTTGGGTGTTTCAAAAACAAGTAATGCAGGAATTGAAGCCCAAGAATTTGGCGACAAACATTTTTTTGAAATGTCAGATTTAGTCAAAAAAAGCGGGAAGTATGTGGCTGAATTAATAGGAGCTGAAGATGCAGTCATTGTGAACTCAGCGTCTGCCGGGATTGCTTTAGCAGTTGCAGGAGTTATTGGTCAGGGAAGTCAATATCATGTTTATCATCCCTACTCACCCAAATTTAAAACTAGAAATATTGTGATACCTAAAGGGCAAAATGTGGACTATGGCGCTCCTGAAGAAGAAATGATTACTTTGGGTGGAGGTAATGTAGTTGAAGCAGGCTATGCTAATATGTGCTCACCAGAACATTTGGAAATGATGATTGATGAAGATACTGCAGCTGTTTTCTACGTTAAAAGTCACCATGCAGTACAAAAAAGCATGCTTACAGTTAAACAGGCAGTTGAAATTGCTCATAAACATAACTTGCCTTTAATTTTAGATGCTGCAGCAGAAGAAGATCTAAAAAAATATCTGGCTTTAAACGTAGATATTATTCTTTTTAGTGGTGCAAAAGCAATTGAAGGTCCAGCTTCAGGCTTGGTATTTGGTAAAGCAAAATACATCGATTGGATTCGTATGCAAAGTTCAGGAATCGGTAGAGCGATGAAAATTGGTAAAGATAATCTTTTGGGTTTGGTAGGAGCAATTGAAGAATATGTCAGCGCAGG
This sequence comes from Lactobacillus kullabergensis, assembly GCF_000967195.1. Lineage (GTDB taxonomy): Bacteria > Bacillota > Bacilli > Lactobacillales > Lactobacillaceae > Lactobacillus > Lactobacillus kullabergensis. The sequence continues at coordinate 213,471 of NZ_KQ033871.1, forward strand.
TCCAGAGGATGGCACACACATGCGTAAGCGACTCGCACCATTTTTACAAAATCTGAACACAATTCCTGGGCTTACAGTCAAAGAAGCACAAGATCAAGCAGGACGAGAAATCTATCGTGCCGATATTAAAATGAATGCTGATGCATCGAAGAGTGCATTTCAAGTAATTAAGGAATTAAAAAACAATGATCCGGCTATCTACACTCGAGAATATCGTGCTAATGAAGGAATAATTGAGTTTGATATCAGAGCACTCGATTCAGAGGAAATGAATTTAATAGTTGAAAGATTAAAGGAGATTATGAAATAAATGGAATTAGTACCAAATTATTATAAGGCTAGAGTAGCGTTAAATGTTTTAGCCGGAAGTGTCGCCAATGCTAAAGAGATATATGAAGCTGCTGATGGTCATGTTGTTTGCGGCGTCTTAACTAAAAACTATCCTGATAATGACAGCTGTATTGCTGATTTGAAAAAGTATCAAAGTGCCGTCAATAATGCTATTTCGGTTGGATTAGGTGCAGGCGATCCTAATCAAAGTAAGATGGTTAGTGAAGTATCGCAAGTAATCCAACCGCAACATGTCAATCAAGTTTTTACAGGGGTTGGCTATTCTCGGGCCTTATTAGGACAAGACCAAACTATTATTAATGGTTTAGTTTCACCAACAGGTAAGGTTGGTTATGTCAATATTGCAACAGGTCCTCTAAGCTCTAAAGAAATGGCAACAGAAGTTCCTGTTACTACTGCTATTGCATTGCTGAAGGATATGGGTGGCAGTTCATTTAAGTTCTTTCCAATGAAAGGTTTAGCACACAAGGCGGAATACAAATATATTGCTAAAGCTTGTGCCGCAAATGATTTTAGCCTTGAGCCAACAGGTGGCATAGATTTGGAAAACTTTGAGGCTATTTTAGATATTGCTTTAGAAGCCGGAGTAACTAGAATATTGCCACATGTATACTCATCAATTATTGACAAAGATACCGGGCTTACCAAGCCAGATGATGTAGCAAAATTGTTTGAGATTGTTAAAAGAAAACTTGCATAAAAGTAGGCACTAAGATGAAGCGAAAACTAGGAATATCGATATACCCAGATCATAGCGATTTCGCCAGTGATAAGGCCTATATCAAAAAAGCAAGTGAATTTGGTTTTTCCAGAATTTTTATGAGTTTGCTTGAAATTACCGGCGAGAAGGAGGAAGTAGTTTCTAAATATCAAGAGTTAACTAAATTGGCAAAAGAACTTAACTATGAAGTGATTTTGGATGTTTCACCGGCAATATTTAACCTTTTGAGGATTTCATATGATGACCTCTCATTTTTTGTTGAACTTGGTGTAGATGGTTTACGTCTGGATGATGGATTCGATGGCAAAAAAGAGGCTTTGCTCAGTTATAACCCGCAGGGATTAATTATTGAATTAAACATGAGTAATGATGTTGCCTATGTAGATAACATTCTGAGTTATCAAGCTAATAAACCTTTTATTTATGGCTGTCACAATTTTTATCCTCAAAAAGGAACAGGTCTACCTTATGATTTCTTTGTGAAATGTAGTCAGCGTTTTAAAAGAAATAACCTCCATACAGCTGCTTTTATCAGTTCTCAATCAGGAAAAATTGGCCCCTGGAGCGTGAATGATGGCTTACCAACTTTAGAAGAAGATCGTGAATTGCCTATTGAAGTGCAAGCTAAAAAAATGTTTGCGACCGGACTCATTGACGATGTAATTATCGGTAATTCCTATGCTAGTGACGAAGAATTAAAAAAACTTAGTTTAATAGATCGCTATCAAGTGGAATTAAAAATTGATTTTGTTTCAGATATAAATAAGGTTGAACATGACATCGTTCTTAAAAATCAACATGTTAGACGAGGGGATATTAATGAACAGGTAATCAGGTCAACAGAAGTTAGAAAAAAGTATCATAGTTTTTCCAATTCGCCCCATGACAATGAAATTGAGTTTCAAAAAGGGGATGTAGTCATAGGCAATAATGGGTTTGGAAAGTATAAGAATGAGCTACAGATTGTATTAAAGCCACATAAAGATAATCGTAAAAATCTCGTTGGACATATCAATACCGATGAACTTTTACTATTACCATTTATTAAGTCTTGGTCAAAATTTAAGTTTGTCTGTTAAAAATTCTATAACTAAAAAATAAATATGAGGTGAAAATAAATGAATAATTTTGTCAATTTTTTGGAAGCAAAAATTCTACCTGTAGCTAATAAAATGGGTCAGCAAAGACATATGACAGCTATTCGTAAAGGTATTATTGCTACCTTACCACTAACTATTGTTGGCTCTTTCTTTACCATTCTGAGTAATATGCCCATACCAGCAGTCGCTAATTTCTTAGCACCTTATCAGGCAATTCTAGATATTCCTTTTCGCTTTACGGTAGGAATTCTGTCGTTATATGCAACATTTGGTATTGCTTCTGCTCTTGCTGAAAGCTATAAAATGGATACTTTATCCAGTGGTATATTAGCTGTACTCGCATTTTTAGTAGCAACAGTACAGCCAGTTAAAGTAAATGCAGATGTTAAAAATGTGATTACGGCAGGTCGCTACATTAATATAGCCAATTTAAGTGCATCTTCGTTATTTGCAGCGATTGCAACAGCCTTGATTTCTGTCGAAATTTACCACTTTTTAGAAAAGAAAAACATTACAATTAAAATGCCTCAGGGTGTCCCACCTGAGGTTTCCAATTCTTTTGTAGCTCTTTTTCCAGCAGCGGTCATTTTAATATTATTTTGGGTTGTAAGAGATATATTTAATTTCAATATCGCTACTTTTATTTCCAATATTTTAATGCCGTTAAAAGGATTTTTAGTTGGCAACAGCTTGGCCGGTGGCCTGACTACTGTGTTCTTTATCTGTGGCTTCTGGACACTTGGTATTCATGGGGCAGCTATTATGGATCCAATTGTTAGACCATTCTGGGAAATGTCAATCGCTACCAATATGAATCAATTTCATGCTGGTGTATCAGCGACTCACTTATCCACAATTTTTACTGAACAATTTTTACAGTGGTTTGTTTGGATTGGTGGAGCTGGTGGTACGCTTGCCTTAGTAGTACTTTTTATGTTTTCTAAATCGAAGTACTTAAAAGATTTAGGTAAGTTATCTATTTTACCTGGTTTATTCAATATTAACGAGCCAATTATATTTGGTGCCCCAATTGTGTTAAATCCGATTCTTGGTATTCCATTTATTTTAGCTCCACTCGTAACAACTACCATTTCTTATTTTGCAACTACTTCTCACCTGGTACCAATGATGATGGTCAGATTACCATTTACTATTCCCGCACCAATTGCAGCAATCATGAGTACAAATTGGAGTTGGAATGCTTTGATACTGTCAGTGGTTAACTTTATTATCTACATCATCATCTACTATCCATTTTTCAAAGTGTTTGAAAAACAGCAATTGGAAAAAGAGAATGATGCTTTGCAAAGCTAATTAACTAAGGTTAAGTGAAATAATAATGATATATATAATTTTATTAGCTGTATATTTTATAGCTTGTCAGGTAGTAGTTTTTAAGGTTGATCGCGTCAGAAAATTCATTAACGAATATAGCGCAGGAAAGATAGTTTTATATGGCATAATTGCTATCGGCCTGGGGACAATTTTATGCATGACTTTAAAAGTAAGCTGGATATTAATTGCTTTAATTACTGTTTTTGAATGTTCAATTATTTCAGAAAAATATCGACTTGTTTTCAAAGACATGGAAAAGGGGAGAAAAATATAGAATAATAAAACTATACATTATATCAAAATAAATAATTTAAGGACTAATATCTAATGCTTTAGATAATTAGTCCTTTTTATTAAATTAATAATGTTAACTTATGTTAATAAAGTAGCGACATTTAAGGTTATAAATTACAGCTTCTTACAAAAATTTTGTCACAGTCAGTTTTTTCCCAACATTTCAATATAAATTGTTGGTTGTTTATCTTTTCTACATCAATATAATTAAAACAACTTAAATTGAAAGAAGAGAAATTCATGACTGGAAAAAAAGCTAATTTAATTTTTGGAACTCTTTTGACTGGAACAATTGTTACATCGTTTCTTCAAACTTCTTTAACAACAGCCTTACCACAAATTATGCATGAGTTATCATTGACCGCACTAACTGCCCAGTGGTTAACCAGCGCTTTTAGTTTAGCTATGGCAGTAATGATTCCTATATCAGCATATTTGATTAAAAGCTTTACTACTAGGCAAATATTTTTATCGTCAATGCTATTATTTGCTTTCGGCACATTACTTTGTTGTTGGGGGAACAATTTTCCTATTATACTAATAGGTCGTATATTTCAAGCTTTGGGTAGCGGCATTATTTTACCATTAACTCAAGTAGTAATTATGATTCTTTATCGGGTTAACAAACAGGGAATGGTCATGGGGATATTGGGATTGGCATCAGGAGCAGCACCTGTGATAGCACCAACTTTAACAGGCTTCTTTATTGAAATATGGGATTGGCGTAGTGTTTTCTTTATTTCAGCAGCTATATCACTGTTTATTATAATTTTAGCAATCTTTAGCGTTGAAAATGTTTCACCAGTTGCAAAAAATCATCTAGATTACTTTTCTTTATTATTAAGTACTGGTGGCTTGAGCAGTATGTTGATAGGACTAAGCAATATTACTACTAGATTATTTACAAGCTTAATCTTGATGGTTATTGGAACAGTATTAATAATTATTTTTTGTAAAAGACAGTTACAAGATGATGAACCATTACTAAATCTAAGAATTTTTAAGAATTCAAATTTTCGTTTGGCTGTATTAATCAGTATGCTTCTTTATGCAATAATGATGGGTAGTTCAACTATTTACCCTATTTTAATTCAAACTGTAATGAAAAAATCAGCCTTTATTTCAGCATTTATAATGTTGCCCGGATCGTTAGCTATGGCTATAATTAATCCTTTTACAGGGATGTTTTATGACAGATTTGGAATAACTAAATTGGCAATTTCAGGAAGCTTGTTATTAGTAATTAGTTGCTTGGGAGTAACATTTATTAGTTCTCCAAAAGAAATAATTTTGTTAGGAGTTTTTTATCTTCTCCGTTTATTTGGGGTTGGCTGCTTGATGATGCCAATCGTAACTTGGGGAATGCAAAGTTTGCCTAAAAATGAAGCAGCAAATGGTACAGCTCTTCTAACTTGTTTAAGAACATTAAGCGGTGCTATAGGAACTTCTTTATTTATGGAAGCTATGACTAGCGCAACCCACTTTATTGATACCAAAGTGACAGCAAATTATATAGGAATTCAATTCACATTCGGTATGATGTCATTTTTGGCTTCAGTTCAATTATTTATTAGCATATATAAATTCAAAAAGCTTTAACAAAAAGATTTTTATATGTCATAATCATTTCTATGAATAAAAAAAGAAATCGCACCGTATCACGTAAAAAAATTCAAAATGCCGTCGTAGAACTTTTAAAGAATAGTAACTTAGAAAATTTAAAAGTCACTGAAATTTGTCAAAAGGCACATATTAACAGGTCAACTTTTTATGATAATTACACAGATATTTATGATATGGCAGACAAATTAAGAAAATATCTTGTTGATGAATACGCACTAACACAAAAGAATTTAAAAAAACCATGTTTTTCAAAATTATTGCAACATGTTAAAGACAACCAAGATTTATATCGTTTATTTTTTAAACTTAATTTACAAAATGGTATTACTGAAAAGTTTATAGATAGTCATGAAGAAAAAGATCATTATGATGAGGTGTTTTTTCGCAATGGCATAGTAGCTATAATTAGCGAGTGGCTAAAAAATAATTGTTCTGAGCCAATAAATAACATTGTCAAAGTAATTGATGCTCATCAAAATTGTTTGAAGAATAAAAAAACAATCTGAAATTCAGATTGTTTTTCTGTTTTAAGCCAGTAAAATAGCATCGTCTTCAAGCCCCGAACCAAGGTGCTTTTGGAATAGTTCCATCAGTTTAGGCACCGTCAAGTTTTGTTTATCTTCACCGGCCAAATCAATTGCCACACGACCTTGATGCAACATAATCAATCGATTACCGTATCGTATAGCATCTTCCATGTTGTGGGTAACCATAAAAGCTGTTAAATGCTGTTCGGATATTAACTTTTCAGTTAATTGCATGACTGTAATCGAGGTTTGCGGATCAAGAGCAGCAGTATGTTCATCCAGTAAAATTAAATCTGGTCTTTGCAAAGTAGCCATTAAGAGTGTAATTGCTTGTCTTTGACCGCCGGAAAGAAGTCCAATTTCAGTTTCCAAACGGTTTTCCAAATTTAAGTTAAGTTGGGCAAGCTGTTTTTTGAAAAATTTTCTATCCTGTTTTTTAACGCCGGGACGAAAACCGCGTCGTTGGCCTCGTTTCATCGCTAAAGCCAAATTTTCTTCAACTGTTAATCTGACCGCTGTTCCCATTTTAGGATCTTGAAATACGCGACTAATATTTTTTGCTCGTTTAGTAACAGGCATTTTTGTAATATCGGTACCTTTTAAAATAATCTGACCCTCTTGAATAGGCAACGTACCAGCAATACTATTAAGTAAGGTAGATTTACCCGCTCCGTTACTACCAATAATGGTCACAAAATCCCCGGCTTCTAAATTAAGGTCAATTCCGCGTAAAACCCGGTTTTCATTGACAGTTCCTTGTTCAAAAGTTTGATGTAAATTTTTAATCTTTAGTACTTCTGGCATTTTGCTTTCCTCCTTTAAGATTGCGTGGCAAGTGGAAATTCGGCAAAGTTAAGCACACAACTAAAACTAAAGCTGAAGCTAATTTTGCATCAGATGGTTCTACATTCATCTGGAAAACCAGGGCTAAAATCAGCCTATAAATGATGGCACCTACGACTAAAGTAAGTAAACGACCACCAATTGACAGATTCCTGATAAGTACTTCTGCAATAATAATTGAAGCTAATCCAATAACCAGAGTACCAACACCAGAGTTAAGATCGGCAAAGCCGTTATTTTGTGCTAAAAGTCCACCTGACAAGGCAATACAGCCGTTAGAAATCATGTAGCCTAAAATTTTCATTCCTTGAGTTTTGATACCATTAGCGGCACTCATTTGCGGATTATCACCAGTTGCTCTCATAGCTAGGCCAATTTCAGTTTTGAAGAAAACAACTAATAATAGTATAACCAAAAGTGCAATTATCAATCCCATCGCAATTACTGCATTGTTACGACTTAATCCCCAATTTTGCGCAATTGTAAAAACTGTATCTTTGCCCAACAATGAAACATTAGCAGCGTTTTGCATTACTCTGGAAGTAATGGAGTACAGTCCAGTCATTGTAATAATTCCTGCTAGTAAGGAAGGAATACGCAATTTGGTGTTCAAAATACCAGTAACTAAGCCAGCAATCAAACCGCCAACAAATGCGGCAATTGTTGCTAAAACAGGATTAATTCCCTTAATAATACACATCGTTGCAACGGCTCCCCCTAACGGAAAGCTGCCTTCAGCTGTCATGTCCGCTAGATCTAATATCCGAAAAGTTAAGTAAACACCGATTGCCATTAATGACCAAAGTAATCCTTGAGAAGTAGATGAAAGTAATAACTCCCAAAATGTATTCAACATAACTATTGATTCACGCTGCCTTTCTTTAATTTACTTAGGTGCTTTAATTGAAGCAGGATCAATTCCAAGTGCCTTTGCCATTTTCTTGTTAACCACCAATTTCAAATCAGTTGCCCTTTCAACTGGCATGTCTTTAGGCTTAGCTTTACCGTCTAAAATTTTAGCAGCCATTTTACCTGTTTGTTTACCAAGCGCCTCGTAATCTATTCCAATTGAAGCCAAGCCGCCAGTTTTAACCTGGTCAGTTGAACCAGCTACTAGTGGGATCTTCTTTTCCTTAACAACCTTACCAATAATTGAAGAAGCAGAAGCAAATGTGTTGTCTGTTGGTACGTAAATTCCTTGTACTTTACCAGCTAAGGTTTCTGTTACTTGTTGAACATCGCTAGTGGTATTAGCTGTTTTAACTAAAACTTTAACGCCAGCTTTTTTCAGTGCCTTGATGGCTAGATCAGCTTGAATTTTAGAATTGGCTTCGCCCGCATTGTACATAATGCCAATTGTTTTAGCCTTAGGCACAATTGATAAAAGTAACTTGATTTGTTTATCAATTGAGACCATGTCAGTAGTTCCTGTGACATTTCTGCCAGGTTTAGCATCTGAATTTACTAATTTTGCAGCTTTAAGATCAGTTACGGCAGTGACCACAATAGGAATATCCTGGGTCGCATTAGCAACACTTTGCGCTGCCGGTGTAGCAATTCCCAAGATTAAATCTGATTTTTCATTGACTAATTTTTCACTCATACTCTTCAGATTGTCTTGGCTGTTTTGCGCATTTTGGTAATCAATTTTCAAGTTCTTTCCTTCAGTGTAGCCTTCTTCTTTCAGGCCTTCTTTGAAACCTTTGTTAGCCTCATCTAAAGAGGGATGCTGTACTACCTGCAGTATACCCACATGCTTGACAGTTGCTGTACTTCCTGATTTCTTGTTGCTGCAGCCACTAAGCAGCAACAGACTAGTTAAAGCCATTCCCATAATAATTTTCTTGATTCGCATTTTCGTTCCTCCGTAATACTGCTGACCGTAAAAAAATATCCACTTATTTCTAAGTGGATATACAAGAATTATTAGTAATAATCATTTGTGATTAGCCACTTAGAAAGTTATGTGGCTAACCGCAATTAAAGGACTTTAGCCATCATAGATAAATTCAAAACTTGAGTCTGGTTTGAATTCATCTAGATGAACCCAAACCTTATCTAAAATAGCTAAAGTAATAACGGTTATTCAGTTGTGAGACTCGTATTAAATTATATTTCATAAAACTTTACCTCCAACCTTAATGAGAAGATTATAAAAAATAAAGAAGAAAAAGTCAAGAAATAATAAATTTAGCTTGTAAAAATAATAATAATTATGATCACTTAAAGCAAAAATTAAATAAAATTCCTCGTTCTAGTTATTATTGTTAAATAAAAAGGTCACCCTTTTGAAATAAGCAACAAAGCTTTTCACTTTCATCGTTTATTTCACTGTTCAGTGGCCTTTTTATATCAACTTAAAATTATTTGGGTGCTTTAATTGATTTAGGATCAATTCCCAGTGCTTTAGCCATACTCTTGTTAACAACTAATTTCATATCATGTGCTCTTTCAACCGGCATGTTAGCTGGCTTTGCTTTTCCAGATAAGATTTTAGCAGCCATTTTGCCAGTTTGTTCTCCTAATAATTCGTAATCAATTCCGATTGAGGCCAAACCACCTGTTCTAACTTGATCGACGGAACTTGCTACCAGGGGAACTTTCTTTTCTTTGACTACTTTTCCAACTACAGAAGCAGCTGAATCGAAAGTATTGTCAGTAGGAACGAATATACCGTCAACTTTAGAGGCAAGCGTTTCAGTTACTTGCTGGACATCATTAGTTGTGTTTGCAGTTTTAATCAAAACTTTCACTCCTGCTTTTTTCAGTGCCGCCGTAGCTAAATCGGCCTGTATTTTAGAGTTTGATTCACCGGCATTGTACATAATACCAACCGTTTTTGCTTTAGGAACAATTGATAGCAGCAACTTAATTTGCCTTTTAATAGAAACCATGTCTGTTGTTCCTGTAATGTTTCTGCCAGGCTTAGCATCTGAATCAACTAACTTGGCTGCTTTTAAGTCAGTTACAGCAGTAACAACAGTTGGTATTTTTTGGGTCGCATTGGCAACGCTCTGTGCTGCCGGCGTGGCAATGCCCAAAATCAAATCAGATTTTTCATTAACCAGTTTTTCACTCATACTTTTTAAATTGTCCTGATTATTTTGCGCATTCTGGTAATCAATCTTAAGATTTTTACCTTCGACAAAGCCGCTTTCTTTTAGTCCCTTTTTAAAACCTTTGTATGCCTTGTCTAAAGAAGGGTGTTGTACTACCTGTAAAACTCCAACATGTTTGACATCTGGCGCTTTGCCAGCTTTTTTGCTGCTGCAGCCTCCTAATGCCATTAATCCGACAATACTAATTCCTGTGATCAATTTCTTAAAACGCATTTTTCTGCCTCCATAAAAATACCCACTTACTTCTAAGTGGGTGCACAAAAATTTTTATTGCCAAAAACGATTGGATGTGGTCAGCCACTTAGAAAGCTATGTGGCTAACCAAACTAAAAGAGTCTTAGCCATCATAGATAAATTCAAACTTGTGTTTAGTTTGAATTCACCTAGATGAACCCAAACTCTTATCTATAGTAGCTAAGATAATAACGATTATTTAGTTGATTTTCTTTTTGACTAAATTGAATCATTATCCTTACCTCCAATTTCAATAATCGAATTATAAAAAAATAAGAAATTAAAGTCAAGGCTTAATTTAATTTTATTGTTAGTGTTAAAAATGTATGGCTAAAGATAAACTCTTTAAAATCTAATTTATGGTAGTAAGGATAAATAGAAAGCGCTCTGATTAATGGTTATAATACAGATAATGAAAGTAGGGGTAGTTAAAAGAAATGAGTATAGCTAAAGAGCGTGTATTAAAAGAAATTGAATTATTACCAGATGGTACAACAATTGACACGAAGGGTCTCGCCCAAAAGTTAAATTTATCTAGATCAGTAGTTAGTCATTATCTTAACCAATTAGTTAAAGACAAGAAAATACAAAAAATTGCTGAACGACCGGTTAAGTGGTCTAAAGTTGAGGCTAAAAATCCAATTAAACATGCGTCTTTTGAGAGTGTAATTGGTAGTGACGGTTCACTGAAAAAAGCAATAGAACAGTTAAGTGCTGCAGCAGCTTATCCTCCTGATGGATTAAATGTTCTAATTACAGGTAAGTCAGGAGTAGGGAAAAGCTTTTTAGCTCGTAAATTATATTCTTATTCTAAAGAAATTGGTGTTATTGCTACTAAAGCACCTTATATAGTTTTAAACTGTGCTAATTATGCCAACAATCCTGAACTTATTTCCAGTATGCTTTTTGGCTATGTTCAAGGTGCATTTACTGGCGCCGATACTGCTAAAGATGGCTTGCTGAAAGAGGCAAATGGCGGCTATTTATTTTTGGATGAAGTGCATCGTCTCAGTAGTGAAAATCAGGAAAAGCTTTTTAGTTTTATTGACTCCGGGCAATTTTATAAAATGGGAGATAATGTACATCCGCAAAAGTCAAAAGTCAGACTGATTATGGCAACGACTGAAACGCCTGAAAATGTTCTTTTAACAACCTTTTTACGACGGATTCCCGTCAGAATAAATTTACCTGATTATATTGATCGACCCGTTGACGAACGATTGGAGCTAATTAATACATTATTTATGGGTGAAGCTCATAAAATTAATAAAAAAATTTTTGTAGATAAAGATGTGGTATCAACACTTTTACAACTAAATCATACTGGAAATATTGGGTATCTTAAAAATACCATTAAAGTTTCATGTGCTGCAGCCTATCATGATTGTTATAACAGCACTACCATTACTCTTAAATTAAAAAATCTAGAACTGGAAACTTTACCTGAATTTAAAGATTATGGAGAAATAATTGTTGATCCAGATAAAAAGAAATCTTTTATACCCCAGATTAGTTTGGAACAAAAATTAACTGATATTACTGATTCTCTAAAGATTCTTGAAGAAAATTATACTGATGAAAACTTGAATACATGTCGGTTAAGAGTGCAGGCAGTTAATAAATTTATTAATAAAGAGTCATTAAAATCTGGTTTACATGTTCAACATCAATACCTTTTTAAAAATATCATTGCCAAACAATATGGTTTAAATAAAACTGATTATTTAGAACCGATTATTTATTTGTTATATGTGCGTCACTTTAAACCCAATTGTGATATCTCTAAGCTGAAAGAAGTAATAACGAATTATTTGCCTCGTTCATTTCATGTAGCCAGCAAATTTTATGAAAAATTACCTGTTTTAGATTCTGAAAGTCATAAAAGCATAGCTTTAATCCTGGCATTGTTGTTAAGTGACCATGTGGATGAAAATATTCAGTTACGTGGTTTAATGGTAGCTCATGGTGAAAATACAGCCACCAGTATTCAGGCAGTTATTAACTATCTTTGTGGCAACTATATTTTTGATGCAATCGATATGCCAATTGATGCTGATATAACTACTGTTATCAAGGAAGCTAACAAGTTAATTAGTAGCTTTAACACCACCAATGGTTTCATTTTGATGATAGATATGGGTTCATTGAGCCAGCTTTATGGCCAAATTAGTGCCCAATTGGATGGCGATTTGTTGGTAGTTAATAATTTAACAACTTTAACTGCCTTAGATTTAGCACTTCAAATGAAACAAAATTTGCCTTTCAAGCAAATAGCGGAAAAAGCAGAAAAAGATTACAGCATTGATGTTAAGTATTATGAGGGCTTTTCCCAGTCAATGAATATTTTGGTTTCATGTATTTCTGGATTAGGAATAGCTGAAAAAATTAGTGATATTATGCGACAATATTTACCTGTAGGGATAAAGGTAATACCAATTGGTTATAATTCTTTAAAAGAAAAAATTGCTGGTAAGAAATGGTCGTATTTCAAGCAAACGCTTTTTGTATTAACTACAATTGATATCACAGAAAAAGTTGAGTTTAACCATATGAATCTATATGACATATTAGATTCCCGTGGTGAAAATAAACTTAAGAAGTGGCTCTCTCCTTATCTAACTCCAGGACAATTGGAAAGCTTTAATAATCAATTGTTGCGTTTCTTTTCAAAGGAAGGAATTTCAGAAAGGCTTAGTTTTTTAAATCCAGATGTAGTACTTGGAGAAGTGGAAACTATTAATAGGAAATACGAAGACTATTATAATTTAAAATTAGATGGTAAAGTCAAATTGAATCTGTACATGCACATAGCGCTTATGATTGAACGCACAATGATGCGTAACACTTCAGAAGTTCCTGTTAAACCAAAGTCAGAAAAAGAAAGGAACTTTTACAAAATTACCAAAAGTATATTTCAACCTATTGAAATCAAATATAATATTAAAGTTTCTACATACGAGATGTCCCTTTTATATGAATTGTTTAAACAGTTTATTTAAAAGAGTTTAAAATTTTACTAAGAAGTGTTTACTGGCTTAAACACTTCTTTTTTTATGCTTTTAAACAGCACTTGGCATTATATTTGCTAAATATTAGTGAAATGGTAAATAACTAAAGGAGTGACAAGATGACAGATATATTGATTGCAAGTCATGGGCATTTTGCCAGTGGCTTAAACAGCTCTATCGAAATCTTAACGGGTATGAGCAAGAAAATTAAAGTTATCGATGCCTATGTTGATAAATCAGACTATATAAAACAAATAGATGATTTTATTGCAAAGTCTAAACGACCAGCTGTGATTTTTACAGATTTAAAAGGGGGCAGTGTAAATCAAAATGTAGTCTTAAGAGTTGCTAAGGAAAAAGATATATTTGTAGTTACTCAAACTAATCTTGCAGTTGTATTAGCAGTGCTTTTAGATACCGAAAAGCTAACTAAACAACATCTACAGGATTTGATAAATCAGAGTCAAGTAGAATTGTTCCAAATTGACGATGATAATAATAGTTTGTCAAATCAAGAAGAAGAATTTTTTAAATAAGGAGAGAAAAGATGATTGCGGCATTAAGAGTAGATGAAAGACTGATTCACGGTCAGATTTCAATGTCATGGAGTAAAGCTTTAAAACTGCAGGGGATTGTGGTAGCTAACGATAAAGCGGCATCAGATAATATGCAAAAAATGATGCTCAAAATGGCAGCACCGTCAGATATTAAGACGATCATTTCATCAGTAGACAATGCAATTAAGTTGCTTAATGATGAGCGTTCTCACAACATGCGTTTACTAGTCATTACGACCACTGTCAAGGATGCCCTTACTATTGCAGACAATGTCAATGAAAAACCGGAGCAGGTCAACATTGGTAATGCCGGTAAGATGGATGCAAAGGGTGATGAGGTCACTCTCACAAAAGAAGTACGGCTGTCACCAGAAGAGATTGAATATTTAAAGAAATTAGTAGCAGAATATCCTGATACTTATTTCCAAGGTACACCAAATATGGAAAAACATATGGGTAAAGATCTTTTAAAGAAACTAGAAAAATAGGAGGTAAAAAATGTTTTATGATGCTTTAATGACTGCTATTGCGGTTTTTGTAGGCACTGCAGGACATGAATTTTTTGGAAATGCCATGCTTAGCAGACCCATTGTAGTAGCGCCTTTACTGGGATTTTTATTAGGTGATATACACACAGGACTACTAGTAGGAGCTTCAGTTGAAACTATTTTTATGGGTGTCGTCAATATTGGTATTTCCAGCACCGCAGAGCCGGCATTAGCTGCGGCTTTGGCTACAGTGTTTACAATTCAGTCTGGAAATATGGGCGCCAATATTACACTTGCATTTCCACTAGCAGTATTAGGCTTACAGTTTTTAAACATGATTCTTTCGTTTGTAATCGGGCCTTTTGCTCCTTTATTCGCTAAATTTGCAAGAAAAGGCGAAGATAAAAAAATGGTAGCACTACACTATGGCTTATGGTTCTTACACTATGGTTTATATTCGCTGATCCCGTTTTTTGCTGTTCTTTTTGGTTCAAAGGCAGTGCAATTTGCTCTGCAAGCAATTCCTAAGTCAATTATGAATGGCCTAACAGTTGCAGGTAATTTATTACCAGCAGTCGGAATGGCAATGTTACTACTACTGTTATGGGACAACAAGTTGGCACAATATTACTTTTTAGGAGTCGTATTAATGGCTTACTTAAAATTGCCATTAATGGCTATTGCGGTCATTGCGGCTATTGTAGCTGTAGCTATTGCTGAACGTGATATGAGTGAAATAAAAATTTCTAAAAATAAGGCAGTTACTAGTTCTGTATCTGATTCAGATCAAAAGGATGAGAAAAAATCATTTAGTCAAGAAGAGGAGGACTTTTTCGCATGAAATTAACACAAGGTTTGTCTAAAGATGAAAAGAAAATGATTCGCAGTATGTTCTGGCGGTCCTCAACCATGTACATATCTGTTAACCCAGTTTTGATGGGTGGAGGCGGTTTCTGCTACTCACTAATGCCTTTCATTAATAAATATTATAAAAATGATGAAGCTGGTAGACGTAAAGCTTTGGAACGTGAAACTTCTTACTTTAGTACCACTGTACCAATGTCTACATTTGTTATGGGTATTGCCGCTTCAATGGAAAAGGAAAACAGTAAAGAACCTGATTTCAATGCTGATTCAATTAATGCTGTTAAGACCAGCTTGATGGGGCCTTTAGCTGGTATTGGTGACTCTTTATTTTGGGGAGTTTGGCGTGCAGTTTGTGCTGCTTTGGCTATTAATTTTGCTAAAAATGGCAATTTCCTCGCACCAATTATATTTTTAATCATGTTTAATATACCTAATTACATTATTCGTTATTATGGCGGTTTCTTGGGCTATTCTTTAGGCTCAAGTTATGTTAAAAAACTTTATGAAAATGGATTAATGAATGTATTGACCAAGGCTGCAAGCATTCTAGGACTTGTAATGGTCGGTGCTATGACTGTGCAAATGGTAATTTTTAAAACTACGATTAAATGGACAATGGGTGGCAAAACGATAATGGATGTCCAATCGGTCCTCGATCAAATATTTAAAGGTTTGTTACCTGTGGCAATTACTTTAGTATGTTACAAACTTTTAAAAGACAAGAAAATCGGTGTGATCAGCCTAATTTTTGCAATTGTTGTGCTATCGATTTTAGCGTCATTAATCGGAATAGTCTAATATGAATCCTTCAATTAAAAAAATTGTCGAAGAAGCTTGGCAAACACCAGAAAACAATTTTTATAACATTACCTCCTTGCAAAACAAAGAAGCAAGCACTAATAAAGAAAGTTATTATGAACATTTGCTTCCTGACAAGGACTTTTCAATTGATATTAGTAATCAAAAAATGCTTGCTAGCTTAGATGAAAAAGGCACTATAAAAAGTATCAGCTTTTTTAGAGACTCGTATTATACTGAAGATAAACCTGGTACTTGGGTCTCTAATGGCTTTGTTCAAGAAGAGAATATTACTTCTGAAATTGAATTTAATAACCAAAGATTTTCTTTGGCAGAGGGAACTCACACAATAAGATATGATCTTATGTATAATTTGTTTCCTAGGTATATTCATAATTTTGGCAGTTTTAAAGTTTTACAACTATTTTTACCAATCTATTTAGAGTCAGGTGCTTCTGTTAGTGGACTAATTGAAGTTTGTGCTTTGACAGGTAATGATAAAGCACATTTAATTTTCCCCAGATGTTTTAATCGAAAATTTTCCGATCGTCATAATGTAGAATTTAATTACTGTGCGGGGAAACGTACCATGCATCAAGGTATTAGTTGGGTATTTATAACTGATCCCAATGCCACATTTAATGTATCTAAAAAAGCAATGGAAAATATTATTATTTCTTCCTACGATCATATTGCGCAAAAGTATGGGCAATTGGAAATACCTGAAAAGCCACAATTGGCAGCACTAATTATTAGAAAAACAGATAGTGCCTTAAATAGTATTTCTTGCGCTACTGATAATAAAGTTGTTGGTGCAAATTGGGGCTCAAGTCCAGTAATTAATCGTACCTGGTTGCGGGATATGTATTATGCCAGCTTGCCAGCCATTTATTTTGATCACGGATTGGCTAAAAGAATTATTTTGTGGTTTTCACAATATGAAATTAAACCACAAGGTGACAAATTTGCTGGAGGGGTTGAGCATTCTGTAGTAAATTCATTGAATTGTGCAAACTTGTTGTCATTTTATTTGGCACAAACAAATGATTTTGAATTTATTAGAAATAACCCTCAAATGTGGCAACATGTTTTATATGTCGTTAATTACTTAATTGCACATTTAGATCAAAAATACGGATTGATAAAATCACAGTGGATTTCTGATGGCCTGGCTTTAGGAGAATTTCATACTGGAACTCAGATAACTCTATGGTCGGCTATAAATAGTATCAGTAATATTTATAATAAAATTTTGGGCCAACCAAAAGAGGCAAAGTATTATAAAGAAGTTGCCGATAAATTGAAGAAGAATATTGATGAATATTGCTTAGTTGAAAATGAACAAGGTAGAAAAAAATATCTTGAAGGTATAAATCCAGGCAATCACAAACTAAGTGTAGATTCCAAGCAATATGAAACAGGACTGTTAAAGCAGGGACTTGACTTTCTAACCAGAGTAAATCACCACGGGCAAATTACTTTAGAATTCCATGATGGTGAAGAATCCGATACAACACTTGCACCATTTTATGGATTTTGTAACGTAATTAATGAAAATTATCTTTCTACTATGAAATTTGCTGGAAGTAAGCAAAATCCTAGTTATAGTTCATTAAGCAAAGGAATTTCATGGGGAAACCAATCAGAAGCAACTTTTCCCGGGTACATTACTTTGCTAATGGGTACAGTTGATAATAGTAATGAATTTAATAAGAGATTAACTTTGCTTAATAAGCTTGCAGATTTAGATGGCAGCTGGTGGTGGTGGCCATACGAGGTTGGTCACAGTCAGGAAGAAGTTAGTCGCTTTAATCATTGTGGTAAATGTGGTTGGAGCGATGGAACTTTTAGTGCTTTAATGATAAAAAATATATTGGGCATTCAGTTTGATGCACCAGAAAATAAATTATGGTTAAGACCGCTAAAAATTACTCCTGATTTTACTTGGCAGCAATTTCCGTTAGCTCAAGGATTGAAAGTAAACCTAAATTATCAAAAAAACGAAATGGAGAAAAAAATCACAGTATCTTTAACTGGATCTCTAAAGAAAGAAATAGAGGTTATTTTCCAGCCACAGAATTGTGACCATTTAATAAAGAAGAGTTTAAACACTAATAATAGTGTTCAACTTGAAGAAAGGAACGTTTAAATGTTTAGCAGTTTAACAGAATATAATTCTTTTGCTACCAGAGCCATAACACCAGAGAATCCAACAGGAACCAAAGGAAAAGCAGCTATGACGGCAAGCGAACTGGGACCAAGTCGTAAGGGCAAAGCCAGCATTACTTTACCTGTAAATGAAGAAATAACCATTGCCGATATTAATGGTTCTGGTGAAATAAAACATATGTGGTTTACTATTCGTGATCATACCGAACAAGGCAGTTTTATTATGCGTAATACAATTTTACGAATCTATTGGGATAATGAAACAGTTCCAGCTGTGAATTGCCCTTTGGGAGACTTCTTTTGCAATGGATTTGGGGAACGCTATGATGTTAATTCTGCACCAATTGTTGTTGCTCCCACTGGTGGTATGAACTCATATTTTGAAATGCCTTTTAAAAAACATGCACGTATAACTATCACAAACTTGTTCAGGCAGGATATTAGATCATTTTTCTATACTATTAATTATGAACTGCATGATCAAGTTGATGAAGCTCATAAATTATATTTTCATGCATACTGGAACAGGGAGAGACAAACCCAAATTCAACAAGACTATACATTGTTGCCTGAGATCTCTGATCATGGCTACTATGTTGGAACTTTCATTGCATTAACTGCTTTGGAACGATACTGGTGGGGTGAAGGAGAATTTAAATTTTATCTTGATGGAGACCATAAATACCCTACAATTACTTCTACAGGGATGGAAGATTACTTTGGTGGAGCATGGGCTTTTCACAAGTATAATGAAGATGGTACAACATATCCTGCTACTTTTTGTACACCTTACCTTGGATTCCCTTACCATAGTAATGTAGACCATTCACGAGAACACTTCAGTACTGGTAAACCGAATTCGCCTCATGCATTTGGTAATGATGGTTTGCCGCAGAATGCTTTATACCGCTGGCATTTAGTAGATCCTATTTCTTTTGATGACAATATTCATGTTACTCTGCAACAAATTGGTAACGATGATGTGGGATTATTTGAAAGAAGTGATGACTTATCTTCAGTAGCTTATTGGTATGGTGCTAATCCAAATGGAATAACAAATAGTCTTCCTGCAAAAGAAAATTTACGTCCACGATAGAAAGTTTTTTCCTATAAATATAATTTGGTATAATTGTATTTAAATAAGAGGAGGAAAAGTCGATGACGCGATTGCAAAAAATGGTATTAAAGCCGAAAGAGCAGTTAGTGACACGGCTTTTTTTGTCACCAAAATTAAAGCAGAATTTAACCGTTCTTTCCTACAGTACTCATGACTTAATAAATGCTATGAAGGAAATGAGTGCTAGCAATCCCTTTGTGACTTTGAAAGAACCTAAAGGCGAGATGCAAAATTTGGAATGGCTGCGCTCGCCTGAAACAGAAAATTTAATAGATCATTTATTGATGCAAGTGGATTTAAGCGACTGGCACAGTTGGGAAAAAAGTGCAGTCAAAGCTTTGATTTATCATCTTGATGAAGATGGCTACTTGAGAATTGATTTGGCTAAAATTGCGGAACAAACTGAGTTTACGCTTGAAAAATTATTACAGGCAAAAAGCCTGCTTCAAAGTCTTGACCCCTGTGGGATCGGAGCTGCGAATCTGGCAGAATGTTTAGCACTTCAGGCAAAGCAAAAAGACAATTTTAATCCTGTAGCCCTTGAAATTTTGCTTAATAATCAGTTGGAAATGCTAGCTGACCCTAAAAAATGGCCTCACTTCAAGTTTTCAGTATCCGAATTAAATGATGCCCTTGCCAGCATCCAAACATTGAACCCGACTCCAGCCAGCGATTATATAGTTGACAGTAATGTTCAATATTTGTTACCCGATTTGATTTACAAGGTAACAGATGGACGTATAACGGTAGAAAACTTTCAAGCGCAAATACCAGAGATGGTTTTTGATGAAAAATCATATCGTGAATTAAAAGATCAATCTAATGAAAGTAAGTATTTTTCGGAGCAAAAGCAGCGTTTTCTTGAAATGAAAAATGCGATTACAGAGCGTCAGAAAACTATCATGAGATTGGGTAAATATGTGGGCCAGTTTCAACATGGTTTTTTAACTACAATGCAAAAGCAGAAATTAAAGCCACTTGGTTTAAAAGAAACCGCTCAGGCTTTGGGTCTGGCACCAAGTACAATTAGCAGGGCGATTAAAGATAAATACGTCCAGTGTCAGAATAAGGTTTTCAGTTTGAAAATTCTTTTTCCGCGTAAAGTAACTACTGATTTATCCCAAGCACGCATAGAATACGACCTGCAAAAGATCATAAAAAAAGAAGATGTCCGTGCTCCCTTAAGTGATCAGCAATTAGTAGAAATTTTTGCAGCGCATGATGTGACTTTAAGTCGACGAGTAATTGCTAAATATCGTAAAAAACTCAATATACCTAATAGTTATAGTAGAAAATCCAAGTCAATTGATTAATATTGGCAAAAAAAATCCTAACGTAAAATTGCGCTAGGATTTTAAAATTTAGTTAGTTAAATTTTTAAGGCAAATCATTACCTGCAGCAAGATAAATATCATACCATTCCTGAGCAGTAAGTGAAATATCTGCTCCCTTGGCACTGTCGATGATATGAGCTGGTGTCATCGTACCGATAATAACTTGTGTATTTGCCGGATGCCTTAAAATCCATGCAGCAGCAATAGCATTTTTAGAAACACCTTTTTGCTCAGCTACTTTTTGTAAAGCTTCGTTGACTTCTGGAAACTTAGGATTACCAATGAAATTGCCTTCAATTTGACCGTATTGGAAAGGCGACCATGCCTGAACGGTCATATTGTGCAAGCGTGAGTAATCCAAAACACCACGGTCATGATCAATACTCCGCTCATCCGTCATATTAGTGTGAATATTGAAGTCAATTGGACCAGTGTGCATGACACTTAATTGCAGTTGATTAATTAACAGCCTTTGGCTGACTCCACTTTGCAGTAGGTCTACTTGCATCGGGTTGAAGTTGGAAACTCCAAAGTGCCGCACTTTGCCGTCTCTTTGCAATTCATCAAAGGCAGCGCCAACTTCAGCTGGATCCATTAAAGCATCTGGTCTGTGGAGCAGCAAGCTGTCTAAATAGTCAATTTTCATCCGGGAAAGAATACCATCTACGGCATTAATCAAATACTTTTTAGAAAAATCATACCTGGTTGTCTTGTAGTCCAATTTAGGATTTTCATAAATCCCCGTCTTAGATTGAATGTAAAAATCGTCGCGTTTTAAGGATGATTTTTGCAATGCTTCTCCGAAAATTTCTTCAGATTTACCATGACCATAAACATCAGCTGAATCAATATAGTTAATCCCAGTTTCATGGGCAGTTTCTAATACCCTGACTGCTTCTTCTACGGTCAATTTATTCATGCGCATAATTCCCAGTGCAATGGCTGAACCAGTAAAGTTAGTGTTACCAATTTTAATTTGTCTCATAATGTACCTCCTTTCTTTAGTATACGCTTTCTTAGAGGCAAAAATTTAAAAACAGGGAGTTTTAATTTATATTTAGCAATAATTGCAAAAAACTAATATTTTTTTAAAAATAATTTTATTTTTATCATTATTTTGTATATAATAGATATTACATAATTTTGAAAAAACAAGTAGGAGGGAAAATTATGAGTAATAAAATAGGAGTTATCGGTGACGGTCACGTTGGCAGTACGGTAGCGCAACAGTTAATATTAACAGGTTTAGTAGATGACCTCGTTATGATTGATGTTAATGAAGCAAAGGTTAGAGCAGATCAGCTTGATTTTCAAGACGCGATGGCAAATTTGAAGCATCACACTACTATTACGATCAATGATTATTCCGCCCTCAAGGATGCAGACATTGTCATTAGTGCTTTTGGAAATATTGAGTTGGAAGCAGGCGGCGAGCGCTTTGCAGAATTGAATTATAACCGTGAGCGAATTGGAGACATTGCGGAGTCAATCAAGAAGAGCGGCTTCAATGGTATTTTGGTTGCCATTACCAATCCAGTAGACGCAATTACTAATATGTATCAAGAGCTAACTGGTTTACCGCGCAAGCATGTCATTGGTACTGGTACTCTATTAGATACGGCTCGTATGAAGCGTGCTGTTGGTGAACGGATGAATGTAGATCCTCGTTCAGTTGAAGGTTTTAACTTGGGTGAACACGGTAATTCACAATTTACTGCTTGGTCAACCGTTAAAGTTTTGGAAAAGCCAATTACTGAAGTAGCTGAAGCAAAACACCTTAAGCTTGAAGACTTAAACGATGAAATTAAGTTTGGTGGTCAAACAGTTTATAAGGGTAAGCAATATACTAACTACGGTATTTCAGCTGCTGTGACTCGTTTGGTAGAAACCATTCAAAGCGATGCTCACACTGAAATGCCAGTTTCAAATTACCAAGAAAAATATGGTACCTACTTATCTTACCCGGCAATTGTTGGTCGTGACGGTATTGTCCAAACTGTTGAATTGACACTGACAGATGAAGAAGAAAAGAAATTACAGGCATCTGCAGAAACAATTAAAGAAAAAGCAAACAAATAGTTCTAGTTTATTTAGTAAAAATGGTGGTCACAAAGATCATCATTTTTTTATTATATAAAAAAAGATAGTGAATTCTATTGTTATAAGGGGTATTCTTATAGTAATGAAAGCGTATAAAGGAGAAAATAGATGAAAAGAGTTAATGAAGATTATATTTTAGGTCTCGATATCGGGACCAATTCTTGCGGCTGGGCCGTGACTGATAAGAAAAATAATTTATTAAAGCTCAGAGGAAAAACAGCAATTGGCTCACATTTATTTGAAGAAGGTCATACTGCGGCTGATCGTCGCGGTTTTAGAACTACCAGAAGACGGCTTAAGCGTAGAAAATGGCGCTTAAGATTGCTGGAAGAAATATTTGCGGAACCAATGGCTAAGGTGGATCCGGGATTTTTTGTGCGCCTGCACCAATCATGGGTTTCGCCACTTGATAAAGATCGCAAAAAGTATAATGCGATTGTGTTTCCAACTGCTAAGGAAGATCAGGCATTTTATAAACATTATGCTACAATCTATCATTTGCGTGATGAATTGATGACGCAAGACCGTCAATTTGATTTGCGGGAAATATTTTTAGCCATCCACCACATTGTTAAATATCGCGGTAATTTTTTACAAGATACTCCTGTTAAAGATTTTGAAGCTTCCAAAATTGAAGTAGGACCAATTTTATCGCATATCAACAACGCTTTTGCGGAAAAGATAGTTGAAGACCAAGATCCGATTGAATTAAATGTCGCAAACGCTGCCGATATTGAGGATGTTATACGCGGTAAAGATGCAGAAAAAACCGTTTATAAGCTGGACAAGGTCAAGAAAATTGCCAAGTTATTAACGGATTCAACTGCTAAGGAAGAAAAAAATGTAGCCAAGCAGATTGCTAACGCCATCATGGGCTACAAAACGCAATTTGAAACTATCTTGGACAAAGAAATCGATAAAAGTGACAAGGCGCAATGGGAATTCAAACTTTCGGATGCAGATGCAGATGATAAGCTTGATGCGTTACTGCCAGATCTTGATGAAACTGATCAGACTGTTGTCGCTGAAATCGAAAAATTGTTTAGCGCGATTACCTTAAGTACTATTGTTGATGAAAACAAGAGCTTATCACAGTCAATGGTGGAAAAATATAAAAAGCATAAAAAAGACTATAAAAAGTTAAAGAAATATATAAATACTTTACAAGATCAGACCAAAGCTAAAAAATTGCTTTTAGCCTATGATTTATACGTTAATAATCGTCATGGTCGTTTGCTGGAAGCAAAAAAAACATTTGAAGATAAAAAAAAGAAAAAAGCTTTAACCAAAGATGAATTTTATAAAATAGTTAAGGATAATCTTGACGATTCCGATCTTGCTCATGAAATACAGCAAGAAATAGCTGCAGATAACTTCATGCCTAAACAGCGAACAAACAGTAATGGCGTAATTCCGTTTCAGCTGCATCAAATCGAACTGGATAAGATTATTGCTAATCAAGGTAAGTATTACCCCTTCTTAGCTGCAGAAAACCCAGTAGAAGATCACCGTAAACAAGCACCTTACAAGTTAGATGAACTGGTTAGATTCAGAGTACCTTATTATGTAGGTCCGATGATTACAGCTGATGAACAGGAAAAAACTTCCGGTAAGAGTTTTGCTTGGATGGTCAGAAAAGAAGATGGTCAGATTACGCCTTGGAATTTTGAGCAAAAAGTAGACCGGCAAGAATCTGCCAACAAGTTTATTAAGCGCATGACTATTAAGGATACTTATCTTTTAAGTGAAGATGTTTTGCCAGCTAATAGTTTGCTTTATCAAAGATTTGAAGTTCTAAATGAGCTTAATAATATTAGAATCAATGGTAGTAGAATCAGCGTCGACCTTAAGCAACAAATTTTCAATGATCTTTTTGAAGAAAAGAAAACTGTCACAGAAAAATCTTTGACAAGTTATTTGAAGCAAAATCTCCATTTGCCAACTGTAGAAATTAAGGGGCTGGCGGATCCAACTAAATTTAATTCAAGTCTTGCGAGTTATTATCACCTCAAAAGCTTACATGTGTTTGATAAGGAATTAGCAGATCCACAATATCAAAAAGACTTTGAAAAAATAATTGAGTATTCATCTATTTTTGAAGATAAAAAGATCTTTCAAGATAAGTTGCATGCTGAATTTAAATGGTTAACGCCTGAACAGTTTAAAGCTATTTCAACTTGGCGCTTGCAAGGCTGGGGTAGATTATCACGTAAGCTCCTTGTTGAATTGCATGATACAAATGGCCAAAACATTATGGAACAACTGTGGGATAGCCAAAAGAACTTCATGCAAATTGTGACTGAACCAGATTTTAAAGATGCAATTGCTAAGGAAAACCAAAATGTTACTCGAGCAAATGGTGTTGAAGAAATTCTGGCTGATGCTTATACCTCTCCTGCTAACAAAAAAGCTATTAGGCAGGTTGTTAAAGTAGTAGCTGATGTTGTAAAAGCAGCTGGTGGTAAGAAACCCGCACAATTTGCGATTGAATTTACCCGTGATCCGGATAAAAATCCCCAATTATCACATATTCGTGGCACGAAATTGCTCAAGGCATATCAGGAAACTGCCGGCGAACTAGTGGATCAGAAGTTAACGGATAGTTTAAAGGAAGCGATGACCAGCCGTAAATTGCTAAAAGATAAGTACTTTTTATACTTTATGCAGGCTGGAAGGGATGCCTATACGGGTCAAAAAATTAATATTGATGAAGTATCGACAAATTATCAGATTGATCATATTTTGCCACAGTCATTTATTAAAGATGATTCCTTTGATAACAGAGTATTAACTGCTACGCCGCTAAATGCAGAAAAATCAGATGATGTGCCATATAAGCGCTTTGCCAACAATTATGTTTCAGACATGAAAATGACAGTTGGTGAAATGTGGAAACACTGGCAAAAAGCTGGCATCATAAATAAACATAAGCTAGGTAACCTATTACTTGATCCAGATAGGCTAAATAAATTTCAAAAGTCTGGTTTTATTAATAGACAACTTGTAGAAACAAGTCAAATTATTAAACTAGTGTCAGTTATTTTGCAGAATAAATATCCTGATGCTGAAATTATTACGGTTAAAGCCGGAGACAACTCGGCTCTGCGTCAGCGTCTAAACTTGTACAAGAGTCGTGACGTAAATGACTATCACCATGCCATTGATGCCTACCTTTCAATTATTTGTGGCAACTTTTTGTACCAGGTTTACCCTAAGTATCGTCCCTACTTTGTTTATGGCAAGTATAAAAAGTTCAGTCAAGACCCGGACTTGCAGAAGGAAGTCATCAAACACTTCAAAGGCTTTACGTTTATGTGGCCATTATTGCAAAAGGATAATTCTGAGCGTAAAGCTCCAGAAAAAATTAAAGAAAATAATAGTGATCGAATTGTATTTTACAAGCATCCTGATATTTTTGATAAATTACGTAAAGCATACAATTATAAGTATATGCTGGTTTCAAGAGAAACGACTACTGAAAATAGTGGCCTTTTTGATGTAACTATTTATCCACGCGGTGAACGTGACCTTGCGAAGACTAGAAAGCTGATTCCTAAAAGTAATGGACTCGATCCGAAAATTTACGGTGGCTATAGCGGCAATACTGATGCATATATGGTAATTGTCAAGATTGATAAGGGCAAAGAATCTATTTATAAAGTTATTGGCGTTCCGATGCGCGCTCTTGCAAGCTTAAACCGGGCTAAAAAACAAGGAAATTATAAGGAAGAACTCCACCAAGTGCTAGAACCGCAGATTATGTTTGATAAAAACGGTAAACCTAAACGTAGCGTTAAAGGCTTCAGGATAATAAAAGATCATGTACCTTTTAAGCAAGTTGTCTTAGACGGTGACAAAAAGTTTATGTTAAATTCTTCAACTTATGAAATTAATGCTAAACAATTAACACTTACCCCGGAAACTATGCGAATAGTGACAGACAACTTGAAAAAGGGCGAAGATCAAGATCAATTATTGGTAAAAGCATATGATGAGATTCTGCAAAAAGTTGATCAGTATTTACCATTATTTGATGTGAATAAGTTTAGAAATAGTTTGCATCTAGGTAGAGCAAAGTTCCTTGATTTGGCGGTTAATGATAAGAAAATTACTTTAACCAATATTTTGAATGGCTTACATGATAATCTAGTAACTCCAGATCTAAAAAATATTGGAATTAAAACTCCACTTGGTAAGCTTCAAGTTCCTTCAGGAATTGTTTTATCATCAGAAGCAATACTAATCTTTCAGTCACCAACAGGACTTTTTGAAAAGCGGGTTAGGATAGCTGATTTGTAAACAAAAATAGGGAAGCGCAATAATCCGGTTCCCTATTTTTATGCATAAAAAAACCTCCGCTATAGAGCTGAGGCAGGACGGTAATAATACCGCGTTGAAACTTAGTATCAAAGATACATTGTTTGATTTTAAAATCTGGTTGTTAGATCAATAATGATTAGATCGTTGGTAGCTAACCAACAAACATAGTATAACATTTATTTTTTAAAATACAAGGAGGAATTATGGGATGGAGATCGGTAATCATCACGCAACATGCTAAATTGACTTATTCAATGCAAATGATGATTGTACAAACTCGTGATGGCATTAATCAGATTCCAATTGAGGATATTAATTTATTGCTTGTTTCAACTACACAGGCAGTGATTACCAGCGCCCTCATTAGTAAGTTGGCGCAGAATCAAACCAAAGTTATATTTGTTGATGAAAAAGGAAATCCTATCGTTGAAACAGCTGTTTATTATCCGGGAGCAAGGAATATGGCCAAATTAACGCAACAATTTAGTTGGGATGATCATTTAAAAGAATTATTGTGGACAAGAATTGTTAGTCAAAAGATCAAAAATCAGATTGCGGTTTTAGCTAATTATCATTTGAATAAGGACGAGGTTCAGAGTGAACTTGATCAGTTAGAAATTAATGATGAAAGCAATCGAGAGGCAATTGCAGCCCGTAAATACTTTATGCTTTTATTCGATAAGGACTTTGTCAGGCGTGATACCAGTGCCATTAATGCAGCATTGGATTATGGCTATGCCATTTTGCTTTCTAGTTTTAACCGTGAAATTGCAATGAATGGCTATCTGACCTATTTTGGCATTCACCACTGTTCACAGGAAAATCAGTTTAATTTAGCTTCGGATCTAATGGAACCATTTCGTCCGTTTGTAGATTATTGGGTTAAGGCTCATGAAAAAATTAAAGAACTAACGCCAGATATTAAGTATGGCCTAGTTGAACTTTTAAGTTTAGAAATAAAATTTAATGGTAAAAAGACGCTTTTAACAAATGCTATTACAGTTTATACGAGAGAATGTTTAAAGTTTCTGAGTGGGGATAGTAAGGAATTACCAGAAATGGAGATGAGTTTAACCAATGAGGTACCGAATAATGCGCTTAATGATAATGTTTGATTTACCAACAGAAACAGCTGAAGAACGAAAAGAATATCGTCAATTTCATAAAAAGTTGATTAATGAAGGTTTTCTGATGGTCCAATTTTCAGTATATGTGCGAGTCTGTGTTACTAGACAAACAGCTAAGTTTTTGGAAAATCGTATTAGAAAATTTTTGCCTCGAGGAGGATTAGTACAGTCATTAATGGTTACTGAAAAACAATATAATGACATGCATTTTTTAGTCGGTAAGCCAATTGATGATGTGCGTAATACATCAGATAGGACGGTAATTTTATGATTTTAACTTATGCGACTCATAAAAAATGGATATTTAAGGATCCTGGAATAAAAGTAATTGGTTTACAAAGTTCAATTGCTTACCGTGATATAATTCAAGGCTTTCAAGGAAAAATAAGCTGTTAATTTGTTCAGAGGATGACTATAGTCCCCTTGATGTAAATAAAACTTTTGATTTTATTGGTGATCCAATGCTTAGTGGGGATATTACTAAAAAGTATATGCCCCATATTGTAAGTAGTTATCTGAAAAATTTAGACGAAGAAAATCGTAATAAAGTGATTAAGTCTTTTTATAATTTAGAGTCAACCTTGCAGAATTCACTTTTACTTGAAGACTTACCTTTAGCAATTAATTTTGATGAAGACTTAAAAAAATTACTTAAATTTACAGAAATTCATTTAGATAAATCAATGTTGCTCAGTCCATATGGTATAATAGAAACAGTTTTAAAAATTCACCAAACGTGTAATTTAAAATCAGTTCCTGTTATTTGTAATGTAGCTCATTACTTGGAAGAACGGGAGTGGCAAGAGTTAGCTAGTCTTGTCACAGAAATGAATTTAATTTTGGTTGTAATTGAATTCACCACAAAAGAAAATTTGGCAATTTCTAAAGACATACCTTTTTACTATATTGATAAGGATCTAATCGATTGGTACTAGCAACAATATTAAAATCAGATTATAAAATATCGGGTTTTAGATGATTGTTAGATCAATGATGATTAGAACCTAAAAAGTATCGTGGAAGAATTAGCAAAGGTTTTAGATGATTGTTAGATCAATGATGATTAGAACAAATAGCATTAGGGTCTAAATCGGCAGTAGGTTTTAGATGATTGTTAGATCAATGATGATTAGAACTGTATACCCTCTGTATGAGCCTGAGATGCCGTTTTAGATGATTGTTAGATCAATGATGATTAGAACTCTTGAATGTGTTGAAGAAAAGCGTGAGCAGTTTTAGATGATTGTTAGATCAATGATGATTAGAACAAAAATTCTTCTGGAATAAAAGGTGGTAAAGTTTTAGATGATTGTTAGATCAATGATGATTAGAACTTGGAATTAATTCAAAGTAAAGCTAAGCCTGTTTTAGATGATTGTTAGATCAATGATGATTAGAACTGTGTCTTGTGGCACAGCGTGATTTAGCGAGTTTTAGATGATTGTTAGATCAATGATGATTAGAACATGGTCACAGTCGCTCAAATTCCAGAAATCGTTTTAGATGATTGTTAGATCAATGATGATTAGAACAACAAGCACATAGCCTACTATCAGTATCTTGTTTTAGATGATTGTTAGATCAATGATGATTAGAACGCTATTAAACAATTCAACGATCAATACAAGGTTTTAGATGATTGTTAGATCAATGATGATTAGAACAATGAATCCAAAGGCGGCAACACGTCAACAGTTTTAGATGATTGTTAGATCAATGATGATTAGAACATTTAATTCCAACGTTTTCAATGCAAGCTGGTTTTAGATGATTGTTAGATCAATGATGATTAGAACATTTAATTCCAACGTTTTCAATGCAAGCTGGTTTTAGATGATTGTTAGATCAATGATGATTAGAACTATCATCGTTTTCAGCATTCGCCCAATCGCGTTTTAGATGATTGTTAGATCAATGATGATTAGAACATCTTTTGCATGATTTTTACCATAGCCATTGTTTTAGATGATTGTTAGATCAATGATGATTAGAACATTTAATTCCAACGTTTTCAATGCAAGCTGGTTTTAGATGATTGTTAGATCAATGATGATTAGAACATTTAATTCCAACGTTTTCAATGCAAGCTGGTTTTAGATGATTGTTAGATCAATGATGATTAGAACTAGTTAAAGCTAAGATCAAGACTTCTATCGGTTTTAGATGATTGTTAGATCAATGATGATTAGAACTATCATCGTTTTCAGCATTCGCCCAATCGCGTTTTAGATAATTGTTAGATCAATGATGATTAGAACAGGATATGCAACAGACTTTGCCAGAAAGACGTTTTAGATGATTGTTGGATCAACGATAATTAAAGCATAATTAATTGGGCTAAAGAAAGCGCAATTTAAAATGAAAAAAATCAGTCAAATTAAAGAAATGGGGCAACTCTAGGGCTGCTATTTGTTCATATGAAAAACATACTAAAAAGTAACAACAACAAACTATACCTTTTGTCAGTGATCACCGATAACTTGGGCAGCTCTTTAATGTCATTTGCATTGCCGTTGATGGTTCTTGATATTACTAAAAATGGTATTCACTTATCAATAATTTCTATTATTGAAACATTGCCTATTTTGGTTTTAGGTCTTCCGGCAGGTGCTTTAACGGATAAATTAGATGTTAAAAAGATTCTCATTTTTAGTGATTTGATTAGATTAATCAGCTACTTGATTCTTTCCGCATCATTTGCATTCCAGATAACGGTGAATTGCATGATTTTAATTATTTATGCGGTATCACTTGTCGTCAGCGTGACAAACACAATTAATACGGTGTCAGAAATTACTTTTGTTTCTTTTTTAGTAGAAAAGAAGGATTTTTCAGAATTAAACAGTCTGATTTATGGCATACAATATGCAGCTAATTTTGCATTGCCTATTGTAGGCGGAATATTATATCAATATATTTCGCATAGTCTTTTAATTGTTATTTGTGCAATTTTCTACCTAATTAGCCTTTTACTGGAAAAAAGTATCAGCCTGAAAACTAAATCTACCGCTTTTACCGGCTTTACAGCTCTTAAATCTGCACTTAAAACGGTAAAAACAGATATAAAGGAAGGTCTGCAATATACCCTTAATCTTCGTTCTGTTTTGTATCCGTTAATATTAGCTGCATTAGTTAATATTGTGTCAGCTAATTTTGATAATGACAGCCTCATAATATTACGTACGCAATTAAAACTTTCCTCTCAAAATATTGGAATAATTTCAGCGATTGCAGCTGTCGGTGCCTTAATTGGTACTTTTGTGGTCAATTGGTTGAATAGGCACATTAAGTTTAATCTATTGTTTGTATTGCTAATTTTTGCAGGTGCTCTTTTTCGTGCCCTTTTTGCGCTGTACCAAAATGTACCAACAATGGTTCTGACCATTGCATTTGTTTCTATAATTGAATCAATTATTAATATTAGTATCATCACGAATAGGCAACAGCAAGTTGAACAAAAATACCTTGGACGAGTAACGAGTATCTATAAAACAGTGCTAATTGGAGTAAACTCTTTGGGCTATCTTTTAGGCGGTCTTGTTGCTAAAAAAATAGGTTCAAGATCAGGCATTGGAGTTTCAGCTATTGAACTTTTGCTAGTTACAGCAATTAGTATTTTTTTACTGGCACCTGAAATCAAGCATGATAACGAGTCTTAGCATCAAAAATTTGGGCAAAAATAGTAAAAAGTAAGAATTTATAGGCAGGTTGGGAAACTATAAATTCTTTTTTTGTTTATATATGCAGGTCATTTGTTTAAAGTAGCAGATAGATTAATAATGATTATAGTCTGTGACTTAATAAATTAATGAGGAGATATATAAATGACTACAGTGCATAATAATAGTCGTGAAATTAAACCAGATTGGTCTTCAGTGATTGTGGAAGAAGAGCAAATGCCCTGGTCCCAAAATGGTGCCAAGACCATCTGCGCAAGGTATAAGGATCCAGTTCTTAGAGGCTATTCTGCTGTAATTGTTAAAGATTCAATTAACAGAGAGTTTTCTGAGAATGAAAACTTAATTACACCAGAAAGAGTCACAACTATGATTGTCAGGTTTCCCAGATTTATTCTTCCCGAGTGGAATACTCATCGGGTTTTCAGCAGAAACAGTGCCTCTTCTAGAGCCAGAAGCATAAAGACTACCGTCAAGCCAGTAATGAAGCAACCAGTGATTCCACTCTGGACTATTAATCACAAGGGCATGACAGGGCCATTTGCCGATTCGGAAAGGGCGAAGAGATCTACTGCAAATTGGCTGCACTCCCGAGATAAAGCCGTTCTGGGTATGTTTCGACAGCTAATGAATGAAGAAGAAGTCCCTTACGATGCTGAAGCTAGTGACTGGGAAAAATTTGCTGACAAGTATGATGAAGCATATAAAAATGATGCAGTTCCAGCTTCATGGAATGATGCTCATAAACAAGACTGCAACAGATTGATTGAACCATGGATGTGGCATGAAACTCTGGTAACATCAACTTACTGGCAAAATTTTCTGGATTTGCGAATTGCTGCTGGCGTCCAGCCGGAAATGGAAGCTACAGCAATTTTGATTAAAGCGGTTCTTAAAGCAAGCCCCAAGTATGGAACGCTGAAAAAAAGAGTAATGCATGTCCCGTTTGTTGATGTTGAAGAGAATGATCTGTTATCATGGGAAAGGCTTGAGCCAGTGCTTCTGCAATCGGCTTCAGAATGTGCCCGAATTTCCTATCATGACCGTTCTCAAATGAAAAACAGAAACGGCTCAAATTTGGGCAAAAGGCTGCTTACTGAAAAGCATATGAGTCCGTTTGAACACATAGCATGGTCAGCTAAAAGCAGTGATTGGGAAAAAATTTCCGCATTAAAAGAAAAGATGACAGATTTACTTGAAAAACATCCTGATTGCCCTCCCGACAAGATAGCTGGTTCGCTGACTTCAAATCTTAGTGAGAACTGGCTGCAATTTAGAAGAGTCATTGAGAATAGAGAACAGTAAGACAATTAACTGTGTCTAATTACATAAAATTTGCAGATAGCAAAAGACTAATAGATTGGGTTATCAATACTCAAATTTATTAGTCTTTTTGAATGTAAATATTTAAAAATAGAAGTTAATTCCTTTTTCTGCCTTGTTAAGTATGAGAAGTTTTTGACCAGGACTGATTGCCAACTAAAATTCGTCCCAAAGCTTTATATGGAACTATGGCTAACGACCATCTGTAAAAATCAATCAAAAACAATATTTTCAGCAAATAAGAAGTTTTTAGCGGTTCATCAAATCTAGCTTCGCGATATTGCTTTAGTATTAACATTGTATTTGTCAAATATTCTATTACCAGCAAACTTGCAATAATTGAAATGCTAATCCAGGCATTCGTTTTGACATAAAGCAGTAAAACTATCAATGAAATTGCAGAAGCAGGTGTTGTGACCATTGAAAGTACTGGAATAAGCAGGAAGAGCAGTACAAAAGTTTTAACCATTGACGGAATAGATTTAGACTTAACAATCTTTTTGCTATATTTGTCTAAACATTGAAAACCGCCTTGGCACCAGCGAGTACGTTGCTTGATCAGTTTCTTATATTTTGTAACTCCCTCTTGTCCAATGCTGACGGTATTTAAAAAAGTACCACGGTAACCCTTTAATAAGCCTTTTAAGGAGAATTCGCAATCTTCCAATAATGATGATGACCAGCCAACGTTATTGGTCATTTTTAAGGTCATGAATTGACCATTGCCTGAAGCTAAAGATGAACCCCAATCAGTTCTTGCCATTTGTAAAAGAGAATTATAAATAGTGAATTCAAAATTTTGCATTGCTGCAATATTATGATCCAGATTATAGATATTTACTCTTGTTTGAAGCAAGTCGCAATTTGAATGGTTAAAAGCATAGACCACTTGCCGTAAGTAATTCGCATCTAAGTGGCTATCAGCGTCTATGACTCCAATAATAGTTTTATCCTCAGAATAGTTCATTTTGGCAATACGTTCGGCTGCTTCTTCTAATGCTGGCCCCTTACCTTGTTGAGCATTAGGTTTTACGCGATGTACAACTATGACATTAGGATGATAAGCATATTTTTGTAATAAAGTGGTTGTTCCATCACTAGAATCATCATCGATAAAGACCAGCTTGAGTTTGATAAAACTATCACATTGTTTTTGCAACTCCATTAAATAAGGTATGTTTTTTCGTAAGGATTGAAATTCATTCATTGCTGGGATTAACAAGAACATAGTATCGAAGTCTCGACAGCGGTCACCATAATGATCTTGCTTAACATTATTGCTAAATGTCAGATAAAGAGTCCAAATTAAATCAAAAATGAACGAACAGCCACCCAAAATTAAAATGATGGCTATTAATAATTTCATTTTATTATCTCCAAGTTATTTATTCCATATTCTAAATATACATCAACTTTATAATAACATGAATTGGTCTAGACGAAAAATATATTCTTTTAAAATTTATAAGTTTAAACTTTAATAAAAAATATATACCCTTATAGGCATTGCTTTAATCACGGAAAACCTAAAATTTAAATAAGTGAAAAGTATACTAGATTATTTTTCATATAGTTTTTTTATTGTTGCTAATTAATAAGTAAAGCAAAATATTTTATTGTTATTTTTTAAAAAAGTCATATTATTGTAAACTGTTATTTTATACAGTCTCAAAATATAGTGAAAAAGTCATTATGTTTGCAAAAAGTAATTAGCAGGTAAGCTTTTTTTAAGTGAACAAAAAAACAAGCAGTTGAGTGCTTGTTTTTCAGATGCTTTTACTTGCATAAAAATAATTGGACTTGTTATTCTCCTTTAAAAGTCCCTGCTTCAACTTGACGGATAAAGTCTGCTAAATGCTTGTAATAAACATCAGGGTTATCGACCATATGATGATGGCCACCATCAGGAGTTGTAACTAAGCGGGAATTCGGAATTTCTTTTTGCATAATTTTAGCCGTAGCGATTGGCATTGTTTCATTTTCACCAAAGGTTAACAAAGTTGGTACTTTAATATTTTTAAGTTGGTCTCTAAAGTGCCAGTCTTTTAGTTTGCCAGTAATCACAAATTCATTGTCACCCTGAAAGGCTTCGTATACAGCAGAACCACCAATATCCTTTAGATGATATAACTTAGACGGCTGTTTGCGGTCAACAAAGTTAATGTTGAGAATGTTGACATCTTCTTGATAGCGGTCATTGCCATAATCGTTATTGTCTTCGCATTCATGCATGAAGTCAATTTCAGTTTGAGGCAAGACTTCTTGGCGGCGACGGTTCACGGCTTTAACATAATCATCAATGTCATCCACCATTGAGGAAATAATTGCTCCTTTCAGGTGCTGACCATATTTAACGGCATATTCTTGTACTAGAAGACCGCCCCAGCTTTGACCAATCAAATAAAAATTGTCTAAACCCAGTTTTTCACGTACCTTGTCAACTTCATCCAGGAAGTATTCGTATGTTAGATACTTTTTAGCAATTTCCGGATCAGAATAATCGGGTTGATCGGAATAAAGGGAACCAAGCTGATCATACATCGTTACTTGCACATCCAAGCCCTGCTTTTTTAATTGCTCGGCAGTATCTTCCCAATATTCATGGTTTCCTCCGGGGCCTCCATGTAGAGCCAGTAAATGAATTTTGCCTTGACCCTGAGTGTTTGTCCATAAATGATAGCCATTATCCAGCGTAATAATTTTGGTACCTGTTTTCATATTTTTCTCCTTTAATTGTTATCAACTAGTTTCTATTTTAGCTCATTATAATAGAAAGAAAAACCAATCCCAAAAATGAAAAGTAATTTAAGGTAATGCCTAAAATTAAGCGATTACATGTTACAATTAGTTTAGTATGTTAGATGAAGATTAAGGAGAACAAAATGGCTGAACCCAAATGGTTAAAAGACATGGATGCTAGCGAGTATTTAAAAGAAGAGGCTTAAGCAGAAGCTGAGTCAGATGCAGCAACAGGTGCTTTTCAAAACTAGAAATAAATTGAATATTAATAAGCAGTAGTTAGACAGGTTCTAACTACTTTTTTGTTATACTGATAATAGGTGAGCTTATAAACACAGTTGAAGTAAGCTTATGGGAGGAATTAAATGTTTTAGCTATATTTGGTAATAATTAAGGTAGTTAATATTAAATTTCTTAAAAAGTATTGACTACAGTAAAATAGAATAAATTGTTTTTTATAGAGGTAATTATGTCATGACTTTTTACACACTTAA
Organism: Lactobacillus kullabergensis; assembly: GCF_000967195.1. Taxonomy (GTDB): domain Bacteria; phylum Bacillota; class Bacilli; order Lactobacillales; family Lactobacillaceae; genus Lactobacillus; species Lactobacillus kullabergensis. The sequence continues at coordinate 249,736 of NZ_KQ033871.1, forward strand.
ATATATTGAGCAAAATCAAAATACAAGTAAAACCATTCTCTATGTACTGATTGCGGTCGCGGCGTTAACGATGATTGCTTTTACAGTTCTTTATCTCAGGCATAGATTCGATACGCGCTACCGAGACCTGGGCATTATTGCACTTTTGTTTTTGCTTTTATTTATGGGAACACAATACGAAAAATACGTGCAAACCAATGTGGTAAAATCCCAATCCGAGCAGATTGCGCCTTTTATTAAATCAGTTGCTAAAGATCATAAGGTTCCGGTTTCGGACGTCATGGTCAGTTCTACAACTTTGCAAAACGGCTTAATTGTCAGAGTTGATTCCAAAGATATTGACTATCAACTGGAACTAAATGACGATAACAATTCATATTCTTTAAAGCAGGCTCACGTGATTAACCACACGGTCGACGTAAAGAATTAGGAGGAAAATAATAATGAATTATACGCAGCTTTTTATTAAATTCGTATTAGGTGTGTTAACTTTAATTTTTCAAATAAATGTGTTTGGCAAGAGCAATATTGCTCCCACAACGGCTCTGGATCAACTGCAAAATTATGTTTTGGGTGGTATTATAGGAGGCGTTATTTATAATGCCAATATTTCCGTATTACAGTTTCTGCTGGTTTTGATTGTCTGGACTTTAGTTGTGTTTATCTTGAAATTTGCCAGGGAGCACAGCAACTTTATTCGCAGTTTGATTGATGGCAAACCAATTCAAATAATTAAAAATGGTCAAGTTTTGCCTCGAAATTGTTTATCTGCTGGGCTTTCAGCTAATGAATTAATGTTTAAATTGCGCAGTCAAGGAATTTATTCTGTTGATAAAGTGAAAAACTGTATTTTTGAAAAGAACGGTCAATTAACTGTAATTAAAAAAGATGAAAAGAATGTGCGTTTTCCGTTAATTAATGATGGTCAAATCAACCAAGATGTGCTTGAATCTATTAATAAGGATGAAGATTGGCTAAAAGAACAAGTAAAGCAAGCTGGTTATGATGATCCCAGTGACATTTTCTTAGGTGAAATTGAAGATGGCCAGCTTTCATTTACAGGTTATAATCAAAAATAGAAAAGGTAATCAAATGGAAAATTTGAATAAGGCACGACAGTTAGTGCAAAATGCTGACACTGTGATAGTGGTTGCCGGTAACGGCTTAGCTAAAACCGAAGGACTTGACCTTTTGGGCCAGGAAGATTTTGAACAGAGTTTTCCCGGAGTTGTCCAAAAGTATGATGTCCATTCAGTCGGCTTTGCGCTTGATCAGCACATTTCTTCTTGGTCAGAAAAGTGGCAGTTATGGTCAAACCTTATTCAAAAATATTCTGTTGATTATCATCCTAGTAAAACATTGCAAAAACTGAAGCAATTAATTGATAACAAGCAGTATTTTATTGCTACCTCAGCATTTGGTCACTTTTTTGAAACTGCCGGCTTTAATGAAAAACGCATTTTTAATGTGTTTGGCGACTGGACCAAAGCGCAGTGTTCCAGCGGCATCAATCATGGGCTTAAGGATTGTCAGTCTGTCGTTCAAAAAATTGCTGCCAAGAAGCCTGATACTGGCATAGAAGAATTGGTACCAAAATGTGATGTATGTGGTCAGCCACTGGAAATACATATGCCACTTAATGAGCACTTTTATCCAGATACTGAAGCTAACACTCGTTTCCGCTGGTTTTTAACCGGTAATGAAGATAAAGACACTGTTTTTTTGGAATTAGGAGTTGACGAAACGAGTCCGCAATTACGGGAGCCAATTGAACATTTGGTAGCAGAATTTCCGCAATGGTCCTATGTGGCTGCTGACTTCAAGCAGAAAAATTTATTACCGGAAATTCAAGAACGTAGCGCTGGTACAAACGCGGATGCAGCAAGTTTAATTAATAATTTGGTGATGGAGTAGCTGATTTCAATGAGTATTTACGTAAAAAATGGCGTACTGCATGTTTCTGGCGTTCAAGATAAGATCCGGGGCAAGGGTCAGGAATGGCCTGACTTCATTTCCGACTACACTATGCTCGATATTGAAACTACGGGCTTAAACCCATATCGTGATCATGTAACTGAACTTGGTGCAGTTAAAGTGCGTGCTAACAAAGTAGTAGATGAGTTTAGTCAACTGGTTGTTTATCCACGGTCAAATCATGTACCGAGTTTTATCACTAAGTTAAATTGTATTACTGAAGAACTGCTTCTTAAAGAAGGAAAACCGGTAAAAGAGGCAATGACGGCTTTTCGCACATTTATTGGTGACGATATTATCATTGGCTATAACGTCAATTTCGATCTCAATTTTTTGTATGATTTAGCACGAAAATTTCATTTGCCGGAGCTAAGTAACAATTATGTTGATGTGTTGCGCTTAGCTCGAGTATATTATCCGCAGCAGCACAATCGCTTGCTTGACTGCATTCAGCGCGCAGGCATTGCACAAGTAGAACAGCATCATGGCCTGGCAGATTCCCTTGATACTAAAAAAGTTTATGATGATTTTCGCCGGCATTTTACCCCTGAACTATTGCAAGAAGCACAAGGCAAACTGAAAAACATTGATTTGCTGCAGGAAGAGCTGGAAGTCTGGGAATTAGGATTTCGTAATCCGGTTAATAATAAAAAGATTGCTTTTGCTCCTGAGGTGGAAATAAACGGCACTGAAGCTGCTCAAATGGTTAATAATATGAATGGGGTAGCCCAAACTGGTGTCAAAGCTGATACAGACTATTTAATTATGAGTGATAATGGCTTTTTCAGTAAAAGTAATCCGGAAACATTGAAGGCAAAAGAATTTAATCATGCAGGCAGCAAGATTAAGCGCTTGTCTGAAAGCTATTTTTTGAATATGCTGGATGAATGGGCCAGAAGTTAAAACTAGAGGCAAGGGATCATCAACCTTGCTTTTTTATTGTTCCTGTTGCAAACAACAGTTCGATTAGCTATACTTAATTATTATTAAAAAGGAGCAATGTGAATGGCACGCAGGAGGAGCAGACGAAAAACTAAAACAACTAATGGAGATTTTTGGGCAATAGTCATTATTATCTTGTTCTTGTTGTGGTTTGTTTCTACTAAAGGTGGCTCAGACCCAAGCGGACACCAGACAATGAACAGGATCACGCGCAGTGACCGCCAGAAAAGCAATAAAATTGATAAGGCCAAACCCGCCAATAAGGTTTATGGTGGCTTGTCGCATGAAGACTACCAAAAACTGGCTAATTTAAACTTTAAAAGTGGAAGTTCTTCTTATATTACTGTTAATAATGACCATTCCACGTTAATTAAAAATGCCTGGCGCCTTAATCGGGTTATTTATTCTGATCTGGACAGTTTAAATCGCACATCTCATTCGAATACAGCCTTTTTACAAAAGCGCAATGTTGCTAATGATAGTTTGAGGGTTCGCCAATTCGTTGAACCGACTGGTTGGCATTATAACCGGCGCAACGGCACACAAATTTATAATCGTGGACACCTCATCGCGTATTCGGTTTCTGCCGGTATTGACTTTGAAGGCAACTTCAATCCCGGTAATCATTCAGGTGATCAAAATAACCCTAAAAATTTGTTCACACAGTCTGCTTTTTCCAACCAAAGAATTCAAACAATGTTTGAAAGCCGTATCCGTGTTGCTTTAAGGCAAAATAAAAAAGTGATTTATCAAGCTACGCCAATTTTTCGAGGAGAGGAATTAATGGCACGTGGTATTAACTTGCAGGCGGTCTCAACTGACGGAGAACTTGATTTTAATGTTTATCTGTTTAACGTTCAGCCTGGTTATTCTTTTAACTATAACAATGGACGAGCCAAAGTAAATCATGAGATTTTTGTGAAAGATAATTACTAACCAGTAGTTGCTGACAAAATCAGCTTTAAAGAATAACCAAATGTTCGGATAAAATAATAGTTAATATATACAGAGATTAAAAAGAGTGGTAGTAACAG
>NZ_KQ033871.1:255365-277039 GCF_000967195.1 Lactobacillus kullabergensis
TTTACTGCCGCTTTTTTCTTAAGGCAAAACTTTAAAAAGAGAACAATAAAAGCAATTTCTGGATAATAATTAACAATTTACACAACAAATACGAATAATTAACTTAAAAACTTGATTATGATAAGATAATTACGAATTTTAATTAAGCAAATTAGGTTGTGTTCTGACTTTTTTTATCATAAAATTAAGAGAGTAAAAATGAAAAATAAAGATTATAGTGGTGCGATTTAATGGATAACAATAAATTTGTTGAAGTGAAAAACCTGCGAAAAGTTTATGACAATGGTCATGAAGCTATAAAAAACGTCAGCTTTTCTGTTAAAAAGGGAGACTTAGTGTGTTTATTAGGGCCATCTGGCTGTGGAAAGACAACTATTTTAAATATACTGGCTGGCCTATTGAATCCCACAGAAGGAGATATCTTATTTAATGGCAAGTCGGTGGTAAAAGTTGCACCTAAGGATCGCCATATTGGCTATGTTTTTCAAAACTATGCATTATATCCTCATATGACTGTTTTGCAAAACGTAATGTTTCCGCTGATTGTAGGGGCTAACAAAAAACCTAAAGCAGAAGCCAAAAAGATTGCCACCAAATACATGGAATTAACGCAGATTACTGAACTGGCTGATCAAAAGCCGGGCAATTTATCCGGTGGTCAGCAACAAAGGGTGGCAATTGCTCGTGCTTTGGTACAAGAACCTCAAATTCTGCTCATGGATGAACCTTTGAGCAATTTGGATGCCAGATTGCGTTTAAAGATTCGTGAGGAAATTCGTTCATTAGTCAAATCTGTTGGCATTACCACGCTTTTTGTCACTCATGATCAGGAAGAAGCATTGTCTATTGGTGATAAAATCATCCTCTTTAATGATGGTGTTATACAACAAGATGATTTAGGCCAAAACTTTTATTTAGAACCTAATAATTATTTTGTAGCCAATTTCGTCGGCAATCCAGTAATTGATAATTTTAAAATAACTAAAACTGCAAATGAATTAAAGTCAAGTCAATTTACGATAGATCTTGCTGATCTGGAGCAGTCTCGTTTTAAACGAGATTTACCAGACGGTGAGTATATCTTGTCTATTCGACCCGAAAATATTGTTCCTGACCCTGATGGTCTTTTTGAGACCACGGTGGATGATATTGAATTAATTGGACGTGAACGTATTCTGAAATTTACATTTGATAATGAGCAGGTTCGTTCACTAATTAACCTTGAAACTCCAATTAAGAGAGGCGATCAAGTTAAACTTAAAATGCGATTTAATCGGGTATTTCTTTTTACACCTGAAGGAGAGCGAGTTTACTAATGAAGACAAATCAAAAGAAGGCTTGGCTTTTTTTAGCACCAACTATTATTTTTGTCACTCTGTTTAGTATTTATCCTATTTTGCGTGCATTTGGCATGAGCTTTCAGGGTGGGTCCTTAATTGACTTAAACTGGAATGGTTTAAGCAATTATCAGTATATTTTCAATGATCCGGAATTTTGGCTGGCTATCAAGAATACGGTTCTCTATGCAATTATTTCAGTACCAATCGGCTTAATTATTTCAATTATGCTGGCGTGGATAATTTTTGACAAGGTAAAGCATAAGTCATTCTTTGAAACAACGTTTTTCATGCCATATGTTACTTCAACAATTGCCATAGGAATTGTTTTCCGTTATATCTTTAATGGTGATTACGGGATGCTGAACTTTTTGCTTAGATGTTTGCATCTGCCAGCTCCTGACTGGATTGATGACCCAGCAATGTCTTTAACTACCATTATTGTCTTTGGTATTTGGTCGTCACTGGCTTTTAACATTGTCATATTAATGGGGGCACTGCGTAATATTGATCCGAATTTTTATACAATTGCTGATATGTATGGTGCTAGCGGTCGGGATAAGTTTTGGCGCATTACTATGCCAGAGCTGGTTCCTACTATTGCTTTCTTATTAACAATGAACGTGATTGGGGCCTTTAAAATCTATACTTCTGTATACGCACTCTTTAACGGGCAAGCCGGAGTGGGTAATTCGGGAACAACTGCTGTGTTCTACATTTACAATAAGTTCCAAATTGTCGGCACCCCGGGAGTTGCGATGGCGGCAACGGTAATTTTGTTCCTGATTATTCTGTTTGCAACCTTCTTGCAACGGAAAATGATGAAGAAGATAGGAGAGAATTAAATGAAACGAATTCGGCTAGGAGTTTTATTCAGTTACATTATTTTATTTATCTTTGCCATCATTACTGTTTTCCCATTCATTTACATGATTTTAGGCGGTTTGATGAGCTTTCAGGAAACAACTTCTATTCCGCCGACACTAGTTCCCCACCATTTTGAGTGGTCTAACTACGCCAAAGTATTCGCTCGTGCGCCTTTTGGCCGCTACTTCTTCAATACGGTTTTAACAGCTAGCGTCACCACGATTGTCAGTCTGTTTAACTCATTACTCGGCGCTTTTGCCATGGTTAACTTGCGCTTTAAGGGCAAGGGCTTAATTCAAATGGTGCTTTTGTCATTATTAATGGTACCTGGTGAAGCAATTATTTTTACTAACTACAACACAATTGCTCATATGGGTTTACTTAACACTTATGTAGGACTGGTTTTGCCATTCTTGACTTCGATTTTCTACATGTATTATTTACAAAGCTATTTTGGTTCAATCTCAGATACGATTTATAAAGCAGCTATGATTGATGGCGCCAGCGATTGGGACTATATTTGGAAAATTCTAGTACCGATGTCAAAAGGTGGCTTGTTTACAGTTGGTCTTTTAAGTTTCATCTCTGGCTGGAATTCATTTCTCTGGCCATTACTGGTTACAAATGAAGATACCATGCGTTTGCTAAATAATGGTTTATCTGCCTTTGCATCCGATGCCGGTAGTGAAACGCAATTGCAACTGGCTGCTGCTACCCTGACTGTTTTACCAATTTTAGTCTTGTACCTAATCTTTAGAAAACAGATTATTAAGGGGGTGGTTCGTAATGACCTTAAAGGATAGAACCACCATTACGTTTTACAATGGTTTAAATACTATTGGCGGCCCAATGATGGAAGTAGCTTACCGTAAATCACATATTTTATTTGATTTGGGTGAAGTCTACCGACCTGAGCTCAATTTGCCTGACGAAAATTATCAGACTTTAGTGCAAAATGAACTGATTGGTGATGTACCAAACTTTTATGATCCCGAATTAACTGGCCAGCCACTTGATCATGACCGGTGGGAGCATGCTGCAGCTTACATCTCTCACCTGCACCTTGATCACAGCAAAGCCATGAATTTCTTGGCTCCAGAAATACCTTTGTATGCAGGGCCGATAACAGCTAAGATGCTGCCTGTTTTAAATGAAAAAGGAGACTTTCTGCTGCCGGCTGCAGATCATGAAGCAAGTTATACACGCCCAATTATCGCAGCAGAGTATCAAAAACCAATAGAAGTGGGCGATATAACGATGACGGTGTGGCCCAGTGATCATGATGCGTATGGCGCTACTGGTCTGATAGTTAGAACACCGGATTTGGCAATTGCCTATACTGGTGATATTCGTCTGCATGGGTATCATCCTGACTGGGTTAAAAAATTTTTAGCAGCAGCCAAAGACTGTGATGTTTTAATTACTGAAGCAACCGGATTTTCTTGGCCAGAAGAAAAGCATGAAGAAAATAGCGAAGAATTTACTGGTCCTAAAAATGAGGATGAATTGACTGCCAAATTTGTACAATTGCAAAATGACAACCCTAAGCGGCAAATTACTTTTAATACTTATCCTACCAACGTTGAGCGGCTATTGCGCATTATTTCTGATTCACCGCGTAAAGTTGTTTTGCATGCCGCAAGAGCTCATTTGCTCAAGGAAAGTTTAAATCAAGATTTTCCTTATTATTACTTGCTAGGGGAGCAGAAATTCGTTGATCTGAAACCGGAACTAGCTGTTCATTACGATGATCTGCTAAATGATGATCACGAATTCCTCTGGCAAGCAGTTGCTGATTTCGACCACTTACAAAAAGGTGGTTTGTATATTCACTCTAATGCAGAGCCATTAGGAGATTTTGACCCAGCATACAAGCCTTTTATGCAAAATCTCGCTGAGCAAAATATTGAAGTTCAGACGTTGCGTTGTTCTGGTCACGCTGACGAGCAAGAACTAAAACAAATTATTGCTTGGGTTCAACCACCAACACTTATTCCCGTGCACACATTGCATTCGGAGCTGGTGGAAAACCCTTATGGTAACAGGATTTTACCAAAACGTAACCAAACAATTGCGTTTTGATTAATCAAAAAAATGTTGTTTAGTTTTTATATTTGGGAGGTTTAACCAAATGAAGTTTAGTAAAAAGTTAGCCGCTGCGTTTGCTGTTGGTTTAACTCTTGTTGGTACTGCAGCTTGTTCAAATGGCGGAAGCAATTCTAATTCTTCCTCATCTTCAAGTTCAGAAAAAATTGCCAAAGTCAAAAAGACAACCAATATTGTTTTTTGGCATGGTATGACAGGTGTGCAACAATCGACTTTGAAGAAATTGACACAGGAATTTGAAAGCAAAAATCCTAAAATCAAGGTCAAGTTGGAGAATCAAGGTGCTTATAATGACTTACAAGCCAAAATTAATTCAACTTTGCAATCGCCTAATAACTTGCCAACCATTACTCAGGCATATCCTGACTGGCTCTTTAATGCTGCTAGCAAAAACATGCTGGTTGATTTAAAGCCATACATTAATAGTAAAGAAGTTGGTTGGGGCAGCAGTGAAGCTTCTAATATCAAGAGTGCACTTCTCGATGGTGCTAAGATTAATGGCAAACAATACGGTATTCCTTTTAACAAATCAATTGAAGTTTTGACTTATAACGCAGACTTGTTAAAGAAATATGGTATTAAAAAAGCTCCTGCAACAATGGATGAATTGAAGAAAGATTCACAAATCATCTACAAAAAGAGTAATCATAAAGTTGTTGGCGCCGGTTTTGACTCATTATCAAACTACTACACTTTAGGCATGAAGAACGAAGGCGTTGACTTCTCAAGTAAAATTGACTTTGCCGGCGACACTTCAAAGAAGGTTATTAATTTTTATGCAGATGGGATCAAAGATGGTTACTTCAGAGTAGCTGGTTCAGAACATTATTTATCTGGACCATTTGCTAACCAAAAGGTAGCAATGTACATTGGTACTTCGGCTGGTGAAGGCTTTGTTAAACAAGGTGTAGGCAACAAGTTCACTTACGATGTTGCACCTCGTCCGGGTAAATACACTATGTCACAAGGTACTGACATTTACATGTTCAAGCATGCTTCAGCTGACCAAAAGTCTGCAGCATTTACTTACATTAAGTTCTTGACTTCAAAAGCAAGTCAACTTGAATGGGCAAATGCTACTGGTTACATTCCTGTTAACCAGAGTGCTGCTGATTCTGCTGAATACAAAGAAACTAAAAAGCTTAAATTGCCAGCCAAACTTGAAGATGCAATGGCAAACTTATACAGTGTGCCAATTATCAAAAATGCTGGTGCTGCATACGGCAATTTGAATCCAGTTATGCAAAATATTTTAGCTGCTGCTCAAAAGAAGCAAAATGTTGATGACGCTATTAAAGCGGGCAAAGCAAAATTTGATGCTGCTTGGAAGCAATAAAAACTAAATAGCAATTTTTATTAAAGAGCTTGTCAATAATTGGCAAGTTCTTTTTATGCCTAAAATGGAACAAAATAAAGGTCATCTAGAAAATGTTCGGAAAATAGCTAACTATAATTGCAAATAAAGTAAAATATACAAATAAAGCCGAATTTTTGTGTCTAAATTTATTGTAATCTTGCATTATTTGCTATACAATAAATGAGTATTAATGCTCAAACTATCACTATTGAGCACTTAAAAAATTTTGGAGGAAAAAAGATATCATGAATTTCGGTAAAAAGCTGGTAGCTGTTACAGTAGCTGGCTTGGCATTAATTGGAACTGCAGCTTGTTCAAAAAGTGGCAGTTCATCATCCTCAAGTTCTAAAATACCAAAAGTAACTCAAAAAACTACAGTTGTTTTTTGGCATGGGATGCAGGGTTCTCAGGAAAAAACACTGAAAAGTTTAGCTCAGGATTTTGAAAATAAAAATCCTAAAATAAAAATCAAGCTTGAACAACAAGGTGATTACGATAACTTGCAGTCAAAAATAACTTCGACTCTGCAATCACCTAAAAATTTACCAACAATCACTCAGGCTTATCCAGGTTGGCTTGAAAGTGCCGCTAAGAATAAGATGTTGGTTGACCTTAAACCATACATTAATGATAAAAATGTAGGCTGGGGCAGTGCCTCAGCATCTGGTATTAAGGAAGACATGCTAAATGGTGCGCAAATTAAGGGCATCCAATACGGTATTCCTTTTAACAAGTCAATTGAAGTTTTAATTTATAACCCCAAGATGTTTAAGGAATATGGCATTACCAAAGTTCCTGCAACAATGGCTGAGGTTAAGAAGGCTGCACAGACTATTTACCAAAAGAGTAACCATCAAGTAGTTGGTGCAGGCTTTGATGATCTTGATAACTACTACGTTTTGGGTATGAAGAACCAGGGTGAAAATTTCTCCAGTAAAATTGACTTTACTGGTGCTAAATCCAGAAAGTTGCTCAATTACTTTATCGACGGGGAAAAAGCAGGTTACTTTAGAATGCCAGGTTCTGATAAATACTTGTACATTCCGTTTACTAACAAAAAATTGGCAATGTTTGTTACATCTTCATCAACTGAAACATGGATCAAACAGGCAGCTAAGAAAGGCTTCAATTATGAAGTTGCAGCTCGGCCAAGCAAATATACAATGTCACAAGGTACCGACATTTATATGTTCAGCCACGCCAGTGCGATGCAGAAAGCTGCTGCTTTCAAATTTATGAAATATCTTTCTTCTAAAGATAGTCAAATTAAGTGGGCTAAAGAAACCGGCTATATTCCCGTTAGTGACAGTGCCACAAAGTCTGATGAATATAAGTCGAATAAAGACTTTAAACTGCCGGCCAAATTGGAAGACATTCTTAATGCCAACTCACTATACAGTGTTCCTGTAATTAAGGACTCTAGTGCTACATTTAGTCAATTAACCCCAATTATGCAGTCAATCTTATCTGCTGCACAAAAGAACCGTAATGTTGAAAAAGCCATTACAACAGGTAAAAATAAATTTGATGCAGCTTGGAAACAATAGAAATGTGATAAAAATTAAAAAAACAGGTCTTGACCTGTTTTTTTATTTGTCGTTTTTCTCTTCAATGGTAAGATAATATTGGCATATAAAAGCTGGTAGCTACGCCAGCTAAATACAGTGGCCAGGGGTGAAAACGTGATCAAAGAACAAAAGTTTCCAGTAGAAACTAATTATAAATGGTATGATATCAGCAATTTGAGTGAAGAAGACAGTAATAAGCTGCAAATGGATTTTCATTTTACTCCTGACATGATTACCTATATTTCAGACCGACATGAACGACCCCACTATGATTATGATACTCATACGCATATCAATTTGCTGGTTTATGATGTACCTATTTGGCCCACTAAAACCATCAAGCATTTTACGGCTCACCCGATAACTTTTTTAATATCAGGGGAAAACATCTTTACTTTTCATACCCAGTCAACCAGTTATGTGTTTGATGAGTTTAATGATGCTGCTACGAGAAGAGAGCTATCAATGGCACAGGATGTTACTGAACTTTTAATGAAGTTTTTACTATATTCATCGCAGTACTTCCAGCGAGCTGTTACTCAGCTTGATGCCGAACGCAATAGTTTAGATCAAAAGCTTTCTGGTGACATAAATAACAAGGACTTGGTAGAGCTGTCCAACATTGAGAAAAGTCTGGTGTATTTGTCTAGCTCAATTCAGACTAACCTAATGATGCTGCACAGTTTAAAAATGTCTCAGTTGAACTTCACCAAGCCTGGACGTGAACGACTGGATGATGTTTTAATTGAGTCAAATCAATCTGCAGAAATGGTGAAAATTTCGCAACAGGTAACTCAAACTTTATCTGCAACTTCTAATAACATGATGAACAATAACCTGAATGATACGATGAAGTTCCTTACAGTCTGGTCTTTGGTTTTAACCATTCCCACTATTTTAACCGGCTTTTATGGTATGAACGTCAGCCTCCCAGTTGGCCATAGCTCCTCTGACTGGATTGCTATTACTGTAATAACGATCTTTTTGATGGTATGGTTGATTGTGCTAATGAAACGACATCACTTCTTTTAAACTGAGGCAAACAAATGAAAAATAAAGTTTTGATAGGCTCATTAATCACAGCACTTATTGCTTTTATCCTCTATTCTGTCAATCTTAAAAAAGTAGAGAACAGCAGCCTGAAAATTGTGGGTCAAGGACAGGAACAAGTTGTCAAAAATAAAAAGGGAAAAAACTCCGTCCGTGAACCAAAAGTTGCGACTATGGAGTATCCAAATCACATTAAAATTGCTTCCGACAGTGAGCAAAAATGGGCAGAAAAAATTGTACAGGTGATGGGGAAGGATCAAAGCTATCAAGTTTGTGTTCAAGACCTGAATAATAATAAATTTGCCCGTGTTTCTAATACGAGTCAAAGACATGGTGTAAATACTATTAGTCGCTTATTTTTACTTGTTGCTTTAACTTATCAAGAACAACATGGGCAGGCAACTGCGAATAAGGCTGTTAAAATAAAAAAAGCAGATCACGTTAAAGGTGAAAAGGTCCTGCAAAAGGGAATTGCGTATAATGCAACTTATTTGAAGCAATTAATGATGCAAGGTGACAAAACTGCAGCCAACGCTTTGTTGCGCACAGTTAAGCCAGCTACCGTTAACTCTATTATTAAGAAAATCGGTGTCCATGATACTACAATTAAAGGAAAACTTTCAGCTAAACCAGCAGCTTATACTACTGCAAATGATTTGAATAAAATTATGGTGAGTCTATACCATGACCAGATTTTAAGCAGACAATATTCCAATCAAGTTTTAGGAGCACTGAATGCTAACAAAACTAAGCCCAGGATTATCCGTAATAGCAAGGGTTTAATTTATGCTATTGGGGATAGTAAAGCCAATGTTGCACTTGTCCAGTCTAATGGTAATGCCTATTGCGTCAGCGTTTGGAGCAATAATGATCATGATTTTGTTAAACTGGGAAAGGCAGTCAACAGCTTTTTTAAATAACATTTTTGACGTATACTTTACCAAATCTTAAAAAATCGGCCCTAATAAAATCCATGTTTTAGGGCTTTTTTGATAATATAAAATAATTTACAGCATGTAGATTGTATTCTTCATGTTGTAGTGCTATATTATTCAGTATGCTGTCAGAAGGAGGGGTGAAATTGGTTAAAAAAAGAAGCCTTGATTTAGATAAGGTGATTGCGAAGGCGACGGAGCTGATTGGACGAAAGGGACTTTCCGCGACCACTCTGCCGAACCTAGCCAAAGAGTTAGGCGTTCGTTCACAGTCACTCTATCATTATGTTTCAGGTCGAAAGCAATTGTTGTCGCTTGTCGGTGCAAGCAGAATTAAAATTTTAGGTAAAAAATTAGTTGATAATTTGATCGGAATTTCGGGTGAAGAGGCTTTACTTAAATTTGCGGATATCGTCCGTGATTTTATTTTAGACGATCCCGCTTTAATTAGTATTCTCTACCATTTGAATGAGTACCAAAAAGACGATGCTATTACTCAAGAAATTTTAAAGATAATAGCTTTGGCTGACAAACTAAATTTGAGAAGTGACAGCACGGTTTCGCTCCATTCCTTAATTGGGGCAGTACTAGGATACGTTTTTTTAGATGTATCCGATTCTTTTACAGAAGAAACTAGTGAAGAGGCTGACCAAGGTTATCATGAATTAATTATTCAATTGGTTCAGCCCAAGAAATTATTGCAAAAAAATAGAAAGGAAAATCAGAGTGCATAAACTAGTAAAAAATCATATTTTCTCGTTAATTGCATGGATTTTAATTTTAATCATTTCTGTTGTGGCTTTGCCGGACGTTACAGGGTTAACCCGTGAGCACTCAAATATTTCCTTACCGTCTGACGTTCAAAGTGAAGTCGCAAAATCAATCCAAAATGATTGGGGTCCTAAACAAAAAAATACCTATCAGATTGCAGTGGTCTTTAATAAGCAAAAAGGCAAACTGACTTCCGATGATAAGAATGCCATTAATGAAACTATTGACAGATTGAAAAATGATCAGGATCAATACGGCATTAAAATGATTTTAGGCCCAGATGATAATATTGCTACTAAGAAAAAGCTGCAGTCAAAGGATAATACAACCTGGATAATGCAGTTGAATGTGGCTAAAAAGCACGGACCGGTTAATGATGTTGAGGCTGAGTTGAATAAAGCAGTCAAAACTGCTGGCATCAGGACTTATGTTACTGGTGCTGATGTTTTACAAAATGCCTTTTCAAATGCTATTCAAGAGGGAATTAAGAAAACAGAAGTAATTACCGTTATCTTTATTTTCATCGTGTTAGTGATTGTCTTCAGGTCACCAATAGTGCCCCTGATTTCATTACTGACTGTTGGGGTTTCCTTTATCACATCATTTGCGATTGTTACTAACTTAGTTAAATACCAAAACTTCCCGTTTTCTAACTTTACACAAGTCTTTATGATTATTGTGTTATTCGGAATTGGTACGGACTACAACATCCTTTTGTATGACAAGTTCAAAGAAGACCTCGGTAAAGGAATGAATCGCTATGAGGCGATGAATAGTGCCTTAAAGGTCGCTGGTAAAACCATTCTGTATTCCGGTTCTTCCATCTTAATTGGATTTTCAGCGTTAAGTCTGGCTAACTTTTCCATTTATCGCTCAGCAGTTGGTGTTGCGGTCGGCGTAGCAGTTTTATTAATAGTGCTGCTGACACTCAATCCTTTCTTCATGGCTGTTTTGGGAGAAAAAATGTTCTGGCCGGTGAAGAAGTTTACCGGTGAGCATGAAGATAAATTATGGCATGGTATTTCCAAAGCGACACTTGCTCACCCAATTATTTACTTAATTGTATTGGCTGTGGTTGTGCTTCCTTTTGGTCTTATGTATACTGGTCACTTGAATTATGATGACACTGATGAGATTGATAATAGTGCTTCAGCTAAAGCAGGGATGCTAGTTGTCGAAGATCACTTTTCAAAAGGGATGACTGAACCTTCAACACTTTATATTAAGAGTAACCATAAACTTGATAATGAAGCAGATTTGCGGTTAATTGATCAATTAACCAGACAACTCCAGGCATCTGGAGATGTGGCTTTTGTCACTTCTGTAACTCAGCCTTATGGTGAAAGCATTGATCAGCTTTACGTCAATAACCAGTTAAATACTGTCAACCAAGGTGTTGATCAAGCACGTGCCGGTTTAGGTAAATTGAGCAAGGCAAGCAAAAAAGTTACTGCTGGTGCAAGTCAATTGGCTGATGGAACAAGTCAGTTGCAAAATGGTACTAGTCAACTCCAAGATGGCGCAAGCAAATTGCAAGCTGGTACGGGTAAGCTGCAAAATGGTGCCAGCCAGTTGCAAAATGGTACTGGTCAACTGCAAGGTGGTGCAAGCCGTCTGCAGAGCGGAACCCAGCAAATGACCAGTGGCCTTAACCAGTTGAATTCTCAATTGGCAAGTGGCAGTGCTGGTATCGCAAATGCGCAGAAAAATACTAAGGCTGCTTTAGAAAAGAGCTATAAAGCTAACTTAGCAAAGAGTATTAACAGTATACCCGGTTTAACTCAACAACAGAAGATGGCTGCCATGCAAGCTGCTGGTGCTGCTTTAGAAAAATCATGGGCAGAAGCTTCTGCTTCAATGCCAGATGTATCTGGCCAAATGGGTCAGCTGCAATCTGGTGTCGGCAGACTGGCTACTGCTTCTGGTCAATTAAATAGTGGTGCTTCTACTCTAAATGGCGGTATTGGTCAACTTAATTCCAGTGCAGGTCAATTAAGCTCAGGTATTGGTCAAGTTAATTCCAGTACTGGTCAATTAAGCTCAGGCATTGGCCAATTGAATTCCAGTGTTGGTCAACTAAATACTGGTGCAGGGAAATTGGCTTCAAGTACACCAAAGATTACCAATGGGGTAGATGAAGTTAATAGTGGACTTGGTCAAGGTGCAGCTTATCTTAATGGTTTAGCTAGTTCCTCAGCCGCAGATACTTTCTATATCCCAAAGGAATTTATTAAAAACGATACTTTCCAAACCTCAATTAAAAATTATCTGAGTCCTGATAAGAAATCTGCAATGCTTATGATTGTCTTTAAGTCAAATCCAAGTAGTCTTAAAGCAACCAAGAAGGCGCAGGATCTGAGTTTGATGGCTAAGAAGTCCTTAGCAGGAACCAGGCTCAAAAAGGCTACAGTAGCAATGGGCGGAGAGAGTTCTAACATTGCTGACATCAAAGATATTGCCAACAGAGACTTTATTAGAACTGCTGCCATAATGTTGATTGGTATTGGAATTGCCCTCATTTTTGTAACTCGTTCACTTTTGCAACCAGTTTATATCCTGGGTACTCTTTTGATTGCATACTTCTGTTCATTATCAATTACAGAATGGGTAGTAAAAGCTGCATTAGGCAAATCCATGCTGACCTGGAACACACCGTTCTTTGGCTTCATCATGTTAATTGCCCTGGGCGTTGACTACAGTATCTTCTTAATGACTCGCTATCGTGAACTTGAAGACGGTAAGCCAAGTCAAAGAATGCTAAAGGCTTGTGGTATTATCGGCACAGTTGTAGTTTCAGCTGCTATCATTTTAGGTGGTACTTTTGCTGCGCTAATCCCTTCAGGGATTCCAACTCTGATTGAAGTGGCCTTGGCAGTGATTATTGGACTGATAATCTTAGTCTTTATTATGCCGATCACTTTGTCTGCTGCTGTCAAGTTGACCTATGAAGGTGTCCATTGGCACAAGAATAAGCGTGCTAAGAAATAATTGAACTTTATTAAAAGGTTGAAATTCTCATTTAGAGAGTTTCAGCTTTTTTGTTAGTGAAATATGTTTTCTGACAGGTTTACAAAAGTTAATTTATTATAGTATAATATTTTTAATTAAATTTTAAGCAGAAAGTAAGGAATACTGGAATGTCAAGACAAGTAAATAATCAGTAAGCTCTCGTTAAAGTTTTAAACAATTAATCACTTTTTTAATTTTGAACCTAACGTAGAGCGAATCACTTTTGCAGATAGAGTAATTTTTGCAATTCAATGAACTGCAGCTTATTTAGTGTATTATGTGTACACGTTGAGGTTTTATAAGTGGAATTAATTAAAATAGATTATTTACAAATTGGCGTGGCAGCTTCTAAACTGCTGACTGTCTCAAATTTGAGCATCAATTCTGGGCAAAAAATTGGCTTAATTGGCAACAATGGTGCCGGTAAAACAACTTTAATGCGAATACTTGCTCAAGAAAAATTAACAGATTCATTTACTGTTAAAGGCACGGTTTCCAGCAATTGTAATTTTGCTTATGTTTCACAATTGCTTGATGCTGGGGATAAGAGCGGTGGACAAAGGGAAAAATTGGCTCTCAATAAGGCCGTCACCCAATTAAAAAATATGCCTAACGGTTTGCTGCTTTTGGACGAACCCACTTCTAATTTGGATATTACCCAGCAACAATGGTTAATAAAGTTAATAAGTAAAAGCAAAATTGCCTGTTTAATTATCAGTCATGACCAGAATTTTTTGAACAAAGTTTGTGATTCAATCTGGTATATTCAAAATAAAGAAGTACACAATTTCTCAGGGACTTATGAAGAGTTTCGCAGCTTTAGCGAAGATCAGCGAAAACGGGCAGAAACGACTTATGAGCAAAAGAAAAAGCACCTTGAGCAGTTAAAGAGAAGTTATAATCTGCATTTTAATAAGGCCAGAACTTTCTCTCACAACAAAAAGGGACTTTCTTCATCTGATTGGCGGTCAAAGTCAATGGGAAAACAAAAAACTGTAAATAATGTTATAAGAGCAAGTAAGAATCTTGCTAGCCGCATCAATAAGGAAAAAGCAGAAATAAAGAAGCCGCAAATGCATCATGCGATTACCTTAAAAAATGGCAACAATGCAATAACTGATTTATCGATTTCTCCTAAAAGCAAGGCATTACGGCTGGAGAAACAGCAGGTTAATGCTTATGGTCAAGAGTTGTTTAGCATTACTCAGGAAGCAAATCTTACTTATAGCTCAAAAGTAGTTTTAACTGGGCAAAACGGGATTGGTAAGACAGTTTTTCTGAAAAAAATCAAGAATAGACAGTTAACCGGTTTTTATAATTCTAAATTGAAAATAGGTTATTTTAACCAGAATATTGTTACTAGCCAAACTGATAAAACCCTGATAGATTCTCTTTTTGCTACCAGTATATTTGATGATAGTTCGACTATGCAGGTTTTAGGTGATCTACATTTACGTCAATACGGGCAGCATAAAATAAGTGATCTTAGTGGTGGGCAGCTCGTGTGTTTCAACTTAGCTAAGATACTTACAGGTCAATATAATTTATTGCTGCTGGATGAACCGACTAACTTTTTAGATATTGCATCGGTTAATGCCTTAGCCGAATTTGTCACTGCTTATCCCTTTGCCATGATTCTCGTATCGCACGATCAGGCATTTATCAAGCAACTTGAAGCTGTAAAATGGCAAATTAAGGACAGATGCTTAATAACCTCCGCATCCCAGAAGAAAAGGTCTAGAAAAAGCAATGATAATGAATTAGAATTGCTCAAGTTCAAGCTTGATCAATTAATGCTTGACTCCCAGACTTCAATTTCTGAAATAAAGCGGGTTAAGAAACAAATTCAAAATTTACAATAAAAAGCTGTATTAAAATAGTGATAAAGAGTTTTCCTTATCGCTATTTTTGTTTTATGATTAAGCTATTAATAATTATTGATTAAAGGAAGTTTCTTATGACTACTTGTCCAAACTGTGGCCGTCCCATTAACGATGCGGATGTTACCTGTCCTAACTGCCATTTTGATTTACAAAAATACCGTGAGACTTTTTTCACTGACCAACATCAAAAGGCAAACTATGAAGATGAAGAAGCCGGTAAAAAAATAGCCAGTCGCAAGGTATACCGGCAAGAATTTTATCCGAAAAAGCAAAATTCGGTTATCGAGCGAATGTTGCAATGGATTCATGTTAACAGCATGATTGTTTTTCTATTGGGAATTGCTTTACTAATTCTCATGAGTTTTTCCCGCAGCTTTGGTTGGATTTGCTTTTTTGCATTGCTTGTCTGGCTTTACTTTGTTTGCAGTCGTCAAGAAAAAATTGATCGTTATACCGTGGATGAGCGCTTAACACAAAAAATTAATCAATTGGGTTCTAACATGTTCAATGATGTGGCTGAATCGAAAGAAAAAGTTAAATCGAAAAGCAGATTAGCCCAGAAGGGTATAAAATATAAAGAAAATGTTCAGGTAAAGAAGCATTTTACCTATGTGCAGCTTCTAGTTGTTTTGGTGGCAGTAATAAACCTGATAGTTTTATTTACTGGATCTGGTGCATCTGTTTTAGACATGACTTACGGGCAAAAAATGTCAATTACTAGGGTTGTCTTCGGACTTGCTGGCAGACTTTTTTCTTCAAATGCCACACTGCTTTCAGGTGTCTTACTTTGTGTAATATGGTTAATAATTGTTTTGATTCCTCTATTTATCATTTATCACACGTTGAGAGATACTAAAAAGAGCAGGTTGATCGCATTTTTACTTTCTTTGATTGAAACTATTTTTCTAATTTACATTATTTATAGAATGTCTAATAGTACACTGTCTAATCATGGTATTTTACACAGCATTACCAGTCAACTGCTTTTATACGCAGTTTCAATTGGCGCTTCAACTTATTTCTTAATTTTAGCTAGCGTGATGACGACTGGACTGACAGGGTATAATTTATTTCGTCACCGTCAAAAGCAATAATAAAAATAAAAAGCTGATAGATCAACGTTCTTATTTAGTAACGCAGTTTATCAGCTTTTTAATTTATATCTTAATGATAAGTTATTTGGTTGGCATTGATATTACTAAGTGCTGGTTTACGAATGCCATCAAACCTAAATCACTAAGCTCACGGCCATAGCCAGATTTCTTAACACCACCAAATGGTAATTCACCGGAACTAATCCATGTGCCGTTGATTACGCTCATACCAGTTTCAATTTGTGCAGCTACATTTTGAGCACGTTTAATGTCGGAACTGATAACAGAAGAACCCAAACCATAACTAGAATCGTTTGCTAAAGCAATAGCGGCGTCTTCATCTTCGACTTCGTAAACAGTAGCAACTGGACCAAAGAACTCCTGGTCAAATGCCGGATTATTACGATCAACATTGGTTAGAATAGTTGGACGGAAGAATGCACCATCTGAATCAATTTCAGGATATTGGTAGAAAATTTTTGCTCCTCCCGCAAGGGCACTATCTAATTGTTTTGTTAGTTTTTCCTTTGCGTTCTGTGAATTCATTGGCGGCAAGGTAGTACTTGGGTCAAGTGGATCTCCAGGCTTCAAACTAGAAAAGACCTCTTTTAATTCATGCAATGTTTCTTCGTAGCGAGACTTAACAACAATAATGCGTTTGGAAGAAGTACATACCTGTCCGTCATTATAAGTTCTGGCTGAACTAAGCGCCTGCTTTAAAACTTCAGGATCAGCGTCATCAAGGATAATGAAGGCATCATTACCACCAAGCTCCATAGTAGATTTCTTCAGGTTTTTGCCCGCATTTTCAGCAACTGAAGAACCACCGCGTTCTGAGCCGGTCAATGCTACGCCCTGAATTCTAGGATCGGCAATCATTTGATCAAGTTGGTCGTAGCTTGGATACATATTAATCAAACTTCCCTCAGGAGCACCTGCCTGTTTAATAATTTTAGCAATCAAAGCTGCAGAGCCTGGAACATTGTGGGCATGCTTCAAAATAATAGGATTACCAACAATAAAGTTTGGAGCAAATACCCTGATTACTTGATAAAGAGGGAAATTCCATGGCTCACAGGCCATGATTACGCCAGTTGCCTGCTTTAGGTAATATGCATCGCCTAATTTGGAATCAATTGGTTCTGGTTTTAACAATTCAGGACCTTTGTCGGCAAAGTAATCGCAAATAGATACACAAAGATCAACTTCACCTTCAGATTCTCCAATCATTTTACCCATCTCACGAGTCATGATTTCTGCCATTTCTTTTTTATGCTCGCGTAAACCGTCTGCTACTTTGTGTAATGTTGCTGTTCGGGTTTCAGGGCCTTCATTACGCCACTTGTGGTAAAGTGCATCGGTCAAGTTTAAAGCGTCTTCAATTTGTTCAGCTGTAGGATTGTCATAGCTGGCAAAAGTTTCATTAGTATATGGATTAATAGATTGATATTTAGCCATAATATTATCTCCTTAAATTTTAATCAGGATAGATTTTTCTCAAAATCAATATAAACCGTTTTCATTAATCATTATAGCACATATAGAATATTTTACTAATAATTAGTAAGTAAAAATAAAGATTTATTTTATTGCATTTAAAAGATAAGTTAATGATTCCTCTAAATACTGAGCAGCATAAGTCATTGCATGCCGATTACCCGCTATTAGTTTAAGGTCTACAGCGTGATTATTTTGAGCCAAAAAGTCAATAAAATTAAGTAAATATCTAATAGGTGCCAACTCGTCTGCAGAATTGATCATTAATAATTGTTGTAGATTGCTGTAATCATATGAATCTGCGTCAATCTTTTTTAACACCTTTTCATCTTCAGAGCCTGCATATGCTAAAGTAAAATATTTATAAAAAGCGTTGTTAATATCATGTTGGTTGCTCAAGCCTAGTTCTTTATGACCATCAACTGCAGGCGTGACGTTCTGGTGGTCTTTCATCCAGGCAGAATAACTGACAGGAGCAGACCATGTTACTGTTGGGAAACCATACTTGCCTGCAATATTTAGCGCCATTGTGCCACCACTGCTGGCACCAATTTGAGTAATGTCAACTTTTTTATTAATTACATAATCGCTTTGCATTAGCCATTTGACAAAGTTAATACTGTCTTGGTGTGCGGCTGGAAAAGTATGCTGTGGAGCAAGAGAATAGTTAGGTGCAAAAACAGTAAAACCTTTATCAGAAATTTTTTGACATAAGTCCTTAATACTGTTTTTATCTCCCCGAAACCAGCCACCACCATGCCAAAACAGCAATATTTTGTCACCAAAACCGACTTTGTCCGGCTTATAAATATCTACCTTAAGTTTTCTTTGTTCATCATAAGTGACATCATTGATAATTTCTGCCATCCGATTTTCCTCCCAAAAATTGTATTTTTAATATCTATTATAATGTAATTAAAGGTCGGTTTTTGCTAAAAACCCAATTTGTTTTTACTTTAAGAAAAAATAATTAAAAAATTTTAATTATTATTATTTAATGACTTAAAAAGTAATCACTATGCTTATTTTTTGGTAAAATTAGGCTTAACATTGGAGGTAAGCTATGCATCTGTCTGCTAAAGCTAGTCGAAGACTGATTAATATCTTGACCGTTGTCAGCGGGATTATTATCATTTTGTTATGTATATATTGGTATAGATTGGGAATATTTACCAGTCAAGCCAAAATGAAAGCATATTTGGCTGACAAGAAAATAATCGGGCCGATTATTTTTGTTTTGATTCAGATAATTCAGGTTGTTATTCCTATTATTCCTGGTGGCGTTTCACTTTTGGGTGGAGTTATTTTCTTTGGACCTGTAGCTGGTTTTATTTACAACTACGTGGGAATTTGTATTGGATCAATTATTGACTTCTTTTTAGCACGTTTTTACGGCAGACCTTTTATTCTTCATATTGTCTCTGAAAAAACTCTTGATAAATATATGAAGTGGACTAAAAACCAGCGGAAATTCAACTGGTTTTTTGCAATCTGCATTGTGGCTCCAATGGCACCAGATGATGTTTTATGTCTTTTGGCAGGTTTAACTGATATGAAGTTTTGGACCTATTTTTGGATTATCATATTGGGCAAACCCTGGACTATTGCAGCATACAGTTTTGCGCTGGAATTTGGCATGGACTGGCTGCTTAGATTGACTGGTCATTAATGGACAGCCGAATTTATTTTCGTCCTTTTAAACTATCGGATGCACCTACTTTGCTAAAATGGGGACAAGATCAATATTATCGGCGTTTAGCAGGTTTTGGGCATTATCAAAATCTGGCGGAAGCTGAGGTTGCTGCAGGAAAGTATGCCGCAAGAAAGTATAGTTATGCAATTTGTCTTAGAAATACCTGGCAATTAATTGGCTTAGCTGAACTATATAATAGAGGTACAAGCGAAGAAGAATTATTACATACCAAGGAAATAGGTTTTTTACTTGATAAAAATTTTTCTGGTCAAGGTTATATGACTGAAGCCTTAAATTTACTTTTAAATTATGCGTTTAAAAAGCTCAATCAATCTGAAATTTGGGCTGGCACTTTTAAAAATAATTTTCGCTCACAAAATTTACTTACTCGACTAGGCTTTAAATATATTTATTCGGTCGATATGAGTATGGTAAGTACGCTATTTCAATATCAGGAAGATTATTTTTTGCTGAAAAAGGCAGATTGGCTTAAAAGAGAAAAGTGATTTAAATTTGGCACAATCTTTTTACAAAAATAATTATAAAAACATTAAATATTGTTTGCTAAAAAAAGCATAATAGCTTAAAATAATATCCAAACACGGAATCCTCAGACTGATTCAGAGAGTTCGCATCTTGGTGCAAGCGAATAGATGTCGTTTCCAGATTCCATTAATGTGGGTAATTAATAATTACACGGCACGCGGCATCGTTATCGCCGATTTAATGAAGTGCAGCTAAATATTTAGCTGAAACTGGGTGGTACCGCGAAGCCATGTATGAGCCAATTCGTCCCAATCTTGTGGGATGAGTTGGCTTTTTTTGTGGAGGTAAAAAGATGCTGGATATAAAGGTGATTCGCGAGAATCTTGACTGGGCCAAGGATAAGCTTGGCAGACGTGGCGTTAAGCCGGAAGAGATTGATGAACTGGTTAAAATTGATGCCGATCGGCGTGAAGAATTGAACCGCAGTGAACAATTAAAAGCTGAACGCAATACAGTTTCAAAGAAAATTGCGGAAATTAAAAGAAACAAAGAAGATGCTTCTGCTGCAGTTAAAAAAATGCGTGAAGTAGGACAGGAAATTAAGGAACTTGATGATAAAGTTGCTGAATTGACTGAAAAGCAAGATTACATCTTGCTAAGACTGCCTAATTTCCCGGACGATTCTGATCCAATCGGACCTGATGAAAGTTATAATGAAGAAGTTCGCAAGTGGCATGAACCGACTAAGTTAGCCTTTAAGCCTAAGGCACATTGGGATATTGGTACTGATCTCGATATTTTGGATTGGGACAGAGGAGCTAAAGTTTCTGGTGCTCGTTTTGTCTATTATAAAGGTGCTGGTGCTTTACTTGAGCGGGCTGTTTTTAACTTCTTCTTAGATGAAAACACTAAAGAAGGCTACACCGAAATAATTCCGCCATATTTGGTTAACGATGAATCAATGCAGGGCACTGGACAATTTCCTAAATTCCGTGAAGATGTGTACACCATTGTTGATAACGACAACCCTGACAAGCCACGTGATTTAACTTTGATTCCAACTGCTGAAGTTCCGCTTGTTAACTATTTCCGTGACGAAATTATTCATGGTGAGAAGCTGCCAATCAATGTAACTGCATTGTCTCCAGCATTTAGAAGTGAAGCTGGTTCAGCTGGACGTGATACTCGCGGTCTGATTAGAATGCATGAATTTAGAAAAGTTGAAATGGTTAAAATTTGCAAGCAGGAAGATTCTTGGGATGAATTAGAGAAACTAACTCATAATGCTGAGCACTTGTTGCAAAAACTTGACTTGCCATATCATGTGGTAGCTTTGTCTACTGGGGATGCCAGCTTTACCAGTGCTAAAACTTATGATTTGGAAGTTTGGATGCCGGCTCAAGATAAGTATCGTGAAATTTCCAGTTGCTCAAATTGTACTGACTTTCAAGCTCGTCGTGCGCAAATTCGCTATCGTGATGATGATGGCAAACTGCATTTGGCACATACTCTTAACGGCTCCGGATTAGCTGTTGGTAGAACTGTGGCTGCAATTTTAGAAAACTATCAAAATGAAGATGGAACAGTTACCGTACCAGAAGTTTTGGTTCCTTATATGAATGGAATGACAAAGATTAATAAGGAAGAAACTTTGATTTAATGAGTAGCACTTTGCTATGATTTCGCAGGTTGAATAAACTTGCGAAATTTTTTTGCCCAAATTTTTGTTAATAGAAGTGGCAAAAATAACTAAATTACGAATAATTGGTTAATTGGTCTAGTCTAAAAAGTAAAAAAACTGGTCTGACAGGTATTAGTGAAAACTAATTTGAAATCAATTTTACTTAAATAACGAACAAAATGATTAATTTGACGAATGAGTACAAAAAGAGTAAGGTATTACATGTGTCTGAGCGAGTTACGACAAATAACAAGTTCAACATAAATCGAGCAAAAGCAGTTGACAAAAGCGAGCTGCTTTAGTAAGATAATAAACGCTGTCGGGCAAGACGGCAAACAGG
>NZ_KQ033871.1:281961-295701 GCF_000967195.1 Lactobacillus kullabergensis
CGAGCAAAGAGAGAAAAGAGGACCTGCGGGTTCTCTTTTTTGTCTATTTATTAAGCATAAAGTGTTAGTCCTTATATATTAGAAAAATGTTAGGTAATGGTTAGAAAATGTGACACAGAGCCTGTTTCACGGTACAATGTTATCGGATACATTTTATCTAAAGGAGGAAATCTCATGGTAGGAATTGTTTTAGCCAGCCATGGTGGATTTGCCGATGGAATTGCGCAGTCTGCGCAAATGCTGTTTGGCGAACAAGACAATTTTGCTCATGTCATTTTAAAGCCCGATGAAGGGCCTGATGATATAAGAAGCAAAATGGAAACAGCAATTGCTTCATTTGAAAATCAAGATGAAGTTTTGTTAATAGTTGATTTATGGGGAGGTACGCCATTTAATCAAGCAAATGCTTTGCTTGAAAAACATCCAAATTGGGCGGTTGTCACTGGTATGAATCTACCAATGGTTGTAGAAGCACTAACTCAGAGGATGACAAACCCTGACATTACCGCTCATCAAATTGCAACGGCGATTGTTGAGCCAGCTAAGAATGGAATTAAAACTAAACCTGCAGAATTAATGCCAAAAGATTCTACAGAAACAAAAAAGGAATCAAATTCTGAAAATAAAGAGAGTAAGAAATCTATTCCTGAAGGTACTGTTGTTGGTGATGGTCATATTAAGTTTGTTTTAGCTCGGATTGATTCCCGATTGCTACACGGACAAGTGGCAACTGGCTGGATACCAACCATGCACCCTGACCGAGTTATCGTTGTTTCTGACAGTGTAGCAAAAGACGAAATGCGTAAAAGCATGATTCGTGAAGCTGCTCCTGCTGGTGTCAAAGCGCATACTGTTCCGTTGAAAAAGATGGTAGAGATCGCTAAAGATCCCCGCTTTGGTAACACACATGCCTTACTGCTTTTTGAAAATCCAGAAGATGTTTTAAAAGTCATCAAAGCAGGCGTCGACATTAAGACAGTCAATGTTGGCTCAATGTCCTATAAAGTAGGCGATGTCAATGCTAACAATGTGTTGTCCATGAATCAAGAAGATGTTGATACTTTCCACGAACTTGAAAAAATGGGAATCAAGTATGATGTGCGTAAAGTTCCAACTGATAAAGAGGGCAATATGGAAGCTATTTTAAATAAAGCTCAAAGTTTGCTTGATGAACAAAACAAGTAAGAGAATAGGAGTAAAAAATGAACGCTATTCAAATGATTTTAGTTGTCATAGTTGCCTTTCTTGCAGGTATGGAAGGCATCTTGGACCAATGGGAATTCCACCAACCATTGGTTGCTTGTACACTAATCGGCCTGGTAACCGGTAATCTGGTTTTGGGTGTTATCTTAGGTGGCTATTTACAAATGATCGCCTTGGGCTGGGCAAATATTGGTGCTGCTGTTGCTCCTGATGCTGCTTTGGCTTCAGTAGCTTCCGCTATCATCTTGGTTCAAAGTGGTCAAGGAACAAAGGGCATTGGTATGGCTACTGGTATTGCCATGCCTCTGGCCGTTGCCGGACTATTTTTGACTATGATCGTTCGGACAATTTCTACTGGTATTGTCCACATTATGGATGCTGATGCTAAAAAAGGCGATTGGCGTAAAATTAATATGTGGCAATGGCTTGATGTTTGTCTGCAGGGATTGAGAATCGCTATTCCGGCTGCACTGCTGTTAGCTATTCCTGCTTCACAAGTTAGATACTGGCTGGGCTTAATGCCAGCATGGCTTAGTGATGGTATGTCAATAGGTGGTGCCATGGTTGTTGCCGTTGGTTACGCAATGGTAATCAACATGATGGCTAGTCGTGAAGTTTGGCCGTTCTTTGCCATCGGTTTTGCTTTGGCAGCTATTAAAGATCTAACTTTGATTGCTTTGGGTGCAATCGGTTTAGCGATGGCGCTCATGTACTTAGCTTTAGAGTCAAAAAATGGCAATAACGGCAGTTCAAGTTCTGATAATGAGGGTACCGGCGATCCACTCGGCGATATCATAGATGACTATTAGAGTGATATTTAAGAGGAGGATTTTATAATGGCTGATAAAAAAATAAAATTAACTAAAGCCGACCGCTTCAAAGTTATGTGGCACTCACAATTTTTGCAAGCTTCATGGAACTACGAAAGAATGCAGAACGGTGGGTACGCATATTCACTTATTCCTGCTTTGAGAAAACTTTATCCTAAAAAAGAAGATATGGCAGCTGCTTTGCAGAGACACCTGGTCTTCTTCAACGTTCACCCTTACTTAGTATCGCCAATTCTAGGTGTTACTTTAGCCTTAGAAGAGGATAAGGCTAATGGAGCTAAAGTTGAAGATGAAGCTATTCAAGGTGTTAAGG
The DNA here is from genome assembly GCF_000967195.1 of Lactobacillus kullabergensis. Classification (GTDB taxonomy): domain Bacteria; phylum Bacillota; class Bacilli; order Lactobacillales; family Lactobacillaceae; genus Lactobacillus; species Lactobacillus kullabergensis. The sequence goes on from NZ_KQ033871.1 coordinate 284,308, forward strand.
TTGGAATGATGGGACCTTTAGCCGGTGTCGGTGACCCTGTATTCTGGTACACTGTACGGCCAATTGTTGGTGCTCTAGGTGCCTCAATGGCTATTCAAGGCAATATTTTAGGACCAATTTTGTTCTTCGTTATTTGGAACGTAATTAGATTGGCCTTCATGTGGTACACACAGGAATTTGGCTACAAGGCTGGTTCTGCGATTACTAATGATATGTCTGGTGGTCTATTGCAAAAGGTAACCCGTGGAGCTTCGATGATGGGTATGTTTGTTTTAGGCTCCCTGATTGAACGCTGGGTTAACATTAAGTTCACTCCGATTGTTTCAAAGACGCCTGTCCAAAAGGGTGGCTATATTGATTGGGGCTCACTTCCAGCCGGTGCTAAAGGGATTCAGCAGGCTCTAATTGACCAAGCTAATGGCTTGTCTTTAACCAAGTTTAAAGTAACTACTTTGCAAAACAACTTGGATAGTTTAATCCCTGGCTTAGCTGGACTGCTTTTGACTTTTCTGTGTATGTGGCTGTTAAAGAAGAAAGTTTCACCAATCGTAATTATTATTGCCATCTTCGTTGTTGGTGTCGTTTTGCATGTTCTGCATGTGCTTTAATCTAAAATGGTTGAATCAAGAAATACTAAAGTTGACTTAACGGCAAATGCGACTTGGTTTCGTTCGTTTTCAACATATGGTAAAGTAATGGTCGGAGATAAGGCATTTGAATTCTATAATGATCGCAATATCTCTGATTATGTCCAAATCCCGTGGCAAGAAGTTACCTATGTTGTTGCGGATGTTTATTTTCACGGACGTTATATACCACGTTTTGAAATTCGCACCCGTGCAAACGGAAAATTTATTTTTACAACACGTAATAATAAAAAAACTTTGCGCGCTATTCGTGAATATGTATCTGCCAATCGCATGCGACAGGCACTGGGATTATGGCAAAAAATCAAAAGAAGAATAATGCATAAATAAAAAAGTTCCTAGACAAAATTAATTGTCTAGGAATTTTTTTACTTAATTCTTGGTTTTAATACTTATTTCTCCGACAACACCTAATTCATCAGCAACTTTCTGTTGTAAAGCTTGAATTGCTATGCTTTCTTTTCTTCGTGCCAAATTTTAGATACGATTGACAAAACTATAAAGATTAACAGTGCAGAAATCATTGATACTCTGTTTTCAGGTAAGATTAACAACAATATGATCATTAAAATAAAAAAGATCAGTGTTATGTAGTCCAAAAAAGGGAAAACAGGCATTTTAAAATCTGTTAATTCTTGTGCTGGCGTTTTTTTGCGGTAGGAAATGTGGGTTAAAAGCATCAGACACCAGATAATTAAAAACATACTGGTAGATGTAGATGAAATAAAATTAAACGCCTCATTCCCAATAATTATAATAACTAAGGGGGCCAAAGCCATTAGGCAAGCGGATAAAGTCAAGGCATTCTGTGGCAGCTGTCTTCTCAGGTGACCAAATGTCTGGTTAAATTTTCCCTTACCGTTAAAAGTTACGGAAAATAGCAATCTGCCTGCACTGTATAAAATACTGTTAGTCGAGGAAACAGCAGCAGAAATAACCACAAAATTGATAATTGAGCCGGCATTGCGGATGCCAGTGGCAGCTAATGTCTGTACAAAAGGACTAGAGTTAGTTGCTACTTTATTCCAGGGAATCACTACTAAAATAGCGATGATAGCAAGCACATAAAATAAAATTATTCGTAGTGGAACCTCATTAATAGCCTTTCTAATTGTTACTTTGGGGTTTTGCGCCTCTGCAGCAGTTAATCCGACTAGTTCAACTCCAACAAAGCTAAAGATAACCATCTGAAAACCGGAAAAGAACCCGGTGCCGCCTTTAGCAAAAAAGCCGCCATGTGTGGATAAGTTAGCAAGAGTAACGGGTCCAAAAGAGGTTTTTCCACCAGTTATTAACAAATAGGCCACTAAAATCACGAATGCAATAACGGTCACAATTTTAATTATGGCAAAACTAAATTCCAGATTGCCAAAAAGACGTGCAGAAAGCAAATTGATAAATAGTAAAATTGCGATGGTTACTAAGCCAGGTACCCATGTAGGCAAATGGGGAAACCAGTATTGAAAATATATTCCCAAGGCTGTCATTTCTGCCATACCCAGAGTTACCCAGCTGATCCAGTAGAGATAACCTGAAATAAATCCAGTGTTTTTACCCAAGTACTTTTCAATAAAATCAATATAGGTATGCTTGGATAAGTCTGAAACTATGAGCTCACCTAAAGCTCGCATTAGTAGAAATAAGAAAATACCGACAACGACATAAATCAAAATGACACTGGGACCGGCTCGTCTAATGCTATTACCTACGCCTAGAAATAAACCAGTACCAATTGTCCCACCCAGGGCAATCAATTGAATATGCGCGTTAGTCAAGGTTCGTTCGTAACCAGAACCGTTATTTTCCTCTTCTTCGCTCATTAAATCACTCCAAATACTTAAAAATTAGTTACATTATTAAATTATAGCATTATACATAAGTGTATGTTTTTAACCAAACTAAAATTTCGCTAAATTGTAAATTTTGTTATGTTAAAAAGGGCTTTATTTAAAGACAAATTGTAGTATCATATATTTTATTAAAAATAAATTAAGGAGGAAGATTTAATGTTTACCATTGGCCAATTTACTGTTAATAACTTGGAGATTAGTTTGGTATTACCGGAAGTCAGTCATGCGGATGCTTTATACGAAATTATTGTCCATGACCGTGATCAGCTGGCACATTTTTTACCTTGGGCAGGTAAGATAGCGAGTGTCAAAGATGAAGTTGATTTTATTAAGGCAATGCGAGTTGACACCGCTAATTATAAGAAACTGGTACTAGTTGTTCTTGTCAATGGCAAACCAGCGGGAATGGTTGACCTGCACAATATTAAGCTGAAAAATGAAAGCGGCGAAATTGGCTATTGGCTGGGACAAAAATATCAGGGTAACGGAATAATGACCCATGCCGTTAAAAAGTTAGTAGACGTATCATTCAACCAGTTTGGATTACACAGTATTAAATTACTGGCAGATCATAATAATAAACCTAGTAGAGCCATTGCAGAGAGGCTGCACTTTGAATATGTGGCCAGGCTTAAAGATGAAGTTAAGTATCACGGTAAGTTCTGTGATATGGAGTTATATATCACATTTAACCCTAAAAACTAATCAAAAAAATTGCTGGTAAAATTTACCAGCAATTTTGTTATTTGTCTTCGTATCCTTGAGGATGAGTTTGATGCCATTTCCAAGCACTTGCCATCATATCTTCAGCGCTCTCGTGTTGTGGCTCCCAGCCTAAAATAGTTCTGGCTTTAGCTGAATCGGCAACTAAACTGTCAGGGTCTCCTGCACGTCGTGGTCCCATAGTATATGGAATTTCAATATTGGTAACTTTACGAGCCGCCTGTAAGATCTCTAAGTTGGAATAACCGTGAGCAGTTCCGAGGTTGAAAACATCGGATTTGTTGGTTTTAACTAAGTATTTTAGTGCCAGTACATGCGCGTCGATGAGATCTTCGATTTGAACGTAATCTCTGACATTAGTGCCATCTTTAGTGTCGTAGTCATTACCAAAAATGGTAAATTTACCATAGCCACTGACAGCACTTTTTAAAATATTAGGAATTAAATGCGTTTCCGGAGAATGATCTTCTCCGATTGACCCATCACTTGCAGCACCAGCAACGTTGAAATAGCGCAGTGCAATTGATTTGATATCATCAGCTTTATCTGCCCAGTGTATAATTTTTTCCATCATTACTTTGGTTTCGCCATAAGGACTGATCGGATTAAGTGGTGAATCTTCAGTAATTGGCAATTTCTTAGGGATGCCGTATGTGGCAGCGCTAGAAGAAAAGACGAGGTATTTTACATCGGCATCTTTCATGGCCTCCAGGAGTGCGATCATACCTGAAACGTTATTATCATAGTATTTCAGTGGCTTTTGCACGGATTCAGGCACTAAAGAATAAGCGGCAAAGTGCATAACTGCCTCAATTTTTTCTTGACGCAATATTTGACTGACTAAAAACTTGTTTTCAATATCTCCTTGGTAAAACTTGGCTTTAGGGTTGACTGCCTTTCTGTATCCAGTGTACAAAGCGTCAAGGACAACAACATCATTATTTTGTTCAATTAATTTCTTTACAGCTACTGAGCCAATATACCCGGCACCGCCGATAACTAAAACGCGCATAAATTCCTCCAATTATTATATGGTAATGATCTTCTGTCTAAATTTTAGCACAGTCTGTTAATTTAAAAGACAATTATTGACAGTAAAATCATTTTGCAATAAAGTTACTTTTAGTAAGATAGCAAGAAAGAAGTATCAAAATGATTCATAATTCCACAATTAACCAGCAAATTAATCATCGCTCTATCAGAAAATTTAAAGATCAAACACTAAGTGCAGAACAATTAAATACTTTGTACACCGTTTTTCAACATACAGCGACCAGCATGTTTATGCAAAATGCGACAATGCTTCATATTACTGATGAAAGTAAAAGGGCAAAAATCAGAGAATTGTGCGGACAAAAATATGTTGGTGCTGAAGGAGATTTGTTTATCTTTATAGTTGATTTATACCGCAACCAACAAATTCGCCGCCAGTTAGGTAAAGATGACGGCCGTGTTCATACCACTGACATTTTCTTTCAGGGGATGGATGACACATTACTTGCTTGGCAAAATGTGGCTAATGCTGTTGAAAGTATGAATTTAGGTTATGTGCCACTTGGCACAATTAATGATCACCCGTTAAAAATGTTGGAAGTGCTTGACTTGCCTAAACTGACGTTTCCAGCTTTAGGGATGCAAGTGGGTATTCCTGACCAAGAGCCGCAATTGAAGCCGCGCTTGCCGCTAGCATTTACTACTTTTGAAAATGAGTATCCGCGTGATTTTAAAGTGGCAGACTTGAAAGACTATGACCAAGTCGTTACAACTTACTATGATTTGCGAGATGCTAATAGACGTATTGATTCTTTTACCAAGCAAATAACTGGTGACAAGTTAAACGATAAGAGAATTGACCGTGATGAGTTGCCAAAATTGCTGCACAAGCAAGAACTTTGCCTAGATTGGAAATAAAATAAAAGTCGCGCATTCGATTGCACGACTTTTTTTGTTTTGGTATAATTTAAACGTTGTGAAAGTTGCTGATTTAGCTCAGTTGGTAGAGCGTTTCCCTCGTAAAGAAAAGGTCGCCAGTTCGATTCTGGCAATCAGCATTCAGAAGTTTATGTTAGATTAAATATCCTTGATATATCAGCGTTTTCTGTTGGTAAGTTAAGGTTATTTTTTGTTTATTAAAGATAATTATGCACACAATACGGAACACGTTTTTAGCTGTGTTCTTGATAAAAACTTTTAGGTGGGCTTTTAGGTTGATATAACGGTATTTATAACCACTTTTTTGTGTGCAAATTATTTTAGTTAGATTATTAAACAAATCATATCACCATTATTGTTTAACATTTTAGTCGCTCTATTCTTTGAAAAATTATGAGCATAAATCAATATTATTGCTAATTCTCAACAAAATTATAAATATAGTCTTTAAAGTGAATAAAAACTAAAATAAAAATTAAAACAGTGCCTTGTCTAACAATGAGAAAGCCATAAGACACTGTTTTAATATACGATCAGCTAATATGAATAGTATTTATGTGGCAGTAACTAATTAATAATTAACAAATAAAAATTATATTTTGCAATATATTTAATATTGCAAAATATAATGTAAAATGTAAAATAGAACTATAGGAAATTCAGTTATTTCTTCTTGGATGTATCTTCTAGATTACTAAGAGCGTATTCACATGCTTGAATAACGAAACTAGAAAAAGTAACGTCTTTTCCTTCAATTGCTTCTTCTATCTGTTTAATAAGACTCAATGGAAAACGAATCGTCTTATTTTCAGTTTCTTTTCGATTTGATCTAATTTGAAATGCCAATTTGTTCACCTCCTGTCTGGAATAATTGTAAGGAGTAATCCATAATAAATATGCATTGCATAAAGCAAGACAAATCAGTGACTACTAGATAAGGGAGGTGAATTACTAAGTAATATTAAATGAACAATATGTTTATCGTATTAAGGCAAAATATACAGAAATATAATTTGTGAAAAAGAGAATATTATTACCTAGTTTGTTCACTAGTAAGTTTTAGAGTACTAGAGGAGAAAAATGATGACGAATTTTGATGTAGAACTATATGCGAGCCAAGTGGATCTTACTTTGGAAAGTGGTGACAATAAGGTAATCGTTATTCGCGGAGCTAGCGGTACTAAAATATATAAGGATGTAAAGAAGGTTACTGGACAAAAAAATTTCTGGTCAGACGATAAAATTGTGTTTGAGTATCGCTGGGGCGGCTTTGAAGAAATAGACTTAACACCAGATACTATCATGAATGGTGTCAAGGTATCAGATTTTTTGGAATAGGATTTTCATATAAAAGAATAAAAGGAGAAAACTATGAAATTAAAAAAAGCCATAGTGGCATTAGTTGCAAGTTTAAGTTTAGTTGCAAGTGCTGGCAGTATTAGTACAAGTCAAGTACAAACAGTCCATGCAGCAAAAATGAAGTATGAATCGAACATGGACACGCCCAAATTTATGCGTGGGAAATGGTATTATGCTGGTGAAAAAAAGCCACGGGTCAGGTATACTAAATCCGTTTCATCAGTCATTAGATGGGGTCAAGGGTTATTTGAGGTTAAAAAAAACGTTGCTAAATGGAAAAAATTAGGTAAAAACAAATATAAAATAACAAACCAAGAGCATAACAAGGACGGAAGTAAGAGTTCGTTCATGGGTTCAACGTTTGAGCTTAAAAAAGCTAGCTATAAAAATAAAAAATATAAAGTTTTAATTGATTATTGGGACGACCTTGGTGAACGTGAGAGTATTTCCTATACTCCAATGTTTAATCACAGAATTAGTAAAAAAGATGCTAGAAAATTAGTGAAGAAGTGTCATTTAAGTAAATTTAAACTGAAATATGTATTGCAAAGCATCAAGGATGCATAGGTTTCTAAACTAAAGGAGCAAGATAATGAAAATAAAAAAGGTTTTAATAACGCTAGTGGCTAGTGTGGGCTTAATTGCCACTGTTGCAACTGTTAATAAGAATGAAGAGCAAACAGTTAAAGCCGACGGACAATATCAGGATCCACCTAAAGCACTTAGAGGTAAATGGTATGACTTAAATAAACACGACTCAAATTATTTCTATATATTAGGCACTAAAAAAAGCATTGATGCTGGTGAGGCATACTCTGATACTCTTTATGAGAATAGTAGGGAAGATTCCAAAAATGAATGCATTAAAACTGAATATAAGAAATTGGGTAAGAATAATTACGATTTGATTCAAACAATACAGAATAAGAAATCAAAGAAAATTGTAAAAGATGTTAATAATGAAAAAGTTAAGAACATTTCTTACAAAGGAAAAAAGTATCGTGTTTTGTTAATTGGTTATCGCCATCCAGGTAGAACAGTAAAGCGCTATTGGGGTTTATTTAGCAAGAACACGTCAAAAAAGATCGGCAAGGCTTTATTAAAGAAATGTCACTTAAGTAAAAAGGTTTTGAAGAAAACAATTAAAGAATCTATTCAGTAGATTTTTAATAAGGTGATAAATAGGGACTCTTTGCGGGTCCTTATTTTAGTTAATTACAGGGAGGTAAAAGCTAATGAAAAGTATTAAGAAATTGATAATGCTAACTATTGCGTGTTCGATGTTAATAACGCCTGTAGTTGCTACTGAGCAAGTTGTTTCTGCTGAAATTCTTTCTAAAAGAGCACAAAAAGAATTTGACATGGGTAATATAGCTGATACTGTATCGAATAAGCTGGGCAACTACGCTGATGACTTAGATTATAGAATGCACCAAGGAAAAAAAGTATCCGCTAAACAAAAAAGAAAAACTGATAAACTCATCAAAGCATATTACAAAATAGTAGTTAAAACATATCCTAAGATGAATAAATTAGGTACGAATGCCTATGGTCTGGTTAACAGTGCTATCGATTCTATCAAACTTTGTAAAAAAATATGTACATGGTCTAAAGCTTCAAAGTATTTAAAAACTTTGAAAAAATATCAAAAGGAAATCAACAAAGCTAGAAAAGCGGAAATTGCGAATAATTCTCCTAAGGTAAAACTTTTTGACGGCTTGGATTATCAATCTTCATTAACTAAGCACCAACAAAAAATCTTCAAAAAGAAGAATCTGTATTTAAGAGAAGATGATTTAAAAAAGTTAGCAGACTTTGAGCACATCAAGATTCCAGCAGATGTTAAGGTTGCGGATATTACATATGAGTATGCATTTTCAAATTTTAGTGGTATAGAATATAAACTTTCGAATGATCAAACAATCACTAAAGATGTTGATGGAGGTATAGAATTTAATTGGACGTAGAAAGGGTATATCTTTATGGGAAAACTAAACATGAAAATTAATAAAAAATTGTTGCAAGTGCTGTTTGCATGCACAATTACAATAATGCCACTGCTTGGTTACACAAAAACAACCTCTGTCGTATATGCTGCAAAAATTGTAATTGATCCGGTAGAAAAAACTCTAGAAAAAATGAGTAAGCTCCGAAACGATCTCGATGACCATTGCCTTGAATTAAGTAGTTCTAAAGTCAGTAGTAAAAAGAAGCAAAAATATAATAAACTTTTAAAATCATTCTATGATACGGCCACAAAAGCTTGCAATATATCTGATTTAAGCTCGCAGGTTAAAGCAGCTATAAATGATGGAATTGAGCAATTAGACAGTGAAAAAGATTCTCTTAAGAAAGTTAAAGGTCTTAAAATTTCAAAATATCTCACGGCTCTTAAGAAATTGAAACAAAGAATTAATGCGGCTCAAAGAACAGTACGTGAAGATAGTTCCAAGTATGTTAAAGGAACTGAAAACTTTGTTTATGATAAAGATCGATCTAAGAACATTACTGATAAAAATTTGTACTTACGTGTAAATGATATAAAAAAATTGCATATTCCTGAGGATGCATATATAACAGCAGAAACTTATAACTTTAACGAGGTACACTATACTTTATCTAATCAGCAAAAAGTAACCAAAAAAGCTGATGGTAGTTTAGATCTTAAAACTATTCATACTGAAACTGCTGCAGAATTAGAAAAGAAAAAATTAGCAAAACAAATTAAACAATATTACAATACCACTGTCAAAAAAGGAGAAAAATACTCAACCTATAATAAAAAGTCGATCAATAAGGCTATTAAACTCTATCAAAAAGCAGATAAATATTTAGCAAGTTTTAGTACAAAAACTAATGTTAAAAAATATCGTAAATCACTCAAAAATAAAATTGGGATATTAAAAGCCGATAAAGCCGACTCTTGGCGAATGAGTAAAAAACGAATTAAAATTTCTCAAAAGACTTTACGTAAGCTTGGTGTTCCAAAAAATGCCAAAGTAAAGAGAAGCTATAATAATGGTGATCTAGTTAGTGTATATGGCGAACCTGATCATGGGCGTAGCACTTTTTATGAATTTTATAAAGGTAAAAAACATGTTGCTACCGTTGTTACTTATGCTGATGGTTATAGCTCTTCTATGTTTCCATAGTGATAAGCATAAACCAGCCCAGAACTAGCTTTGCAACAGCCCCTATTTGGTTGCATTTTATGCTCTAAGTTAGCATTTTTATTTCTTTCTATTTAGGTTGCAGTGTAGTAGTGAGCTTTCTATATAAGGAAAATAAAGATGAAAATTTTAAACGGCAAAGATTTATGCCAATATTTTAATTTCAGCACAACTTTATTATATAAGCCTAGAAAATCTAGTATGCCATTTCATCAATTGCCTGGTGGACGTGCTTATTACTTGCCTGTGAGGTTGCGCATTGGCTAAAGCAAGCAGGTTATCATCAAGAATTTAAGTGGAGTAATACGAATTAATAAAAGAAAAATTTTTAATAATTCATCGAATATTAGTTGCTTTTTATATAAAAGTTCATTTTCAAGTTCTGATAAGCAACTAATATTCAGAAAAATCGTTTAAATTAATAAGCCTTGATTTATCAACGTTTTACGAAGGTAAATCAAGGCTGATTTTTGTTATTAAATAATTGCAGAAATAGTTGGACTAACTAGGGATTAACGTCCTTTTGCTGGGTGTTAATCCTTTGCAATTTTAGTATATAAAATTATGATAGTGCTTTTGCTTATACTTTAAAGCTAGTTTCTTTGATTTATAAGAATGATCGGAAACATAAAAACCCGAAGATAAAGTTAAAATTTTGAAGTGCAACTAAAAAGTTAGACATTTTATTATTAAGCAATATAAGCATTAAAAAATCTTACTGACACTTGTTTCAAGTCTGACAGTAATGATATATTGAGGGAAGCATAGTTTAATTTTTTAAGTTATCAATTATTTTGAGAAAGAATAAATGCATCATGAACATCAAATTAAATAAAAAAATTATCAAAATTGCCATTGTCGCTTTAGCGCTTATTACTGCTAGCGCAACCGCTGCACCAACCACTATTACTAATTTAACTACTGTTTCAGCTAATGCTAAGAAACATCACAAGAAAACTAAAAAGACTAAAAAGAAAGCTTACGTCATTGCTAAATACTACGATGAATTCAAACCCGGTTACAGCTACACCTACAACAAAAAGAAAGGTGTTTTCATTGGTCATAAAATGAAGAAACACTCTTCTTCAACCACTGACTCTGATGAACTAAGAGTTGAAAAAGCCACTAGCACTTATGACGTACCTAAAGTAAAAAAATTTACTAAAGACATCATTGCAAATTACAACCTAGAAGGCGATAGATGGTCAAAAACTAACATAACCGTGAATATTCAAGCCTTAACAAATGAACAACAACAGATTGCTAAAGGTGCAATAGATCAAATTAACAACTTAAACATTATTAATCTAACTATTACCACTAAAAAAGCAAACATAACAATTGTTCCAATAGAACAAAATAAAACAGCTTCGGCAAAAACACGTCTTGAAAGCACAGGTGATACATACAAAAACTTAGATTTAATAGAAACTGCAACAATAGAATTATACAACCCTACAATAAATAGTCATTCTAATGGAAACTATCCACTAGAATTGAATAAAATAATACTACATGAATTAGGACATGCCGTAGGATTAGAACATACGCATTCTGACATAAACAACATAATGAACCCTACTACATATACTGAAAGCACAAATACAATTGACTCAACTCATGCAGCTATCGACCAAGATTACATCAATGATTTAGCTATTCTTTACCAAAACTAATTTCTGTCATCAATATATCGACCATATTAACGACCAT
>NZ_KQ033871.1:296571-298605 GCF_000967195.1 Lactobacillus kullabergensis
ATTGTTGGTATGATTTTTTAATTTTGCTAACAGCAAGACTGTATAGTTTAGAAAGGAAACTTATTATGAAGATCAACTCAAATAACAAATTTGTTAAGCTTTACCTTGCCGCTTTAGCACTTATTACTACTAGCGCAACCGCTGTACCAACTACTATTACTAATTTAACTACCGTTTCAGCTAAAGCTAAGAAACATCACAAGAAAACTAAAAAGACTAAAAAGAAAGCTTACGTCATTGCTAAATACTACGATGAATTTAAACCCGGTTACAGCTACACCTACAACAAAAAGAAAGGTGTTTTCATTGGTCACAAAATGAAAAAACATCATACTTCAACTACTGATTCCGATGAGCCAAGAGTTGAAAAAGCCACTAGCAATTATAATGTACCTAAAGTAAAAAAATTTACTAAACAAATATTAAATGAATTTCATTTAAAAGGTTACCGTTGGGCAAAAACAACGATCACTTATAATTACAATGATGTAAACGAAAGCCAACAAACAATAATCAATCAGGCAATTGATCAAATAAATCAATTAGGCATCATTAACTTAAAGAAAACTAACAAAAAAGCTAATATTACAATAGAAGTGTCAACAACGAATCTGGCAAGAGCCGGTTACACAACTGGACCAGTTTCAATAGAAGATAATTCATTAAATCTTAACCTAATTGATGAACAAACTGTAACACTATATGAAAATCAAATTCAAGCACATTGTTACGGTAATTATGCTCTATACTTAAATCAAGTATCTTTACATGAAATTGGACATGCACTCGGTCTTGAACATAATGAACAAAATAAATATGAAATTATGGCACCAGTATCGGATGTAAGCAAAATAAATAAGATTGACGCAACTCATGTAGCAATCGATCAAGATTACATCAAAGGTTTGGCTATTCTTTACCAAAACTAATCGCTGTTGACAACAAAACACAATTTAGAAAGTAAAATTATCATGAAGTTCATTAAAAAGTTAAAAGCAACTATCATTACCACTTTAGCCTCAATCACAATGACACCAACTGCTTCTGTTGCTCAATGCCAAAGCAAAAATCATTATTGCTCACAAGAAACCACAGTTTAAAAAATTTAATAAATAATATATTATAGAATTAAAGCAATCATTATTTTTCATAACATAGAAAGAAAAATTTATGATGAAAATTTCATCAAAATTAGTAAAATCAGCTGTAATCTCGCTTTCATTAATAACTTTAATCGGAACAACTATACCAATCGTAGCCACTCCTACAACTATTCAAGCTAAGAAAGCCAAAAAGAAACACTATGTAACCGCCAAAAACAAGCACCAATTCAAATTTGGCTATGCTTACGTTTATAACAAAAAGAAACATTGTTACATCGGACACAAAATGTCTAAAAAAGAACGTCAACAATTTAACATGCCAAAAGAACAAAAAATTCAAAAAGCTAAATCAAATTATGACGTTCCTAATATCAACAATTTCAATAATACAATTTGCTCACAATATAGTTTACTAGGTTATCGTTGGAATAAAATTAATTTAACATTTAACGATAATCACTTAAACGCACATCAACAAGAATTAGCTGAAAATTCAATTGAAAAAATTAACAATTTAAATAGTATAAAATTATCAAAAACTAATAAAAAAGCTGACATCACTATTCAAATAGCTAAAAAAGAGAATCCAAGAGTAGTTGGTCAATCAACATACACTATTTCAGATGATGACAAATATAAGAACATAAACTTATACGAAATTGCAGAAATTAATATTTATAATAATTCGATATTAACACAAGTATCTGAAAATATAATTGATTATGACACACTATTTAAACATGTAATACTACATGAAGTTGGACATTGTTTAGGACTAAAACATAATCCAACACAAAGTCGTATAATGAATGTAACAAACTCTCGTAGTGAACATATAACAGACCCTGACCAAGATTACATCAACGACTTAGCTGTTCTTTACCAAAATTAATCCCTGTTGACAACATATCGACCATATCAGTAATTATGG
>NZ_KQ033871.1:301679-323363 GCF_000967195.1 Lactobacillus kullabergensis
CCGTAATTATTACTGATATGGTTTTTTATGTTGCTAACTTTAACTACAAACACGTAGAAAGAAAATTAATTATTATAAAAACTATTAACATAAAAAGATATAAAAATTCCGAGAATCATGGCATTATTTCTCCTTATTAATAGGAGGTTGATTTAAATGAAAAAAGAAATTAGATCAAGTAAATGGGCTTTTCTTTTATATAAAGATAGTGCTCCAAAAGACTATTTTAATAAATTGGAAGGGTTACATGTACCATTTATTTTAAGTCCTTGGCATGATAAGGATATTAATTCCAAAACAGGTTAAATTAAAAAAGCTCATAAGCATGGGGCGTTTTACTTTGACTATTTAAAAAAGCTATTCGCAGGTATCTGAAATGGTAAAAGGTGTTTTAAATGGTCCAGCACATGTTGAGGTAATAATGTCGCCTAAGGGCATGTACGATTATTTTACTCATGCAGATAACCCTGATAAAACGCCGTATGATATTAACGACATTGAAAGTGGCGCAGGATTTGATTTGGAAAAATTTTTAATTGATCAGGATCCAGAAGATTTTGTTAATGGGCTAATTTTAAATAATTCAAAGCCTTTCAAATAAATCCTAATATGACAGCATTTGAAAGGTTTTTATTTCTTAATTATATGAATAAATATAGATAATTAGATAAAAACTTTAAGATAATCTAGAAATGTTTTGCGTATATAAAGTTAGAATAAAAACTGTTTCAATTATTAAATTTAACCTATATAAATGACATGTACACAAAGAACATGTATAATTTAATAGATATAGGAATTAAGAATGATATGTAATTTTGCAGATAAAGAGACTGAGAAGATATATGATGGGAACTTTTCCAAAAAATTGCCAGAGTCAATACAACGAATAGCTTTACGCAAATTGATGATGATAGATGCAGCTAATAATTTAAATGATTTAAGAGTGCCACCTGCTAATCATCTTGAACGCTTGAGTGGTAATAGAGCCGGACAGTATAGTATTAGAATTAATAAAGAATAGCGAATCTGCTTTTTTGTTAAGAAGCAAAGTATTTTTACAAATGTAGAAATTGTTAATTATCACTAATTAGGAGTTTAATAAAATGGCTAAAATTTCAACACCCACAATTGGAGAAATATTAAAGGAAGAATTTATGAAGCCGCTACAAATTTCAGCATATAAGCTAGCAAAATTAATAGGTGTGCCAACTTCAAGAATTCAAAATATATTGCACGACAGAATTGGAATAACAGTAGATACTTCTATTAGATTAGGAAGAATATTTGGAATGAGTGACAAATATTTTCTAAATTTGCAGGAAGATATAGATTTTCGTAATGCTAAGGCAAAAAAAGGTAAAGAGTACGATCAAATTAAAAGGTATCAATCTGCACTATGAAATATTATTAGTATTAATAAATTCGTAAAAATAAACAGCACAGTTTAAACTCTCGATATGTAGGTGAACTCTTTGAACTATATAAGTCCTTTTGCTGACTGATAATGAAACAATTAAAATCACATGATAATTTATTTTTGACTAGTTTTAAGTTGAAATTTACAAATTTCCGTTGACAGCGCTTTCTATACGTGTAATAATTAATATCAAATATGGATTGTTACTCCAAAAGAGGCATTACCATTTATAAAGTTTTTGAAACTTTTATGGTATGCATTCTTTTGGAGTTTTTTTGTTTTGTGGAGGTGAGAAATTGAGAGTTATTAAAAAAATTAATAACAATGTAGCTATTTGTATTGATAACAGCGGTAAAGAACTAGTAGCCTTTGGTAATGGAATAGGATTTCCAAAAACACCGTATAATTTAACAAACTTATCAAAAGTTGAAAGAACTTTTTATGGTGTAAGCCCAGAGTATATGGGATTGCTATCAGAAATTCCATTGTCTGTCTTTAGTATTTCTGCTCAAATTGTAGATTATTCTACTACGCTAATTACCAGTAAAATGAGTCCAAATATAGTTTTTACTTTAAGTGATCATATCAATTTTATGATTAAAAGGTACAAAAAGCATTTGAGTGTCCCTATACCAGAGCTAAATAATTTAAATTATTTATATCCAGATGAGTTTAGAGTTGGTCGTTTTGGTTTGAAGCTTATTAATGAAGAATTAAATTTACATTTAAAAAAAGGTGAGATAGTCGGCATTGCATTACATTTCATTAATGCTGAAGAAGAGAGACCCGAAAAAAAGTCAGTATCTGAATCACAAATTTTAAGTGATTGCTTGGATATAATAGAACATTTTTATAAGATCCATATTTCAAGAAATGGGTTCAACTATAGTCGGTTTAGTACGCATCTACAATTTTTAATGAAAAGGTTGCAGGATGGTTCTAAGTTATATAGTAAGAATTCTGAGTTATTAAAACCGCTTAAAAGCAAGTATCCAAAAGCCTATGAATGTTCGTTACTAATAGAGCAAAAATTAGAAAAAAGTTTTGATACAAAACTTTCTGAGGAAGAGATAGTTTACTTAATTTTGCATATTAATAGATTACAGGTAAGAGAAAAAAATAATAAAGAACTTAATAAGTGAAAGGAAAAATATGATTAAAAAATATGAGAATCTTATAAATAATATAATTGATTTGATGGGCGGGAAGGAAAATATTACATTTTTTACCCATTGTGTTACTAGGCTAAGGTTTAATGTTAAAGATAGGTCAAGAGTTGAAATAGAAAAAATTAAAAAACTTCCAGGTTCATTAGGCGTACAATGGCAAAATGGACAATTTCAGGTAATTATAGGACAAGATGTTGATAAAGTTTATAAGGAAATTACTGAAAAATACAATTTAGCAAAACAAAAACCACTCTCTGAGAATCTAGATAGAGAAACTAAAAATAATCAGAAGAAAAATTTACAATACTTTATTGATAAAATCTTTGATAGTTTATCTGGCTCTTTAACACCTTTAATACCAGCACTCATTGGTTGTGGAATGATAAAAATCATACTCATTGTAATGGATATGTTCAAAATATCCCATAACTTTGGTGTATATCAATTACTTACTTTTGTCGGTGATACAGGCTTTTATTTTTTACCTATAATGGTAGGTGCATTTGCTGCAAAAAAGTTAGGCCTGAACATGTCACTTGGTATGATTTTAGGTGGTATGCTCATTTATCCAGATTTTGTTAAGCTCGTTTCTAGTGGAAAATCATTAAATTTTTTGGGAATACCTGTATACGGTGCTACATATACAAGTACAATTTTCCCAGTTATTTTAGCGGTTGCAGTTGCTTCACCAATTGAAAGGTTCTTTTCTAACCACACTCCAGAAATTCTGCGTTCAGTACTAGAACCTCTATTAACAATTTTGGTTATGATACCTTTGACATATTGCCTAATAGGGCCTATTGGTTCATACCTTGGTCAATATTTGAGTGCTGCAGTTCTTTGGACATACCACACTATTGGATTTTTGGGAGTAGCAATATTTGCCGCCATAATGCCGTTTGTAATTATGACTGGCATGCATGGTGCTTTTATGCCTTATCTCATGCAAATGCTGACTGTAGCACCAAAATATGAGCCTATATTTTATCCTGCTTTAATTATTTCAAATATAGATCAAGGTATTGCTGCGCTGGCAGTAGCTTTGAAAAGCAAAAATATAGACAAAAAATCTATTGCCTTTTCAACTGCTTTTACAGCTATCATTGCTGGGGTTACTGAACCAGCTATGTATGGTATTAATTTAAAATATAAAACTCCTATGTATGGAGCAATGATAGGATCAGCAGTAGGAGGATGTGTAGCAGGTTTATTTCATTCAGCAATATATGCTTTTGCTGGAGTCTCGTCTATTATTACTTTGCCTCTATTTATTAATCCTAATAATTACGGTAACTTGGTTTCTATGTGTGTGGCTATAATAATCGGTGCGGTAGTTACTTTCATAGCAACTTGGTTTCTTTATAAAGAGTAAATGAAATATAAAAGAAAGAGATGTGCAAGATTAAATGAGTTTTAGTAAAGATTTTCTTTGGGGCGGTGCAACTGCTGCAAATCAAGTGGAAGGTGCATTTGATGAAGAGGGGAAAGGACTATCACAAGCTGACATGTTAACGGCAGGTAGTAACACAATTCCACGCAGGATTGATGAGCAATTAATTGAAGGGACTTATTATCCTAGCCACAAAGCTACAGATTTTTTTCATCATTATAAAGAAGATATAAAGCTAATGTCTGAAATAGGCTTTAAAGCCTATAGAATGTCAATATCCTGGACACGTATTTTTCCTACAGGAGAAGAAGAAGAGCCAAATAAACGTGGATTAGAATTTTACGATTCAGTTTTTGATGAATTGAGAAAATATGATATTGAACCTATAGTTACACTTTCACATTATGAAATGCCACTAAATCTAGTTAAAAAATACAATGGCTGGGCCAGTAGAAAAGTAATAAAGTATTTTTTAAATTATGCTAAGACAGTGTTTGAAAGATATAAAGGTATGGTAAAGTATTGGATTACTTTTAATGAAATTAATTGTGGCACATTGCCTATAGGCAATTATACTTCATTAGGCATTAAAAATTCTAAAACTAAAAATTTACTTAATCAAGAAGATATTCCACAGATTCGTTTTCAAGCTCTTCATCACCAATTAGTTGCAAGTGCACTCGCAGTCAAATTAGGACACACAATTTATAAAGGGAACAAAATAGGAAATATGATTGCAATGATGCCAGTTTATGCTTTAACAAGTGATCCGAAGGATCAACTAAAAGCTCAAAAGCAATGGCAATTAAAGCAATGGTATTGTGCTGATGTGCAGTGTCGTGGAGAATATGGAAAGTATTGCATCCCTTTTTGGAAAGAAAAAAATATTAATTTAAAAATAACTTTGGAAGATAAAAAAATTCTAAAGGAAAATACAGTTGACTTTTTTAGTTTATCGTATTATCAAACGAATTGTGTTACTACTCATGAAAGTGCTAAAGCTTCAGGAAATTTACTGGGAGGTTCAAGAAATCCATATTTAAAAGCAAACGAATGGGGATGGCAAATTGATCCAGATGGGCTACGCTTTACGTTGAATGAGATTTATGATCGTTATGGATTGCCTATTATAATTGTGGAAAATGGATTAGGTGCAAAAGATAAGCTGAATGAAGATAAAACAATACATGATCAATATCGTATTGAATATTTAAAAAAGCATATTAAGTCAATGAAAGATACAATTGAAAAAGATAATGTTGATCTTTTTGGATACACAATGTGGGGATGTATTGATCTAGTTTCAGCTTCTACCGGTGAAATGTCAAAAAGGTATGGCCTTATATATGTTGATAGTGATGATAAGGGACAGGGAACATTTAAGAGATATAGGAAAGATAGTTTTTATTGGTTTAAAAATTTAATCAGGAATAATGGAAATGGTGTTGAATAATGGATCTATTTAAAATTTTTGAAAGAAAAAATAAAATATTACCTTTAAATGCATCTGATGAAGATATTGTTGCTATGGCAGATGGTACAATGTTTGATGTTACAAAAGTAAGTGACCCCATTTTTGCAAATCAAACATTAGGTAACTCTGTAGCTTTTAAATATCCAAAAAAGCAAATAACTATTTGTTCTCCTGCTAATGGAATACTTACTACTCTCTTTCCTACCGGTCATGCTTTTGGCATTAAAACAAATATGGGGATAGAAATTTTAATACATATAGGTATTAATACAGTTAATGCTAACGGAAATGGGTTTAGCTTTGG
The DNA here is from genome assembly GCF_000967195.1 of Lactobacillus kullabergensis. Classification (GTDB taxonomy): domain Bacteria; phylum Bacillota; class Bacilli; order Lactobacillales; family Lactobacillaceae; genus Lactobacillus; species Lactobacillus kullabergensis. The sequence continues at coordinate 307,437 of NZ_KQ033871.1, forward strand.
TAAATTTCGTCAAGGAGACAAAGTAAAGTCTGGAGACCCTATAGTTACGGTTAATGTAAAAAAATTAAGTAATTATTTTGACATGAGTACCATATTAATAATTACAAAGACTAATAATAAAAAGATTGATTTCATTCCATTTCAAAAAGTCAGAAAAGGTCAACTAATAATTCATAAATAATACTTAGAAAATAATTAAACCGTTATGTATATTTAAGCTACATTTTATTGGAAACATACTAAAACATTGGTAATTGATAAAATATAATATCATAATATCATATCTCGATTTTGTCTACTTAATACAGCATTTGTAAATTCTTGTTTTTTTAACAACATATTTTTTAAATCACTTTGAGATATTTCTAGATGAAAGATCTTTTCATTTAACTTGTAAATAAAACTAAGTTTTTGTCCTTTATTTATTAAATTAGTAAAAAAGTTATCAGAAATTTGATCATTAGTAAATGCAAGTATGAATTCTTTAGAAGTTTTTGGGGACACATTAATTGGAACAGAATCTCAAAATGCAGCTAAGCAATGTCTGTCACCAGCAACTGAACTTGAAGTAAATAAAACTGGATACAAAGTTGAATCAATAAAGTTTTTATTATTTGCTAGGCAAAATTTGGTCAAAGCAACTGGTGAAGAAGACATATTAGAGACTACTATGCAAAGATTAAGCTGGTTTGCTATGGGATATAACCACTTTATTTTGATAGATGGAGTTTTATGTTTGTCAATCCAAATATTGATTGTTGAATAAAGACCAAGTGTTAATGAAAGAATTTGCGAAATAATTGATACGGTTTGCCAGAAGTTCATGTTCTAAAACCTTTCTATGAATTTGTTAAATAAATTAATTTTTATAATAATTATAAACTAAATATATTTCTATCTTTTTAAACATGATGACGAATGAGATTATATCTACTATAATTTGCTTATACGTTTTTGCAGTATGGTGGAGTAGTAGGCATTTATGCAACAAAAACAAACTTTTTCAGATAAAGTTTTTCAATTTGATCAGGAATTAGGTAATGTAAAAATTAATTTACCTGAACCATATAAAATAATTAATCCTTATAGTGGCAGAAATAAAAAACAAGTTTTACAAATGATCCAAATTTTCTATCACAAATATTTCAATGACATTAACAAGCGGCGCTTAATATTAGGCAGCTCACCTGCAAGAAGAGGTTCTGCAATAACAGGAGTTCCTTTTGAAGATGCTTCAAATCTCCAAAAAGAAACAGGAATTTCAATAGCAAACTTTCATGTTAGTAGTGCAGCTTCTAATTTTTTGAATAAAGTCATAGATGAATACGGTGGAAGGACCAAGTTTTATCAAGATTTTTACCTCAATTTTGTTTGTCCCATGGGTATTTGCAAGATCAATTCCAAGGGCAACCAAGTAAATTGCAATTATTATGAAAACAAGCGAGTTGAAGAAATACTAACTTTTTTAATAATTTCTGCACTTAAAAAGCAAATTAATTTTGGAATTGATACTTCCGTTTGTTACTGCATTGGGAGTGGTCAAAATTATCAAGAACTGAGCAAAATTAATAAAAAGTGGCGCTTTTTTCAAAAAATAGTTCCACTTGAGCATCCGCGTTTCATTACACAATATCATCCTGAAGAAAAAGAGAAATATTTGCATAAATACCTGGGTGCTTTGATGTGTAAATAATAAGTGTTAGTTTAAAAAAATAAGTGAGGTCAGTAATTTATGTCCGAAGTAATTCTTAAAAAAGCAAGAAAAATTTATCAAATGTACCAAAATGGCGATTTGGGTGATACTACTTTACCTGAAGATAGCAACCCGCACCTAGATCCAAGTACCAATGAAAATGCGCTCTTTTTTACATTGCCTATGGCTTTAAATTATCAGAGAAATTCCTATACTTTGTGGGAAAGTGCCTTGAAGACATATGAAGATCCCGAAACTAGTTTTGTTTTTATACCGGCAAAAGTGATTACTGCTGGGTATGATTCAGTACAAAAAGCTTTGACTAAGTATCGGCTTGCTTTGCAAAAGAACAAGCAAACAGATATTTGGCTTAAATTATGTCAGACATTTACAGAGCTTTCTGATGGTAGTGTTATTAAATTCGCTAACAACTTGGATAATGATGTGAATAAAATAAGGCATTTTATGCAAAAAGATGCTAAGAAAAAGTTTCCTTACTTGTCTGGTAATAAGCTTTGTAACTATTGGCTCTATGTTCTCAGTAAATACACTGCTATTCCCTTAAAAAACACTAATAATATTTATATTGCTGCAGACAGGCATGTAATCAGAGCAAGTTATAAATTAGGTTTAATTACTAAAGAACAAATGGAAAGTTCTAAAGTGCAAACTTATGTGATTAGTGCTTGGGCAAAAGAACTGCAGGGAACAGAATTTGTGCCAACCGACTTGCAAAATCCATTGTGGTTATGGAGCCGGAATGATTTTAAAGATTTGGATTCTTGCAATTGAGAGTAAAAGTAATTACATAAAAGAACTAAACCTAAAAAAGATTAAATAAATTGCTAAAATAAAAAACCATTCAAAATAATTCTTAATGAAGTTGTATTTGAATGGTTTTTAATTGTACTCTTATAAGCTTAAAGTACTTGTTAATAAAAATAATTATTGTTTTCAAAGATAGTGCCGCAACTAATCTTGTGTGTATAATAATTTATAAAACATTGCCCTGCCTGCTCTTTCCCAAATTCTTAGGAGAATGCTGTTGTCTTAACAAACTGTAAGTATATTTTTGTATAAAAAGCAACTTAACTAGCTGTTAATTGAACAACATAGTGTCTATTATAATTTTTATTATATTATCATTTATAGAGCGTTTTTCATATTTAAGAAGATTTACTTTGTTAAAGAATAATTTGGCAATTAGTAAACAATTTTTATGCTATTTTTGGATGCGTAATCTAATATTCTTTTTTGAGGCTTTTTATCAGTAATTAGAATGTCAAAATTAGCTAACGTTCCAAATTTAATAAAATCTTGTTTTCCAAATTTTGTGGAATCAAGTAACAAAATACTTTTTCGAGAATTTTCAATCATTTTAGCTCGAATATTTGCTTGATCTTGATCTGTAATATATATATCCGTTCCTTTTATACCACCAAATGACATAATTGCTAGATTTGCATGATATTTTTCAATTTGCACAAATGTTTCAGTTCCGACAGAACTGCCCACATAAGTAGGTACACTTCCTCCTAGAAAGAAAAGTCTAATATTAGGCATAGTATTAATTTTATTTGCAAGAGTCAAACCATTTGTTATAACTGTTAAATTTTGTTTTTTTAAAAGAAAATCTGGCAAACTGTAAACTGTTGAACTGGAATCAAGAAATAAAGCAAAGTTATCTTCGACAAAGTTTGCAGCTTTTTTACATATTAATCTCTTTTTTGATTGATTACTCTGATTTCGATAAAGGTACGGAAATTCAATGTTTGAATTTTGCAAAAGATAGACTTGCCCAAATTCTCTTTTTATCAGGTTGTTTTTTTCTAAGTATATTAAGTCACGTCGTAAAGTAGACTGACTTAAAAATAGCCTATTCTGCATGTCAGTGACATGCATTTTTTTATTTTTTTCTAAAAGATTCATAATGTCTTTTAAACGTTCATTTCGGTACATATTGTTAAACATCCTCCTTCAAAGAAACATATTTTGAATAATATTATTCAATAATAATGAATTATTTTCAATATCATTGAATACCATTTTAATAGCTTTAATTACTTGTATAATTTAATTGTAAGCGGTATACAGCTTAACAAAAAAATAATTCAATTTTTTTTGAGGAGTTAAAAAAGTGATTTATACTATTACGCTAAATCCAGCGATTGATAATATTATCAAAATAAAAGATAAATTAGTGAGCGGGAGGAATAATAGAATTGCAAAAAAATATAGTGATGTTGGTGGCAAAGGAACACATGTTTCAATAGCTTTAAGTTTATTAAATGAGCCAAATATATGTACTGGTATAACTGGAAAAACAAACTATTCTCAACTTAGTTTGCTACTGGAAAAATATGGTATTAAGGGACACTTTCAAGTTGTTGTTAATCAATCAGTTAGGCAAAACTTTGTTATTACTAATACTGAAGGTAACAGTAGCTATTTAATTACAGAATACGGATTTTCACTGACTAAAAAAGTTATTGATAATTTATTTGACAATGAATTATTAGAAATGGGGAAAGATGATTATGCGGTAATTTCAGGTAATCCTAGTTTAAATACTAATATGACAACTTTCAAATATTTTTTAAAGAAATTACAAGATAGTCAGGCAAAAATAATTGCAGATGTTTCAGGTAAATTTCTTGCTGAAATTTTAAAAACAAAAGTGTTTTTAATAAAACCTAACGAATTTGAATTCTCAGAAATCGTTTCAAAAAAGGTTCATACATCAGATGAATGTCTAAAAGCATATCAAGAAAATAAAAAGCTACTAGAAAATGTTACTAATTTGGCAATTACTTTGGGAAATAGAGGCAGTATTTTGATTGCCGATGGAAGGGCATACTATTTAAATCCAGCTCAAATAACAACGGTCAATGATACTGGAAGTGGGGATGCCTATTTATCGGGATTAATTTATGGCTTTGTTCGTAAAATGTCTTTGCATAGGACAGGTGTATTGGCAACTGCTTTAGGAGCAGCTAAAGCAGAAAAAAATTCCAGTTCAGGTTTTGATGTTAATCGTGTAAAAGAATTAGTTAACGAAATTAAATATAAAAGGATAGGGTAAAAATTATGTTGTACTTTAATGAAAGAAAAAAACTTGCAAAATTTGCTAAAACATTGTTTGACAGAAAGGAAACAAATTCTGCAGGTGGCAATATAAGTGAAAAAATAAATGAAGATCATTTTATTATGACTCCAACATTAATGTCTGAAAATTTTCATGCTGATTTACGACCAGACCAAATTTTGGTAGTGGATAAAAATGAGAATATTGTGGAGGGTGACGGAGAGCTAACTCGGGAAATTAACATGCATATGGCTTGCTATAGAACAAATCCAAAGATTGGTGCCGTATTACATGCTCACGCTTTAGAATCAATGACTTTTGCCACAATAGGTATCGATATGCCTAATCTTACGGAGGCAACTCAAAAGTTGGGTAGAATTAAGTGTTTACCATATAAAAAAGGTTGTAGTCAGGAATTAGCAGACCAAATTGGAAAAGAAGTAAAAGAAGACATGCAAATTCCAAAAGCATATTTAATTAATAAGCATGGTATTTTAGTTGTTGACTCAACCTTAGAAAAAGTGTTTGATCAGGCTGAAAGGTTAGAGTGGAATGCCAAAATTGCTAAGGAAGCATTTGCTTATAAAAAACTAAAGTCAATTTCTTAAATCATAAAAAATAAGTTTTCAACTCGAAAAATAATTGATTTAGCTAAATCGAATTTACCAAATAATAGTATGAATCGGAGGAGTGAGAATGACAGATATCGACTATAACGAAATGATACATTCAGATACTATTTTTTTGAATTTACATGCTGAAAATAGAAATGCTTTATTTAATACTATAGCTTCAAGATTAAGAAGCCTGAAATATGTAAATGATTCATATTTATCAGCTCTAGAAAAACGAGAAGATGAATTTCCAACAGGTTTAATTTCTAAATATCTAACAATAGCATTACCACATGCTGATCCTATTAATGTAAATAAACCATTCCTTGCGATCGCAAAAAATTATAAAACCATTGATATGCGTCAAATGGGTAATAATGAAAAAATAGCAACAAAATATTTTTTCTTTTTGGGAATTACGAATCCTTCTTACCAAGTAATTTTATTAAAAAAATTTGTTGAGCTCCTAAGGGATAAAAATTTCTGTGATAATTTTAAAAGGCAAAAGTCTTGTGACGAAATGTATGAGTTTTTAAAAAGATCATTTTTATAAAAAAGTAATAGAAAGTAGGGATAATTATGGCCAGTATAGTTGTTGCGTGTGGTAGCGGTGTGGCTACTAGTGAAACGGTTGTTGGTATTATTAATGATTTTTTAGATCAACATAATATTTCTGGTGTAAATGTTGAAGCAACAGATTTCAAGCAATTAGCGGATGTTTTACCGAAATATGATATTTACGTATGGGTAGCTAAACCAACTGAACAAATTAAGAAAATATGTGAAAATAATAATATTGTTGATGTAAATGGAGTCAATATTCTAACTGGCAATAATGAAGAGGACTCTTATAAAAAATTGATTTGGGGACTTGAAAATTTAAAAAATAGGTTATAGGTGAAATAAAATGCAAATTTTAGCAAATACAGTTCAATGGGTTTTAAGACTAGGATCTAATGTTTTTGTTCCATTTATAATGTTCATCCTAGGTTTAGTAGCTGGTTTAAAAGTAAAAAAATCTTTTGTTGCAGCCTTAACTTTAGGTGTAGCTTTTACTGGAATGACTTTAGTAGTAAATTACATGCAAAGTATAATAACTCCGGCTGGGAAGGCTATGTCAAAAGCTTTGCATGTTACATTAAATGCAACTGATTTAGGTTGGACTGGTACAGCGGCTATTACATGGACTTCGAAAATAGCATTTGTATTCTTCCCAATTTTATTAATTGTTAATTTTATAATGCTAGCATTTAAATTAACTAAAACCTTAAATGTTGATATGTGGAATGTTTGGAACAAAATTTTTACATATATACTTGTTTATTTCATGACAGGTAATATGGTATTTGGCTTTATAGTATCTATTTTGCAAATAGTACTTGAATTAAAAGCAGGAGATATGTGGCAAAGACATATACAAGATCTGACAGGGATGCCTGGGGTAACTGTACCACACATAATTACTATGTTCGCTGTACTTTTAAATCCCCTAAATAAACTGCTAGATTTTATTCCAATTTTCAATAAACCATTTGATGCCGAACATATTCAGAAAAAACTGGGTATGTGGGGTAGAAATGATGTAATGGGCTTTTTTATAGGAATTTTACTTGGCTTTGGTGCTGGATATGGTCTTTCTAAATCACTAACTCTAGGTGTTGAAGCTGCTGCGTCCATGGCTTTATTTCCAATGATTTCTAAGTTATTTATGGAAGCATTGAATCCCATTGCAACAGCAATGAGTAATTTCATGAAAAAACACTTTAAAGGTCGCCAGATAATTATAGGAGTTGATTGGCCAATATTAGCGGGTAGAAGCGAACTATGGGTAACTTTAATCATTCTGGTACCTGTAGAATTAATTTTTGCAATGATTTTGCCTAAAAATAATGTCCTACCATTTGCAGGAATCCTTAATCTATCGTCTGTTGTAGCTGCCTTATTATTGACTGGCGCAAATTTACTTAGAATGATTGTTTTGGGAATTATAACTACACCAGTGTTCTTATACGCAGGTACTTATTTTGCACCAATGATTACAAAACTGGCTAAAACTACACACGCAGTTTCTGTACCGGCTGGTTCTCAAATTTCATGGTCAACAATGGAAGGCGCAGATTTTAAATTTTTCTTTGGACAAGCTTTTAATGGAAAATGGTGGGCAATAATTGGAGCAATTATTTATTTACTAGGTTTTGTTTGGTTATACCAAACTGTAATTAAAAGTAAATTACCAAGTCAAAAATATGCTCAAACTGTTTCTCCAATGGAAGTTTCTGAACCTATCACAAATGATTACGATTCAGGCAAGATTAACTTATCGGATCTCGATGGAGAAGACTTTAGTAGTACTTCATTAAAAACCCAAAAAACATTTTCAAGTAAAATTTATAAAGAAATTGATTTAAATGATTTGAATAATGAAGATTTTAGCGGGATACATAAATGATTTTATTTAAAAAAATATTGTGGTATGTAGCGCTTGTCCTTGATATATTATTGCTTATATATTCAATTGTAGTATCAAACATATTTCTAATGCTTTTTGTTATATTGTTTGCGACTATAATTAATTTTAAAGGCAATAAACTAATGTTTCCTAATTTTAATAATCATTTTAAAAAGAAATAATTATGAATTTATAGCATAATTAATATGTGGGTTCAATTTTTACTATTAAAAGCAATAAGGATTATCACTCATTATTGTTTAAAAAAGGAAGCAACTCACAACTGAAGCGACCCTTCAGAAATCAGGATAATTTAATTGTTCATAATTGAGGGCTAACTGCCAGTATTCAATTGTAGTTAGCCCTTTTCGTATGTTTTTGATTCTTTTCTAATCCTAATAGCTGATTACATTTTCTAACTTTGTCATGCTTTTAAAATATTTTTCAGAGATAAAAATATGACTCGATTAGATCGGAATAGTGAATCCGAATTCAGTTTATTCTTCAAATAATATGCTTTCTGGTAATACATCTTTAACTGAAATTAATCTCACAGGCTGGAGAATAAAACTGTCTGTTGATATTTTTAATTGTCTTAACGGTGCAAAGGTCAAAATTAATAGTTTTGAAAAAGAAGATGAAGATGACAATTAGATTGTAGATAAAGTCGTTTTACATATATAAAATATTTTAAACAAAAACCTTTCAAAACCTTTCAAAACAATTCTTGACGAATTTGTATTTGAAAGGTTTTATTTTGCAACTAACTTTATATAGATTAAAGAGTCTTACGCATAGTAGTCAATGATTGCTTTCAATATTTTTGCAGCGTCAGGGTTGCCCGTGGCTTCTTCATAATATTTGCTAAAACGTGGGTCACACACATACATTTGGGCGAGATTCTTGTGCGCCTCTGCCGAATATTGGCCTTTAGGCCAAATTGTCAGTAAATATTCTTTATGTAAGTCGAAAAGGTGCTTGTCAGCAGCTTGTTTGACACCAGCAGTATTATCAAAGTTCTTTAGTTCAGTTAAAATTTCAGCACTTAGTTTTTTGAAATGTGATAATTCATCTGCAGATAAAGAATTGAACTTTTCATTACTAAGATCTATTTGAGCGTCACCATATTTTTTCCTAATTTCCCTACCGTATTGTTTTTCATTTTTGCTAATTATTTCTGTTTTTAATGTGGCAAATTTTTCCGTGTCAGTCATTTGTGCTTCTCCCTTCATTGTTGCAAGTGTCTTGTCTAAGTTCCTAATCAAATCATCCAGATATTGCTCTCGAGCAACTAATTTGCCCCGCTGATTTCGTAAAACTTGATATTGAGTTTCCGATGAAGTCTGCATCACCTGTTTTATTTGTTCCAGTGGCAAGTCAAATAGCTTTAAAAATAGAATTTTTTGCAATTGATCAACTTCGCTTTCCTCATAATAGCGATAATTATTTTCGGGATTCCTGCGCGCTTTTAAAAGTCCCTGTTTATCGTAATAGCGTAAAGTTCGTGTTGAAATGCCAGCTAGTTTTGCTAGTTCATTGATAGAATACGACATGGTTAAACTCTCCTCACTTGCAAAATTAAGTATATTGGTTGACGCAGCGTCAAGGTCAAGAATAAATTGAAAACTAGCTTACCAATTAAAAACTGATGATAATTTTGGCTCATTAATGAAATGAGAAAGCACTGCTTGCATTATACAAAATAGCACAAAATGAATTTTAAGCTTTTTGTTTTCTTTCACTTAATATTAATTCTTCAAAATAACGAACTTTTATATCATTGTGTCGAATTTTTACCATGTAGAAAATTCGTTTTTTATATAATTTTTCCGCTAAAGAGGAAAAAAATTTATTAGAAGCTACTCTAGTAAACCTATATATTAACATTAAACGTAAGTTATTGTTGAGGAGGATAGTATATGTTAAGAATTTTATTAGCCTGCGGAATAGGCGCTTCAACAGGTTTTATGGCGGCAAATATGAGAAAAGTTGCAAAAAAGCAAAAGCTGGATGTTGAAATTCATGCAGTAAGTAAATCTCAAGTTATGGAATATGCTGACAAAATTGATGTTTTGCTTTTAGGCCCGCATTTTTCTTCAGAGGTACCTAAATATAGGGAAGAACTGAAAAATAATAATGTAATAGTTAGTTCAATAAATCCTGAGTATTATGCTTCTTTGGATGGAGAAAAGATTCTAGAAGCTGCCCTAAATTTAGCGAAAAATAAGAAATAGTTTTTAAACAATGAATTGGAGATTGAAAAATGAAAAGGATAGAAGATTGGATACAAAAACACTTAGTTCCAATTGTTAAAAAAATAAGTGATAACTTTTGGTTCAGCATTGTTGCGGATGCGGTATTATACATTGTTCCATTTTCAATGGTTAGTGCCATTCCAAGTTTGTGGTCAATCGTGAGAAAATTTTTACCTGGGTTGCCAGATATCACACCAATTAGTACATATTCTTTTGGCTTGATCGGACTATTTGTAGTATTTGTTATTCCATTTAATGCATTAGAAAAATTAGGTAGAAAAGATCGGGCTACAATTGCTGGCTTTACAGGTATGGGAACTTTCTTGCTATGTATGCATATGGTACAAAATCCACAAACAGGTATAGCTCAAATAAATATTAATAATCTTGGTGCACCTGGAATGTTTACAGCAATAGTAATTGGATTATTGGTTGCAATTATATACAAACTAATGGCCAAATTTTCATTTTTTAAAGATGATAGTCCCTTGCCCGATTTTGTAAAAAACTGGTTTGATAATATTATTGCAATAGTTGTTTGTCTATTTATTGGTTGGCTGTTGGTTGATGAATGTAATTTAAATATCTTTGCTTTAGTAACACTATTAATGAAACCTGTTACGGGATTTGCACAAAGTATTTGGGGTGTAATAACTATCACTCTTTTACAAAATGTATTTTACTTTTTTGGAGTTTCAGGCTGGGTATTTACTCCAGTAACTAGAACCATCACTCAGGCTGCTATTGCGGAAAATGCTGCAGCGCTAACTGCTGGACGTAAGATGACGAATATTTATTCGTTTGGATTTAGTCGATACACGATGATAGGTGGACAGGCTTGCACATTACCATTAGCACTAATGATGCTTTTTTCTAAGAGTAGAAAAAATAAAGTGTTGGGAAAGGCCACCATTTTGCCTTCGCTGTTTAATATAAACGAACCACTCTTTTATGGTACTGTTGTAAATAATCCATTTATGTTTATTCCAGTAGTATTAATCAGTATTGTAACCTCTGGATTATCATGGATAATAATGCATTTCGGCTTTGCTTCAATCAATCATGTTATGTTTGATATGTCTTTTGCACCTAATGTTGTATCTGCATATGTCATGAGTGGCGGTGATTGGAGAAATGTGATTCTAGTTTGTGTTAACTTTATAATAGCTGCATTAATATGGTATCCATTTTTTAAAGTTTCAGATAAGTTTGAATTAGAAAAAGAGCAGAAATTAGCAAAGGATAATGAGTGAGATGTCAAAAAAAGATATTAATTCAGTAGCTATGGAAGTAATTCTAGAAGCAGGAAATGGAGGAGACTTAATTAATAAAGCCTTATTAGAATTTTCAAAATTTGATTTTGCTAAAGCAGATGATTTATTAAATGAAGCAAGCCAAAACATTATCAAAGCACACAATGCACAAACTGAGATGATACAGAGTCAAGCCTCTGGTACAAATGTTGAGTATTCCCTGTTGTTTATACATGCACAAGATACTTTGATGACTATAAAAAGTAAATTAGATTTAGTTAAAGGTATAGAACCGACTATTCGTAATTTGTGGGGGAGAGAACGTAAAAATGAAAACAATAAACAATAAATTTCCTGAAAATTTTCTATGGGGTGGGGCAACTGCCGCTAATCAAATAGAAGGAGCGTGGAATCAAGGCGGAAGAGGACCCGCAACAAGTGACTATGCTAGACTAATTTCAGATAAAGTAAAAAAAGCGGAGGGAAATTTTGAGGATCATGTGCCTCATAATGCTGCTTCACTTGAAATGATTGAAAGTATGGATGAAAATCCTCAGAAATGGACTTTGCCCAAACGCTGGGGTATAGATTTTTATCATACTTATAAAGAAGATATTAGACTGATCGCCAAAATGGGTTTTAAGGTCTTTCGTATGAGTATTTCCTGGTCTAGAATTTTTCCAAATGGTGATGATCCAGTACCTAATGAAGAAGGCTTAGAATTTTACGATAAAGTTTTTGATGAATTACATGCTTATAAAATTGAACCGATGGTAACTATATGTCATTTTGACACACCAATGCACTTGGCCAAGAAATATCATGGATTTTTGAGTAGACATACAGTTGCTGCATTTGAAAATTATGCTGAAACAATTTTCAAAAGATATAAGGGTAAGGTTAAATATTGGATTACCTTTAATGAAATAAATAATATATTGTCTAACCCATTTACAAGTGCCGGAGTTATACTTTCAGGTGCTAAAAATCCAAATGACTGTAATCCCTATTTGGAACATTGGGAAGAAAAATTTCAAGCAGTTCATAATCAATTTGTAGCAAGTGCTTTGGCAGTAAAGAAATTGCATGAGATTGATACTAACGCCAAGATAGGAAATATGTTGTGTCGACTTGAAAATTATGCTGAGAGTACTAAACCAGAAGATAATCTTCAGTTGCTTTTTGAAGACTACTTTAATTGGTTTTTTACCGATGTTCAGGTAACTGGTAAATATCCTTACTTTATGAATCGTTTTTTTAAAGACAATGATATCAAAATTCAAACTAAGCCAGAAGACGAAGAAACTTTAAAAGAAGGCACTGTTGACTTTATTACAATTTCTTATTATATGAGCTATGTAATGCGGTATAAGGGAAAAGAAGTTGCAGAACCAACTGGACGTTTAGTATCTGATATTAAAAATCCTAACCTACCAAAAAGTGAGTGGGGATGGCCTATTGACCCGATTGGTTTGCGGATTACTCTTAATAAAATATATGACAGATATCATTTACCTATTTTTATTTCGGAAAATGGGCTTGGAGCAAAAGATAAAGTAGCGCCTAATGGAAAAATTTATGATGATTATCGGATAGATTATTTACAAAAACATGTTTACCAACTTAGTCAAGCTATTAAAGATGGAGTAAATGTTTTTGGATATGCATGGTGGGGACCAATAGATTTAATTTCATCAGGTACTTCCCAAATGACAAAAAGGTACGGAATGATATATGTAGATCAAAATGACTATGGTGAAGGTTCAAAAAAGCGAATTTTGAAAAAATCATTTTATTACTATAAAAAGTTGATAGATTCTAATGGAGAGGATTTAAATAACGATATTGATTATTAAATATTAAGATCTTACAAAAGGATGATTTTGATGACTTCTTCACGCGAAAAGAATCTTTTAAATATACTGACTGAAACGGAAGGCTGGGTGCCAGGTATCGTTCTTTCTAGAAGATTAGGTGTAACTACAAGAACAGTAAGAAATTATGTTAACAATTTAATCAAAAGTGGTAATAATATTTTATCTTCCAAAAATGGTTACTTGTTACAAAATACCTTAACTGAAAGGTCTCCAAAAAGTATCAAAGCTCGAGAAACTATTGTCTTATCGCAATTACTAACACAAAATGAAATAAATGTATTTGATCTTTCTGTAAGATTACTAGTTAGTGATAGTTTGATTTTGAATGAAATTATTCCCAAATTGAAAAGCTATGTTAAAAGATTTAATCTCAAAATTATCAATCAGAATTATAACTTACAATTGATAGGAGATGAGAAAGACAAAAGAAAATTGATTGGCTATATTGTTCAACGTAGTACATATGGCTATTCAAGTGCTATAGATGTTTTAAATGATTTATTTCCTCAAATTAATTTAAAGATTATTTCCAAGAAAATATATAGAATATGTCAACAAGAGGTTTACTATATAAACGATTATTCAAATAATAATTTAATGATTCATTTGCTAATAATGTATATACGGTTAAGCATGGGATGTTCACTTAAAAGTTTGAACGGATCAATTGATGACCATTTGAAAAAAGTTATAAAGGTAAACAAGCACATAGAAAATGTTTCCGAAAATATAATAAAAATGTTTGAAGACACTCTTCACAGAACAATTTCCATTCAAGATAAAAATCAAATTACCCTATTAATAATTCTAAGTTTTAATCATGCTAAAACACTTAAAATTCTGATAAATAAGGATTTTGTTATTAAAATTAAAACTATTTTAGACAAATTAGCTAACAAATATTTTATAAATAAATTTAACTCTGATTTTATAGATGATTTTATTTTTCATATCTTTATGGCTAAAGAGCGTGCCGAAAATAATTATTCATATCCTGATCCTATTGGAAATCAAGTAAAGCAAAATTTCTCTCTCATATATGATATGGCAGTTTTTTTTGCACAGGAATTTAGAAATGTCTTTTATCTTAATTTGAATGAAGATGAAATTTCTTTTATAGCTATTCATTTTGCAACTTATTTTTCTAAAAATACTATAATTCATAATAAAGTAAAATGTGCTTTAGTAAATGAAAACTATCATGACTCATCTGCTAACTTAAAAAATCAAATTTTAAATAAATTCGGTCAAAAAATAGAGATTACAAATTGTGTTTCAATAAATCAATTTTCGGAATTAAAAAACATAGAATTAATAATTTCCACTGAGAGTTTACCAAAAAAGAATAATATCTTTTCTGTAAAAGTTAACCAAATTTTGACGAACTATGATTTAGAAAAAATTGGAAAGGCATTAGAAAAAGTAAATAGCAAAGAAATTATAGAGAGCTTTTTGTCACCTAAGTTGTACTTTCATGTAAAGAAAAAATCTTTTAAAAGTCCAAAAAGCTGTATTGAGTTTATAGGGGACAAATGCTTTAAACTTGGTTATATTGATAAAAGTTACATTAATAATGTTCTCTTACGTGAAAAAATGTCGAGTACAGCATTCACTGATTCTTTAGCTATACCCCATGCCATAGAAGGATTTGCCAAAAAATCATTTATTGCAATACTTCAGAGTGACATTCCTATAGTTTGGGCAAATAAAAAGATAAATATAGTTATGTTGATAGGTTTAGCTGAGAGCGATATGGGAAATTTTAATGATGCTTTCAGTTTGATAGTAAAAGCGTTCCAATCTGAAGCAAATGTTAATAAATTGCTAAATGCAAACACTTTTAATGAATTTAAAAATCGGCTTTTAAATCTATAATTATAAAAACAAAGACCGTTACTTCAAAATGAAATAACGGTCTTTTTGTGCTTATTTAATTTACAACGTTTAATTTTTCACCATTTAGAAAAGCCTGCAGATTTTCAACGACAATACCCAGCAAACGATTGCGGGTTTCGCGTGGTGCCCAAGCAATATGAGGGGTGATATAGCAGTTTTTAGCAGAAAGAAGTGGACTGTCAGCAGGAATTGGCTCTTTTTGTGCAACATCAATTCCAGCTGCAGCAATCTTACCTTCCTTTAAAGCATCGGCAACGTCTTTTTCATTAATTAAACCGCCCCGAGCAGTATTAATTAAAATGACGCCATCTTTCATTTGACTAATTGCTTTTTGGTTTATCATTTCAGTGGTTGCCGGTGTTTGTGGTACGTGTAGGCTAATAATATCTGCTTGCTGATAAAGTTGATCAAGTTCAACCTGCCTAACGTAATCAGGTAAGCCCAGTTTAGGACGATGGTTCCAAAAAATCACATTCATAGAAAAGGCATGACCAATTTCTGCCACTTTTTTTGCTATATGACCGAAACCAATAAGTCCTAATGTTTTACCCTTCAATTCCATTAATGGCTTTGCCCAAAAAGTAAAATCAGGATTGCTGCTCCAGCGACCTTCATGGACTAATTTGTTATGTAAGCCAACTCGACTGGTAATTTCAAGTAGCAATGCAAAAGTAAATTGAGCAACTGCATCAGTACCATAAGTAGGAATATTAGTGACAGGGATGCCAGCTTCACGAGCTGCAGTCGTATCAACAATATTGTAACCGGTAGCAGTCACACTAATGTATTTAACGTTGGGAGCAGT
>NZ_KQ033871.1:323383-387828 GCF_000967195.1 Lactobacillus kullabergensis
CTCAAGCACATGTTGGTCAAGTGGAGTTTTATTAGTTAAAACAATTTCAGCATCACCAATCCGCTTTAAAATTTCATCATCATCGTCCACTGGGGTACGATCGTAAAAGGTGCATTCACCTAGTTTTTTAAGAGGTGACCAATCTAAATCACCAGGATTTAGAGCATAACTATCTAAATTAACAATTTTCATAATTTAACCTCACATACAATATATCTATACCTTATAGTTTACTACATATTACCGGCGTAACTATATATTATAAGATTGCAGTAAGATGGTGATTAAAAGAGTATTTGACAGTGTTTATAAATAATTCTAAAATTACTTTGTATTATGCATTTTAGTAATATCTCACTATTACTGACAATGAGCAAATTAAATAGTGGTAGTATGTTATTTCTTTATGGATTTTATGCCATGCAATAGTCCATAAATAGTGGTATAAAATTAAAGTAGTAAATAAATATCTAAAATAGTGGAATTAAGAAGGAGTTATCAATGAAAAAATGTCCTCAATGTGGCGCCTTAATGGGAAAAGACGTCAATTTTTGTACGTCTTGCGGTTATGATTTGCGCAATGTTAGTGTACAAAAAGTAGAAGAGGCGCCTACTAATCCAGTTGAAAATACTGCCCAAGTAGAGCAAAAACAGACCGAACCTCAGCCTCCAGCTGCCAGTGAGCCAGTTAATTACGGAGATCAATTTCAAAATTACTGGCAATGGTGTGTTGATTCCTGGCGCAATCCAGGTACTAGTAGTCCTAATGTAGCAAGTTGGTACGGTTGGTTGACCATTTTGATTGAAGATGCCTTTGTGGTGTTGGGTCTATATTATTGTGCCAATACTATTGTTAGTACTTTGATTAACTGGGCTAACCGCATGGGAGCCAACATTAATGGCTGGGAAAATTTTCATGTTCCCTTTAACAATATGCTGGAAATATTTGTGGTGCTGGTGATATTTGAAGCAATAGTCATTGGCGGCTTTTATGCTGGTTATCGGTATGTCTATGACAGACAGCTGGGCTTTTTTGAGTTTATTAATCGTGGTGCCCATGCGTTCAACTTCAATCTGCTTATTTCTGTCGCATTCTTTTTACTAATGCTTTTAGGACTAAATAGTATTAAATTCGTAATTGCCGTATTTATCATAATGCTAGCTTTATTCTTTGCAAGCCAGCATATTATATTATTTGGCGATCAGGGAGCAGTGCATGATAAGATTTTGGGCTTCTTAATTGCTTTTGCCATTATCTTTGTGTGTTTGATGATTTTAGATTCAATTATTTATAGTTCCATGGTCCATTCAATCATCAATCAAATTATGTCAATGCAAAATGGTTCAATGTAGATAGAGTGAAGGAAATGAATGATAAAAAATTTTGTCCTAATTGTGGTAAAGAGGTAAAGCCGAATGCGGAATTTTGCCCTAACTGTGGTCAAAAATTGCCTCAGACGTTACATAGTAGAAAAGAATATCGCAGTCAGCAGAAAAATACTGCCGCGCAGCCAGTTGTTAATCAGCTACAAGCCACGGCGAGCTCAGTCCATCATCCCATGAAAAAAAGAAATAAGGTCTTGCTAATCTGCTTGGGAGTTTTGATTGTTGCATTTGCGGCATTCTATGCTTGGGGTTCTAATCATTATCAAAGAAATAATCAGATTAATCAAATTGCAGCCAGTTTGAAAAATCCTCATTCTGATTTATCCCAATTCGTAGTTTCTGAAAATCCTAATGCTCGTGTAACAACAGCAGCTCTAAAGCCAACTCAGGAATATTATGCGGAACATTACGTTGAAGCAGATAAAATGGCTGATGCTTTTAAATACGGTAATGAATATGAAAACGTCAGCTTGGTCCAAAGCGGACGTTATTTGCTTTTATTCCCCAAATATTGTTTGCAATTAAAGACTTATACACCACAGATTAGAACTAATCACGCCAATTCTACTATTTATGTCAACAATAAAAAATTTGGTGGCGTTGACGGCAGCGGTGAGGACTATTATAAAAAAATTGCTCCTTTATTTCCGGGTAAATACCACATTGAAGTAAAATCAGTTGCCTCTGGTCACCAGTTATCTGCCGATAAAAGTACCACTATTTTTTCTAATAAAGAAATTAACATGAACATTAAAACTGTTAATTTCATGATTAAAAGTATCCCTTCTGCCACAATTTACATTAATGATAAAAAAGTAGGCAATCTTGATAAAAGGGGCACGAAAGTGTTTAAAGATTACCCTGTAACTGATGATATGAAGATCTATGTGGTTACTAAAGTTGATGGTAAATCTATCAAATCAGAGTCTGTTGATTATGACGATATGGGCTTTGAAGATGACGATGATAGCAGCAGTAATGTTATTAAACCGGAATGGCCTGGCTTAATTAGTAAAGATGATGCTGAAGAACTTTTAGAAAAAGACTTTACATCTCCAGAAGAGGATGACTTTGTGGGTGGAGCTGAAAATAAAGGCTATCAGGAACTGCATTCTCAAGATTCTGGTTTTGATAATGATGACGATATTAATGATTATAATATGGAATGTTCTGTAGTTTCGATTACTCCGGCGCCAAATAACTGTAGCAGCGTAACTTACAAGATTACTTACACTTTCGAACATGATGATTTTGAACATAAGCAAGTGATGTTATACACTGGCGGTCTTTTCAAACAAACTGGCGACAGCGATGACAGCAGTCAAAAGATTAAGTCAATTGGTAACGGCAAAATAATTAGTGATAAAAAATACGATAATTAACATTGTTTTTAAAAGTGAATTTTTTGATAGCACCTCCAAATTTGAAAAAATTTGGAGGTTTTTTTATGGCTTAAAACGCAAACTACACAAGTTCCCAGAAGGAATGCGGTCACGTATGATTCATATAGACTTATTAATTATCTGCGATAAAGTTACTTAATCATATTCAATCTGTACAAAATTGCAATGATTCTAAATATAGTGGGTGTTTCAGAAATAATTTAAGTATTTGATGGCAATTTTAAAGCAAGTGGGGGTATTTAGTTTTAGCTTTTTGACATTCTCAATTTTCAAGACTGCTAAATCAGTTTATTTAACGGGTTTTAGCAGTCTTTTTTATTTTGACCCAAATTTCTTTCCCATTTTAAAAAGAATTGACTCTAGAACATTATTTTTAGAAACCGCTTGCAAAAGAAGTTGATAGTGGTATAGTTAAATTAATAAATGGTATATATAAGAAACCACTTAGGAGATGCTGAAAATGCGAATGCAGGATTATGTGAAATATTCATCTGAAAAATTAGGTGAGAATTTTCAAAAAAGGGATGAGTTAATTAGCGGAGTAGCAAATCTGTTTTTAAAAAAGAAATATTTGAGTATTACCTTAATTGCTTCGGGTTCTTCTTATAATGCTTTAGCAATGATTCAGGATTCGTTGCAAGAGATGACAAAAAAGTCGGTGTATCTTCATACACCGGAATATGTTATGCAATTTGGCATTGCAGCCCAGGAAAGTACATTTATTATTGTTGTGTCACAGAGTGGCTCTTCGACCAATATCATTAATTGCTTGCAGTATTTACAAAAAAACGACATATTTGCAGTTTCTTTAACTGGCAATCTTGATAGTCAAATGAGCAAATACTCACAAGAAATTTTTGATTATGGACCTGGTAATGAGTACGTGGATTATGTAACTGTCGGCGTACAAACACTTGTCGAGTTCTTTTTGTTATTGGGCTGTGAAATTAGCATTCTAGATTCACAACAAAAAGAAGACTTTTATAAGCAACTACAGCAAACTATTTCATACCAAAAGGAGTTGATGGCGGAAACAGAAAAATTTATTCAAAATAATTATTTTGCCCTTTCAATGAAAAACCCTACTTTTTTCTGTGGCAATGGACCCAATTATGGAGTTGCAAAAGAAGGAGCTCTTAAATTTCAAGAAACGCTAAAAAGACCTGCAATGTATTACGAACTAGAAGAATTTCTTCATGGGCCGGATATGCAATTAACGCCAAATCATACCGTCTTTTTAATTGATGATATGCCTGTTTCTGGGAAAACTAGATTCTCAGAAGTTTTTGAAGCATTAAAAGAAATAACGCCAAATGTGTTTTTTATTACTAGTTCAAATCATTTGGAAAAAGATCATAGAATCTTGAAAACCCAAGCTGTGAATAACTGGTTTTTTGAACCCTATTATTCATTGCCAGTAGTGCAATTAGTGGCAGCAAAAATGACTGACGAGCTTCAGGCTTGGGCTACACATTCTTATTTTGACAAGTTTGATCAAAAAATTGCAATTAAAACAGATGATTATGACGAAGAAATCAAAAATATCAAGCAAAAGTGGGATTCAGATCATAAAAGTTAAATTAGCTTAGGAGGCTTAAAAATGATTAAGATGATTCGTGTTGACTATAGGCTGCTGCATGGCCAGGTTGCTTTTTCATGGACGCAAGCTTTAGGCGCAGACGCATTACTTCTAGTAAGTGATACTGTTAAAAAAGATCCGCTACGCATGAAAGCGTTGAGATTAGCAAAGCCAGCTGGAACTAAAGTAGTTATTAAAACTTGTGATGAGGCTATTGAGCAAATAAAAAGTGGGATTACAGATAAATATAAGCTGTTTGTCATATGTGAAACTCTACCAATTGCGGCCAAACTTGTTGAAGCTATCGGTGAAAAAGCAATTAATTTGGGCAATATGCCGTTTAAAGATAGTAAAAAGCAAGTGACTAAGAGTATTTTTATTGATCATGAAGATGTAGAAATAATGCAAAAACTGGTAGATCAAGGAGTTGAGCTTTTTATTCAAATGGTACCGACTGAAAACAAGATCGATGCTAAAAAGTTTCTAAAGGAGGTGTAAAAATTGATACTAAAAACTTTTTTAATATTTTTGATTGATTTATTAGGTGACTCTGAATGGCTACTAGGTACTAGCTATTTGCAAAGGCCGATCATTCTGGGTCCTTTAGTGGGACTAGTTTTAGGTGATTTGCAAAGTGGAATAATTATGGGAGCAACCCTTGAACTTGCAATGATCGGTGCAGTTTCAATTGGTGCTTATGACCCACCTGATTTGGTTTCTGGCTCAATAATTGGTATTTCTTTAGCAATACAGAATCAGGCAACACCAGCGGCAGCTTTGACTTTAGGTATTCCAATTGCTGCTATTATGCAAGCACTTGAATTAGCTACTGGACAACCACTAATGCTGGCTTTCATTCACCGGTGTGATAATGCTGCTGATAAAGGTGATACTAAAGCATTGACAAGAAACATGCTAATTGCTGGTTATATTCAAGACTGGCCAGACATAGTTTTTGTACCTTTAGCTTTTTACTTTGGTTCTTCGACAGTAGCAAAGTTGCTTAATATAATACCTCAGTTTGTCCAAGATGGAATGAACGTTGCTGCAGGACTATTACCACTCTTAGGTTTTGCAATGCTAGCACAAATGATGATGAACAAAAAAGTGGTAGCTTTCTTTTTCTTCGGCTTTTTCTTAGTAGCATACGGTAAACTGTCAACAACTGGTGTGGCAATTTTTGCAGCAATCATGGTGGCAATTATGTATATTTTCTTTGATAGAGATAATGAGAGTCGAAAGGGAAAGGATACTAAACCAAGTGTAGAAGAGGAAGGTGATGGTTTCGATGAATTTTAACATTAAACCTAAATATAATAAGAAAATAAATAAATCTGATTTGGTTAAGTTATATTGGCGCAGTATTCCTTATGAACATTCTTGGAATTATGAACGAATGGGAAATGTTGGTTTTACTTGGGCAATCATGCCTATTTTGAAAAAATTATATCCCCAAAAGGATAAATTCATTCATGCTTTAAAACGTAACTTGGAATTATACAATATGACGCCATATATTGTAACTCTACCACTTGGAATTTCTGCAGCGATGGAAGAAGCTAATGCAACAAATGAAGATTTCGATGAGACTTCTATTTCAGCGGTTAAATTAGCCTTGATGGGTCCACTATCCGGTATTGGTGATTCATTTTTCTGGGGTACTCTCAGAGTTTTAGCAACAGGTATTGGAACAACGTTGGCAATTAAAGGAAATGTCTTAGGACCAATTTTATTCTTTTTGATTTTTAATGTACCTCATTTTATTATTAGATACTATTGTACTTTTTTGGGATATTCTTTAGGGTCAAATGTAATTAATAATGTCGAAAATTCGGGTATGATGGATAAAATCACCAAATATGCCTCAATGATCGGAATGATGGTTGTTGGTGCTATGACTCAAGAAATGACTAGTGTAAATTTTACGACCAAAATTGGTGTCGGTAAAAGTGCATCTACAGTTCAATCACTGCTTGATGAAATATTTCCAGGAATAGCCACTTTAGTACTTTTCGGCATAACCTATTGGATGCTCAAGAAAAAATTAAATCCATTATTAATTATGTTAATAATTTTAGTCGTCAGTATAGCAGCAGCCTATTTTAAAATTTTAGGAGCTTAATTTCAGAAAGGAAAAATAAATGACAGTAATGAAAGATTTTGACGTAAAAGAATATTTGCAAAATGGTAAAGATGTATATGCTCAAAGAGAAAATATCGAGAAATTAGCCGATAAATTATCTAAAAAAGAGTATCAAAACATTGTGATGATTGGTATCGGTGGAACGTGGATGGAATGGTATCCAGTTGCAGAATACTTGCATCATTTGTCTGATTTTCCAGTTTACTTGGAAAATGCTGGTGAATTATTGGTTAAAAAGGATATTAACTATCTCACTAATAAGTCTTTGGTTCTTACTTCTTCGGATTCAGGTGATACCAAAGAAATTGTAGCAGCGGTGAAATACTGCAATCAAAAAGGAATTGATGTTTATGGTTTTACCAAAAATCCAGAATCTGCCTTAGGAAAATTGTTAAAAGAATCAATTAATGGTTCACTAGCTGAATGTGAAAATGCCTATTTAATGTACTTTATGCTAACTTTACGTATCTATCAAAATTGGGGTTACTATAAAGATTACGACCGCTGGGCAGATCAAATGAAACAACTTTATCCTAATCTATTAAGATTCAGAGAAGAATTTGAGCCAAGAGCGCAGAGTATTGCGCGTAAATATTACAATGCCCCATTAACTATGACTGTGGGCTCAGGGATGCTGTGGGGTGAAACATGCATGTTTTCAATGTGTATCTTGGAAGAAATGCAATGGGTTCGCACACGACCTGTTACTTCAGCTGACTTTTTCCACGGTCCATTAGAATTGGTTGATGATACTTTACCAGTATACTTAATCAAAGGCGAAGACGAATATCGTGCGTTAGATGAACGAGTAGAACGCTTTTTGCCAAAGCATACAAAGAGTTTTGAAGTCTTTGACACTAAAGACTTTGTATTTGAAGGAATTGATGATGACTTTAGGCAAATTTGCTCCCCAATGGTTATAACATCGCTTTTAACTGATCGTTTAGCATCATGGTATCAACAATATACTGGTCATGACCTCAATTTCCGTCGCTACTATCGTCAATTTGATTATTAAAGCAAAAGAAAAAATCGTAAAAAGTCATAATCTTTTTACGATTTTTTTGTAAATTTATGTAGCTATACTCAATAGGTTTCTTTTTCACCTAAAATACCACCAAGAGTAAATTGAAGATTCAATTCTTCTGATATAAGATAACTTTCCGTATATTCAACAGCATTACTTTGTTCATCAAAGCCATGATAAACAATGTAGTACAAAGGACTACCCTTCTTAACTTTTAGTATACGTGCTTCTTTATCTAAAGCAGGAATAACTTGCACTGACTGAGAAACATCAATTGGTCTATGTTGTTTTGATTCCATATAGTCATAAAGACTAATATTCTTAAAATCTATTTTTGCAGCATCCGGAAAAAGCTTGTCTGGTAAATAATTGTATTCTATAGCAAAAGGTTTGTTTTTTATTCTACGAATTCTATGTAATGCAAAGACTTTATCATTTCTACTTTGTTTAAGTTTATCATTAAGAAATAAGTTGCTACTTATAATTTCTTTTCCTATCACATCACTGAATAATTTTATACCTTTTTTAGTTAGAAGTTCAGAGATACCTAAATTTTCATTTTTATCTGTAAATGACAAATTAAAATAAATACTGTTTTTATCTTTGTTATTAGAGGTAACATATGTTCCGCTACCTTGTTTACGAGTTAATAAACCTTTCTTTTTTAAGGCATCAATAGCTTTTTTTACAGTCATACGATTAATGCCATACTTTTCTGCAAGCACGCGTTCACTAGGTATTTTAGCCCCTGGAAGAAATTCTTTATTTAAAATTTTCTTTTCCAGAGCATTTTCAATTTGAATATATAAGGGGGCGTGGAATAAATTGTTCATTTTTAATAATCCTCAACGACTACTTTTACTTTTTATACTAATACGTTATTTTCTGGTATTTTTTTTGAAATAAATAATATAGGTGTCTTATCTAAAAATATTAATGAAGTTCGCTTTAAAATGTATGACTTTAGAGGAGCCATGAGTTCCTTACATTCCTTGTCGCTTAGTAGGTCAACTGATACACTTTGATAATCCTTTATTTTCATACCCTTTTTTGTCTTCGATATTAGTTCCCAAAAAGAGCATTTTCCAATTTCTTTTATTGAAAATCCAATTTCAAAGTTATCGGGGAAAAATATATAATCA
This sequence comes from Lactobacillus kullabergensis, assembly GCF_000967195.1. Taxonomy (GTDB): domain Bacteria; phylum Bacillota; class Bacilli; order Lactobacillales; family Lactobacillaceae; genus Lactobacillus; species Lactobacillus kullabergensis. The sequence continues at coordinate 332,064 of NZ_KQ033871.1, forward strand.
AGTGACAAAATTTTAGAAATTGAATTTTCTTTTAAAATTCTTTTGTAAACTAAAATGTGTATTAGAGTAGCGAGTGGGACTTCAAGTTTTAAGGATAATTTCTTATCTGCCTCTATAATTTTATTTTTTAAAACGTGATTTGAAATATTAAGATTACTGTTTTTACCAAAGATTTCAAACCAATCATAATCTTTTTTAGGTTGGTTAATTTCGTATTTTGTAGTGTTCAATGAAATTATTCCAATATTTTGAAGATATTTTAGAGCTTGTCTAATTGTATCCCTTGAAACAGAATAAATCTTAGCTAGATCTCTTTCTGAAGGAATTGTTTTCAAATAAATATTCTTAGAAATTTGATATTCAATATCTTTGGCTATTAATTCGCTTTTATTGATAATGTTAACCATTATAAGCTCTTCCTTGTCAATAATTAATTAACTTAATCTTATCTTAACACTTGAGTTATAGCAATTTTTGATGTTAATTTTTTAAAATTTTTGTAACTGAACAGAATATAAAGGAGAAAAAAATGATAAAATTTGTGATTGCAACACATGGATATTTTGCTAAGGGATTAAAAATGTCAACTGAATTTATTATGGGAAAGCAAAAAAACTTATATGCGATATGTGCGTATACCTCAGAATGTAAAGATTTCCCTAGGACCATACAAGAAATTCTTAATAACAATCAGAAAGATAAAATAATTTTTGGAACTGACATTGCAGGAGGTAGTGTAAATAATGAACTGCAAAAGATTGTTGCATCGAATGATAGACTACATTTGATAGCTGGTATAAATTTGCCTTTTATACTTGAATTTTTAACTTCAACTGAAAGTGATTTATCTAAAAGGATAGATGAAAGTATAACAGCATCAAGAAAAAGTATAATAAATTTCGATGAATTTATTAATAAGCCATCAACAATTAAAGGAGATGGCTTCGACAGTTTCTAAAATCCCGTTACAAAAATAAACAACTTAAATAAGGTGGACAAAATTGTAGCTTTTAATTTATTTGGAAATCGCTTTCTTATTTTAAATGAATAAAATAACATTTTTTGAAAATAAAACTACTGTAATTACTCTCAATATTGTGCTATTATTTTCTTAGACTAAGAAAGAGAGGTAGATTACTCCATATGCATGTGTTAACTCAAAATTTTGAGCAATTTGCTATGGGGGAAGTGCGGCTTTCTTATCTGAACAATCTGTTGTTGCTGTTTTTTAATATGATCATTAATGGACTTAGCATGTCACGCAACGTGAAATGCTAAGTCTTTTTTGATTGCTATATTTCCAGATCAGGAGGAAATCATGCCAAAATTTAAGAAGTTTTTAGTTGGTGCTGTTGCAGTTTTGGGCACTGCTTTACTTGCTGGGTGCTCTAACTCAGCTAAAAAACAAGCTGATAGCGGTACTCCAAAGTCTCTCAACGTGCAGTTCGTACCGAGCGTTTCTGCTAATACTCTGGAGACTAAGGCCAAACCATTAGAAAAAATGCTATCAAAGCGTCTGGGAATTCCAGTTCACGTTTCAGTTTCAACAAGTGGTAATGCACTGGTAGAAGCAATGAAATCCAAAAAAATAGATGTCGGTTTTTTGCCGGGTGATGACTACGTACAAGCACATAAACAGCATGCAGCTGATGTTTTATTACAGTCAGAGCGGTTTGGTTTGACTAGACCAGATGGCAACTGGACTAAAAAATTAGTTCATACTTTCCATTCTGAAATCTTAGTTAGAAAAGATTCTGGTATTAAGAGTTGGAGGGATCTTAAAGGTAAGAAAATTTCCATTCAAAGCCCAACCTCAACGTCCGGTTATATTTTTCCAGTAGCTGAATTGAAAGAAAAAGGATTAGATGTTCCTCGCAGCTGTAAGTTGGTCACTACGACTGGACACGATCAGGCAGTTCTAAACGTTTTAAATAAAGATACTGATGCAGCTTTTGTTTTTGAGGATGCCCGTAATAATGTTATTAAGGACAACCCTAAGATTAAGTCCCAAGTTGTGCCAATTTATTACACAACGGAAATTCCTAATGATACTATTTCGGTCATCCCGAGCTTGTCTAAATCATTCCGGGAAAAGTTAGCTAATGCATTTATTGCAATTGGTAAATCTAAAGAAGGTAAAAAAGTTATAGAGCGGGTTTATTCTCATGAAGGATATGTCAAAGCCAAAGATAGTGACTATGACACTGTTCGTAAGTATGAAAAAATTGCTGAGTCAATTAAAAAGTAATTAAGCTTATAAATAATTACTATAAAGTGCATCTTTTGTTGTTTGAACAGGAAAAGATGCATTTTTTGTACTTAAAATATAGAATTAATATGGTTAAGAATAAGTTTTTATAATAATTTGCAATTATTGCTTTAGCAAATAGAAAAAGATTGTTTTAATGATTTTAATTAAAAAGCACCTTTTTAAGTTTATATCAAGTTATCGAACAGTTTCAAACATTGACAAACAAAAAGGAACAGCTATAATTAAAATGAACTAAGTTAGTTGCATAATCTAGTTTAAGAAGTAGGTTACTAATGTTAAAAAGCGAAAGACTGAAAACTATTTTACAAGTAGTAAAAACCCAGAAATTTGTCACAGTAGATGAACTGGCGCAGGCTTTAAAAGTTTCTGACATGACAATTAGGCGAGACCTCAATGAACTTCATAAAGCAAATAAGATATTGCGTGTCCATGGTGGTGCACAATTATTATCTGATCAAACTCGGACTGAAAAAAGTTATGAGCAAAAACGTGAAATTCATAGTAAAGAAAAATATGAAGTAGCAAAAAGGGCTTGTAATTTGATTCATGAAAATGATTCAATTTACGTTGGTCCTGGAACAACTTTAGAATTGCTGGTTGCTAATTTAAAAGTTAAGCATCTTAGGATTGTTACTAATTCATTGCCTGTATTTGAAGCTGCCAAAAATAATATGAATGATTACGATTTAATTATGGTTGGTGGCTCATACCGAAGAATTAGTGGTGCTTTTGTAGGTGCTTTGGCCAATAATGAACTGAAAACTATGTCATTTTCTGTGGGTTTTGTTGGTGTTAATGGCATTAAAGATACTTCCTTGACAACTGCTAACTTAGAGGAGGGTCAAACCGAAGGTATTGGATTAGATCATTCACAAATAAAATTTGTGGCGGCTGATTATACTAAATTGGATCATAGTGATTTTCACCAATTTTATGATTTGCGTAACGTGGATGGTTTAATTACTAATCGGGGAATTGAGCCCGAGTTGGAAAAGCATTACAGTCAATTTACGACTATTTATAAATAGTTTTGTTTGAGAGGAGATTTGACTATGAAAGTTGTCATTGGTAGTGACAAGGCAGGTTTTACCTTAAAAGAAAAAGTAAAAGATTACCTGAAGGCACATCACTATGATGTTTTGGATGTTACTCCGGAACCCGCTGAGGATTTTGTTGAATCTAGTTTAAAGGTAACTCATGAAGTATTAGACAATGGCATTAAAAAAGCTATTATGTTTGACGAATACGGCGTAGGGTCTGCCATGGCGTCAAATAAGGTTAAAGGCATGGTTACCGCAAATGTTAATGAAGAAAGGACTGCACATATGACTGCTATGCACAATGGTGCAAAAGCTATTGCTTTAGGTAGCGGTATTGTAGGTGAAAAACTGGCTTATTCAATCGTGCAACATTATTTGGATACTGAATATGCTGGTGGTCGCCATCAAGTGCGTTTGAATATGCTTGAAGAAATGATTTAAGGAGGCTTACTAATGCTAGATAATGATAGACCACAACCCGAGTTTGTTGATCCTAAAAATGATAAGCATATGGTCATTGCTTTAGGAAATGATCATATCGTTACTTCTGTCAAAATGGCTATTTCTGATCATTTAAAAGAAGAGGGATATCAGGTTATTGATGAAGGTACTCATGATAATACCAGAACCCACTATCCAATTTACGGTAAACGTGTTGCTGAAGATGTTGCCGATGGTCGTGCCGATTTAGGTATTGTCCTTTGTGGTACTGGTATCGGTATCTCAACTGCTGCAGATAAAAATGAGGGAGTTCGTGCAGCTATGGTTGGTGATGTTGCTCAAGCTGAATATGCTCGACGTGAATTGAATGCCAATGTTTTAGGCTTTGGTGGTATAGTTTTAGGACGTGACTTTATTTTTGACATTGTCGACTCATTCTTAAATGCAAAATATGAGTCTACTCCGGAAAGACAAAATTTAATTGCCAAAATCGATGGTATTGCTAAACCAAATCCTGATCAAAAGGATAACGTACACTTCTTTGATGAAGAAAATAAGAAGTGGGCTGAAGGCGTATACCACGACTAAGACGGGAAAATAATATAAAAATAAAGAATTAAAATTTTAATCGCACATTGAAGCCATGATTTAAATGTCATGGCTTTATTTTGTGGAATTATTTTTGTTTTGTTTAATTAGTAAAAATTAGAATAGTAACAACTTCTGAATGCTGTCTGATTAACTGTTTATAGCAAGTTAATCACTTTAATTGGCAAGGAACATGGTAATTTTGATGACTTTTTTGCTTTATTTTTTAAAAAAGCGTTTGCATTTTTCTTTGCCATTAAATATAATAGCTATAGACAAGCGAACAAAAACTAACATAATCAAACAAAAGCGAAAGCTTGTCTATTGTTAAGGAGGGCCTAATTTGTGAAAGAAAATAACTTGTTTTCTGCAAATGCAGTATTTGTAAGTGATGCATCAGAACCAACCACAATTTTTAAGGAAGTTTCGGATAAATTACTTGCTCTTGATTTGGTCAACGATGGCTTTTTCAATGGAATTAACCAGCGTGAACAACAATATCCGACCGGGATAGATACTTCACCTATTGCAAAGGAATTACCCAACATTGCTGTACCGCATACTGAAGGAGAGTTTGTTAATACTTGTTTGATAGTGCCTGTTGCTTTAAAGGCACCAGTATCTTTCAAAAACATGATTGCACCTGATCAGAGTTTGCCTGTAAAATTTCTGTTTATGATTTTGAATAATAATCCAGAAGGACAAGCAAACATTTTAGCACAAATTATGGACTTTCTTAGACTTACATCCGTTTCAAAGTTACAAACATTATTCAATCTTACCGAGACTGATAAAATTTATCAGTTTTTAAGTGAGAATTTTAGTCAACAGTAGGAGGGCTTTTTATGAGCAGAGAAGTAAAATTTATAGCTGCATGTGGTGCTGGGGTAAACTCATCTCACCAAATTAAGGATGCAGTTGAAGAAGAAATGAGAAAGCGTGGTTATAACGTCAAAGTTGATGCCTATATGATTAAGGATGTCAATGAAGATCTTTTATCACATTATGATGGTTATTTGACAATTGCCAAAACTGATCTTTCCTTTAAACCAAAAATTCCATTAATTGATGCAGGAGCAATTTTATACCGTATACCTGCTATGGCTAAACCAGTTTATGACAATGTGGAAAAAGTTGTTAAAGAAATTAATGCTAAATAAGATTTCATGAGGAAATAAAAAATGAATGGGATAATTAGTTTTGCTAACTCACTTTTTAAGCCTTTGATTGATATGGGTGCAGCTACAATAATGTTAATTGTTTTGACGTTAATCGCTGTACTGTTTCGCGTCAAGTTCACTAAGGCCTTAGAAGGTGGTTTAAAATTAGCTATTGCTATTACAGCGATAGGTAATGTTATGAATATGCTGACGACAGCATTTCAAAAGCCAATGATGCAATTTGTTAAGCATACTGGCATCCACATGGATATGCAGGATATGGGTTGGGCTCCACTTGCTACTATAACTTGGGGATCACCATATACCTTGTTTTATCTGCTAGTTTTAATTATTTTAAATGTTGTTCTACTGGTATTAAATAAGACAAACACGCTTGATGTAGATATCTTTGATGTTTGGCACCTGGCATTCGATGGTTTGTTCTGTGTTTATGTCGGTGCCCCTCTTTGGCTATCAACTTTGTTAGTCCTTTTCATTGGCACAATGAAAATTATTAACTCTGACTTAATGAAGCCAACATTTAATGACTTATTAGATGCCCCTGAAGGCAACCCAATGACTACTACGCACATGAACTATATGATGAATCCTATCATAATGGTATTCAATAAGTTCTTTGATAAATGTTTGCCATGGCTTGATAAATTTGACTTTGATTCTACTAAATTGAACGAAAAAATCGGATTTTGGGGCAGTAGATTTGCTATTGGCGTTTACCTTGGTGTGTTTGTTTCTTTGCTAGCTGGCAATAATTTCGCTACTGAGCAGGGATGGAAAGACATGTTTACACTATCATTTATTGGTGGTTCATGTATTGAACTGTTCTCTGTAATTGGTTCATGGTTCATCGCTTCCGTTGAGCCTTTGTCTCAAGGTATTGCCGATTTTGCTACCAAGAAGTTTTCTGGTCGTACCTTTAATATCGGACTTGACTGGCCATTCTTAGCTGGCCGTTCTGAAATTTGGGCTGCCGCAAATGTTTTGGCTCCAATTATGATGCTTGAAGCAATGGTTTTGCCAGGTAACAGACTAATGCCTTTAGGTGGCATCATCGCTATGGGTGTTACTCCGGCTTTGCTAGTTGTTACTCGTGGTAAAATTATTCGGATGATTATCATTGGAACCGTTGAATTACCTATCTTCCTTTGGGCAGGTACTATGGTTGGTCCATTTGTTACCAACATGGCTCACTCAGTAGGTGCGGCTATTCCTGCACATACATTGGTTTCAGACACTACTATGGAAGGTCCAGTTGAAAAATTCTTGGCTTACCTAGTGGGAAATGCCTGGAAACAACAAGGAATGTTTATAGTTTATGCCTTAATCGCTTTGGCAGTTTACCTGCTCTTATTTATCTGGTATGCAAAACAGATGAAGAAGAGAAATGCAGAATACGCTGCAGCTAAAAAGGCTAATTAATCATTAATAATGTTTTGGCTTAAGGGTGACTAAATTGAAGAAAACAAAAGTAACGGCTAAGGAAAAAGCAAGAAGGAATCGCATCCTTTTTTGGGCGATTGTTGTAATTGTGGTTAACTTGCTACAGATTTTATTTAAAAATTGGATAACAAGCCTAATTGCCATGGTTGGTACAATTTATGCCTTATATCGAATCGTTGTTTTTGATAATCCTAAAAATCGCCTTAGTCAAAAATACTATGATTGGAAAGGCAATAAGCTAAGTAAATAAATTTATTAAATACCATTGGGAAGCTCAATCTCAATGGTATTTTTATGTAAAAATAAGTTTTAATTAGCAATATTTTGTAGAAATCAAATTGCAATAAACCGCTTTCTCTGATAAACTTTAAGTGGTATCAACCAGTTAATTGAGGAGGGGGTATTAATGGAAAAACCACTTTATCGACAAGTAATTTTAGACTTAGAAAAACAGATAAAAAATATGAAACCTAATGCCAAATTACCTAGTGAACGACAACTATTGGTTAAATATGGGGTTAGCCGTAATACAGTTAGGTTAGCACTTCTGGATCTTGAAGAACGGGGACTGATTTATCGTCTTCATGGTAAAGGCACTTTTGTTTCAAGTACTTTTCTTGATCAACCTAATATTGGTGGGATGTATTCTTTTTCAGAAGAATTAAAACGAACTGGGCAAAAAGCTTCAACTAAAAATCTAAGTTTAGACTTAATTACTCCAGATAAAAATATTGCTGCACAATTGAATTTGGGGCCGAGAGAAAAAGCCTACGAGCTAGTTCGTTTGCGTCTTGCTGATAACCAACCACGCATTTTTAGTAGAACTTATTTACCGGAAAAATTATTTCCCAAACTCAATCTAAACGATTTAAATGCTGAGCCGCTTTATGATGTCATGAAAGAAAAATATGACCAAATCAGCGTAATGGCTTTTGAAGATGTTGAAGCTGTTTGTCTTAATCAAGAAGAAAGCAGAAATCTGGCGGAAAAAGTTGGTGCACCAAGCTTAAAAATTTTTCGGAAGACTATTAATGATAAAAATGTACCAGTAGAGTTTACAATTTCTTTGGCTAGAGGCGATAAATTCGTTTATCGTTCACGTCAATATAATGATTTATCTTAGTTACATAAGGAAGGAAAATAATTATGTTTTCAAAAACAGATGCAGAATTAGAAAAAATGGGCGCTAAAATTACTACTCGCGAAATTGAAAAGCAGCCTGAATTATGGGGACAAACTTGGTCAATTTATCAGAATAACAAGTCCAAAATCATTGATTTTCTGAGCCAGATAAATCAAAAATGGGGTAAAGTTAGAGTTATTTTTACCGGTGCCGGTACTAGTGCATATGTTGGCAATACGATTATGCCATATTTACAAAAACATGGTGACAGAAAAAAATATGACTTTGAAGCAATTGATACGACCAAAATTGTGTCTACCCCTGAAGATTATTTGGAAAAAGATACTCCTACAATTCTGGTATCATTTGCTCGCAGTGGTAACTCACCGGAATCTGTAGCAACTGTAGAGTTAGCTAAAAAGCTAGTTAAAAATTTATATCAAATAGCAATTACTTGTGCACCAGAGGGACATTTAGCACAGGATTTAAAGGGAGATCCCACTGGACTGGTTTTATTAATGCCTGAAAAGTCACTAGATCAGGGATTTGCCATGACGGGTTCATTTTCTTGCATGAGTTTAATGGCACTTCTAGTCTTTGATACTTTATCTGACGAAAAGAAAGAACATATTGTTAGTCAAATTGCTCAAATGGGTAAGAGTGTCATTGAGCGTGAAGATGAAATTCAATCTTTAGTTGACATTGACTTTAATCGAATTACTTATATTGGTAGTGGCAGTCTGGGTGGCTTAGCTGAAGAAACACGTCTCAAAATTTTGGAATTAACTGCGGGAGAAGTTGCCGCATTATTTGATACTTCAATGGGCTTGCGTCACGGTCCAAAATCCTTCCTTGACAAGAAGACGATCGTCTTTGACTTTGTCTCTAACAATACTTATACCAGGCAATACGACTTAGATATTTTAAACGAAATCAGGGATGATCAAATTGTGCCGCTCGTGATGGCAGTTGGTCAAGAAAAGCAGGGGCAGGATTTCTCAGGTGAATCATTCATGTTTTCTAACAAAGAATTGTTACCAGATGCATACTTAGCCCTGCCTGATGTCATGTTTGGTCAAACAATTGCATTGCTCACGTCAATCAAAGTTAACAATAAGCCAGATACACCTTCACCAACGGGTACGGTAAATCGTGTGGTCAAGGGTGTTACCATTCACGAATTCAACTAATATGCTTTTGTTGTGGGTACTAACGATATCACTATGATTTTAATGATAAACTTTTTAAATATAAAAAATACATATTGACAAAAATTGGTTGGTACCTTATTATAAAAAGTGTGAAAGCGTTTTTTGTAATATTTAGATTTCCTTAAAAGATATGGAGGAAGAATTATGAATATTGTGGGAGCAAGAGTTGATGAACGCTTGGTTCATGGACAGGTAGCAAACTTGTGGACTCCTCAGTTGCAAGTAGAACGGATTATCGTTCTTGATGAAAAAGCAGCTGAAGATGATATTCAAAAAAGTGGCCTTAGAATGGCTACCCCAATGTCTACCAGGCTGAGTGTTTTACCAACTGAAGTTGCTGCAGATCATTTAAAGAAAAATCGTTACGGTAAGCAAAGATTATTTCTGGTAGCAAAAAAACCTGATAAGTTTCTTGATTTGCTTAACAAGGGTATCAAGCTTGACACCATCAATGTTGGTAATATGTCTAAACAAGATGACACTACTGAACTGACTAAGCAAGTTAATATCAATGAGCATGAAGCCGATATTTTTAGAGAGATTTCTGGCAAAGGCGTTAACTTAATTGCCCAATTAAATCCTAGTGTTGAATCACGGGATCTAATGAAATTGATAAATGAAAAGATGAAGTAGGAGGAGAAAAATGGCTTGGTGGCAAATATTACTGCTTACTTTATATGCAGGATTAGAAATTTTAGATGAATTGCAAATTTATTCATCGTTAAACACACCAGTAGGCGCTGGATTGATAGCCGGTCTGATTATGGGCGATTTGCCAACTGGACTATTCATTGGTGCGTCAATGCAGTTGACAGTTTTAGGTATCGGTACTTTTGGTGGTGCTTCAAGAATTGACGCTACTACCGGTACAGTTTTGGCTACAGCATTTTCAACTAGTATTAAAGGTATGAGTCCTCAAACAGCTATTTCTTCAATTGCTGTTCCAGTTGCTGCTATTATGATTGAACTGGATGTTTTGGCAAGATTTGCCAATACTTACTTTTCACACAGAATTGATCACTTGATTGATCAAGACAAAATTAACTATAAGGCTGTCGAAAGAAATGTTTTGTATGGTGCAATTCCGTGGTCACTTTCACGTGCAGTCCCTGTCTTTATCGCATTGGCCTTTGGTCAAGGGCTAGTACAACAAATTGCAAATGCCTTAAATGGAGACTTGTTGTGGCTTGGTAATGGTTTGACTGTTGCTGGTGCTACATTACCAGCAGTTGGTTTTGCTGTTTTGCTTCGGTACTTACCAGTTAAGAGACATGCAGCATATTTGATTCTTGGCTTTACAATTACGACTTTGTTCTCAGTTCTGTTTAGTGGAATGCAAGCTTTGGGTACAGGCCTGTCGGCTGTTAACAAAGGTTTCACCACTATTTTCAATGGCTTGCCAATGCTTGCTATTGCAATGTTAGGATTAGCTCTTGCAATTTTACACTACAAGAATATTCCAATAAATAAAGGTACTGCTCAAGCACAAAGTACTGAAAGTCAAAGTAATGATGCAAGTTCAAGCTCTGATGACGATGAAGGAGAGATTACTGATGACGAACTCTAAACCTAAATATAAATTAACCGATCAAGACTTTAATCAAATTAACCGGAGATCTTTGTTTGGTTTCCAGTTAGGCTGGAACTATGAAAGAATGCAGAATAGTGGTTATTTATACACTATTTTGCCGCAATTGAGAAAAATATATGGTGACGATACTCCAGAGTTAAGAGAAATGATGAAGACGCATATGCAGTTCTTTAACACTTCTAACTTCTTTAATACAATTATTACTGGACTTGACCTTGCGGTTGAGGAAAACGAAGGTATTGAAGGAAAAGACACCGTTACCGGTATCAAAGTTGGTTTGATGGGTTCGTTTGCCGCTATCGGTGACTCGATTTTTGCCTCTTTGATTCCAACTATTTTTGGTGCTTTGGCCGCCTCCATGGCTACTCAAGGTAACCCAGTTGGGGTTATCATTTGGGTAATTGCCTGCCTATTGATCTGTGTCTTTCGTTGGAAGCAACTTCATTTTGCTTATGATAAAGGTGTTTCCCTTGTTACTGATATGAGAGATCGCTTAAACGCTTTAACTGATTCCGCTACTGTTTTGGGTGTATTTATGGTTGGTGCTCTTGTCGCCACTATGGTAAACATTAAATTTGCTTGGGCACCTAAAATTGGCAAAGTTACTATGAATGTTCAAAATAATTTGGATATGATCCTGCCTAAGCTTTTACCAGCTGCTGTCGTAGGTTTTGTTTACTGGCTTCTGGGTAAGAAGGGTATGACTTCAACCAAGGCAATCTTTATTGTTTTAGTACTTTGTATTATTTTAGGTGGCCTTGGAGTTATTGCTAAGATATAATTAAATTTGGTAGTAGCTTTAAGCTAAATAATATTGAGTATTAAATGGAAAGATAAAGTATGGCAGAAAAAGAATTAATTTTAATTAGTCATGGTAAAATGGCAGAGGGCGTAAAAGCCAGTGCCGAATTAATTATGGGTAAGCAAGAACATGTGCACACAGTTTGCTTGCTTCCATCTGAAGGCCCAGATGATTTTAAGTCAAAATTTGAAGAGCAGATTTCAGGAATGAATATTGAAGACATCACTGTTTTTGCCGATTTAATGGGTGGAACCCCAGCTAATGTTGTTAGTCGCATGATTATGGGTGGTCAAAAGATTCACTTAATCTCGGGAATGAATTTACCACTTGTAATCGAGTGGCTTAACAGTCAAATGAGCGGTGCAGAATCAGATTTTGTGACTGCTGGTAAAGCAGGAATTGTCGATGTTAACGAAATGTTGTCTAGTATGAAAAAGTAATTTATGTAAATGAATAACGTCTAGTTTTGAAAAAGACTAGGCGTTATTTTTTGTTTATATTAAAGATCAGAATGAAGGTGAATTAATATATTGACAATGACGTTACCGTATCTCCAAAATTAGTTTCTTTTACGGTTGGTTCAACTGGATCTTTAACTTTATCCTTTGAAGTAATTAGTACCAATACTGTCGGATCTTTACCTGCATCAGTAATTTGTTTTATATCCATTTTTCCAATTAATTGACCACGCTCAACTTTATCTTTTTCCTTTACTAAAATGTCAAAAGGCTTCCCCTTAAGCTCAACAGTGTCAATACCCAGATGAAGCAAAATATCCAGTCCATTATCTGATTTTAAACAGATGGCATGTTTAGTTTTAAAAATTGAACTAATCGTACCGTTTACTGGTGAATAAATTTTTCCATTAGAAGGTATAATAGCAAACCCGTCCCCTAAGATTTTTTGAGCAACCATATCATCATTTACTTGATTTAAGGGAATTACTTTACCCGAAACAGGTGCTGAAAAGTTTTCAACAGCCTTAATAGGTCTAGAAATTGAGTTTTCTTTTTTTACAATGATTTTTGTATCATTTTTAAACAAAACATTTTGATCTCTGTTTTTGTCTGCCTTAAGCAAGATCGTTGTAATTATAAAGCTTGAAATGATACCAGTTAACCAGGTTATTATCCCACAGGTAAAGTTTAAAGTGGGGTTCTTACCTACAAAGTAAGAAATTAAAGAGATAAAACCGGGAGCCATTAATGCACCTTGTTTTATATGTAATATTCCACCTACTAGTCCTCCAATAGCACCGCCTGATATTGCTCCAATTAATGCACGACGATAAGGTAAAAGAAAGCCGAATATAGACGGTTCAGTTATTCCCATCAAACCAGTAAAGCCTGCAGAAAATCCTTCTCCCTTGGTAATTTTTTTCTTACTAAAAACAGCGATAGCAATTGCCGCAGCTCCCATAGCAGCGTTACTTGGTAATGCTGCCGGATAAATAAGTGTGTCATAGCCCAATTCAGAAACATTATTCATTGCTATAGGTACAAATCCCTTATCAATGCCAAACATTACTAAAATAGGATTTAACGCACTATATAGCGTGAAAGCAAGCCAGTTTGCTTTTGCACTCAGCCAATTAAAACAGCCTGCAATAGCAAAACTAATATTATTGCTGATAGGTCCAATAATAACAAGTGTCAAAGGAGCTGCAATTAATATTGAAAGTAAGGGAGTAAAAAAGTAAGTAATTTCTTTTGGCATAACTTTATCGAATAACTTATATATTAAAGCTAATAAAATCACACCTAAAATAGAGGTAAGCAACGTTCCATTATATTGCATTTTTGGTAAATGAATACCTAAAAAACTCAAACCGGATACATTGTTAATATCACTAAAAGTTAAGATTGCACCTAAAAATGCTCCCATGGCTGCAGGAATTTTCATTTTTATTGCACTTTGGAATCCTACAAAAATAGGTATATAGTAGAACCCTGCTGAAGCTATGCTAGTCAGGACTATAGCTGTACCGCTTTTGGGATTCATGCCGAAAAATGTTTTACACATATTTAATATTGCTAATAAAAATCCTGCTGCTACAATAACGGGCATGATAGGTAAAACAATACCGCTGATGAAGTCAAGTACTTTAGATAAAGCATTTTTAAAAGTTAATTTTTCAGATTTATCCTGTTTTAAATTTACTTTTTCATTTAAGTGCAGTTCTGGTACTAATTTGCTGTAATACTCGTTAACCTTTGTTCCTATGAAACTTTGAATTTCTTGACCTTTTATAACAACCCCCTTAATTCCGTCAACTTTCTTTAATTTTTCTTGATCAACAAGATTTGGATTGTTTACTACAATCCTTAACCTAGTTGCACAATGATATATGTCAGAAATATTATCTTTACCGCCAACTGAATTTAAAATATCAGTAGCAATATTTTTGAAATTTTCTTTAACCATTTTTTAATGCCCCGCTAAAATATTGGTCAATAAAGTCTCTGTACCAGTAATAACTTTTTTTAGGTGTTAAGGCTAAATTATTTTTAAAGTCAACTCGAATGAGTCCATACCGCTTGTCGTATCCATTAATCCAACTATATAAGTCCATAGCCGACCAATGATAATATCCATGTACCTTAACACCTTCGCTTTTGGCTTTTAAAAGATAGTGCAGAAACTTGGATGTCAATTCAATCCTTTTATCATCTTTAACAAATCCCTTTGAGTCTGCTGTTTCATAGCCACCATGTCCATTTTCAGTAATCAAAATAAGATTAGGATTATAACTTTGTTGTATTTCTTTGAGAGCCGTATACATAACTCTTGGTAGTTCTTCACGCCCCCATTTATTTCTTTTTACGTTTGGGTCAAAGGAGGTTTCAAAGACATTTTTTATTCGTATTCCCTCAGTAATCTTGCTTTTGCAACCTTTATTGTTGTGGAAAACTTTTGTTTCTTTATCTGTTCCATCGGTTAAATATTGACGATTATATAGATTTAATCCTAAATAGTCTCCTTTACCTTCAGCAAAAATTTTCTGATCGATTTCTTTTTTATACAACATACAGTTAAAGTCATTAATGACTTTTTCAGTTTCTTCTGGCATTTTTCCCAATAATGCAGGACAAAGTATTTGCCTATTATAAAAGAAGTCACCAAATAAATGAACTTTTTTGATATTCTTAGTTGTAGGATCGATTTCAACGTTACCGTTGTCATGTACAATACCAATAATGCCATCAATTTTTAAATCATGGAAAATCCTAACTGCCTTAGCACTTGCCAACATTAGATTATATTGATATTGAAAATACGACTGGAAATCTAATTTCCTATTAGGTGGATAATTACCAACAATATTGACGCAGTAACTATAGTATCTGGGTTCATTAATTGTGCACCAAATCTTCACTCGGTCTCCAAAATTTTTAAAACAAACTTCGGCATAACTGGCGAAGTAATCAGTTAATTTTCTGTTAAGCCATCCACCTTGAATAGCTAATTCATAAGGCAAATCGTAATGAAACAAAGAAACATTTGGTTCTAACCCCTTTTCAATACAGTAATTGATTACACGGTTATAGAACTCTATACCTTCCTGATTAACTTCACCTACACCATTTGGAATAATTCGATCCCAAGCAATTGAAAATCTAAAGGTGTTTTGATGGTCAGCAGCGAGTAAATCAATGTATTCTTTATATTTATGAAAAAAATCGGCTGACACATCTCCATTAACATGATTAATATTTAAATTACTCTTATGATTAAAGTAATCCCATTCACCAAGTCCTTTCTTCTCTTGATCCCAGGCTCCCTCGCACTGATAAGCTGCGGTTCCAGAGCCCCACAAAAAGTCTTTGTCTTTAAAAACCTCTGAAAACTTTCTCATTAATTCTCCTCCATTAGTTTTTATAAATTTGATAGCGCTATCTACATTGCTATATTAGCAACAAAAAAAAGAGCAAGTGGTTCAAATTTTGAACCACTTGCTCTTGTACTAAGGGTCAGGTTTAATGATATGAATTAACATAACGTAGAAAAATCTGGTCAAACAAATATGTAATACCATATTTGCCATAAATGCCCAGATAATCTTCTGAAAAGCTTTTTTGACTAATATAGAACACATCATTATATGAACTTGCTAATTTTTTATTACGATTACCAGTGATAATCATTTTATCTCCGGGAAGTTCATTTATGAGATCGTTTATCACCTCAGCATATTTTCCAGAGGTTGAAACCGTAAATAATAATGAATTTGGTTTTAAAGATTTAAGGTATTTACTAGTCCTGTATTTATGGTCAAGCACAACAATTATTTTATTTGCGTATATCATTTCTTGTTGAAATTTTACTAACGTACTACTTGTATTGTTAGCACATAACAAAATAACCTCATTATGATTATGAATTTTATCAACGATTTGATTGAGTTCAGTTACACCAAAAACAGAGTTAATATCATCGAGCATATTTTTAATTAAATTTGTTAGTTTAACATTATTTGTTTGATAGTCCTCTTTTGTTCTATGTCTAATATCACTGGGGAAGATAATCTTAGAAAAAGAGGTTTTTAGATTCTCTAAACTTGAATATCCTAATTTCTCACAAAATCTTCTGACCGCAGAACGGGAAACATATGCATTATCCATAATTTCGTTAACAGTAATCTGGTCCAAGTGGGAAATGTTTTTTACTAAATATGATGCTATTGCATGATTATTACTATCATAATGAGAATTAATTAGTTCTGTTAATGAATTTAATATTCCTAAGTTATTTGCATTGATCATTCTATTTTCACCTTGCTAAAATCCGCTCTCTACCATTTTAAACTTAGTATAAAAAATATTACAAATAGTGATATGGCTAAAATAACGTCTAGTTTTGAAAAAGACTAGGCGTTATTTTTTGTTTATATTAAATCTAAAACAGTATTTGGATTGTCTCTAATGGTGCTAGAGCTTCATCAATAAAAGCAATGTCATTTTCAACACGAATCTGAACTTGAGTTTTCCTGACAGTATTATTGACCTTTCTAATAATTGTAGCTTCATTACTCTTTAATGGTTCTCCTAAGTGCCATTTTAGTTGTTGATAGTCGTCTAGAGTAAAGTTGGCTAGCCAAACTTTTTGACCATTGTTTTCAACTAACAGTTTAACATTAGGCATATCTACTAAATAGTCTACTGGTTTGATACTATCAAGCATTTGCTGCAACAAGCCTTGTTTATAGGTAGTAAATTGCGATTCCCAACCATAGCGCAAGTCTTGATCCATCGGGAGGACAACAATATGCTGGTCGATAACAGCCATAACGTTACCCAATTTTTCATCAACTGCGTTATAGGCAAATGACCACACTTTTACAGAACTTTGCGGTTGATAATCAATTTTCAAATAGTTTCCGGTTTGCTGCAACATAGTAATTCGCGGGCTTTTAACACCATCAACTGTCTGTCCATCTGCCTGTTCAAAAACCTGATAATTTGAACGAACGGGGTGCCACTCGGCTTTTTCAATATGCAGTAAATTACCTAATTTTCGGTCTAATAAAACTTGGACACTTTCACCATCAAGCAATACAAAATTGTTTTTAACTAATTCAGTGACTTGTGCATTTGTTAAGTTGCGTAAAAGTTGGCCAGAAATAGCAACTACTTCATTTTTCAATGAAGTTTTTTTACTAATAGGCAGAATTGTTGTAGCAAAACCAAAGGCTCCCAAAAGACTGGCCCAATTCTTTTCGTGAGGTAACAGCTCCTCGACATTCTTACCAGTTTTAGTTTGCAAATAGTAACTAGAGTCTTGATCAACTAAAACTCTAATGCCACGCAGATGGTCTATCGGCAGACGATTTTCTAATAGTTGGTTAACAAACGGTTTAATTTGAGCGAGCATTTCTGCATAGTGCCAACTATCATTGATACCGTTGCCCATCATGTCAAATAAATTAAGCAGAATTCCCTGACTTCCGATTAGGGCAGAAGTAATAATTTGAAATGCGGTAAATGAAGTTGATTTAACTAAGGGTGAGTACATATAGCTTTCTAATTCAGGGTATAGCTCGGCATCTTCTCCTAAAAATGCAGCGGTAATGCGGGTATATTCTTCGAAATACCTGCCATATTGTAATGGAGCAACTTCATTATAAGCAGGTAAATGAGGCCGAGCCACCTTGGGATGTCCTTTTCCAGCCTGGGCCTTAAATAAATTGTCCCAATCACGACCTTCAAGAGCATGCCAATTAGGATAGGAAGTCATTTGTGCCAGATCTGTCTCAGGACTAACCTTGTGAACAGCCTGCTCAATTATATGCTCAGTTTCAATCATCTCTTGACGAGCCTGATCAAGGTAAACTTGTCTTTCTTTAGTAGGTTTCCCCGGTTGCAACATCTTTTTAACAAATTCTGCGCGTGTTTCCTTTTTACCTAATTTCTCATTATAAAGTTGCATGTGATATTCACAAAAACACATTAATTTAAGTGGTGAATGGTTGTAATGACGAAAATCATCTTCCAGCCATAACCTGCGGGGATGGATACTGGCATATTGTGCGTATGTATTTGCTAAATATTTGCGCCATGTTGGATCCGCTGGACAAGCCATATCCTTGGCTTTATTACCATCAAGATCAACAAAAGTATTAAAGCCAATTTCAGGATTAACTTGGTAGCCTCGATCTGAATGCATAATGGTTGTCCAAGGATTTAAACTAGTTGTTACGCCTATCTCAGATAACTTTTTTTGTAACGGCTTAATTGCATCTAACCATACTTGAGTCTCAGCTTTAGTTAAGTGGCTATGGTTTAGTTCTTCACCATTTATAAAAAAAGCGACATCATCAATTTTGCCTTTTTTAACAAATTCAATTAGTTTTTCGTCTTTAGTTGGAGTGTTTGCTCTGGGATCAAGCATGTATCTTAAAGTGTAAATAAAAGTCATATTGTAGTTGCTCCTGTGTAAAAATCATTATTCATTTTGTCTTAATTTTAGCATAATATGTTACTGCTTATCCTGAGATTTAGGAAGAAAAGCAAATAAGTGGTTGGACAATAATTTCGTTATTAGCTATTTATCCTTTCGCAAATTTAGCATATAATCAGCTTTATCAAATATTTTAAGAAAGATTAATGTTCTTCTAATATGAAGGAGGAGAGAACAATTAATAAAGCAACTAACTCAAATCAAAAAACAGAAACTAGTAATTTAGAATTGCAACATATCACTGAAGTAACTAGACAAACTGGTTATTTTGAGATTCATTATGCACATGGACTAACTGGCCGTCTCTATATACTAGATTCAAAAACATTCGGGTTATATATTGATCCCAGCCAGAAATTTCAAGAACCAGAACAATCTGAAAAAGGATTGCATGCGCAAATTTTCTTGACAGATATATATAGTGCCCAAGGAATGAACGATGCCAGTCTCCATGTAACCAAAAACGGCTGGCAAATTGATACGGGTGCAATTGCAATCAATTTAGTTAAAAATGACGCTACAATGAGCGTTACTAAAAACGGTAAGGCGGTATTAAAAGAGGCACGGTCAATTAAACTGACAAATTCAGCAACTGTTCAAACTTTAGTTGATCATAATTGTAACTACTTTGGTGGAGGTACCCAAAACGGTCGTTTCACCCTGGCAGGAGAAAAAATCGAAATTGTTAATACTAATAACTGGGTTGATCAAGGTGTAGCTTCACCTAATCCTTTTTACTGGTCAACTGCCGGTTATGGTGTAATTCGCAATACTTTTAAGCCCGGACATTATGACTTTAATAGCACTTTGAACAACGAGATTACGACAACTCATGAAGAAAATCGTTTTGATGCCGTTTATTTCTTTGCCGACTCTGCATATAACTTAATTAATGCATATCATAAACTAACTGGTAGGCCCGCTCTAACGCCAGTTTTCGGTTTTTATGAAGCTCATCTAAATGCATATAACCGTGATTATTGGGTTGAGGTTAAACCTGATGAAAAGGGGGCGATTAAATATCCTGATGGCAAGTATTATCGTGAATATCAGCCCAAAGATTTACCGGCAGAATTAAAACCAAAGTCAATCAGGGAAACGCTTAACGGTGAACATGGCGGGGTTTCATATCAGTTTAGTGCCCGTGCCATGCTCGAACAATATCTGCAAAATGATATGCCTATAGGCTGGTTCTTGCCTAATGATGGTTATGGAGCTGGATATGGTCAAACTGATTCATTAGCAGGTAACCTCAAGAATTTAGCTGAGTTTGTTAAATATGCTAATAGTAAAGGTGTGCAAGTAGGACTTTGGACCCAGCAAAATCTTGCCCCAGTAGATCCTGCCAATCCTAAACCCGATGACCGTGATTTTGAAAAAGAACTGGTTGCCGGTGTCACTGCACTTAAAACTGATGAGGCCTGGGTTGGCCATGGTTATTCGTTCGGCTTAAATGCCACTCAAAGTACTGCCAAGATGATTGCCAAAATCAAAGGTGACCAACTGCGACCATTTATTATTACTGTTGATGGCTGGGCAGGAACTCAAAATACCAGTACGGTTTGGACTGGAGACGAAGTAGGTGGTGAGTGGGAATATATCCGCTTCCAAATACCAACTTATATCGGCGAAGGACTTTCAGGGCAGCCTAACGTTGCGTCAGACATGGACGGCATTTTTGGAGGTCAAAAGCCAATTATTAACACTAGAGATTATCAGTGGAAAGCTTTCACCCCAATTCAATTAAATATGGATGGCTGGGGCAAGAATCCTAAAAACCCATTTGTATTTGGTGGTATTACAAATAAACTTAACCGTGCATACCTCAAACAAAAGTCAATGATGATGCCATATATTTATAGCATCGCAGCGCAAGCAACCTTTACCAGTAAACCTATGGTGCGTGCAATGTTCTTGGAATATCCTGATGTGCCTCAATTTTATACTAATTTGGTCAGATACCAGTATTTGTGGGGAGAGAACTTCTTGGTTGCTCCGATTTACCAAGACACTGCCAGTGATGAAGTGGGTAACGATATCAGAAACGAAATATATTTACCAGATAAAAATCAAGTCTGGATTGATTATTTTACTGGTCAAGAATATCGTGGCGGTCAAGTAATTAATAACTTTGATGCACCATTATGGAAATTGCCTGTATTTGTTAAAGCAGGAGCAATAGTTCCTGTAGCACCAGCGACGAATACACCTAAGGAATACCTTGATCTGAAAAAACAACGCCAATTTATAGTTTATCCAAGTGGAAACAGTAGCTTTTCAGTTTATGAAGATGATGGCTTTTCAGCTAAGTACCAGCAGGGTGATTATGCTCAAACCAAAGTAAGCAGTCATTTGTTGGGTTCTGATCTGACTATTCAAATTGCTAAAACTAAAGGTACATATACTAGTTTTGATCCGGAAAAAACAACGGAAATTGATATCAGAACCAAAAAAGCACCAAAGGCTGTCAAAACTGTGGTTGGCAATCAAGAAATTAGTTTGAATGAAGTAAATAGTATAGCTGAATTTCAAAATCAAGAAAATTGCTATTTCTTTGATCAAAATTACTTGGTTAACCCATACTTAAAAGAATTTAGCACCAATTTAAAGCAAACATTTTTGAGAATAAAACTAGGTCAGACCAATACTAGCCAAAACGAAATAACTGTTAAAATTGCTGGCATCGATACAAGTGCGACACCAGTTAACAGTTTGCCAGCAGAAGATGATTCTTTGACAGCTCCGACTAATTTGGTACAAGATGATGAAAAAACTACTGCAGATTCCATCACGGTATCATGGCAACCTGTAGCTGATTGCGATAGTTATCAACTTAAAATTGACAATCTCTTGTATACCAATATTAAAAAGGCAAGCTTTACCCTCAGCAACCTAAGGTCTGAAACAGCTCATACTTTTAAAGTCAGAGCGATTAAGAACTTAAAGGCATCTTCTTGGGGAGCAAGAATTAGCTGCCAAACTAAGAAAGCGGACAAAAAAGAGCAAAAATAGCCTTAAATAAGAATGGTAAAGTTTTTCCGATGTAATGATAGTTGTGAAAAAGTTTACTAAAACTCTTGCTTTTCTTTAAAAGGCAACTTTATCAGTATATAATAATAGTTGTGCGATTAAAGAAAATGTTAAAGGAGATATATAATGAAAACAATTTCTGCAGCAGTTGCCAAACATATGGCAAACTTGTCAACAACTGATGGTATAATCAGTGCTTTGGCAATCGATCAACGTGGCTCTTTGAAAAAGATGTTAGCAGAGGCTGCTAATAAACCTGCTGATGAAACAACTATTGTTGATTTTAAAAAAGCAGTTTCCAGTGAGTTAACTCCTTACGCTTCATCAATTTTGACTGACCCGGAATACGGTTTGCCGGCAACTAAAGTTAGAGACAAAAATTGTGGATTATTACTTTCTTATGAAAAAACCGGCTATGATACCACCAAACCTGGCAGAATGCCTGACTTAATTGCTAATCAGTCTGGATTAAGGATTAAAAATGAAGGCGGAGATGCCATTAAGTTTTTGGTTTACTATGATCCTGATGAAGGTCAAGAAATTAATGATAAAAAACAAGCTTTCGTTGAGAGAGTTGGTGCAGAAGCAAAAGCGAACGAATTACCATTCTTTTTGGAAGTTCTGACTTATGATGCCAATATTGCTGATGCTAAGAGTGAAGAATTTGCGAAAGTTAAAGCTGATAAGGTCTTGAAGACAATGAAAGAATTTTCAAAGCCTGAATATGATGTAACTGTACTTAAAGTGGAAATTCCATTTAATATCAAGTTTGTTGAAGGCTTTAATGGGGACAACAACGTTGTTTACACTCAAGAAGAAGCTAAGGATCTGCTTAAAAAGCAGTCTGATATAACTGATTTGCCTTATATTTTCTTATCTGCTGGTGTAACCAGTGAAGAATTTATTGCTGAAATTAAAATGGCTGAAGAAGCCGGTGCTGACTTCAACGGCGTTCTTTGCGGCCGTGCTACTTGGAAACCAGCTATCAAGCCATTTGCTGCTGAAAGTGAAACAGCCGGTAGAAAGTGGCTATCAACTCACGGCAGAGAAAATATTGAAAACTTAAATGAGGCACTTAAAGGTGCCAAGTCTTGGCGTGATAAGTTAGAAGTTGCTGACTAATTTTACCAGCTTTGATAATTGGAAGTTAAAAAAGCTTTCTATACTTTAATTAGTATAGAAGGCTTTTTATTTGCTCTTGTAAAAATCAGTTCTAACTGAATAAGCATCACTAAAAATACGCGTCATTATTTGTAATGGCAAGCGTGATCTGACCTCGTACTCGGGAAAATAATTAGTTTTAGATTTGTAACCGATAAAGGATAGAGTGGAAAAGGGCAAAATACTACCAGATGAATTAGTAGTGAATGTCAAGATAGGCACTTCGTTTTTATTTAATGCTTTAGCTGCAGTGACCAATTCCTCAGTTTCACCGTTCAAAGTGATAAAAATTGCTAATGAATCTTTCTTGATCTTACAGGCAATCGTCTTAATAATATTTGGGTCAGAATGAAATTCACAGTATTTTCCGGTTAATTGTAATTTAACCATCATTTCGTGAGCAATTGATTCAGATAGTCCGCGAGCAAAGATAAAAATGATTTTAGCTTGTTTAGTGAGCGAAATACTGTCTTCGATTGTGCTGTAACTTAGGTTATGCAGTGTATTGTTCATTTCAATTTCGTTTTTAGTAATCACGCTTTTAATTTTATCGTCAGCATCATTTAACACACTAAAGGTAGAATTTGAATTGCTTTTTAGTTTCAAAGCTTCACGGTAAGAAGTGTAACCACTGTAACCCATTTTTTGCATAGTGCGCACAATTGTCGCAGTCGAGACATTTGCAAATTGACTTAGTTTTACTATCGACATATTAGCAATCTTTTGGGGATTATTTTCTACGATATTCCAGAGATGTAATTCTGCTGAAGAAAGTTCTTTATTTGGCATTTAAGCACTCCTTTTGTAAATATTTTCCTACAAATTATAGTAAACGCTATCAATTTGGAAAAACGTTACACTTTTTAACTTCTATAATAATGCAAAAGGCAAAAAAAAGGGGAGAAATCTGTGATTTATACAATAACGTTGAATCCAGCGATTGATTTGGTAATTGTAACCCAAAAGCTGGAACCAAAGGTAGTTAATAGAACTGAAAAATTTGAATTGCAACCTAATGGTAAAGGGGTCAATGTTTCGTTCGTTTTAAAGAAATTAGGCATTGATAGTGTAGCTACTGGTATTGGTGGCGGCTTTACATTAGATTATGTCATTTCAGGTTTAAAGGAAAAGGGGATTCAAACCAATTTCTTGAAGGTAAAAGATCCAACCAGAGTTAATGTTTTTACGGATGTTTTAGATGAAAAAACAGAGTACAAACAAGTTAACCCGGGTCCAGAAGTCAGCTTGGAAAAACAAAACCAATTTTTGGATTATCTTGAAAGCACGCTAACTAAGGATGATATGGTAGTTGTTTCCGGAAGTTTTTCTCGGGGAATTAAACCTCACTATTTAGTACAACTGGCTCAATTAGTTCAAAAACAGGGGGCAAAATTCGTAGTTGACAGTAGTTACCTTGAAGTAATCGATACTTTAAAATATCAACCGTTTTTACTTAAACCCAATGACGCAGAACTGGCAGCTTTTTTTAATTATGAGGGTGAAATGACAGACGAGAAAACAGTCGCTTTTGCTCAAAAGCTAGTTAAACTGGGTTGCCAAAATGTGTTGGTTTCTTTAGGTGCTAATGGAGCAGCTTTTATTAATGAACGGCATATCCTGTTTGCCAATGCTCCTAAAATACAAGTGGTTAATTCAGCTTGTGCAGGGGATACAATGCTTGGTACCTTCATTGCCTTTTTGGAAAAGAAAAAACCTATTAGTGAGGCTCTCAAAATAGCTGTAGCTGCAGGAAGCGATACGGCTAGTCGCACTGGACTGACAGATTTTTCTTTAGATAATTTATTACCACAAATTTCAGTAACAGAAAGGATGAATTAAAGTGGCTAAATATGATTTAGTTGGTGCAACTGGTTGTGCAACTGGCGTTGCCCATACGTTTATGGCAGAAGAAGCGCTGGAAAAAGCTGCAGAAAAGCTTGGCTATACCATCAAAATTGAAACACACGGTCAAACTGGTATCGAAAATAATTTAACAAGTGCAGAAATTGCAGATGCGCAAGCCGTAATTGTTGCCTCAGATATTGATGTTGGACTGGATCGTTTTGCAGGCAAACGCCTAGTTGTAGTTCCAGTTGCAAGAGGTGTCAAAGAACCAGATGATTTAATTAAGAAAGCATTAGCAGCTCCTATTTATAAAGAAGGACAAACAGCTAAAGGTGCAAATACTGATAATGTTGGGAATCAAAAACTGGGTAATAAGATTTATACATCTTTAATGAATGGTGTATCTCATATGTTGCCATTTGTTGTTGCCGGTGGGGTTTTGATAGCTATCTCATTTTTCTGGGGAATTGATTCGGCTAATCCTAAAAGCAGTGAATATAACCAATTTGCTGCGATGCTAAATACAGTCGGCAGTACTACTATGAACCTAATGGCTCCAGTTTTAGGAGCTTATATTGCTGAAGCTTTGGCGCAACGGACGGGTTTTGTAGTCGGCTTGGCTGCCGGTTTTATCACCTTCAACGGTGGCGGTGGCTTTTTAGGAGCCATCGTTGGCGGTTATCTGGCAGCAATTGTTGTTTTAGGACTGCAGAAACTGTTCCAGCCATTGCCTGATGATAAGTTTAGAGGATTGAAGTCAATCTTTCTTTTACCAGTTATTGGAGTATTAATTACAGGATCAATTATGTACCTGTTAAATACCCCAATTAAAGCATTGAACGTTGGTTTAATGTCTTGGCTTAGAGGTTTTGAAAATACTAATCCTGCATTGTTAGGAATTATTGTGGGCATAATGTGTGCAGCAGACTTTGGTGGTCCTATTAATAAGGCTGCCTATGTTACAGGTACGGTATTACTGGCTCAAGGAAACTACTACTTTATGGCAGGAGTTTCTGCTGCTTGTATTGCTCCACCGCTTGCAACAGGCTTTGCAGTATTAATGAATCCCAAAGCATATTCTAAAAGTGAAAAAGCAGCAGGTTATGTCAACTTTTTACTGGGATCTACTCACATTACCGAAGGTGCAATTCCATTTGCCGCTAAACACCCGTTATGGAATATCCCAGCTTTTATGATTGGTTCTTCAGTTGCGTCAGTTTTAACTTATATAACCAAGATTAGTGTGCCTGCTCCTCATGGTGGCTTTATTGTTTTACCATTAGTTAATAAACCATTCTTGTGGGTATTGTGGATTCTGATTGGATCGGCTATTTCCGGTGCATTGTTAGCTCTAATCGCCGGCAGATTTGCTAAAAAAGATGCTTTAGCAACTGCAACTGACTCTGCAATTGCACTTAGTGTTGACGACACATCTGACCAGCAAGCAGAAAGCAAAGAAGAAACTTTTGATCCAAGTGATATTCTTGATTTACAAAATATTAAAGTTGGTGTTGATGTTGCGAGTCGTGAAGATGCACTAAAGTATTTAGCAGATTTTGCCGTCAAAAACAACTTGGCTAATGACAGCGAAACTGTTTACAATAGTTACGTTAAGCGTGAAAAAGAGGGCTCTACGGGGATGACGGACGGTTTTGCCATTCCCCACGCCCAGTCAGCAGCAATTACCAAGTCTTCAATGATCGTTTTAAAACTCAAACAACCGATTGATTGGCAATCATTGGATGGCAAAAAGATTGATACGGTCATTTCTTTTCTGATACCACAAGTCGATAGTAATGCTCATCTGCAATACTTATCCAATACTGCCAAGCTTTTGACTCACGCAGACTTTATTGCAAAGTTAAAAGCAGCCAATACGCCTGCAGAAATTCAAAATTTGTTTAAAAATAATTAATATATAAAAAACAGAAGGCTAAATGAAGTGAGGTCCGCAAGTTTTATAACTTACGAACCTCATTTCGTTTGCATTTTTAAATTTTATAATCGGATCTATTCATATTAATTTAAGGGTAACTACTATTCTAAAAGTACAAAAAAGAAAGCATATTAATGCTTCCTGGTTTAAACAATTAGTCTTCAACCTTTTTTGCTTCATTTAATGCCTTCATAATTGAAGGATTTTTTGAATGGCAATCTTCAAGCATTTGCAAATCTTTTTCGTCAAGTGTGACTTCAAACCTACTCATTCTGTAATTTCCTTTCTACCAAATTTTAAATTAACTATATCACTTTTATAGCATAAATATGCAAAGCTGGCCAATGTTTTTCATTTGTGTTGCAAAAAAAGCTTTCATTTGGCTAAAGTTGCACTATACAAACGCATGTTCTTGCTAGTAGCAATTAACCGTATAACCTTGTTCTAATAAGATTTTGTCAAATTAAATAACAGTTAACGTTGTGTTACAACTGTGACATTTTTACTAAATTAGGTAATTAATTCTTAAAAGTTGAGTGATATTCTTGTTATGATTCTGCAATTTTTAGGTAGTAGTATATGTAACATCAAATTGAATAATAATTTATTATGCTCAATTTGAAAAACATATTATGGATTTTTATTTAAGGAGAGAATTTTTTTGAAGGTAAAATCTATCTTAGTTAAATCAGCAGCAGTAGCAGCGTTATCTGCTTCCGGAGTTGCAGTTATGAGCAGCGTTAAAGCAAATGATGTTCAAGCAGCCACAGTAGAAAATGATGCAGCAGTTGTAACTGTTAACTATGTTGATGGCAATTCAATTCGCGTATGGAACAGTTACAAACATCCTGAAGCTACTGGGCAAATTTTACCAAGTAATTCTTCTTGGAAAGTCATTAAAACTGCTTACGACAAAAAGGGTCACAAGTGGTATGACTTAGGCAAGAACCAATGGGTTAAGGCCAAATACGTTAATAAAGGCTATCATCCAGCAAATGAATCCCAAAACACTGCAGCTGCAACTGGCAGTCAAACAGAAGACAGTACGGTTTCTAATGCTGGCAATGTAGAAACTACGAATTATACTAATAATACTGCAGCTACAAATATTAATTACACAACTGCTTCATCTGATTCAGAGGCTGGAGCAAAGGCGTGGATTGCCAGTCGTGAATCTGGTGGCTCATACAGTGCACAAAATGGTCAATATATTGGTAAATATCAGCTTTCTGCTGCATACCTTAATGGAGACTATTCAGCTGCTAACCAAGAGCGTGTTGCTAACAACTATGTTACTAATCGCTACGGCTCATGGGCAGCTGCTAAACAATTCTGGCAAGCTAATGGCTGGTACTAATTAGTTAGTCAGTTTAAAAACAGAATATTTAAAAAAGTAAGCAGACACTGGTTGAAAAAACTAGCGCCTGCTTTTTTATTTTAAAAATTAATGATTAACCGCGTATGTAAATTTATCACTGCGAATAATTTCTTGCATAATATGTAGGGGATGGTTGTGATCATCATAGACTAGATCCTTAATTCGCATTAATGGTGTTTTTTTGTCAACATTAAGCAAAAAAATTCTTCCCTGTTTGCAAACGCAATTTTAAAAGTTTTCTTACCCTTACCAGTAGCTGTTTAATAATAACATTGTAGATACAGGGAAGCAGTCCGTCATTTCTGACAGGCATGAATTTCATGTGTAAGACATAAAAGAGATTAATTTTAAGAAAGTTTGCAGCTTAATATTTAATTCAAAGTTTTGTAGTTGGTCAATACTTTTATTAATAAATGTAGACTAATTTGCAAAAATTATTTTAAATATTGGTATGACTGGTATCCTAACTTTACTGAGAACTGATATTATTTAAAATAAGCTAAAAATATTACAAAATGTTTCTTAATTGAAAAAATAATTTAATTGGCAATCTCTCATAATAAGTTTAGAATTAAATTTGTACCACAAAGAGCCAATTTAGAATAACTCTCGAGGAAGAATATGAAGAAAAGCAAATTTGCTATTGCCGTAGTTAATATTATTTTTTTAATCACTATTCCAGGAATAACTATAGGCGAAGCTGAACAAGTAACGGCAGCCACTATCAAGGGCTATGTTAAAGTAAAAAAGAAGAAAAAAGTTCGCTTGTATAAAATTTCCGGAAAACATTCTAATTTTTATGCAGAATCTAAATACAAGTATCCATATAGTGCCAAGAAAAAAATTGGTAAGAAAAAAAGAACGGCCTATAAAATTGGTAACAATTCACATTGGATTTTAGCTAAAGATGTTAAAGTAGTTAAAAAGAGCACCAAAAGAGTATATACCCAGGCAAGAATGAAATTACCGAAGGGTTACACTAAAACTGAGTTGCTACTCGCTTATCAGGGTAAACCCAGCAAGAATTTTATTAATGCTTCAATGCAAGGGATGAAAACTAATGATTTTAGTCGTCTCAAAGTATCTGAAAGTAAAGCTGATGATGCAACTCAGGTTGACCTAAATCAGCTTACACCTAAGCAAATTGGAGATTTAACTGCTTTTTCTCTTCGTCTTATTAATGAGGCGAGGAACGATTTGAATTTAGCTCCCTGGGTTGAAAGTAATGGAACTAAAAAATTAGCAGCCGATATTGCTTTGGAATATAGCAAAAATAATAAAACGATTAAAGACAGTCACTATGTTCCTGGAATTGTTCGTGCTTGTCATGCTAATGGACTTAACCTTGACGATAATTTTGTTGAAGATATGGCCGGCTTTTATAATATTAGCCCCACAATGTCTATGACGGAATTAAAGAAAAGTGTTTATTTTGGTTTAAAACAAATGATTTTTGGCTACGTTGGCAGCGGTGAAGAAGAGAGATCTGACCGAAGTTATTATCAAGAATGGGAACATGCTGGGGACTTGTTTAACATCCAAGGCTCGCTTCATGATGGTGATTATAATTATTATGGATTTAGTATTTCGCATAATGATAATATTTGTTCCATGCATTTTATTAGCGTTCCTACGTATGTAGTTAAAAGTAAAAAGTATAATAATGGTTTTCAGCCATAAAAAAGCAGCCTATTTGAAAGGCTGCTTTTTATAGTATAATTAACTTTAAAATAAAATATTGAAAGTAATGAGGAAAACAAAATGTTGATTTATATTCGCTTGGCAGAAAAACAAGATTTAGACCAAATTATGGAAATTATTGCTGAAGCAAAAAAATTGCTGAAAGAAGACGGCAATCCTCAGTGGCAAAATGGCTCTCCTAACCGTAAAATGCTTGCAGAAGACATTGCTTTAAAGCGCACATATTGCCTTGTAGCTAATAAAGAAATTGCCGGTGTTGCTGTTTTACTAACTACACCTGATCCTAATTATGCTGAAATAGATGGTGCTTGGAAAAATAATGACGAACAATATGCCACTATTCATAGAATAGCAATTAGCACAGAATTTCGTGGACAGCACCTGAGTCAATTTATGATGTCAAACTTGATATCGCGTGGGTTGATGCTCGGCATTCATAATTTCCGTATTGATACACATGGGGTCAATAAGCGCATGCAGGGTTTGATTAAAAGTTTAGGCTTTGAGTTTCGGGGAGTTGTTCAGGTTGATCAAACTGAAAATGGCGCTAGAAATGCCTATGAGCTTAATTTATAGCAAGAAAAAAGCTGTTTTCTCTTGACTTGCAGGGCACAATTTCCTATACTATTAAATGTTGAGCAAACAAGTAAAAGCTCAAATGGTATTGGGTTATAGCCAAGTGGTAAGGCACTAGTTTTTGGTACTAGTATGCGCTGGTTCGAATCCAGCTAACCCAATTGTTCTTACGAACACCCAACCCGAAAAGAGACAGTTCTGTAATAGGAGCTGTTTATTTTTTTGCAGGAAAATTATACCAAAAATATTTTTGCTTTTTTGGTATTTTACTATTTAAAAATTAGGGAAAAGGGTTTATTATATCCTCTATGTTTGGTTTGTAATGTTTTCTTTTTTTATGAGGTTTAACCAACACAAAAATATGAATAATGGCAAAAATAAAACAATAGTATTTGGTCATAGAGGATATCCCGTCAAGTTTGCAGAAAATTCAATGGAAGGCTTCCGCAATGCTGTTCAAAATGGGGCAGAGGGGATTGAATTTGACGTTCATTTAACTAAAGACGGCATACCAGTAGTAATGCACGATGAAAAAGTTGACCGGACAACTGATGGCACCGGATATATTAAGGACTTTACTCTTAATAAATTAAGGCGACTGCACTTATCAAATGGTGA
Organism: Lactobacillus kullabergensis; assembly: GCF_000967195.1. GTDB lineage: Bacteria > Bacillota > Bacilli > Lactobacillales > Lactobacillaceae > Lactobacillus > Lactobacillus kullabergensis. The sequence continues at coordinate 362,955 of NZ_KQ033871.1, forward strand.
GTCGGTTCCTACGCTGCAAGAATTATTTGAACTACTGGAAAATAAAAATATTCAAATAAACTTGGAATTTAAAACTGGAGTAATTCATTATCGTGGTATCGAAAATACTGTGTTAAGCCTGGCTCAGCTTTATCATTTCGTTTATCCCATTATCTACTCATCTTTTGATTATGTTACCTTAAAGAACTGCCAGGAAATTGATCCGAACCAGATTTATTGTTACCTGACTGATGAAGAAGTAGTTAATTCAGCTAAATTGGTTAAAGATAACCACTTTGCTGGCATTCACCCAGGCAAGCTATTATCGGGAGAGGAAGCAGTTACAGAGCGTATTTGGACAGTTGATGACCCACAAATTGCTAAACAATATTTTCAAAAACATGTTGCAGGCATTTTTACTAATAACTATCCCATGATGATTAAGTTGCGTGATCAAATTCAAGGATAAGCTGCCCTAAATAAAAATTATCGAAGTTGAAACACCTTTAACTGATACAGTCTAAAGGTGTTTTTATATATAAAATTAATTAATAATTAGAAAAATATTGTAGAAAAATAATTTTATTAAAGGTATAATCTATATAATTAAAAAGAAAGTTTGGTGAAAAATATGGTAGATTTAATTAAATATGTACGAAAAGGGCTAGCTGAAGCTCCCTCTAATCCGATTTTGAAATTTTCAGATTATGCCAGCAAAATCCCTGATGTCGTTAAGTTTACTTTAGGTGAGCCGGATTTTAATACACCGGATCATATTAAAGAGGCAGCTAAAAGAGGAGTTGATGAAAACCACTCCCACTATGCACCTTCAAACGGGACTATCGGATTGCGCAAGGCAGCCAGTGAATTTTTGAGTAAAAAATATGGTCAAAATTATGATCCAGAAACTGAAGTTTTGGTTACAAATGGTGTAACTGAATCTATTTTTGATTCGGTTTTAGCTACTTTGAACCCTGGCGATGTTATGGTTGTGCCAACTCCATTGTTTCCACTTTATATGACTGACGAGGGCGTCATTAATGAAGGCGTTGAAATTGTTAAGGTAAATACAGCAGGCGACGGCTTTAAGCTGACACCAGAAAAATTGCAAAAGGTAATTGACAAGTATGGCGACCGGGTACGGATGTTGGTTATGAATTATCCTACCAATCCAACTGGGGTAATGTATAGTCAAGACGAATTGGATGCTTTAGCGGATGTTATTCGTGATAAGCCAATTTTCGCATTGTGTGACGAAATTTATAGTGAATTGAACTATGATCAACCACATGCCTCAATGGAAAAATCATTGCATGACCAAGTTATTTTAATGAACGGCGTTTCCAAGTCATGGGCCATGACCGGTTACCGAATTGGTATTGTTTGTGCTCCTAAAAATATTTTGCAACAAATTGCAAAAGTTCACCAAGCAATAGTTACTACTGAGCCAACACCTATGCAAGATGCGGCCGAAGAAGCCTTTAAAAACGGTATGGATGATGCGCTACCAATGAAAAAAGAGTTTCAAAAACGGCGCGATGCTTTGTATTCCGGCCTAACCAAAATAGGTTTTGAGTGTGCTAAACCCCAAGGCGCATTCTACATTTTTGCTAAAATACCTGATGGTTTTGAACAAGATGATAATAAATTTATTTATGAGTTAGTTGACAAGGCAAGAGTTGCTGTTACAGCAGGTTCTAGTTTTAGTGAAGGCGGAGAAGGTTATATCAGATTTTCTTACGCTGTTTCAATGGATCAAATTGAAGAGGGGCTAAAGCGCCTGGAAAAATTCGTTAAAGAGAATAAGAAGTAATTTTTAAGCAAATTTTGCTTGCAATCACGTACGTTTTTCGGTATTATAATTAACGTGCGTGACGGAGGAGTAGCGAAGTGGCTAAACGCGGCGGTCTGTAAAACCGCTCTCTCTGAGTTCGGCGGTTCGAATCCACCCTCCTCCATTATCACTGGGTTATAGCCAAGCGGTAAGGCACTAGTTTTTGGTACTAGTATGCGCTGGTTCGAATCCAGCTAACCCAATAAAAAAGGCGACTCGTTAGAGTCGTCTTTTTGCGTCAGTTTAAGCTATGTTATTAACTTTAATATACTTATTTTTAGCAATTACGTAGTAAAGCTTCTTTTTAATTTTGATCGGATTGCCATAAACCCGAACTGATTTGCCTTTCTTTACCAGCAATTTGCGGATTCTTTTGCCTTTTTTGTTATAAACGAATGAATTATGCTTAATTTTTGCTTTTTTGCCCTCAATGTCTTGGGAGTTTGCAAAAATATTTTTACCAAGCTTATAAAACTTTTGGTTATTAATAGTTTGTGTACCGAATGTTTCAATAGTCAAACCTGGTTCAAGCACAAAGCCTTTAATAGGACTGCCATTTTGATCATAAACTTGGACTGAACATAGAACTTTACGAGGTAATTTAACAGTATCAGAATCACTATCACTATCTTCTGCTTGAGTGTTTACTGTATTAGATTTAATAGTTGAATCTTTTGCAGGTTTTTGAATATTTGAACTTTCGGTTGAAACTGAGTTTGTGAAACCGCTTGATTCACTATCATAATTGCTGCTATTATTTTTATCTGCTGGAACATGTATATCATTAACTGAATCATCTAAGTCAACTGAGCCAACATTCCAGGTAATTGGTTGGCTAACATATGTTTCTGCCGGACAATCTTTATCTTCTTTGTCATACAAATTAGCCAAATCGGTGACAGAAAGAATTTTTCCTGCAGGTTTAGCAGCACTACCGTTGCCTACTGCAATAACTTTAGGCATTTTAAAGTTGGTAAATGCTGTCGGTTTTAGTCTATGTTTGCCTAGACTAAGTATAAAGCCATCGGAATTATTTCCCAAACCATCAAGCATGTTAGTCATTTCAAATATGTTTCCTGTATCCCAGCGGCTTAAGTTTAATTGCTTCAACTTTGAGTCTTTGAACATATAACTCATGTTAGTAACGTTATAAGTTTGCCAGCTGGTAATATCTGCTAGTTCTGTAGCTGCAATACCATTAAACATATAACTCATATTTTTAACGTTACCGGTTTTCCAGTTGGCTAAATTTAAGGTTGTTAAAGCTTCATCACCTTCAAACATATGACTGAAATCAAAAACACTATCTGTTCTGAAACTATTTAAATCGATGCTGGTCAGTTCAGTATCGTTTTTAAACATACTGTTCATATCTCGATTAGAAATAGTATCCCAAGAAGTCAAGTCAAGTTCCTTTAAGCTAGTGTCGTTTTCGAACAAGCTACTTAAATCACTGGCATCACTGGCATCTACATTGTTGAGATTAATAAAACCAACTAAATTTGGTAAGTTAGCAAATTTACTAGTTGAATTATGTGCTAGTCGAACTTTCAACTTACCGCCATAGTCAGCAGTTCCGATCTGGAAAGCAATATACTGAATCTCATTTGGATTGATGACTTTTCCCTGATCGCTTTGTTGGGTCTTTACCAACTGGCTGATTGGTGTAGAGGATAAAGTTCCTCCCGTTATTGTAAGTGTTTTAGTCTCTTCACTAAAAGACCACGCACATTCATTATCTTTACCTTGAATAGTATTATTATTATTTTGTGAAATAATATTACTGTTATTTTTTAATACTGGATTTTTTGTAGTAGCAGAATTTTTTATTAAAGCTGAGGTTGAATCAGCCTGAGCATAAATAGGTTTATTGCAAGTTCCCAATGCAGTTCCTATCAATGTAGTTGCAATTAGACTATAAGAAAAAAATCTAGTTTTGTTATTTTTAAAATAACAACAGCTGTTATTTTTTCGCTTTCTATTATTTTTACTTAGCATACCAAAAGCCTCTTGTGTAATTTATACATTTACCTTTACTTTAAGGTTATACAGCATTAGTTTTTGGCGGTCAAACTTTTTAGCTGACCAAATATTTGTCTGACGTTATCTTAAATTTGCTAAAAATCCATTCCTATGTACGATAAATTAATAACTATTAAATTTAAAAAATATAAAAAGTGTTATTTATAAAAAATCGTATATATTTGGTGTAAATTAGTATTATTAAAATGATTTTATATAATTAACATATATTTGAATATAATAAAAATCCAATTACTAAAAATATAAATCGAGTAAGTTTTTGCCTTTTTAATAATCGTTGTTATTTAAAATGCACTTTTTTTATGATTTGTTATAAATTTCTTTATAGTGTAGTAAATTCAGTTGCTAAAGTTTGCCTATTTTCGGGTCATTAATAGTAAAATAGAGGAGCTAACTTTGATTAAGAAGGGAAATATATGTCAAGACTTGTGCGAGTTGGTGCCGGAGGTAAAGAAATTAGCTGGCATAATGCCTTAAATGATTTGCGTGCTGATGATGTACTGCTTTTGGAACCAGGATTTTATGAAATACCTGCGGGAATTTTTTTATCTGATATCACTATTAAAGGAACTGGCAATCTTCCTGAAGACACAACAATACTTGGTTACCTGAATGTAGATGCCGGCAGTCAATTTGTTAATTTAGAAAATTTGTGTGTTAATACTGTAAATGATGCCAACAGCTTGTTTATACCTGCTGAAGCTAATACTTTTTTGTCGTTACGCAACTGTATTGTCAAAGGTTTTGGTGGTGATACTGCTACAATAGCTGCTAACGGTAAAGTGACACTGGAGTTATTTTCGACTGTAATTATGAATGGTTCTGTTTCTTTATTTGCTGATTCCAATTTTCGCTTGGAAATGAATGATTCGACTATCAAGAATGTTGTTCAAGATATTGGAGCTTTGGCACTGGAAGGGCATGGCACTGCTATTATCAATAACTCTCGTATCCATGGCAGTATTGATACTTTTAAAAAATCAAATGTTGAATTAGATATAAATAACACTGTTGTTTACTCACTTCTTATTCAGGGACAGGCTTGGTTGAACATGCTTAACAGCAAGCTTTTATCACAAGAGGATACTGGAATGTTTATAACCGATGAGACCTGGATTAATATCATTGGCAGTGAGTTTAAGGGTGGCTTTTACTGCGAGAAAAACCCACATATAATAATCCAGAACAGCAGAATAAACCGTTTAATTGCCACAGGTAAAGCGAAGATTACACTTAACAATTCTGTTATTGTCAATCATGCTGATTTTCAGAATGAGGTTGAGTGCAATTCAAGACGTGTAACGTTCAATGGTGGCAATGAGTATGAGTATTTCTTAGCTCTAAGCGATCAGGCTCAATTTGAAGGACATGATCTTATCTTTAATTCTAATGGTGCAAATCTGGCGGTGGAAAATCAGGCACATTTGCATGCCAGCGTGATTGCTACAAGTGATGATTCGATAACAGTAGAATGTGGGCAAAATGCTGAATTTCGTTTATGGGGTATGAAGTGGACCACTAAAAAGAATTAGGTTGCTAATTTATAATTTGTAACGTATCATACAGAGTAGACCAATTTGAATTATAATAAGATGTGTAATGGGGGTGCATTCATGGAAGAACCAATGTACATCAAAATTCACAATCAAATAAAACGTGAAATAGAAAAGCATAATTACAAAGTTGGCAGTAAAATTCCAGCTGAAAGGCAGCTAGCCCAAAAGTTTGGTGTTTCTCGGATGACGTTGCGACAAGCAATTAAAACTTTGGAAGATGAAGGCATTTTAGAACAGCGTGTTGGTAGCGGAACATATGTAGCTAACCAAAAAGTGCAGGAAAAAATGTCGGGAATTATGTCTTTTACCGATATTACACATGCTAATGGCCAAACGCCTTCAAGTAAGTTGATTTCTTATCGTTTTGGTAAGCCTTCCTTATCGGAAATGGAGCGGCTGAATTTAGATGATATGCAGGAAGTTTTGCGTATGGAGCGTATCCGTTATGCAGATGACGTTCCAATTTGCTATGAAGTCGTATCTATTCCGCATAGTTTGATTTTAAATATGTCAAAAGCCGATATTTCTTCACATTTATATCAAACTTTAGAAAAAAATGGTTATACAATAGGACGTGTAACTGAATATATTTCTGCAGCTGTAGCAAACGAAAATGCAGCTAGATTGCTTGATGCAAAAAAAGGTGAAGCATTAATTACTCGTTTGCAAGTAACAGAGCTTTCTAATGGCATACCCTTTGAGTATACTAGGGCTAGCTATGTTGCAGACCGTTTTGAATTTACTTTTGCAAAATAAAAACTCTGAATTAACTTTGTTAGTTAGTTCAGAGTTCTTTTTTATTTTAAATCATCTTTAATTTTAGTAGTGGAAATTCCTGGCGTACGAGGCAGATAGACTACATTGCAGTATGGTTTTAAAAAATCAAATTTACCATCCCAGTCATTACCCATTACAAAGGTATCAATATCATATTTTTGGATATCATTTGTCTTTTGTTCCCAGTTCTTTTCGGGAATAACCTGGTCCACGTAACGAATGGCTTCAAGAATATATTTTCGTTCAGCATAGCTATTATATGATTCCTTGTGTTTTTGGAGTTGATTGAATTCGTCAGTAGATAATCCAACTATAAGATAATCGCCTAATTCACGGGCGCGTTTCAGCAGGCGGACGTGACCATAATGCAGTAAATCAAATGTACCATAAGTAATTATTTTTTTCATAGTTTCAGTACTCCTATCAATTTGACGAGTTAATAGTATCATATTTTTAAAAAAGGTAAAGCGTATCCTCAATTGGATATTATTTTGATAAAATAAAGTAAATTGAGGATTAGGAGATATAGTTATGACTAAAGTAAATGTTTTAGGAGTTAGTTTCGATAATAAAAGTTTTAACCAGTTTCAAAATGAATTTGTCGGCAGAATTAATGCACATCAATCAACCTTTATAGTTACTGCCAATCCTGAAATTGTTATGTCAGCTAATGAAAATCCTGAATTTATGAAGATTTTAACTTATGATGCTGACTATATCACCGCTGATGGCATTGGAATTGTAAAAGCAAGTCACATATTAGGAGAGCCGCTTAAGGAAAGGGTAACAGGTTATGATCTGTTTTCATGGTTAATGAAGTTGGCAAATGACCGCAGCTTAAGAGTATTTCTTATCGGGGCTCGACCAGAGGTAATTCATGCTATTCAAGGAAAAATTGCCAGGGACTATTCTGATATTCAGCTGGTGGGAGCTGAGGACGGCTATTTTAAGGAAGATTTGGAACTTGTTGCTTACCAAATAGAGCGTACAGAACCTGACCTGGTTTTTGCTGCATTGGGTTCTCCTCGTCAAGAACAGCTCCTGTCTGTTTTGCGGAAAAATCTGCTACCTGCACTTATGATGGGAGTGGGAGGCAGTTTTGATGTCTTTTCAGGCAAAGTCAAACGAGCTCCTCAAATTTGGCAGACTGTTCATTTAGAGTGGTTTTATCGTCTTCTTAAAAATCCTTCTCGGTTAAAGCGAATGATGGTTTTACCACATTTTGTTCACGAAGTTTACCAGTCGAAAAAAGGGAAAGAATAATTATGAAAGTTTTGCACGTTAATGCTGGACTCGAAAATGGCGGCGGCCTGACCCACATCATTAATTTGCTAAAAGAAGCTAAAAATGAACAACAAAACTTTACTTTATTATGTTTAGCCGATGGTCCTGTTGCTCAAGCCGCCCGCACAGCAAAGCTGGATGTACAAGTTTTGGGGATAAAAAGTCGTTATGATTTAGGTGGCTTGAATAAGCTGGCTAATTTCATTAATCAGGGAAACTTTAATATAGTTCATACTCATGGAGCAAGAGCAAATCTTTTCCTGTCTTTAATTAGGCGAAAAATTACAGCTAAATGGTGCATAACTATTCACTCCGACCCCTATCTTGATTTTGTTGGTCGCGGTTTAAAGGGCAAAATATTCACCAAAGTTAATTTGCATGCAATTAGCCAGGCAGATTGTATTTTTGCTGTTACGAAAAGATTTGCTAATTTATTAATTAAAAAAGTAAAAATTAACCCGGAAAAAGTACATGTAATATATAATGGTACTTTTTTTCATGAAAACAGCCATATCCCTGCTAAATATGAACATCCCAATTTTAATATAGTAAATGTTGCCAGAGCCGAAAAAGTTAAGGGTCAGGCGTTGCTGCTGCAAGCATTAAAAAAACTAAATAATGCCAATGTTCATTTATTTATTGTTGGGGATGGTACGGAGTTAAACTCCCTAAAAAATCTGGCGCAACAATTAAAATTGGGTCCACAAGTAATTTTTCAAGGCTTTATGACGCATAAACAATTAAAAAATTTATATCGGCGTATGGACCTAGCGGTTTTAACCTCATATTCTGAGAGTTTTCCCTTGGTTTTATTGGAAGCAAGCGATAATCTTTTGCCGCTGTTGTCAACTGCAGTTGGTGATATTAAAGTAATGATACCGGATCAAAAGCATGGCTTTGTAGCTAATATTGGTGATGTAGATTCGATTTGCACTCAGTTAAAGCAGGCTGTAGACACCCCTAAAGAGCTGCTTAAAGAAATGGCTCAGCGTGAAAAAAATTATGTTGAACGACATTTTTCATTAAAGAAGCAGTTGGAAAGCATTTTGCAGGTATACAGCACGATCGCATAGATTGACAAGATTGTTAAAAAATCCACAAATGTTTATAATAAGACAAAAAATATTAGTGGATTAATAAGAGGACAGAATGTTTTATCAAGAATTGGATAAAGATGATTCGTTAACCCTTCATACAGATTTGTATGAAATTAACATGATGTATACCTATTTTAAAAAAGGAATTTCAGAACGCAATGCGGTTTTTGAGGTTTACTACCGCAAAGAACCTTTTGGCAATGGCTATTCTGTTTATGCAGGACTAGAACACGTAATTTTATACTTGCAAAACTTAAAATTTAAAGAAAGTGATTTGAAGTATTTAAAAGAAGAGATTGGCTATGACGATGATTTTATTGATTATCTGCGCCAATTGAAAATGGAGCTTACGGTAAGGTCGATGCGCGAAGGAGAAATAGCTTTTGCCAATGAACCTTTGCTGCAAGTTGAAGGGCCACTGGCTCAATGTCAATTAGTTGAGACTGCCATTTTAAACATTATTAATTATCAAACCTTGTTAGCAACTAAAGCAGCTCGTGTCAAGCTAGCAGTGCAAGGCGACGGTGTCATGGAATTTGGTACTAGACGTGCACAGGAAGCAGATGCTGCTATCTGGGGTACTCGTGCAGCTTATATCGGTGGTTTTGACTCAACAAGCAATGTTCGTGCAGGTAAGTTGTTTGGGATTCCTGTTTCTGGTACACATGCTCATTCATTGGTGGAGGCATTTGGCAGTGAATATGAAGCATTCAAAGCTTATGCAGAAACGCATAAGGACTGCGTTTTTCTTGTAGATACATATGACACTGTCAGAAGTGGCGTACCAAATGCTATTCGTGTTGCCAATGAAATGGGTGATAGGATAAACTTTCAAGGCGTACGTATTGATTCTGGTGACATGGCTTATATTTCCAAGCAGGTTCGTCGCGAACTAGATAATGCCGGTTATACCAATGCCAAAATTTTTGCTTCAAACGATTTGGATGAAACTACGATTACCAGTTTAAAAATGCAGGGAGCCAAAATTGATGTTTGGGGCATTGGCACTAAATATATTACTGCTTATGACCAGCCCGCTTTAGGAGCCGTTTATAAATTAGTTTCAATTGAAGATGATCAGCACCATATGCGTGATACTTTAAAAATTTCTTCTAATGTGGACAAGGTTTCAACTCCTGGTAAAAAGCAGGTTTGGCGTATTTCAGCCAATACTGAAAAGAAAAATGAGGGTGACTGGATTGCACGGGCGGGTGTAGATCCGCGAGAATTTGATTCACTTTATATGTTTCATCCCCAGTATACTTATATCAATAAAGTGGTAACGGATTATACTGCTGAGCCGCTCTTAAAAGATATTTTTGTAAATGGCCAATTAAAATATCACAAGCCTAAATTAACAGATATCAAAAACTTTTGTGCAGCTAATTTAGATGGTCTTTGGGATGAATATAAAAGAAGTTTGAATCCGCAAGAATACCCTGTTGATCTTTCTCAAGATTTGTATGACAGTAAAATGAATATCATTCAGGATATTCGTACGAATATTAACAAAGGAGATACCGTACAATGAGGCCATTGCAAAAAGAAATTATAAAATATGAACATGTTTTACCCCAAATCGATCCGCAAAAAGAAATTCGACGTTCAGTTGATTTTTTGAAAGATTATCTTAAAGAAAATACATTTTTAAAATCATATGTACTTGGTATTTCAGGGGGTCAAGATTCCACGCTGGCAGGGAAACTGTGTCAAATGGCAATTTCCGAAATGCGTGAGGAAACGGGGGACAATTCATTTCAATTTATTGCCGTTCGTTTACCTTATGGCGTTCAAGCAGATGCTCAAGATGCAGCTGATGCAGTAGCTTTTCAAAAACCTGATCAGGATTTAACAGTCAATATTAAACCGGCTGTTGATGCTTTGGTAGCCAGTTTGAATGAAGCTGGACAGCAGATCACAGATTTTAACAAGGGTAATATTAAAGCCCGTGAACGTATGATTGTACAATATGCTATTGCTGGTGCTCACAATGGTGCGGTAGTTGGTACAGATCATGCGGCTGAAAATTTTAGCGGTTTTTATACTAAATATGGAGATGGTGCAGCGGATCTGACCCCGCTTTTCCGTTTAGATAAACGACAAGGTAAGCAGATGCTTAAACTTTTAAATTGTCCAGAGCATTTGTACCAAAAGGCGCCAACGGCAGATTTGGAAGAAAATAAGCCAGGCTTACCGGATGAAACTGCACTGGGAGTTAGCTACAAGGATGTTGATGACTACCTAGAAGGTCGGACAGTTTCTGAACTGGCTGCACAGAAAATCGAGTCGCTCTGGCGTAAAAGTGAGCATAAGCGGCATTTACCGGTAACTGTTTTTGATGATTTTTATCATAGATAGATTAAAAAAGGAATACTTTTAAGGCGTTCAAATTTAGCTGAACATTGACAAAAACTGTGCAAGTAGTACAATTACTGGTAACTTAAGATATGTTTTTTAAGATTAACAGTTCAAAGAGAGAATCGTCCGGTGAAAATGATTTACTGCTATTTAAAAAATGCTCCTTATGGTTTAACAAATAAAATTAATTAAGAGGTAACAAGCACTGTTGCAATTAAGGTGGTACCGCGTTTAAAGGCGTCCTTATGATAAGCAATGGTGTTTTTATTTTGGCAAAAGGGAGATATATTTGATGAAGAAACTGACAAGTTCAGAATTTAGACAGATGTTTTTGGATTTCTTCAAGCAGCACGGACACATGGTATTGCCCAGTCAATCATTAATTCCACAAGATGATCCAACATTGCTGTGGATTAATTCCGGTGTGGCAACGATGAAGAAATATTTTGACGGTTCTGTAGTCCCTAAAAATCATCGGATTACCAGTTCGCAAAAATCCATTAGAACAAATGATATTGAAAATGTTGGTAAAACGGCCAGACACCAAACTTTTTTTGAAATGCTGGGCAACTTTTCTGTTGGTGATTATTTTAAAAAAGAGGCAATTACCTGGGCTTGGGAATTTTTAACGAGTCCAGACTGGCTTGATTTAGATCAGGAAAAGCTTTATTGCACGGTTTATCCTAAAGATACAGAAGCCCAAAAAATATGGTTAGAAGTTGGGATGCCTGAAGATCATATCGTTAAACTGGAAGAAAATTTCTGGGATATTGGCGAAGGCCCTTGTGGTCCTGATTCCGAGATCTTTTATGATCGTGGTCAAGAAAATAACGATGTGGCGGAAGATGATCCAGAAAACTTCCCCGGTGGTGAAAACGCCCGTTATTTGGAAATTTGGAATATAGTCTTTTCACAATATAATCACTTAGCAAATGGCAAGTATGTTGATCAACCGCATAAGAATATTGATACCGGTATGGGCTTAGAGCGCGTTTTGTCTATTTTGCAAGATGCGCCAACTAACTTTGAAACTGACCTCTTTTTGCCGATTATCCATGAAACAGAAAAAATGACTGCTGCTAAAAAATATGGCACAAATAAGGAAGATACCACCGCTTTTAAGATTATTGCCGACCACGTACGGACTGTTAGTTTTGCCATTGCGGATGGCGCTCTGCCGTCAAATACTGGTAGAGGATATGTTTTACGGCGCTTGATTCGGCGCGCTGATTTAAATGGTCAGCGTTTAGGCATTAAGGGTGCGTTTCTTTACAAGTTGGTTCCAGTAGTCGGCAAAATTATGGAGAGTCATTACCCAGAAGTGACAGAGCAAAAGGACTTTATTGCCAAAGTAATTAAGAACGAGGAAGAAAGATTCCAGTTAACTCTTGAGTCGGGATTAACTTTACTTGATGACTTGATTGCAAGTGCACAAAAGTCAGAAGATAAAACAATTACTGGTAAAGATGCATTCAAATTATTTGATACTTATGGGTTTCCTTATGAACTGACTTTTGAAACTGCACAGGATGCAGGTTTAAAGGTTGACCAAAAGGGTTTTGATGCCGAAATGGCAGCTCAAAAAGAACGTGCCCGTAAAGCTCGTGGTAATTTGCAATCAATGAGCTCTCAAGATGAAACTCTGATGAACTTAAAGGATAAGTCAGAATTTGAATATGGCGTTTATGAAGAAAAACACGCAAAATTAGTTGATATTATAGTTGATGATCAGTTAGTTGATAAAGCAGATGGCGATAATGCCGTTTTGATTTTTGATAAAACTCCTTTTTATGGTGAACGTGGTGGCCAGGTAGCCGATCATGGTAATATCTATAATCAGGAAGGGGAACTTGTTGCTCAGGTAACCGACGTACAACATGCGCCTAATGATCAAAATATGCACTTTGTCGATGTGATTTTACCTCTGACAAAAGGTGAGGAATATACTCTAAAGATCGACAGAGTTCGTCGCGAAGGTCTGCGCCATTCTCATACTGCCACGCACTTATTACATGCAGCTTTGAGAAGCGTACTTGGTGAACATACTCATCAAGCAGGCAGTTTGGTTGACCCTGATTATTTACGTTTTGACTTTACTGCGCTTGAGCCAATGACCGAAAAGGAACTTAAGTCAGTTGAGAACTTGGTAAACCAAAAAATCTGGGCGGCAATTGATGTCAAAACTACTATTACTGACCCTGATACTGGTAGAAAGATGGGTGCTCTAGCTTTATTTGACGGTAAATACGGTGATAAAGTCCGGGTTGTCCAAATAGCAGATTTCTCTATTGAATTCTGTGGTGGTACTCATTGTGCCAATACTAACCAAATAGGTATTTTTAAGATTATTTCTGAATCTGCTATTGGTGCAGGTATGAGAAGAATTGAAGCAGTAGTTTCCAAGAAAGCTTATGAGTACTTGGCCAGCAGATCAGAATTGTTAGATGAAATCCAGGCAGAAGTAAAATCAACTAAACCAGAAGATATTATTGATAAGGTTGATTCGCTTGAAAAAGATCTGCATGACAGTCAAAAGCAGGTTGAGGACTTAAACTTGCAAATTAATCAAAGCAAGGCCAACTCTATTTTTGATAATGTAGAGCAAGCAGGTGATTTGTCTGTTATTGCACAAAAAGTTGATGTTAACGGAATGAATGATTTGCGTGAATTTGCCGATACTTGGAAGAGTGGCAAAAAGTCAGACGTGTTGGTTTTGGCGACTGCTAGTGACGGCAAGGCAAATATGATCATTAGTTTAGGTGATAAAGCCTTAGCGAAAGGCCTTAAAGCAGGTGATTTAATTAAGCAAGCTGCTCCAATCTTTGGCGGCGGTGGCGGCGGTCGACCAGATATGGCTCAAGCCGGAGGCAAAAAACCTGAAGGTCTTGAAAAGGCTATTCAGACAGTGATCACAGCGATTTCAAAAAATTAATTGATTGAGTTTATACTTTTTTTCAAGTAAAATTGTGCTAGGAGGATTGATTATGAGTTCGCTAGATAAGACAATGCACTTTGACTTTAATGAAAATAAAGGCAAAAACGTTCATGACACTCTGCAAGATGTTTATAATGCTCTGGAAGAGAAGGGCTATAATCCAGTTAATCAGATTGTCGGGTATTTGTTGTCTGGCGATCCAGCCTATATTCCACGGCATAATGATGCTCGTAATTTAATTTTAAAACACGAACGTGATGAAATTATTGAAGAGCTTGTCAAAAATTATCTTGGAAAAGATAAATAATGCGATTAGTTGGTTTAGATGTTGGATCAAAGACAGTAGGTGTTGCAGTCAGTGATGAATTAGGCATTACTGCACAAATGCTTGAAACTATCCCTATTGATGAAACGCGTTATAATTTTGGTATGCGTGCAATTAAAAAGATTGTGCGCCAATATGAACCAGCGGGTTTTGTTTTAGGTTTGCCCAAAAATATGGATGGATCTTCTGGCGCTGCGGTTGCGCGAAGTAAGTCATACGGTGAAAGGCTTGAAAAGAAGTTTGGTTTGCCAGTGCACTATTCTGATGAGAGACTAACTACAGTTGAATCTGAACGTGTTTTAGTTGAGCAAGCAAATATGCACAACCGCCACCAACGTAAAAAAGTGATTGACCAAATGGCCGCTGTCTTGATTTTACAAAATTATTTGGATCTAAACCGAAAGGATTAATATGACACAAGAAGTTAACGGTGATGACCGTCAAATTACCTTGATTGATGATCAAGGCAATGAAGAATTATATGAAATTTTATTTACATTTCATTCTGATGACTATGATAAATCATATGTTCTGCTTTATCCGGCAGCTGCCAGTGATGATGAGGAAATTGAAGTTTTGGCTTTTAGTTATGACTCCGATGCCGCAGGTGATGTCACTAGCAGTGATTTACACGAGATTGAAGCAGATGATGAATGGAATATGGTCCAAGGAGTTTTGAACACATTTTTGGACGACGACCGATTAAGTGGTGAATAAAAAAGACTGGCTGGGCCAGCCTTTTTTATTCAAGATTAATTATTTAGAAACTAATGAATGATAAGATATTAGAAACTTTAGAATTTGCAAAAATTACTGAACAACTGCAACAAATGGCGATTACTACACCAGCTAAAATGGCAGCTGAGAGTCTTATACCAAGTGATGACTTTGCTCAAGTAGAACTGGCACTGAAGCAGACTTTGGCAGGTGCTGATATTTTACGTGTTAAAGGGCAACTGCCTTTAACGGATTTTGCTGATGTTGAGCCGAGTATTAAGCGTTTGCGAATCAAAGCAAATTTGAATGCAAAGGAATTAGGCAACTTATTGCTGGTTTTAGCACTTGCTAATGAAATCAACGACTTTTTTAGCGATGTTGATGAGGAAAAATTGGATTTAACGGCAATAAATTCGATTTTAATGCAATTGGACGTGCCTCAGTCATTGTTTAAGCAACTTAAGCGTTCGCTGGATTTTGATGGGGAAGTTCTTGATACTGCATCTGCTGAATTATCCCATCTACGTCGCGAAATCAAAAATAATGATGCAGAAATTAAAGATAAAATGGATAGCTACACAAAAGGTAATAGCGGCAAATATTTATCTGAACAGATAGTGACTATTCGTGATGAACGCTATGTTATTCCGGTTAAACAAGAGTATCGTAATAAATTTGGTGGCGTTGTTCACGATCAGAGTGCGAGTGGTCAAACTTTATTTATTGAGCCGAGTGCAGTTTTAAATCTTAACAACCACCAGCAAACCCTTTTGGCACAAGAAAGACGAGAAGTAAATCGAATTTTACGTAATCTGTCTGATATAGTGCGCCCAGAAGTGGATAGTATAGATGCCATTGCAAGCTCCTTGGTTGAACTTGATTTTATCCAGGCTAAAGCAAAGCTGGCTCGCGCAATGAAGGCAACTGAACCGCAACTGACTCATGATCAGTCATTTTTATTTTTACAGGCACGACATCCTTTAATCGACCCTAAAAAAGTGGTTGCCAACGACATTCGCCTTGGTGAAGATTACGATACGATGCTGATAACTGGTCCCAATACCGGTGGAAAAACTATCACTTTAAAAACTGCAGGAATTTTACAATTGATGGCCCAGTCAGGGTTATTTATCCCGGCAGCAGAAGGCAGTAAAGCGGGCGTCTTTAGGGACATTTGCGCTGATATTGGAGATGAACAGTCTATTGAGCAATCACTCAGTACATTTTCTTCACATATTAACGATATTGTTAAAATAATGAAAAATGTTGATGCCAAGACACTGGTTTTAATTGATGAAATTGGAGCTGGAACTGATCCAGAAGAAGGAGCCAGTCTTGCAATCAGCATTTTGGACTTTTTACGGCAAAAAAAGGCTAAAATAATCGTTACAACACACTACCCAGAACTTAAACTTTATGGTTATAATCGTAAAAGAACGACTAATGCCTCTATGGAATTTGATCTTAAAACACTATCTCCAACCTATCGTTTACAAATTGGTATTCCGGGTCACAGTAATGCTTTTGCCATTGCTCGCAGGCTGGGGATGCGTGAGGATGTGGTTAAAAACGCTCAAGGGTTGATAAGTGACGAAAACGTTGATATTAACCAAATGATTACCGAGTTGACTAAACAAACCAAAGCTGCTTCAGATGCTCGCAGTCATCTAACAACTAGTCTTGATCGAGCTAAAAAGCTTGAAATAAAATTGCAACAGGCATTGGATTGGTATAATCAGCGTGTGCAAAAGCAGCTGGAATTTGCCCAGGAAAGAGCTAATGAAGTAGTCACAAAAAGTCGTAAAAAGGCTGATAAGATCATAGAGCAGCTTGAACAGCAAAAGGGCGAAGTTAAACAAAATGAAATCATTGCTGCTAAAGGTCAATTTAATCAGCTTGAACGGCAAAATGAAAATTTGGCTCATAATCGCGTTTTGCAACGCGAAAAAAGACGTCATCATGTCAATGTAGGTGATAAGGTAAAAGTATTGTCTTACGGACAAACTGGCACTATTACCAAAAAATTATCTGAACATGAATATGAAGTTCAAATGGGCATCATTAAAGTAAAAGTTAGTGATCGAGACATAGAAAAAATCGGGTCACAAAAAGAATCGGGATCTACTAAGCAAGTTCGCGCTATTAGTGCAAGCAGGCGGAGCAATGTGAGAAGTGAGCTTGACTTGCGCGGTCAGCGTTATGATGAAGCGATGACTAATCTTGATCGGTATATTGACTCTGTACTACTGGCAGGCCTTGATGTTGTCACGATTATTCATGGCATTGGTACTGGCGCAATTAGAAAAGGAGTTTGGCAGTATCTAAAATCAAGCAAGCATGTGAAAAGTTATAACTACGCTCCGGCAAATGAGGGTGGTAACGGAGCTACAATCGTTCATTTGCAATAAAATGCTTTACTTGTAAAAAGTAAGTCTGCTTGCTATAATGAAAATATCAATAGATAACTATTTTTTCCTTAAAGGAGGGTTTTTCATGGTTGATGAGCTTACAGATCAAAACTTTGAAGAAGAAACAAAAGACGGTGTCGTTTTAACAGATTTTTGGGCAACCTGGTGTGGTCCTTGTAAAATGCAATCACCAGTTGTTGATGAACTGGCTGAAGAGCGACAAGACGTTAAATTTACTAAGATGGATGTTGACCAAAATAAAGAAGTACCTAGTTCTTTAGGAGTAATGGCAATTCCAACTTTATTGATTAAAAAGAATGGTGAAATTGTCGATCGTATTACCGGTTATACTCCAAAAGCAAAACTTAGTCAGATTTTGGATCAATATACAAAATAAAAAATTCCTGCATTTGCAGGAATTTTTTTAATTGCTTTTTTCTTTTAATAAATCGCGTATTTCCTTGAGATAGTCTTCAGCAGATGGACCAGCAGGTTGTTGCTTCTCATTGTGTCTCATTACTTTATTGACAGCTTTGACTAGTAAGAAAACTATGAATGCTATAATCAGGAAATTAATTACAGTATTGATAAACTCACCATATTTAAATGTGGCACCACCGGCTTTAAATACTAAATTGGATAGGTCAATTTTTCCAATAAACAACCCTAAAAGTGGGTTAATCAAATTATTTACCAAAGAATTAACAATGTTGGTAAAAGCTCCACCAATAATTACACCTACAGCCAGATCAATAACATTACCCCGTTGAATAAATTCTTTAAATTCTCTAAGCATTTTATTTCCTCCATTCTTACTTTAATCATATTGCAAAAATGGTAAAAAACTAAATTATTTGTTTCTGAAAGCTTAATCAAACTTAGCAATTAATTTAACTTCTTTTTTCCGTTCATCAACTTTGATTTCGCACTCAGTTGTGTGACCAGTTTCCTTTTCAATTGCTTCTGCAATGATGCCGGCCTCAAGCGAAAACTCTTGGCTGCCACTGTTAATTCGATCAGTCACATTTTGCCCCTTGAGCTTAAATACTTCTTCGCTGTGATGGCTTCTTGCTTTTTCTAAATTGCCAAATTCAGTGGTTGCAAAGAAGCTAACTACGTCTTTAAATGACAACAAATCATATTTACGGGCAATTCGTTTGCCACCCCAATAAAGAATCGCTTCATTGTCTTTACCTAAAATTGTTGGCAGTAAGAAATCACGATAAAGTTGATTCACAAAATAAACATGTTCGTGTTGCTCGTTATTGTTTTGCATAAAGAAATTCATCCCTTTTATTTTCTTTTATTTTACCGTAAAATTGACTGAAGTATAAATTATTTAGGGAGACTTTTATAATGGATAACCGACCAATTGGCTTGCTAGATTCTGGTGTTGGCGGGTTGACAGTAGTCAAAAAAATTATTGGCAAAATGCCACACGAGGCGACCGTTTTTATTGGTGATAATGCTCATATTCCTTATGGTGATAAGTCTAAAGCGGAAATTATCGCGCTTACTAAGCAGAGTGTTAACTTTTTGCTGAGCAAAAACGTCAAATTGATTATTTTTGCTTGTAACACGGCCACGGCAGTGGCTATGAAAGCTATTCAAAAAGAAATTGAACCGCAAATTATTGGCGTAATTCAGTCAGGTGCCGTTGCAGCTGCAAATGCAACAAAAAACAAAAATGTTGCAGTCGTGGCTACCAAGATGACTGTCGGCTTACATGCATATCAAAAGGAAATTCAGACACGTGATCCCGAGATAACGGTGAGCGAACTAGCTACTCCACAAATTGTACCTCTAATTGAAGCCAATGCGGGACATCAAGCTTATATGGCAGCACTTAAAAAGATTTTATTGCCAATAAACAATTTAGGTGTTGATACTCTAGTTTTAGGATGTACTCATTATCCGATTATTCGCAATGAATTTGCTCAGTGCGTAAAACCGGCTGTACAAATAATTGACCCTGCTGATCAAGTTGCCCAGTATACATATAATATTATGAAACGTGATCAGATGTTCACGGACAGTTCAGCTAAAGGAAAGCACGAGTACTATACTACAGGTGATGTCAAAATGTTTGATGAACTTGGTAAAATAGTATTACAGGATGAGAAATTTAGTGCACAGCACCTTTAGTAAAGGAGAAAAAATGGAAATATTATTTGCTACTACCAATAAAGGAAAAGTCAAAGAGCTAAAATCAGCATTTAAATCTGCTGCAATTAATGTTAGCCTCAAAACAAATGCTGATTTAGATAGACCACCTTTAGTTGATGAGTATGGAATAACTTTTGAGCAAAACGCTAAGTTGAAGGCCCACGAATTAGCAGATTACAGTCATATGTTGACAATAGCTGATGATTCTGGATTAATCGTTGACGCACTTGATGGTGCTCCCGGAGTTCATTCTGCGCGTTTTGCCGGTCCCGAACATAATGACCAAAAGAATAATGCCAAATTGCTGGCAGAACTTGGCGGAGTACCTTTAAAAAAACGGACAGCCAGGTTTAATACTACAATCGTAGTTTCTAAGCCAGGTCATTTTGACCAGGATTTAGTTGTTTCAGGTCAGTGTGAAGGCTTAATTTTACCCGCGCCTCAGGGCGATGATGGATTTGGCTATGATCCACTTTTTTATGTGCCTGAAAAGCAAAAAACTTTTGCAGAGATGACAGTTGCTGAAAAAAATAGTTTTTCTCATCGGGGAAAAGCGATATCTCAATTGCTTAAAGAGTTACCCAATTGGCTGGCTCAGTTTGAATAAATGAAAAAACTGATGAAAATCTTTAGTCATATCTCAACAAAAATAATAATAAGTTTGTTGATTTTACCATATTTGATTTTTATCAGTTTTTATTTTTATTCTGCCAATAAAATTTTATTTTCGGGTAAAATTTTTAAATATTGTGTCAGGTACTCATCTTGAACTTCTTTTTCATGGCCAGGTTTGACTTGAAAATGAACAACATAATTGACAGTTTGTGCTGTTTGTTCTGTGATACCAACTATTTTAGGTTCTTGCACTAGAAAATCAAAATTAGTACTCAATTTATTATTAATTTGGTTAATAATGTCGTGAACTTTTGCAAAGTCATTATTGGCTTTAAGCTGCATTGTTATATCCAAACCAATGCCACCGTGAGCCAGATTTTGAACTATTGAAATGTTGCGATTCGGAATGTAGATAATAGAACCATCGGATCCTTTAAGTCTGGTAGTTCGTAGACCCAACTGAACTACAACTCCTGTTTGATTGTTAATGGAAACAATGTCACCCACATCAAATTGATCTTCGCTTAAGATGAAAAAGCCATTAACCAAATCACTGACAAATCCTTGCGCTCCCATACCTAAAGCTAGTGAAAAAATACCGGCACTTGCAAGCAGAGTTCCAATTGGAATGCCTAAAATGGATAAAACCGCAAATAAGTAAAAGAAGATTACTGTATATTCAAAGATACTGTTAATTAATGCTGTAACAGTTTGTGTTCTCTTATTTTGCTTTCTTTTACTGCGCTTCAAATAATGGCTGATAATTTTTTTGCCAAAATGATCAATTAAGTAAAAAACTATGGATGAAATTGCTAACTGCCAGACAATTGCCAAAACTTGTTCACCCAGTCTGTCCCAGTTGAATTTGAGGACATTTTTGTTGATTTGAAATATTTTATTCATTGTAATTACCTTTCGTATATGCATATTAACTATAACAAAATATGACATATAGATTGAGATTAAAGCATTTTCATGCTAGACTTTTTTTAGGTATAGAATTGGAGGTAAAAGATGAAATTTTCTTATGGTGCATTAGCAGGGTTGATTGCTGCCATTGCATTATTAATTTTAGTACTTTTCACAATTCCAGTGCTTATTCGAGCCGCAAAAGCTACTAGAGAAGCAGAAAAAACGATCCGAAGTGCTAATGAGTCGATTCAACAAATTTCTGAAGATGTGAATGATTTACTTCATCAGACCGGGGACTTGCTGGATAAAACCAGTGTCTTGTTAGCAGATGTTAATGTTAAAATGAAAACTATTGATCCTGTTGTTCAGGCAGCAGCTGATCTAGGCGAAAGCGTTTCAGATGTTAATACCTCTACCAGAAAAATGGCAAAACGTTTCAATAATTTTCATTGGAAACGTAATGGATTGATGTCATCTGCTTTAGCATCGGTGTTCGCACGGCATAAGCGACGTAAAGGTGAAGATTAGTAAAAGGAGTTACTTTTATGAAAAAATTTGTAAGTTTTGTTTTAGGTACTATTGTTGGGACCGCAGCAGGGTTTCTTGCTGGTTCTCTATTAGTAAGTGATGACCAAATCGATGAATTGAAGAAAAAAGTTAAGAACAATGAAACTGTTCAAGACTTAAAGAAAAAATATGATAACGGTACAGAAATAGTAAAGAATCAACTGGCTTCATTCCCTAAGAATGTAGAGGATGATTCAGAACTAAAGGATTTTGATGATATCGTTATTGATAATTCAAAAGATGATGACGCGCAGGATAAAGATAATGCTCAAGATGTAGCGAATGATCTGCATCATGCAGAAACAAATGATGATTTTAATCATCCGGAACCTCCAAAGCCTGAAGGTCCATCTGATCCGTCTGATGCACCTGTCGACCCATATTCCAGACCATAAAATTAATTAAAAATGGCGCTAGCAGAAAAGATATTGCTGCTAGTGCCATTTTTGTTTAGTCAAACAATTTAAGTTCTTGTTTAAAGAGGCAGAACTTTGAGTTCCTTACTGGTGTGAGTAAATGGCTTATAACCATCTTTAGTAACGACTCCACAATCCTCAATTCTGACACCCGCAACATTTGGAATGTAAATCCCGGGTTCAATTGAAAAACACATTCCCTCTTCAATTATGAGATCATTACCTTGGACAATTGAAGGATATTCGTGAACTTCTTTTCCGATTCCATGACCTAAACGGTGAATAAAATATTCTCCATAGCCGGCTTTTGTAATGATATTCCGGGCAACACTGTCGAGTTCAGAAGCTGTCATACCTGGTCTGACCGCATCGATAGCAGCTTGTTGAGCTTCACGATCAATTTCATAAATTTCTCTTTCCTTAGCCGTTGGCTCGCCATAAGCAACGGTCCGACTGGAATCTGAAGCATAACCATTGTGCATAGTACCCAGATCAAAAAGAACTAATTCATTTGGCTTAACTTTATTCATAGTAGGACCCAAATGAGGATTGGCAGCATTGGCACCAGCCTGCACAATAGTTTCAAAACTTTCATGCATTACTCCTTTTTGCACTTTGAGCTGATACTCAATTTGTCCTGCTATGTATCTCTCAGTTACGCCTTCTTTAATAGCATCGAAGCCAATTTGAAATGCAAAATCTGCTTCACGTCCTGCGGCCTGCAATTGTTTGATTTCCTCAGGAGTTTTATAAAGGCGAATTTTATTAACGAAATTTGAAAGATCACCATCAAAATTTGCATCTGGAAATTGTTCGTGAATGAGTTGGTAGTGAGAAACAGAAAGGTTGTTTTTCTCTAAAGCCCATTTTTGATATTCTTTTGTTCTGCTTCTTACCTTGTCAGCAATAATTTCCCACGGATTTTCTGAATCCAGATAGCCGTATACATCACCGTTCCACGCTGAGTTTTTTGCTTCTTCAATGTTTAAAGCTGGCACGAACACAAATGGATCTTGGTCCTTGAATGCTAAAAGGGCAAAAATTCGTTCGTGAGGCTCCATATCATATCCGGTAAAGTAGGCAATTGTAGTTGGGTTAGAAATATAGGCAACATCGTTGTCAGAACTTTGCAGCCATTCTTGTAATTTTGTTAAATTCATAGCTTCTTCCTTCCATTTTGAATTCATAGTTAAAGAAAGTATATCATGTTCTCGACTTGAAAAAATGAAAGAATAGTTGTAAACGTTTGCACTTTCCTAAAAAAAATGATAAATTTTATACTAGTAAAATTAAGATGGGGGAACCAAGAATGCGTAAACAAGATATTACAATTTATGATGTAGCTCGTGAGGCTAAAGTATCAATGGCCACAGTTTCACGAGTAGTTAATGGCAATACAAATGTGCGTAAAGATACGCGCGATCGAGTAATGAAAGTAATCAACCGGTTGCACTACCAACCTAATGCCGTAGCTCAAGGCCTTGCGTCCAAAAGAACTACTACGGTTGGGTTAATTGTACCGGATTTAACCAACCTTTATTTTGCAGAATTGTCAAAAGGTATTGATGATATTGCTCTTTTGTACAAATACAATATCATCATTACCAGTATTGAAAACCGTTTGATGAGAGAAGACCAGGCGATTCAAGGGTTGCTTAATAAACAGGTTGATGGGGTAATTTACATGTCAGATACACTGCCTGAAGAAGCGGTTGAAGCTTTTAAGCGTACTGATACTCCAGTGGTTCTGGCAGGGACTAAAGATAGTCACAGTGACTTTCCGTCAGTTGCCATAGATTATAAAAAGGCAGATACAGAAGCCTTAAATCTACTTTATAATGATGGCAGAAAGAATTTGGCTTTGGTATTAGGCAATCCTGATACTGTAGTTAATGTACAAAACAGAATTCCAGCTTACAAGAAATTTATGTCAGATCATAACTTAGGTGAAGGTCATATTTATTCCAATGTTAAGGATCATTCTGACGGATATAATTTATTGTCACAATTAGATCAGGATGGTGTCGATGGCGTAATTGTAACCAATGATGTTACTGCTGTTGGCATTTTGAATTCCGCAATTGATGCTGGTAAAAAGGTGCCTGAAGAATTAGAAATAATTACTGCAAGTGCTACGCAAATTGCCTCAGTTGTCCGTCCCGCTTTGACAGCTATTCGGCAACCACTTTATGATATTGGCGCAGTAGCAATGAGAATGCTCACTAAGCTGATGAATAATGAAGAAGTGCCAGAAACTCAGATTGAACTTCCTTATGAAATATTAAAAAAACAAAGTACAACAAATGAGTAAAAATTGTTTATTATATAAAAAGTGCTGCATGTTAGTTATGCAGCACTTTTTTAGTGGATAATTTTTGAATTTGCTTTATCTGCTGCCAAGTATTGAGCGGTTTAGCAGATTGTAGTGGTAAATAGGGAGTTAACGCAATATTGGAATAGCGACTTATGCGTGGTAAATGACGATAATTTTGCCAACTGCTTTGGTCAAAAAAGCCATAGAACAGAATATCATTTGCTTTGACCCAGCCTAAGGATGTATACAGCCATAAACTTTTGGGACTGCCATTGAAGTTCTCTATTTTAAACAAAGTATTGGCAGGTAAAACTTTATTAGTTTTTGATTGATTATCAGGAAAGCGGTAAACATGAACGTCTTTTTGCGGCTTGGCTAATACTTGCTTATTTTGATAAGGTGCGATGTCTTCAGGTGTTAAATCCATATTAACAAATTCTGCCGAAATAAAGGTCTGGTTGGCAATTTGATAGTAAAGCTGATTATGGGCTCTGACCCCGTACATTACCTCAAATTTTTGCCCCGGATAAACAAATTTATTTTGCTTATCCCGCACATAAGGATTCATCAT
>NZ_KQ033871.1:388146-394482 GCF_000967195.1 Lactobacillus kullabergensis
AGTCTTAGTCTTTTTTTTGCCAAAATAACTGCCACTGCGGTGAATATCGTATTTTTTAGTACCTTCCTTTGCCAGTTTGTATTTAAAACCAGTACTCGGAAAGTTAGTTACGACGCCATCAACATTTTTGTTAATTAGCCATTGCCATAAATCAGGGGATTCATCCATTTCAGTCCACACAAAAACCTGTTTATTTAGCTGATGCAGCCAATGTATCAGCCAAGCATGATTTAAAATTAAATCAGAAGAAACATTAACGGCATTTACCTGAGGTAAATTACTAAAATTTATTCTTTTAAGGCTGCCCACAATTAAAATTAGGTAGGCATCGGGCATAATCTTACGGAAGTGAAACAAGCTGGCAACTGAAAAAGAATGGATCATAACCCGTTTCTCCATATGATACTTTTTGATAGTTGCTGCAATTTGGTCTTCTAATTCATAAGACGGATCAATCGAATGATCTATTTTAGTTTCAAGAATAAATTTTGTATTTGGTCTTTTTTGATAGTATTCAAATAATTGTGGTAAACTCATGACATGTTCACCGTTGTCATAGGTTAACTCGCTAAGTGCCCGCCAATTATTTTGTGATACAATTGCATGTGTATGGGTCACGCGAAACAAGTCATCATCGTGTGAAACAACTAACTCTCCATCTGCAGAAAGATGGAGGTCAAGTTCAACGTAATCAGCACCCGAATTAAAAGCAGAGTTGTCACTTTGAATAGTTTCTTCAGGATATTTGCTGGGGTCGCCCCGATGGCCGACCACAGTGAAACCACAGGTTGTAATAAAAATGATGCTAAAAATGAGAGCCCTGATTAATTGGCTTTGATATTTCATGTGTACACCTCTATTGTTAATTACAATAGCATGGTTGCACATTTTTTGCTACATGTCACAGATTTAATTTATGCGGGGGATATTGATGAATGAACAATATGAAGAGTTGGATTTAATTGAAGAAATTGTGCGCAACGATGGCAGTAAGTATTTTGAAATTTCCAATATTGATCAAAATGGAATAGCTGAACTTGCCGCAGATCGTGGAAAAATTAAAAGCGTGCGAATTTTGCAATTGAATATTCCACGTACTAAGGCCCTTATTACCTATGAAAAATATATTAATGAAAACTACAAACTTGAAACTTTGACTAATGAAGATGACTGGAAAAATCCTGATTGGGTGGAATGGAAAAAGCCAAAGGGAAAAGTCCTAGATGCATATAATATGGTTTTGAAATCTAATCAAATTGGATAGAGAGCATGATAATGGAAAAAATTCGCATTTTACACACTAATGATTTACATTCACATTTCGAACATTTCCCCAAAATTGGCCGGTATTTGCGGGAAGCTCAAAAAGATAAATCTGTCGATCAAATTTTTACTTTTGATGCCGGAGACTTCATGGATCGTTCTCATCCTTTGACTGATGCGACATATGGTCAAGCTAATATTAAGTTAATGAACTCTTTTCATTATGATGCAATTACTATTGGCAACAATGAAGGGATTTCCAATTCACATTGCGTAGTGGAAAAATTATTTGACCATGCTAATTTTCCCGTTATTTTAGCGAATTTGCGCGAGGAAGACGGTTCAATGCCTCATTGGGCTGTTCAAGATAAAATTTTACTTACCAAAAAGGGCACTCGAATTGGTCTAATTGGTCTGACTGCAGCTTATCCTCTTTCTTATGAACCTAATCACTGGCACGTTAAAATGTTGAAAGAAACAATGGACGGTGTTTTGCCAAAAATGAAGGGACAGTATGATGTGTTAATTTTAATAACTCATATTGGCTTAAATATGGATACTTTTTTAGCTAGAAATTATCCTCAAATTGACTTGATTGTGGGCGGACACAGTCATGACCTGTTGCCACATGGTAAAAAGGTGGAAAATGTCTGGATTACTCAAACAGGTAAATGGGGTAATTATGTGGGGAACACTTATATGGAAATCGATGATAATCATCATGTGCAAAAAATCATTCCACATGTTGTGCCCACCAGTTTGATGAAGCCCAATTTAGATGATGAGGAAACTATTTTAGGCTACAGGCAAAAGGGAAAAGAAATCTTAAGTCGCGAACTTGTGGCTGATTTGCCTGAGAAATATGATAATGACCGTGAAGCTGCTCTTCAGGTTTCCATGAATGCCATTGCAAATTTTGCAGGAACAGATTTAGCTATGCTCAGTTCAGGTCTTTTTTTAACACCATTTAAAAAGGGCATTTTGACTAAATATGATTTGCAAAAAGCATTGCCACATTCAATGCATGTTGTACGTTCTACTTTAAAAGGCAGTAATTTGTGGCGCCTAGTTATGGAAATCGAAAAAAACCGACATTTTTTGGATCAGTTTCCTTTGCAGGGCATGAGTTTTCGAGGGAAAATTTTTGGTCAAATGTACTACAAAGGGATCAAATTTGATCCTATAAGCAGAGTGGTTTTTGTAAATGGCAAGGAAATTGATCCATATCGGGAATATCAAATTGCTGTTTTGGATCATTATGTCTTGGTACCATTTTTCCCCACCCTGGCAATTGTTGGTGATAATGAATTTTTGTTCCCCAAATTTTTACGTGAAGTAATAGGGGATTATTTAGCAAAAAAGTATCCATTAACGGGAAGTGAAAATAATGGTAGAACAAACTAGCAGTAAAAAAAGAAAAGATAATAAATTTGAACAAGATCAGCCATTGCGGCATCCTCTGGCTGCTGTTAGCTTGGATGATGATCAACTAAAAATAAACAAACAGCTTTATCAAGTTGTGGTTAATAAGAATGAGGCTCTTGATCTTGAACTTTTGCGCCAAAAATATGATCCTTATTTAGATCAATATGATTTTATTGTTGGTGATGTGTCAAGTGAACATTTGCGTTTAAAAGGCTTTTACCAGGATAATGCACAAACAGCAATAGATCGCAAAAAGCAGACTATTGCCGACTATTTATTGGAATACTGCAATCCGGGAGGCCCATATTTTGTTTTACAACTTTTAAGCCCGGTTCATCATTATCATTATAATAAAAGAAAAAGGCGTAAAAATTCGTTCAAGAATAGGACGCAGAGTTCAAATCGGAGAAAACTGAATAAAGCTTTTAAAAGTTATCATATACGACCGACCAGAATAAAAAAACCTGAAACAGTTACTGTAAAAAAAGAACGGACAAACCAACATTCTTTTGTAATAAAAAAAAGAAAGGGCAGCAAATAAGTGAAAGATTACCGTTTATTTTTAATTGATCTTGATGGCACAATTTATCGCGGTAAGGAAACTATTGCTTCTGGGGTTCGTTTTGTTAAGCGCCTTGAAAAAGCGCATAAGGACTATATTTTTCTGACTAATAACACAACACGCACTCCCCAAATGGTTGTAAACAAGCTTAAAGTTCATGGGGTACAAACTGATGTTGCGCACATTTATACGCCGTGTATGGCAACTGTAAGTTATATTCTGAAAAATGAAAAAGAGCGAACAGACAAAATTGGTGTTTATATAATTGGTCAAATTGGCTTATGGCGTGAATTCATGCAAAATCCAGCTTTTGAACTTAACGATACTAATCCTGAATACGTTGTGGTCGGAATGGATACAGATTTGACTTATCACAAAATTCAAGTGGCCGTGAGTGCAATAAGAAGAGGAGCTGACTTTATTAGTACTAATGCGGATTTAAATTTGCCTAGTGAAAAAGGTTTAATGCCTGGCAACGGTTCTCAGTGTGCAATGATTGCAGCTTCGAGTGGAAAAGAGCCGTTTTTTATTGGAAAGCCTTCTTCTGTGATTATTGATATGTTGTTAGCCAAGCTGCATTTTGCTAAAAAAGATGCGCTTTTGGTAGGTGACAATTACGACACTGATATCAAGGCAGGGTTTAACAGTCATGTTGACCAATTGCTGGTAACTACTGGTATTACACAAGTTGCGGATATTGAAGGTAAAAAGCAACCTACAATTTTGGTTGACAGCTTAGATCAGGTTAAATTATGAACAAAAAAAATAATATTCTAACTATTATTTATAATTTTATTTTTGCTGTTTCTACTAGTGTTGTAACGGCACTAGTTGCTAGTTGGCCCTTATTATTTGTCTTTGTTTTGGTGCAAAAAACAAATAAAACGGTGAATTTATCAGTTGGCCAAGTAATGAGCAACTATAATCAATTAATGTGGTATTTAATTTGGCCCTTTAAACGTAAATTGCGAATGAGTAATTTACATACTTCATCTATGGCCGCAGGTCATTTTGCAGATGTCAAAAAATTATTTGTTTTGGCAATTATTGCTTTTTTATGTTGTTTAATAATACTTTTTTGGTGCAAAAAGCGAAATAAAAAATTTTTGCGTTTAAATAAAGTATGGGCGTTGTTGTTCTTATTGTTACCAGTTGCCATTTTGCCGTTTGCTCTGACTAATTTTGATAATTTTTTTATTACTTTTCATCATTTGTTTTTTGCAGGCAGCAATACCTGGCTATTTGATCCAGTAACAGATCCAATTATTAATGTCCTCACTGAAGGTTTTTTTGCGTCTTGTTTTGCAATTGCTGGTATTGTTTATGAACTGTATTTCGCTGATAAATTATTGCAAAAATAAAAAGGAGTTCTTAATGGAACTCCTTTTTGTTTTTAATTCGTTTTTTTAATGCAACTATTAAAATCGGCAAAACAGAAATTAGGATAATTGCGATTAGCAACATTGAGAAATGCTCTTTCACAAATGGTATGTTACCAAAGAATGCACCCAATATCGTAAATAGGCCACTCCAGATTATTCCACCAATTACGTTATAAAGAGCAAATTTGCCATAGTGCATATTGCTGCCACCGGAGATAAAAGGAACAAATGTCCTAATAAAGGGAATGAATCTGCCGATAACAATGGTAATTGGTCCGTGCCTGTTAAAAAAGTTTTCAGCGGCCAGGCGATTTTTTTGGTTAATTAGCCTGTTAAACCAAGTATGTTTTGTACCTTGCTTTACAGACCAGGCCCCTATTTCATAATTGCAAGCATCGCCTAAGATAGCCGCAAGCAATACTGAAAAATAAATCCACCAAATGTTCAAATTATATTCTGGGTTAACTGCTAAAGAACTCGCAGCAAAAATTAGTGAATCACCAGGTAAAAAAGGGAAAATAACTAATCCAGTTTCAATAAAAATAATGGCAAAGATAATCAAGTATGTCCAATTGCCAAACTGATTAACTATTTCAATCAGATGATGGTCGATATGCAGAATAAAATTGATTATTGTCATAAACATCTCCTAAATACTGGTTGAATGAATTGTTAAGGTTTTTTCCGGAAAAAGTGAGCGCATGATTGTAGTGATTGCAATTTGTGCTTCTCCGAATCCAAGCCCAATAAGAGGTACGCGCCCAGGATAAGTTGATACATCGCCAATTGCATAGATGCCGGGTATATTTGTTTCCATAGAGCGTGATACTTCAATTTGGTTATTGTTTAAATTGACACCCCACTTTTTTACAAATTGGTTATTAGCACGGAAACCATACCCAACGATTATTTGATCAAATTGTTTGTAAATAATGTTGCTGGTTCCCATTTCTTTTAAACCGATATTAAGTAGATTATCTCTGATTTGAATTGATATAGGAAGATAGGGAGTCTGTACTTCAACATTTTTTAAACTTTTGAGTTTTTGAACACTGGATTCTAAGCCACGAAATTCATTTCTTCTATGAAT
The DNA here is from genome assembly GCF_000967195.1 of Lactobacillus kullabergensis. GTDB lineage: Bacteria > Bacillota > Bacilli > Lactobacillales > Lactobacillaceae > Lactobacillus > Lactobacillus kullabergensis. The sequence goes on from NZ_KQ033871.1 coordinate 393,869, forward strand.
TAAATTGATTTTCGTTCCTGGCTGATCTGCTAGTTCAGCTGCCCAATCAAGAGCAGAATCACCTCCACCAAAGACTCCTATTTTTTGATTTTTAAATTTTTGAGGATCTCTAACATAGTAGTGAACTCTTTTTTCGATTTCATCGTCCATTTTTAACGGAAATTTTTTAGGAGTAAACGATCCGGTTCCTGTTGCAATAATTACGCTTTTTACAGAAAAGCTATTATCAATAATAAATTTCTTGTCTGCTTTTTTAAGATCTACGACAGGATGATTTAAGATAAAAGTTGCGTTTTGGCTGTTTTTATTTTTCAATTTTTTGATTAATTCATAAGAAGAAATAGAACTAAAAGCTGGGATGTCCAAAATCTTTTTAAAAGGATAAAGTAGTTTTGGCTGTCCCCCAACTTCTGCAAGTGAGTCAAAAACTACAGTTTTCAGACCATGAAGATGAGCAAAATTAGCACAGAATAATCCCACTGGACCTGCCCCAATAATTGCTAAATCAAAATTTTTTATTTTAAAAACTCCCCTCTAAACCTTGATATAACAACTTTATCATAAAAAAAGAAGTAAGTCTCTTCAATAAATTGTAAAAAATACTTGCAAAAAAG
>NZ_KQ033871.1:399089-504953 GCF_000967195.1 Lactobacillus kullabergensis
CTGCCGTGCTTATGGAGGATTAGCTCAGCTGGGAGAGCATCTGCCTTACAAGCAGGAGGTCACAGGTTCGAGCCCTGTATCCTCCATCTCGAGTCGTTAGCTCAGTTGGTAGAGCATCTGACTTTTAATCAGAGGGTCGACGGTTCAAGCCCGTCACGACTCATGGCCCCATTTTGCGGGTGTGGCGGAATTGGCAGACGCGCTAGATTTAGGTTCTAGTGTTTTCGGACGTGTGGGTTCAAGTCCCACCACCCGTATTCGCCAGTAATATATACCATATTTACATTTTGCCGATTTAGCTCAGTTGGTAGAGCATCTGTCTTGTAAACAGGGGGTCGTACGTTCAAATCGTATAATCGGCATCACATATCGTGCGGAAGTAGTTCAGTGGTAGAACATCACCTTGCCATGGTGGGGGTCGCGGGTTCGAATCCCGTCTTCCGCTTTCATTACTTGCCGGGGTGGCGGAATTGGCAGACGCACGGGACTTAAAATCCCGCGGTTGGTTTCAACCGTACCGGTTCGACTCCGGTCCTCGGCATTTAGTGATGCGCCCTTAGCGCAACTGGATAGAGTGTCTGACTACGAATCAGAAGGTTGAAGGTTCAAATCCTTCAGGGCGCATAATTACGGGAAGTGGCTCAGTTTGGTAGAGCACCTGGTTTGGGACCAGGGGGTCGCAGGTTCGAATCCTGTCTTCCCGATTGTAATCTTTATAAAATGATTGCATTGTTGGCGGTGTAGCTCAGCTGGCTAGAGCGTCCGGTTCATACCCGGGAGGTCGAGGGTTCGATCCCCCCCGCCGCTATTTCCCAGAGCTTGGACCTTTAGCTCAGTTGGTTAGAGCAGACGGCTCATAACCGTCCTGTCGTAGGTTCGAGTCCTACAAGGTCCATAAAGTATGGAGTTTGTTTGTACTTTTATATTTTAAAATCGCGGGATGGAGCAGTCTGGTAGCTCGTCGGGCTCATAACCCGAAGGCCGGTGGTTCAAATCCACCTCCCGCAATATGGTCCATTGGAGCAGTGGTTTATCTCGTCTCCCTGTCACGGAGAAGATCATCAGTTCAAATCTGATATGGACCGTAGGATGGCTCGGTAGCTCAGTCGGTAGAGCAAAGGATTGAAGCTCCTTGTGTCGGCGGTTCGATTCCGTCCCGCGCCATTTATATTAGTGCGGGTATGGTTTAGTGGTAAAACGAAAGCCTTCCAAGCTTTAGTCGCGAGTCCGATTCTCGTTACCCGCTTTTTGGGGCCTATAGCTCAGCTGGTTAGAGCGCACGCCTGATAAGCGTGAGGTCGATGGTTCAAGTCCATTTAGGCCCATTGTGGAGACTTACTCAAGTGGCTGAAGAGGCGCCCTTGCTAAGGGTGTAGATCGGGTTATTCTGGTGCGAGAGTTCGAATCTCTCAGTCTCCGCTGATATAATTAAGAAGACCGTAGATTTTGTTCTAACGGTCTTTTTAATTACTAGATATGGGCTTTAATCAGTTGTTAAATCTTTAAAGGAGTTGTAATTCAGCCTTTTTTGACAATATGTTATAACAATATTGGTATTGCCATAAGTAAAAATTTTAATTGGCGATCCTACGAAAAAAAGTTTAACTTTTTACACAAAACTCTTGCATGATGAATCATAATCCTGTATTATTAATAACGTTGTGATTCAGCAACTTAAAAGGATTTATCGAATCAACTAAATAAAAAATGGTTGACTTTTGGCAATAAGTTCGGTATTATAATTAAGCGTCTTATGGCGTAAGAACGATAAATATGACCCGTTGGTCAAGTGGTTAAGACATCGCCCTTTCACGGCGGTAACATGGGTTCAAATCCCGTACGGGTCATTACCATTCTTGGTATATTTACATTTGGAGGATTACCCAAGTGGCTTAAGGGGACGGTTTTGAAAACCGTTAGACGGTCTTGCCGTGCGTGGGTTCAAATCCCACATCCTCCTTTAATAAAATCGCGGGATGGAGCAGTCTGGTAGCTCGTCGGGCTCATAACCCGAAGGCCGGTGGTTCAAATCCACCTCCCGCAATATGGTCCATTGGAGCAGTGGTTTATCTCGTCTCCCTGTCACGGAGAAGATCATCAGTTCAAATCTGATATGGACCGTAGGATGGCTCGGTAGCTCAGTCGGTAGAGCAAAGGATTGAAGCTCCTTGTGTCGGCGGTTCGATTCCGTCCCGCGCCATCAGCCTGGAGGAGTAGCGAAGTGGCTAAACGCGGCGGTCTGTAAAACCGCTCTCTCTGAGTTCGGCGGTTCGAATCCACCCTCCTCCATAATAGGGATATCGTATAAAGGTAGTACATCGGTCTCCAAAACCGCTAGTGTGGGTTCAATTCCTACTATCCCTGTTTACATTCATGGCGGAATTGGTGAAGGGGTTAACACACCGGTTTGTGGATCCGGCATACATGGGTTCGAATCCCATATTCCGCCCTAGCATTGGGATATAGCCAAGCGGTAAGGCACTAGACTTTGACTCTATTATGCGCTGGTTCGAATCCAGCTATCCCAATCTATTTATTAATAAAATTCGATGGCGGTGTAGCCAAGTGGTAAGGCAGAGGTCTGCAAAACCTTAATCGTCGGTTCAAATCCGATCCCCGCCTTTATCGGTTCACTCATTGAACTGTTAATTAAAACATATTATTATGGCGGTGTGGCGGAATTGGCAGACGCGCCAGACTCAAAATCTGGTGTCCGTTTAGGACGTATCGGTTCGACCCCGATCACCGCTATTTACTGAGCAGCTCTCGCACGAGAGCTGCTTTTGTATTGTTAATTTTTTCTATAAAAATTGCACAAGTTATGTGTAATCTTTATAATACCTTTTATGGAGGTATTTAAGATGAATATAGGTATCTTTACCGATTCATATTTTCCACAATTAAGTGGTGTTGCAACATCAATTAAAACCTTAAAGGATGCTCTTGAGGAGCAGGGTCATAATGTTTTTATTTTTACTACTACCGATCCTCATATAAAAAAAGGGACAGTTGAGGCTAACATATTCCGTTTCAGCAGCGTTCCCTTTATTTCGTTTACTGATAGACGTGTTGCGTTTAGAGGTTTTTTTGAAGCTACAAAGGTTGCTCGTGAAGTTAAATTGGATATTGTTCATACCCAAACCGAATTTGCTTTGGGTATGATAGGGAAGTACGTTGCCCACCAATTGAAAATTCCGGCAATTCATACTTACCATACTATGTATGAAGATTACCTGCACTACGTTTTAAATGGACATTTGCTTAGACCATATCATGTTAAGCAATTTACTAATGCCTACTTAAAAAATATGGATGGCGTTATAGCTCCCAGTAAGCGTGTAGAAGCACTTTTAAAGCGTTATAGAGTAAACATACCTATGAGAGTTATTCCAACTGGAGTGGACATAAATAGCTTAAATAAGCTTGAGACAGTTGACGTTCGCAAAGAGTTAGATATACCAGACGATGTACCAGTATTGTTAACTTTGAGCAGAGTTGCGGAAGAAAAGAAAATTGACCGCATTCTGAATGCAATGCCAGAAATTATTGATGAGTTTCCAAAAACACGTCTAGTAATTGCTGGCGATGGACCAGATATGGAAGTTTTGCAAGAACAGGTTGAAAGATTAACATTGGAAGATAGTGTAATATTTACTGGGGATATACCTCATGATGATGTTGGTTCATACTATAAAATGGCTGATTTGTTTGTTTCGGCCAGTGATACGGAAACTCAAGGTCTGACATATATTGAAGCCCTGGCTTCAGGCACAAGATGCGTCGTTTATGATACAGACTATACTGAGCATGTTTTTGATGATGAAGAATTTGGCAAAGTCTTTAATGGTCCTGGCGAAATGTTAAATGAAATATTATTCTACTTAAGAAAAGGGAGAAAACAAATCCCACATGATAAATTAGCTGCAAAAATGGATCAAATCTCTGCTCAAAAATTTGCCAGTTCAGTTTATCAATTTTATCAAGACACAATTTCAAATTATCAAAAGGATCTCAAAGAGGAGACAAATGATTAGAATTAATATGTTTTCACAAGCTGCCTCAGTAAAAGCACAGGGAGTCGGTTCTGCTTATACGGAGCTGATAAGATTACTTAGAACACACTTGGTCGATAAGTTTTATGTCACTAACAACAAGTATGGCAAAAGTGATCTGACACATTATCATACGGTAAATCCAACTTATTTTGCTAACAGCTTTTCACCAGCACGTGGACGCAAAATTGGTTATGTTCACTTTTTGCCGGAAACGCTTGAAGGATCAGTTAAATTGCCATCATTGGCAAAAAATATTTTTTATAAGTATGTAATTGATTTTTATAAACGGATGGATGAGATCGTAGTTGTTAATCCGATTTTTATTGATAAGTTAGTTAAATATGGTATTAAGCGTGAAAATGTGAAGTATATTCCCAACTTTGTATCGAAGAATGAGTTTTATTCAGAAAGTCAGGAAAAAAAGAATTCATTTAGGCATCAATTAGGTATACCACTTAATAAATTTGTGGTTTTCGGTGATGGTCAAGTACAAGCTCGTAAAGGTGTTGATGACTTTGCCAAATTGGCCGAAGCAAATCCTGAGATGCAATTTATTTGGGCCGGAGGCTTTTCTTTTGGCAAAATAACTGATGGTTATGATCATTTTAAAAAATTGGTCGAAAATCCGCCACATAATCTTAAATTTACGGGAATCATTGATCGACAGAAATTAGTTGACTACCTCAATATTGCAGATCTTTTTGTTTTGCCGTCTTATGATGAGCTGTTTCCTGTGTCTGTTTTAGAGGCCTTTAGCTGTGGTACGCCAGTTTTGTTGCGCGATCTCGATTTATATCAGGCAATAATTAGTGGTTACTACCTGAAGGGCAGCAATTTTACTGAAATGAATCAGCAATTACAAGCAGCTGCTCACGATACTGCAATTTTAAATAAATATAGCAAGTTATCTGATGAAGCCAGTGAAAAATATTCTGAAGATAATTTAGCCCATATATGGGATGATTTTTATCACGAACAGTATGAAATTGGTCGTGAGCTGGGACAAATTCGCTAATGAATAAAAAACACTTGTGGGGTGTTGCCATAGTTCTAGTAATAAGTGGCATAGTCTTATATGTTGACTTAAGATCAACTCCAATTGCGCAATTGGAGCAAGCAGCTCGCAATATTAATTTGATTGGATTAGTTGCTGTTTTTAGTTTGATGCTTCTTTCTTATGTTTTTGAAGCTAGCATTTTGGCAGTTCTTACCAAACGCAAAAATGAACCTAAACATTCAAAATGGTCTTTTTTTAGAATTCCTTTGATTCAAGCGCTTTTCAATGCCATCACTCCTATGTCAACTGGTGGACAGCCTTCGCAATTGGCTGCTATGGTTCAAATGGGAATAGAAGGCGGTCGGGCAACATCCTTACTACTAATGAAGTTTATTATTTATCAAATTGTAGTTTTTTTAGCTTACGTCACTACAATTATTACTGGCTTTCATATGGTTGCAACCAAGTTTGCGGGTTTAGCTGTTTTCATTGCAATCGGCTTTTTAATTCATGTTAGTTCTATTGCTTTTTTGCTGGCAATTTTGTTTGCCTATAATTGGACTAAAAATGCTGCCAATTGGATAATGAACTTACTGGCGAAATTTATTAATCAAGAGCGGGTCGCTATATGGCGCAAAAACACGCTTGACAAAATTGAAACATTTTATGAAGAAAGCCAAAAGCTAAAAAGAGAAAAAAAGAAATTGCTAGTGTGTGTAGTACTCACTGTATTACAACTGTTATGTTTTTATTCAATTCCCTATATGACGCTGGTAGCATTAAATGTTTCTGCTGATTGGACAAGCGTAACTCAAATGAACATTATGATTATCATGTTCATGGCAATCATACCTATTCCGGGAGCATCAGGTGGGGCAGAATATAGTTTTCAAACTTTATTTTCCACCTTTATTTCATCTAATGGTACCTTAATCGTAGGGATGTTCTTGTGGCGTTTTGTCACGTATTTTTTCGGCATGATTTTAGGAATCTTTGGTTGGATTTTTAAACCGCAAAAATTGCTAAGCCCACAAAATGATTAATTTTTATTAAAATACCTGCGCATAATTGCACTTAAGGGTAAGATATAGGCTTAGTGAGAGGAGAATAGGATGACACGTATTAAGTCTTTTCTACAATGGCTAACCCAAACCAAACTAGGCTTTTTTACTATTGTTTTAGTGACTTTCTGGTTGAAAACATACGTAATTTATCTAACAAAATTTAATCTAGGTGCTGAAGGTGCAATGCAGAATTTTCTGTTATTTTTAAATCCTTTGCCTTCAGGACTACTTTTACTGGGAATTGGTCTTTTCTTTAAGGGCAGAAAGTCCTATTGGATTATGATTGCAATTGATTTTGTGCTCAGTTTGTGGTTATTTGCCAATATCCTTTATTATCGCGAGTTTTCAAATTTTTTATCTTTGTCTATAATTAAAACTTCCGGCTCAACTGCTGATAATTTAGGCAAAAGTATTGTAGGAATAACTCGAGTTACGGATTTTTTAGCCTTTATTGACATTGTTCTTGTCATTCTTTTAATGGTTGCCAAAGTCGTTAAATATGATTTACGTCCATTAAAGTTAAGATTTAATCTTTTGCTTGAAGGTATTGCAGTTCTTCTCATTGGCGTTAATTTGTTGATGGCTCAAAAAGACCGCTCAGGTCTGTTAACTAGAACTTTTGACAACAGTTATATTGTAAAATATTTGGGTATGAATGAATATGCGGTATATGATGCTTTTAAAACAGCTCAAACAAGCGAACAAATGGCAAAGGCTAACGTATCTGACTTGCAATCTGTTAAAAAGTACTTAAAGGTTAACTACGTTAAACCGAATAGCACATATACAGGTGTTGCAAAAGGCAAAAATGTGTTGGTTATACATCTTGAGAGCTTTCAGCAGTTTCTAATAGGGTATAAATGGCACGGCAAGGAAGTCACTCCTAATCTAAATAAGCTTTATCATTCTAAAAACACTCTTAGTTTTGCCAATTTTTATAATCAAGTAGGTCAAGGCAAAACTTCGGATGCCGAAATGATGCTGGAAAATTCTCTTTTTGGTTTACAATCAGGTTCAGCAATGTCTAGTTATGGCACTTCAAATACGTTTGAAAGCGCTCCTGCAATATTAAAACAACAGGGTGGATATACTACTGCCGTTATGCACGGTGGAGCCGGGTCTTTTTGGAATCGTAATAATGCCTACAAGCAATTTGGCTATGAGTACTTTATGCCGCTTTCTTATTATCAAAATAAACCTAAGTATTACATAGGTTATGGCTTAAAAGACAAAATTTTTTTCTCGCAATCAATTAAGTATATTGAACGCTTGCCGCAACCTTTTTATCTTAAATTAATTACTGTAACTAATCATTATCCCTATGATTTGGATAAGAAAAATCAATCAATTGACAAAACTGACACTGGTGATGAAACGGTCGATGGTTATGTCCAAACGGCTCATTATTTAGATCAAGCCGTAGGGCAATTAATGCGGTGGATGAAAAAAACTGGTTTAGATAAAAATACATTACTCGTTTTTTATGGTGATCATTATGGTATTTCTGGCAACCACCATAAGGCAAGTGCAGAACTTCTTAATCAGGATGAATTTACTAATTTTGATAACCTGAAATTCCAACGGGTTCCGCTAATGTTTCATATGAAGGGGTTAAAAGGTGGCATTAAAAAAACTTATGGTGGCGAAATTGACGTGTTGCCAACATTGTTAAATTTGCTTGGAATTAGGAACAAGGGCACTATACAGTTTGGTCATGATTTATTAAGTAAAAAGGCACCACAAATTGTTGCCCAGCGTAATGGTGACTTTATAACACCGTTATATGCAAAAGTAGGCAGTACATATTATGATACTAAAAATGGTGAGGAAATAATTCAGCCGGACAAAAAATTAAAAACTGAGTTGGTAGCAATTTCAAACAAGGTAACAACACAGCTTTCATTGTCTGATCGTGTTATAGCAGGTAACCTTTTACGTTTTTATCATCCAAAATGGTTTAAAAAGGTTAAACCGCAAGATTATGATTATAATGAACAAAAAGCATTGAAGAATTTGTATGCAAAGAATAAAACTTCTTTATGGTATAAAAATCACCAAAAAACAACGCAAAATAAATTTAAAACCGATGCACCTGAACTCGAAAAATAATACTCGAAATTAAATCTATTTTGTGCTAAAATTTACCAGTAACGTATCTGTATATTGGAGGCAGCGCATTGTACAATTTATTTATGACGCTACTAATTATTGTTTCAATCTTAATCGTTATTGCGACAATGATGCAGCCGCAAAAGCAGCAAGATGCATTGAATGCACTCTCTGGCGGTGCAGTTTTTAGTGGTCAAACGAAGAAACGTGGTTTTGAAGCATTTATGGAAAAAGTAACATCCGTTTTACTGGTGCTCTTTTTCGCTTTTGCTATTGTATTAGCTTATTTGTCTTCAAAATAACTAATGGTTCCTCCCGATCAAGTGATGGGAGGACTTTTTTTATCTTTTTACTAACGAAATGGAGTTAAGTGCATGGCACAAAACGAGAATATCTTAGCCAATGTTTTAGAGATTTTTCGTCACAATCCTAAAAAACAATATCAAGTTGAACAAATTGACCGTATGTTGCGCCGAGACAGACTTGGCAGTTTTTCAGATATGGTCAAAGCATTATCCTATTTGGAACAGGAAAAGAAAATAATCACCGATGGCAATGGCCGATACCAATTAGCTGAAGAAAATACCGAAGTTGAAGGCACTTTTAAGGCAAACAGCAAGGGTTTTGGTTTCGTCAAACTCGAAGACGAAGATGCTGATGATATTTTTATTGCTCGTGATTATACAGCATATGCCGTAGACGGTGATCGTGTTAAAGTCAAAATAACTGCTGGTGGTAATCCTTGGAATGGCAAAGGGCCCGAAGGACAAGTAGAAGAAATTCTCGAACGTGGTACAAAAACACTTGTCGGTGAATTTCATTCAATGACTGATGCTCAAATAAAAACCAGTCATTTTATTGGTTATGTTCTCAGCTCCAATAAAAAACTGGCGAACTATCGCGTTTATATTAGTCAGGACAGTTTGCGTCCGCAAAGACAAGATATTGTCAAAGTATCGCTTGCTAACTATCCTGACAAAGATAATCCAGATTCGATGACTGGTGTTGTTACCAATATTATTGGTAACAAAAATTTACCAGGCGTCGATATTATGGCCATTGTTTCTGAGCATGATGTTCGTACAGAATGGTCTGAAGATGCTCTTGAGCAGTCTAATGCCATTCCTGATCACGTGACTGAGGCAGAAATGGCGGATAGAGAGGACATTAGGGACCAGCCCGCAGTTACCATTGATGGGGATGATTCTAAAGACTTCGATGATGCCGTGGTTTTATGGAAACTTCCTAACGGTAACTATCATTTAGGGGTTCATATTGCTGATGTAGCGCATTATGTGACGGAAAATTCTCCTTTGGACAAAGAAGCTTTTACCAGGGGTAATAGTACATATCTTGTTGACCGTGTTATTCCAATGTTGCCGTTTAGATTATCTAATGGCATCTGTTCTTTAAATGAGGGGCAAGATCGTCTTGTTTTGTCTTGCGAAATGGAAATTTCTCCGGAAGGAAAAAGAGTTAATTATCGTATTCATCCCTCTGTTATGCGATCACACGGCAGAATGACTTATAACAATGTCAACAAGGTCTTAGATCAAGATAATCATGAAGAACTAGAGGAAAAATACGTTAAACTGGCACCCATGTTGCAAGATATGGCCGAACTGCATAATGTGTTATACCAGCAAAGGCATCAGCGTGGTGCAATAGATTTTGAGGAACCTGAAGCAAAAATTATTGTTGATGATCAAGGTAAACCCACAGATATCGTGTTACACGATCGTGGTATAGCTGAAAAAATGATCGAATCATTCATGCTTATAGCAAATGAAACTGTTGCCGAAGACTTTTATCGCAAACACGTTCCATTTCTGTATCGTGTACATGAAACTCCAGATGGTGAGCGTATTAAAGGCTTCTTTGAATTTTGCAGTGCTTTTGGATTGCATATTACTGCTGATCCCAATCACGTTAAACCAATTGACTTGCAAAAAGTCGTGGCTAAAACAACTGATACACCTGAAGAAGCAGTAGTTCAAATGATGATGCTTCGTAGCTTAAAGCAGGCACATTATTCAGAAGAACCACTAGGGCATTTTGGTCTTGCTGCTAAATACTACACTCATTTTACTTCACCAATTAGACGGTATTCCGATTTAATGGTGCATAGAATGATTCATGCATATAGTGAAAATGGTATTAACCAAAAAGTACAGGATCATTTTGCCAGCTATCTACCTGAAGTTGCAGATCAAACTTCAACACAGGAACGTGTATCTGTTGATACTGAAAGAGAAGTAAACGACTTAAAGATGACAGAATATATGGCGGATAAAGTTGGAGAACACTTTGATGCTGTTGTTTCTTCTGTGACTAGTTTTGGCATGTTTATCCAGTTGCCCAATACAGTTGAAGGGTTAATTCATATTTCAAATTTGACGGATGATTTCTACAGTTATAATGAAAAAAGCATGACACTGACTGGACGCGGTACTCATAAACAATATCATGTCGGGATGCCCCTTAAAGTAACCCTTACTAATGCCAACGTTGAACAACATCAGCTTGATTTTGAAATCTATGATCCTAATGCTCCTAAGAAGTCTCATAACAATCGCGGTGCTAAAAACGAAAGACATGGTAATCGGGGCTTTCGCAACGATCACGCACATAAGGGTCACTATCGTAACAATTTTCAAAAAAATGGTAATCATCCACATTTAAGTAGATACAAACATTAGGTTAGAAAATTGAAAAAAGAAAAAAATGAAAATTTAATTGCTCAAAATAAAAAAGCACATCATGATTATTTCATTAAAGAAACATATGAAGCAGGCATTGCTTTAACGGGCACGGAAATAAAATCAGTGAGGGCACGGCGTATTAATTTACGCGATGGCTATGTACAAATTATTAACGGTTCCGCTTTTCTTGAGAATGTCCACATCAGCGAATATAAGCAAGGCAATCGGTATAACCATGAACCACTTCGCTCAAGGAGGTTGCTTTTACATAAAAAGGAACTGGCACGACTTGCTAAGGACCAGTCTGCACGCGGGATTGCAATTATACCTTTGAAAGTTTATCTAAAACATGGTTTTGCCAAAGTCCTCATTGGTGTCGGTCAAGGAAAGAAAAAATATGACAAGCGTGAGGCAATTAAGAAACGGGATCAAGAACGAGAAATACGCAGACAATATAAAATATAAATGGACGGTTTAATTTGTTTTATAGTTAAACTGTTTTTTAATTTTGTATTTGTTTAAAGCTTAACAAATTGCAAATAACTATTGTAATAATCTCTGTATATAAATTACTAAACTTGATTTAACAGTAAAAGCAAAAAAAATAAGTTTGTGAATTATACACAAAGTTTTAAATAAATTAATCTTTTTTTATAAATTTTTTTGTTATCTTTGCCAAATACCTTTGCAATATTGCGTAGAATTTATTAATATTATTAATGTGTATATGACTGATTTTATTAGATAGTAATGCTTAAATTTGTAACTTTAATAGAAGTGTAAACAAGTGAGTATTGAAAGAATAGAATATTTTTGATTATTTCTGCCTGTATTTGAAATTCTAGAGAAATTTGTTTTTAAAAAGTAGAGTGTTTCATTATTGCTCTCTTTATATGTAAGGATTTGAATCGGAATGGAATTTAATAAAGTTTATAACCATGAACGAGTAACTCGCAAGTTTACTAGTAGAAAAGTTAACGAAAAATTACTTGCTAAGATTATTCAAAGGGCACAGTTATCCCCATCATTACTTAACTCACAGCCTTGGAAGGTTTATATGTTAACTGGTGATGCGCTTGCTGGTCTAAAAAAAGAAGTGAAAACTCAAATAGATAATAATGTTGAGCCTCACGAAGATTTTGTCAAAATGTTGTCACTTAATTGGGATTCATATCCTAGTCAAAATATGGCTGCTGTTGGGGCTTCCCAACCGTATTTTTTTAAGAACAAAATGGAACTTTTCTCGGAATCAAACAATGAAATGTTCAACGCCCAGGATATCGCGTTCTTGACGATTCCCAGAACCTCTCCAGCTTGGTCAGTTTACGACTTAGGGATTTTTTCACAAAGTATTATGCTGCTTGCGCTCAATGAGGGATTATCAATTATGCCAGCGCACTCAATGGTATCTTATCCTGAGCTGGTACGTAAGTATTGTAAAATCCCAGAAGATGAACTTGTGGGTATGGCAATTGGGTTAGGATACCAGGATAATGCGGCAGAAGTTAATGATCCCAAATTTTATCCTGATCGTTTACCGTTTAAAAAAATATATAAATTAGTTAAATAGATAAGTAATTTAATTAAAATAAAGCGCTATTAATGATAGAATGTTTAATGAGGAAATTTAATTTAAACGATAAACTAATAAAGGTGATATAAATTTTGAGTACGGCCCAAATAGTTACTAATTTAATAGCAACTTTAGTTATTTTTGTTTTTGCAGCTTTCTTTGTGGCTGCAGAATTTGCTTTGGTTCAAACTAGGCCCAGCCAGCTTGAAGATATGCTGTCCAATAAAATTGGCAACCATCGCAAAGTTAAGCGCGCTCTGCATATGACTCATAATTTAAATGAGTACCTCTCCACGACACAGGTCGGGACTACTTTAGTTGGAGTAGTCTTGGGCTGGTTTTCAGCTGATACTTTAGCTGCAATATTTGAAAGAATGTTTAATTTAGTTGATCTTAACCATTCTGTCATTCGCTCTATTAGCGCAATATTAGGCGTTATTCTTTTAACTTATTTAGAAGTTGTGGTTACAGAAATTGTGCCCAAAAATATTGCAATTGACATGCCCGTAAAGATTTTGCTAAAAATTGTGACACCTTTGCAGTTATTTCATACTTTGGTTTACCCTTTCGTTTGGTTACTTAATGCTAGTTCAAATGGTTTACTGAAAATGTTAGGTTTTGAGCCAGCTGATGAGGAAAATCAGGTTTATTCTCAATCAGAAATCATTAAATTATCACGTAAAGCTGTTCATGGGGGTTCACTTGATAAAAACGATCTGACCTATATGAAACGTGCTTTTGAACTGAATGACAAAATAGCTAAAGACATTATGACTGATAGAACACGGCTAGTAGTTATTAATTCAACTGAAACAATTAAGCAAGCTCTTAAAATGTATTTAGATGAAGGTTCAAGCCGAATTCCAGTTGTGCGCGATAACAATAAAGATGATGTTGTTGGCTATATCTATGCTTTTGATGTTATTCAGCAGGGTCAGATTGACGAAAATGTGCCAGTTACGCGTATTATTCGAACGATGATTACTGTACCTGAATCGATGCCAATTCAAGATATTCTCCAATTAATGATTAAAAAGCATACCCCAATTGTCCTTGTTGTGGATGAATATGGTGGTACCAGCGGAATAGTTACAGATAAGGATATTTACGAAGAATTATTTGGTACTGTCAAAGATGAAATTGATGATGTTTCTGATGATTATATAATTAGAGACGAGCAAGGTAATATTCATGTATCCGGCAAAACCACTTTATATGATTTTGCCCGCTACTTTAAAAAGGATTTAAAAAGCTTCCAAGACAGTGACATTATTACAATTGGTGGCTACATGATGGAACATTATCCAGATTTGAAAAAAGGTGAAAAAGTTGAGTTAGAAGGATTTGAATTCAAACTTGACGATATAGAGCAGGGATTTATGCGCTGGTTTATTGTTAAAGCTGTCGACCATGAAAAAGAATCACCTAAAGCAGAGTAGACAGTTAAAAGGAGTTGTCAGTTAGACAACTCCTTTTTATTTATTATTAACTAATTTAATAATTTCAGGTTTTAATACACCAATATATTTTAAATTACGGTAAAAATTCATAAAATCAAGTCCGTAGCCAACTACAAACTCATTTCCGACTTTTGAACCATAATACTCAATATCAACATCTACTTTGCGATTTGCCTCTTTGTTAAGTAAAACGCAGCATTTAACGCTTTTAGCACCACGTTTTTTAAGCAATTCTTTCATAAAATCCAGAGTCAATCCAGTATCAACGATATCTTCAACAATTAACACATCACGATCTTTAACATCTGTGGCTAAATCAGAAACAAGCTTAACTTTGCCGGAAGACTCCATTTCGTTACCATAACTGGAAACGTCCAGGAAATCAATTTCTGCTTTAACATCCATTTCTCTTACTAAATCGGTTAAAAAGAAGATGGCACCTTTAAGAGCCCCCACAATTAAAGGCTTTTTACCAGCATAATCTGTAGTAAGCTGCTTTCCTAACTTGACACACATCTGATGAATGTCATCTTCACTAAACAATTTATGATCAATAATATTATTAATATTGTCGTTTTTTGGCATTTATCTACCCTTCATTTAAAACAATTAAAATTTCTAATATTTTCGATTATATCATTTTTTGGCTAGAAAAACAGATTATTTTGAAGCAATTTAAGTATTTAGGGACTAAATTACGTACAAAAAGCATATATATTAGTAAAAGCAGTAGGATTATTTATCATCTTATTTATTTTTTTAAAGCCTGTAACTCAAGTTTTTGGTAGAATTAATAGATAAGATATTTTAAGTGGAAGGTAAAAAGATGGATAAACAACAAGAAATTAAAATGCTCAAAGCTTTTTCCGATGCTAATTCTACTTCAGGTTTTGAAGAAGAATTTGTTAAATTGTTTACTGAAACTGTGCATGACTTTGCTAATGTCAAAGTTGATGGCATGCTCAACGTTTATGCAGCTAAGAAAGAAAATAAAAAAGATCAACCGGTAATTCAATTAGATGCTCATTCCGACTCTGTTGGTTTTATTACGCAGGCTGTTCGGCCTAATGGAATGATTAAATTTGTACCATTGGGTGGCTGGGTCAAATACAATATTCCTGCTTTACGCGTCAAAATAAAAAATCGTGCAGGTGAGTATGTGCCCGGAGTAGTTGCAACTAAACCCCCGCACTTTATGACTGCAGCTGAAAAAAATAATGTACCCGATGTAGCAGATATGTCAATTGACGTTGGTTCCAGTTCTCGAGCTGAAACTATAAATGATTATCAAATTGATACTGGTTGTCCAATTTTTGTTGATGTCAAATGTGAATACAATGAAAAAAGTGGTCTATTCTTCGGTAAGGACTTTGATGACCGTTTTGGCGCAGCTGCTATGGCAGATGTTCTTGACAATTTAAAGGACGAACAATGCGATTTTAACGTTGTTGCTGCACTTTCAAGCCAGGAAGAAGTGGGTTTGCGAGGTGCATATGTCACAGCTAGAGCTGTAAAGCCGGATTTAGCTATAGTCTTGGAATCTTGTCCAGCGGATGATACTTTTACCCCAGAGTGGTTATCGCAGACAGGGTTAAAACGAGGACCAATGCTGCGTGACATGGATACATCCTTTTTACCTAATCCTAAATTTCAGCAATATGCCTGTGATTTAGCAGATAAAAATCATATTCCGTATACTCGGTCGGTTCGTACCGGTGGCGGACAGGATGGAGCTGCAATTTATTATGAAAACGGAGCACCAACTATTGTAATTGGCATTCCAGTGCGCTATGAACATTCGCCATATTGTTTTAGTGCTTATTCCGATTTTAAAGCTTCCGTAGATCTGACGCTAGCTATTATTCGTGATCTTACAAAAGAGAAATTAGCAAGTTTTAGTCAGTTTTAAAAATACTTGTTCTTTTGAATAGAGCAGAAAAACTAGTTAAAATGTGATATACTAGTAAGAAATGAATATCAGTCACTAGGGGTGCCAAATAGCTGAGAAATACCCTCTGAACCTGAACGGGACAATACCTGCGTTAGGGAAGTGTTAAATTTAGTTACTAAAGATACTCCTAATGACATATAAAGTTAGGAGTATTTTTATGTTTACAAGGTCTTCAAAATGGAATGTGAAGTCAATTATTTTAATTGCACTGATTGGTATCATTATGGGTGTTATTTATACCTATGGTTTTAACTGGGCTTTTAATTTAGTTAAGATGCTTTTGGTACCCACAGGTTTTGCGCCAGTAACAGACACTGTTTTTTCTGGTTTATGGCTTATGGCGGGACCACTGGCAATGTATTTTGTTCCTACGCCTGGTTCTGGGACAATAGGTGAACTGCTGGCATCAATTGTTGAAATGGCTATTGGTGGGCAGTGGGGAGCCACTACTATTCTTTCAGGTGTCATTCAGGGTGCGACTAATGAAATTGGCTTTTTTCCTAAAAAAGAGCGTTACCAAAAGTTTACCTGGAAAAGCGTATTAACCGGTGCATTCTTTGCATCATTTGGCTGTTTTATCCCATCATATATTTTATATGGTTGGAGTAAATTCAGTATGCAGGTTCAAATTGTGATGTTTATTACTAATATCATTTCTTCGCTAGTTTTCGATGGCGTTTTAGTTAAACTGATCACAAATTTATTCGATAATGCGTTAAAGCCAAAAGTTGATTAAATACGCAAAAAGGAGTAATGCATTTTGTACTGAGCCCCAAAAGTTATCGAACTTTTGGGGCTCAGGTCGCTTACTCCTTTTTTATTGCTCTTTTTTACTTAAAATAGAATGAACCTTAGTAGTCAACATATCAATTGCCACATCATTTTTGCCACCTTCCGGAACAATAATGTCGGCATAACGCTTAGTAGGTTCTATAAATTGATGATACATTGGCTTAACCGTGCTCAGATACTGGTCAATTACAGATTCAATAGAGCGACCCCTTTCATTTAAGTCCCGTTCTAAGCGCCTAATGAAACGAATATCGTCGTCTGTGTCAACATATACTTTGATATCCATTAAATCACGAATCTCTTTGTTAGCTAAAACAAGAATTCCTTCAAGGATAATGATATCGGCTGGTTCCTTGTGAATGGTTTTTTGGCTGCGATTATGTTCTTTAAAGTCATAAACGGGCATCTCAATTGGCTTGTATGCCAGCAAATCACGCAGTTGCTTTTCGAGTAAAGGTACATCAAAGGCATCGGGATGATCATAATTGATCTTCATTCGTTTAGCCATGGGGATACCGGTATTATCTTTATAGTAAGAGTCCTGCGTCATAATCAGAACATGTTCATTTTCCTGCATTTGTGCAACAATTTTTTGAGCAATTGTGGTTTTCCCACTGCCTGAGCCACCAGTAATACCGATCACGACAGGCCTTTCTAGTCTCGACATTATGCCACTCCTTTTTTAATCCTTAAACATTTTACTTTACTTTGCCCCTAATTACCAACAGTTAAGGCAAATTCCACTATTAAAACGTCCTCAAGCAGATAAAAATGCGGATTAAATAAAAAAACATTGACAATGTAAGTGGAAGCGATTACTATAAGTCTGGTACCAAAAATAATAAAGATATATTTTAAAATATTGATTGCCTTGATTTTAGCCCCTTAAAAAGGGAAATCTTTAAAAAAAGAAGCAATAAAATAAAATAATGATACCAGAACGAAGACGATATCATGGAATTTAAAGAAAGAACTGCTGCAGTACAAGTACAAGAATACTTAGAATTTTTAATTCACTTTAAAAAAGTGAGTGAATTGCCTTCACAACGGGAAATTTCAGAAAAATTACAAGTTAGTCGTAATGCAGTTAAACATGCTTTAGACAGGCTTAAAAATGAAGGCCAAATACAAGCCAAAGAACGAACGGGAATAATTTCTAACAGGAAAATTGACATTAATATGCTAGGCATGGACTCAATGACAACTGAACTTAAGAATAAAACTGTCAAAATTAAGCACTTGGCAACCACCATTGAAAAAATGCCAGGGAGATTAAAGGATTTTTTTAATGCACCTGAAGGACTGGTTATCAAGATTGCACGAATTAGGTTTGTCAAAGATATTCCTTTAACCTATGAAATAACATATTTTAATCAAACAGATTTTACCAGACTGGCAAATATTGATTTTACTAATAAGTCACTTTATGAGGTACTGGAAAAAGAATATCAGATCAAACCAACATATGGTAGAGAGAGTATCTGTTGTTTTTTGGCTGATAAAAAAATAGGCAGTCTGTTGCAGGTCAAAAAGGGGACTCCTCTCTATCAAGTGAACAGCTTTAATTATCAAGATGACGATTTTCCAATTGAGAGTACTACCCAATATTTATTAGGAAATAAATTTAAATATCATTTTAATGCCAATAATATTTATGATTATCAAGAGGATTAGTTTTGCTTTTTAAAGAAATATATGCTGATTTGGATCAAAGAATCAATAATGGCGGTTATCCGCCCGGTAGCACGCTCCCAAATGAAGCTGAATTGCAAAAAAAATATGATGTTAGTAGAACCACAATTAGAAAAGCTGTTAATAAATTAGTAGCTGAAAATAAAGTTGTGCGTAAAAAAGGAAGTGGTTTATTTGTTGCTCCAATAATTTCTAAGCAAAATATTTTGGAAATGACAGGCATTATTAGGCCGTTATATTTGGAGTCATCGGACAAAATAAAATTTAAGGATACTTATCTAAGGCTAGTTGGTTCATATTATGCTGCAGTTTTTAATGTGAACTCACAGGAGTTATTATATGATATTTCTTTTAGAGCGGAAATTAAGGGTGAAATTACCTGTGAACATTTACTTTTACTTTTAGATAACTTTCCGGGATTTGATTCAAATTGCTTAAAAGTAATGTCAATTATTGAAGCGGTCAATACCGGTACACAGAAGCCAGATGATGTTTACCAAGACTTTCAGTTAATTAAAGCAACAGAAGAAATTAGTAAGCAATTTCATATCCAAGAAAAAGATCCTGTGTTTAAAATTACGAACCTGTTTTCAACTAGACAAGGTAAAATTGTAGCCCTAGAGTACAGACTGCAGGATGCTGTAAAAACAAGGTACTCAATAGATTTTAGTTAATGGAGGAAAGAAAAATGATTAAACTAGTGCGAGTTGACCATCGCTTGGTCCATGGGCAAGTAGCTGTTTCCTGGTTTAATAGTTTAGACGTTAATACGATATTTGTAGTAAATGATGATGTTGCCCATGATGATTTTCGCAAATCGGCCATCAGATTGGCAAAACCGGAAAAGTCTAAACTGGTAATGAAGTCTGTAGCAGACAGTATTAAAGCAATTAATTCTGGGGTAACCGATAAATATAAAATGTTAATCGTAGTGGAATCGGTTGCTGACGCCGTTGAATTAATTAAAGGAACTGGAGACAAAATAACGAGCCTTAATCTTGGTGGCACTAAGCCTAGAGAAGGAACAACAAACTACTCTAAAACAATTAATTTAACTGCAGAGGAGGCTAATGAATTAGCTCAGTTGCAGCAAAAGGGAGTAGATGTTTGGATTCAGCAGGTGCCAAATGATGAGAAACAAGAATTTCATAAAAAATGATTGGAGGTAAATAATGAATGT
The DNA here is from genome assembly GCF_000967195.1 of Lactobacillus kullabergensis. Lineage (GTDB taxonomy): Bacteria > Bacillota > Bacilli > Lactobacillales > Lactobacillaceae > Lactobacillus > Lactobacillus kullabergensis. The sequence continues at coordinate 418,665 of NZ_KQ033871.1, forward strand.
ATATTTAACCGCAATTATTTTGGCTTTAATTGCGATGATGGGTAACGGTGAATACTTTGTTGGTTCATCCATGCTGTCAAGGCCACTTGTAACCTGTACGCTAACTGGCTTAGTCTTGGGTAATCTGCATCAGGGAATTATTATGGGGGCAACTTTGGAGTTAGCCTTTGTTGGTTCATTTTCTATTGGTGCGGCAATCCCCCCAGAAATAATTTCCGGTAGTGTTTTGGGAACTGCTTTCGCCATCGGAGCGGGCAAGAGTACTGCGGTTGCTTTAACCTTGGGGATTCCAATTGCATCTCTGGTTTTGGTAATCAAAAATTTGTGCTTTATTTTCATATTACCGTTCTTCGTTCACCGCGCTGATAAATATGCCGAAGAAGCTGATGGCAGTGGTGTAAGTCGGATGAACGTACTGGGCGGCTTTTTCTCGGTTAACCTGCCAATAGGTTTAGTAGTTGGTATTTCCTATGTCCTAGGCAGCCCGGTAATTAAAGCAATTTTAGCAGTCATTCCCCAATTTATTATTAATGGCTTGGGAATTGCCACAGGGCTTCTACCAGCATATGGTTTTGCTCTGCTGCTTAAGATGATGGTCAACAAGAATAATGTCACTTTCTTTATTATTGGTTTTGCCTTGGCAGTCTATCTCAAAGTATCAGTAACTGGGGTAGCTATTTTCGGCGCATGTTTGGCCCTTATTCTAACTGGCTATTCCGCTTTTAAAGGCCAACCGTTAGTAAATACTGCTGCTAATTCTAATAACACAAGTGAAAAAGATGCAGATGATGGAGGCATAGATTATGAAGATGAAGAATTCTAAGTTACTCACTAGAAAAGATTTAATGAAAACATTCTGGCGGTCCTTTACGATGGAATGGGCTTGGAATTATGAACGCCAAATGAATCTTGGCTATGCCTACTCTATGGTTCCGGCTTTACGAAAGATCTATGGTAAAAACAAGGAAAAATTAAAGGACGCTTATAAGCGGCACCTTGAGTTTTATAATGTTACGCCATGGCTAAGTACTTTTCCTTTAGGTATTTCAATCGCAATGGAAGAGCAAAACGAACTTGATCCAGATTTTGATGCTGCCTCAATCAATAACATTAAAGTTGCTTTAATGGGACCTTTGAGTGGTATTGGTGATTCATTCTTTTGGGGTACGTTAAGGGTTATTGCTACAGGAATTGGTACTTCTCTTGCAATGCAAGGTAATATTTTAGGACCAATTTTGTTCTTGCTAATTTTTAATATTCCGGCCATTATCACTAGATACTACGGTTTGTTTATTGGCTACAATATCGGTTCCTCCTTTATCGACAAAGTGCAAAAGACAGGTTTAATGGATAAGCTAACTTATGGCGCTTCAGTTTTAGGACTTGCTGTTGTCGGGGCTATGGTTGCGACCATGGTAACGTTAAAAATGCCTTTGAAGATTGGCAGTGGTGCTGAAGCAACCACCGTCCAAAAAATTTGTGATGGCATTGTTCCTGGTATTTTACCTCTGTTGTTCACATTCTTTATTTTCTGGCTTGATAAAAAAGGTTGGAAATCACAATATATTTTGTTGCTGATAGCAGCAATCGGAATATTTGGTGCCTGGTCAGGACTGCTGGGTTAGTAATTTAAGGAGACTCTTGTGAAAAGTATAGAAGATTATGTCCACTTAGAACCAAAATACTATGAAGCAGTTTTGCAAAATTATGCCGACTTGTTTGACAATCAGATAGCACAAATAAATCATAATATTACTAATGTTGTTATTTATGCAACTGGTTCAAGTTCTAACGCCGCATATGGTGCATTGCCGTTTATGAGTAATATTTTAAAAATGCCGGTAAAAATTGAAGAGCCTTCTATTGCAGAAAATTATTTGCTTCATGTTGAGCCAAATTCTTTATGCATTGCAATATCTCAAGGCGGTCACAGCTATTCCGTAGTAAAAATTATTCAGCGATTACAAGATGCCGGTAATACGGTCTTTGCTTTAACCAGTGAGCTTGATAGTCCAGTTGGAAAAGTTTGTCAGCACGTTTTGGATATGGGAATGCCAATTGAAGAAATGCCTTATGTCAGTGCTGGCTATAGCGTAGAAATTTTAGATTTAATGTTGCTAGCAATGTTAATTGCACAAAAAACAGGCAAACTTTCGTCTGTAGAATTTACAAAACTTTTGGCTGAAATAAAAAGTATAGTCCTTAAAATGCCTGAAGTAATTAATAGTGCAAGCAACTGGGTTGAAAATAACATTAGTAATTTTGCCACTGCGAAAAGATTAGTTTTTATCGGTTACGGTGCAGCTTATGGTGTCAGCCGCGAAGGTGAAACCAAGACGACTGAAGCTGTCAGAATTAATTCGTGGGGAAAAGAACTGGAAGAATACATGCATGGTCCTTATCTGGGATTGAATGCGGATGACTTTATCATTTGTATAGACCCGATGGGAAAACTCCACGATAGGATGGATCTTTTAAAGCAGTTCTTAAATAAGCATGTTAAAAATGTCTACACAATATATGCAGGTAAAGATGAAAATGCAACAGCTGACGACCTCAGTTTAGGTATTACAACAAGTGAACTTTTGGCTTCTTTATTTATGACGGTACCGGTTCACTTGCTAGCCTATAAGTTATCACAAGTGAAGAAGATAGATTTGCAACATTCTGCGTACCCGGATTTTGATCAGATAACAGCTTCAAAAATATAGAATAATTTTAAAAAAGAGGAAGAAAAATGCGTAAATTTAACAAGCAAAAATTAATTGATAGTATGACTGGTGCCCTTAAACTGCGGAGCCAAATTAACGATGTGATTGATCCACTATTTAAAAAAGGCATAACCAATATTTGCTGGCTGGGAATCGGTGGCACCTATGCTTCGGGGATGCAGGCTAATATCCACATGAAAGAAAAAAGTGGTTTAGAAACTTTTTATCAAAATGCCGCTGAATATAATGTAACTGGTAATAAACGTATTACCGACAAGACCTTGGTGGTAATTTCCTCAGTTACTGGAAATACCAAAGAAATGGTTGATGCAGTTAAAAACATAAATCAAGTTGGTGCAATCATTTTAGGTTTTATGGACGACCCACACGCTAAATTAGCTTCAATGCTAACGTATTGTATTTCTTATCCTGAAAATGAACAGTTAAAATTCTTTATGGTCGGAGACCGCTTAATGTATTTGAACGGTGAATTTCCAGATTATGATGAGTTTTATCAAGAAATGGATCAACATTTTGCACAAGACATTGCTGATATTGAAGAAAATGCGGATGATTTTGCCCAAAAATTTGCCGAGAAACACCATGACGATGAAATTCACTATTTTGTCGGTGCCGGCAATCAATGGGGCGCAACTTATTCATATGCAATGTGCTATTGGGAAGAACAACACTGGATTAGAACGCGCGCAGTGGAAGCAGCAGAATTTTTCCATGGGATGTTTGAAATCGTTGATCGTGATACTCCAGTTACTGTCTATGTTGGTGAGGACAGTCAACGGCCATTAAGTGAACGTGTTGCTAAATTTTTACCAGAAATTTGTGGTAACTATACTATTATTGATTCTAAAGACTATGACCTGCCAGGTTTTTCAGAAAAATATCGTGGCACCTTGTCACCGTTTGTCTTCCATGCGATTAATAACAGAATTGACGTTCACATTGAACATATTAACCGTCATCCGATGGATATTCGCCGTTACTACCGCTGTTTAGATTATTAATTATAGTGTGATTATATGGTTGGAGTAATTATTTGTACACATGGTAATTCAGCACCTGAATTATTAAAGTCAGCAGAAATGATTTGTGGTAAACAAGAAAATTGCCAAACCGTGAGTTTCAAAGAGGGCGAATCTTTAGAACAATTAAAGTCTGAAATAAGTGAAAAAATCAGCCAACTAAAAGGAACAGTTTTTTGTTTAACAGATCTAAAGGGAGGAACTCCTTTTAATACGCTGGTCAGCTTACTAAAGAGCAATCCGGAAATGGAAATTATCACGGGTGTTAATATTCCCATGTTGCTGGAACTGTTCATCAATCGTAGTCAGTTAGAAACAGAGGAGTTGCTTTCTGCTACTTTAGAGGCAGGTAAAACTGGAGTTTATCACTACCAAGATATTGATTCTGGGACAGCAGATGAAGAATTCTAAATAAGAGAGTATAGCAAAGATGCTATACTTTTTTTATTAAAAGACTTATAATAGGAAAAACTAAAATGAAAGGGCTTTTTTAATATCGAAGAAGGCGGTTGTAATGAGAAGCTTTTTCAATGGTATAATATTTCAGAAAATAATAGGCATAGTTTTAATTGTATTGGCTGTCTTTGAAATAATTAGCAGTTACAAATATACTAAGAAAATTTTGCAGAATGGTACAAATAACGGGTTCTCGCTTTTTGCAATTATTTTTGCTTTTATTTTTGGGATAATACTATTAGTTGGCGGATTTATTTGTGTGTTTTATCATTTTTAAATTTAAAGTTAAAAAAATATGATAAATTTTCCCCACCTTATTTTCAAAAGGTGGTAAAATTGATTTATAATATAGTAAGTTAATTTAAAAGAGGGTGTTAAAATGACAAACTTTTTAACAAGTGCAGCTTTTTTAATGATCGTTGCTGTGATTATGATGGCCTTAGGGTCTTATCAAATAGTTAATAGTGTCGTTTATATCCGTGGAATTTTGCATAAAGGTACCAATAATGGATTTATGCCACTTGCAATGTGGACATCTTTAATTCTTGGTTTGGCTTTGCTAATTATTGGTATTGCTGGAATTGTTATGACTTTTAGAGGATTTTAATTGATTTTTAAAAGACCATAGATGATTATTGTGTAAATTTTCAAAAGATGCATTTAGACTATATTATATTAATATTCGTGGTAAGCAAAGTAGTGCATAACCACGAATATTTATTTTTAATTAGAAAAAATTAGATGTAATTATACATTTCGAATAATGTAAAAATTAATGGATATATTAGTAAGCGCTATTTTAAACGTGCTATAATAGAAGATATTAATATTAGGATACATTTTAGGAGGAAAGTATTATTATGGCAGAACAAACTATTATGCTTAATTGCAGTGCTGGAATGAGTACATCTTTATTAGTTACCAAGATGCAGCAAGCTGCGAAGGATCAGGGTATTGATGCACATATTTTTGCGTGCCCAGCTTCAGAAGCTTCACAACACATTGAACAAGATCATCCCGACTGTGTGTTGCTTGGGCCGCAAATTCGTTATATGGAAGACGATTTTAAGAATAAAGTCCAAGGTCAAGGAAAAGAAGGCAAGGACATTCCTCTTGGAGTTATTGATATGCGTGCTTATGGCATGATGGATGGTAAAAAAGTTTTACAACAAGCTGAAGACTTAATTAACGGATAAGGGGATTATGATGTCTGAAAAGGAAACACCTGAACAAAAGGAACAAGAAACTTTAGAAGCAGCCATGGGACTTATTGCCAATGGTGGTAACGCTAAAAGCCTTGCTTTTGAAGCTATTCGTCTCGCAAAAAAGGGTGACATTGCAGGTGCACGTGCCAAATTGAAAGAATCGGATCAATCTTTGAACGAAGCACATAATTCTCAAACAGGGATGTTAACAAAAGAAGCTCAAGGAGATCATACGAAGGTTACCCTTCTGGTAGTTCATTCACAAGATCACTTGATGAATGCAATAACCTTTAGGGATTTGGCTGGAGAAATGGTAGATCTATATGAAAAACTTTTCAAAGCAGGTGCGTTAAAGAAAGAAACTGAGAATAAGTAATTAAAAACTAATGACTGTGGTATCTCAATCAGTTTAATATTGGGGATTTTTTATAAATTCCATAGGTAGAAACACTGAATTAACATAATTGATTTAGCTTTACTTGAAATATGGTCTGCTTTTTTCTTACATGTATAAATTACAAAACTATTGCCTTGAGCCTCTCAAGTCATTTATTTAGGAGAGAATCAACATGAAACAAATAAAAATTGGTAAAAGTGACGTTTATACTACTCCGTTAGGTTTAGGAACTAACAAAGTTGGTGGACATAACTTATTTCAGAATTTAGATGAACAAGATGGCTATGATCTTTTAAGAGAAGCTTTAAAACAAGGAATTAATTTTTTTGATACAGCTTATGTATATGGTCTTGGAAGATCTGAAGAAATTATTGGTGATGTAGTGCAAGACTATGATCGTTCAAAAGTAATAATTGCTACTAAGGCTGCCCAAGATAAGTCTCATGATATGGCTATCAATAATAGTCCTGAGTTTATTAAAAAAGCGGTCGATGAAGCCTTGTTAAGGTTGAAAACTGATTATATTGATATTTTTTATATTCATTTTCCAGACAAGGATACACCAAAAGATGAAGTAATTGAAACTTTAGATGAAATACGAAAAGCAGGCAAAATAAGAGCAATCGGCGTTTCCAATTTTTCTTTAGCTCAGATTAAAGAAGCAAATAAAAATGGCAAAGTTGATATTGTTGAAGACCAGTTCAGCCTAGTTCACCAAGCTCCAGTTAAAGAGGAATTAAAGTACTTACAGGAAAATAATATTTCCTTTGTACCTTTCTTCCCATTAGCATCAGGACTTTTAACAGGAAAATACTATCTAAAAGACTGGGAAAAGTTTAAAAATAGTGATGGTGGACAATTATTGGGAGATTTCAGTGAAGAGCAGTATAAAGATGCTATGAAAGGGATTGATGGAATACGAAAAATTGCTGCTGATCATCAAGCAACGGTTACACAAACCGTATTAGCTTGGTATATGGCAAATCCAGCAATTAGTGTTGTAATTCCAGGTGCTCGTAATGCTGATCAAGTTAAAAGCAATGCAGCTGCAATGCAGGTTAATTTGACAACAGACGAATATCAGCAAATAGATCAATTATTTAGTAACTTTTAAAAAATAGTAACGAAGTTAATTTAACAGTATAGTTATGCTTTTATTACTATCTGTTACTTTTAAGGGCTTTTCAGGATCTATGATAAAAATTTGAATACTTAAAAAATAAGCGATTCCTGCTAATTGGCGGAATCGCTTATTTTATGATTTTTTTAAATATTATTTTAATCTAAATCAAGACCATTTGAACTAATAACTTTTTTATACCAATCAAATGAATCTTTGCGTGAGCGCTTCAAAGTACCTTCGCCAGCATCATTTTTGTCTACATAGATAAAGCCATAACGTTTATCCATTTGCCCTGTTCCAGCAGATACCAGGTCAATTGGCCCCCATGGCAGGTAACCCATTAAGTCAACTCCGTCAATTTCAACTGCTTTTTCCATTTCAGAAATGTGCTTTCTTAAGTAATCTACTCTGTAATCATCGTGAATAGAACCATCTTTTTCAACTTTGTCGTAAGCACCCAGGCCATTTTCAACGATGAATAAAGGTTTATGATAACGATCAGTTAAGTGGTTTAAAGCAATTCTTAAGCCAGCTGGATCAATTTCCCAGCCCCAATCACTTTTTTCCAAAGTTGGATTAGCAGCTTTTGCTTTAGATAAGTCACTTAATTCATCAGCTTTTACATTTTGGGCTGACACTGTTGTTGTTTGATAGTAACTAAAGCCGACATAGTCCACTGTACCTTCCTTGAGTACAATTCTGTCTTCATCAGTAATATCAGGACGATAGCCGTTTCGTTCAATATATGCTTCAACTTCTTTCGGATATTCACCAAAGACATGAACGTCTGAAAACCAGTCGCGCCGTTGCTCAAACTTGTCCGCTAAAAGCATATCAGCAGATGAAGGAGTCAAAGGCCTTACTGGAGAATAGTTAATCATACAGCCAATTTGAAAATCTGGATTAATCTTATGTCCAACTTTAACAGCTAAGGCAGAGGCAACCAGTTCATAATGAGCTGCTTGATACATTGCAGCTTCTTTTTCTTTGTCAGTCATTTTCTTGAGAATAATTCCCGAATTTGTGGCCATTAAAAAGTCATCATTGTATGCAGACTGGTTATCGATCTCATTAAATGTCATCCAATATTTTACTTTACTTTGATACCGTTTGAAGCAAACTGTGGCAAAGCGAACAAAGAAATCAATTACTTTGCGGTTAGTAAAGCCGTGGTATTTCTTAACTAAATTAAATGGTATTTCAAAGTGAGATAAAGTAATTACTGGCTCAATGCCGTAGTGATGGCAAGTATCGAACAAGTCATCATAAAATTTTAAACCGGCTTCGTTTGGCTGTTCATCGTCACCATTAGGAAAAATTCTAGTCCAGGCAATGGAGGTTCTGAAGGCTTTAAAACCCATTTCTGCCATTAATTTTATATCTTCTTTATAGTGATGATAAAAGTCTATTGCACTATGGTTAGGGTAATTTTTGCCTGCAACAATTCCGTCAGTAATTTCGCGTGGCTTAGAAGCAGAACCTACTGTCATGACGTCAGCAACTGACATTCCTTTGCCATCTTCGTTCCAAGCACCTTCTAACTGATGAGCAGCAACTGCTCCTCCCCATAAAAATCCATCTGGCATTTTTGCTGAATACATTTTTATCTCCTTTTTAGTTAATTGTGATAGCGTTAACAGGTATATTTTATAACAATTATTACCTATAGTTCAAGGCGTACAATTATTATCATTATTTGATTAATTTAGACTATACTTATTAATATAATATAATAAAGGAATGAAGCTTAAAATGAACAGTTCTTCAGAGAAAAATAAAGTTGAACGTAAAAAGCATGATGATAAGATCAAATATCTTTATTTTAGCCGTTATCTAATGGTTCGTTATTGTGTTGTCATTTTTTTGTTTGCTAACCTTTTTTGGCTGTTAATTTTAGTTCAATATAAAAAACTCTTAGGGATAATTTTATCTGGTATACTAACTCTCTTCTCCTGCATTGCTGCTATAGAACAGTTAACAAAAATGTACAACCACAAGAGTGATGAACCAATTACAAGAATTTATTTTTGGATTCAAATTGTTGCTAATACTTTTCTGATCTTTTGTCTGTTTTTACCTTTTAAATTGCAAATTTTCCCTTTTATAACCAGTACAAGCTCAAATTATTTTATGATTGCTATTTTATTAGTTGGCATTTTATTAGCTTATTTCTGTGAACGTAGAATACATAACATTATTATTGGAAAAGATAAATATTTAAACGCAATCGAAACTGTAATAAAAGATAAATAATTGCATTTCATTTGAACACGCTTACAATATTTATTAATAGTAGTTAATTATGTGTTACTATTTGAAAGGAGTATATTTTATGGCTGAACCAAATCAAAAACCAATAAAAGATCGAATTGCTGAAGTGGCCGGTAAATTTGCTGCCACAAGATTTGTAAGGTCGATTATGGATGCTGGTTATAGCGTTATTTCATTTTCGATAATTGGGTCTATTTTCTTAATTTTGACTGTATTGCCACAAGCAATTCCCGCTCCAGAGTTTGCTACTTGGTACGCGGGAACAATAGGTCGTCTTACTAATCTGTTTCAGTCTGTGTATAATGCTACTATGGGCATCATCGCACTAGTTTTCTCTGGTACTTTTGCTTACTCTTATACAAAAATTTACCGTGATGAAGAACATTTAAACTTGATACCTATAGATGGCTTGATGATGTTCTTAATGGGGTTCTTTATTACCGTAGCTGAATTAGTTTGGAAAAATGGCAGAGTAGAATTTATAACCATATTTACTAAAGACAAAATGGTTGCTGGCGGATACCAAGCAGCTCCATTAACCGGTATTTATCGTATAGGTGCTGTAGGTATTTTTATTGGATTAGTGGTAGCGTGGATAACCGTTCAGATTTATCGCTTTACAATTAAGCACAACTGGCAAATAAAAATGCCAGATTCAGTCCCATCAGGAGTGGCAAACTCATTTAGTGCCATGATACCTGGTTTTTGTGTTGCTGTAGTGATGTCGGCAATTAATATGGCCTTAGTTTTGGCAGGAACTGATTTATTCAATGTGTTATTTATCCCGTTTTCTTTCATCAGCAATATTGCGGATACTTGGTGGGGATTCCTGATCATACTCTTTTTAATTCACTTTTTATGGTGGTTTGGAATTCATGGCGCAACAATTATTAGCTCCTTTTATTCACCAATAGTTTTAGCCAATATGCAAGCAAATGTTAATCAAGGTACTCACCATGTTTTTGCTGGTGAAATTTTAAATGCGTTTGTTACAATTGGTGGTTCAGGTGCCACATTAGGTGTTGCTATCTGGCTGGTATTAAGAGCACGTTCAACACAGTTGAAAGAATTAGGTAAAGTTGAAATTGTACCAGCAATTTTCAATATAAACGAACCAATTCTGTTCGGGTTGCCAATTGTGTATAATATTGACTTATTTGTGCCGTTTATTTGTGCTCCAATGGCTTCCGGACTGGTAGCTTATTTAGCTATTGCGGCAAGGATAGTTCCGGTCATTAGAGTACAACAGCCTTGGCCAACACCAGTTGGTATTGGTGGCTACTTAGCTACGACAAGCTGGCAAGGAGGGGATCCTCGCAATTATATGTGCAATAGTTGCATTTATAATCTGGTATCCGTTTATTAAGCATTATGACAATGTTACTCTAAAGAAAGAGAAGAACAATGCAACCCCAGATGTTGCATAAAAAATAGATTATTTAAAATCTGTCTGGTAAAGGCAGATTTTTTATTATAGTAAGACTAAAAAATGCTAAACAATATTTTAGTATTAATAGCGCTTACTCGCTATAATAAAAGTGTAACAATATTATTTAATTTTGGAGGCACTTTTATATGAAATATCCAAAGACTAAAGAAGTTTTAAATCAATTGGTCGCTGATTTGACACAATTACATATGGTAGTTCACCAACATCACTGGTACATGCGTGGTAATCGCTTTTTGAAATTACACCCATACTTAGACAAGGTAATGGATGAACTAGCTGACCAACTGGATGAAGTGTCTGAACGTTTAATTACCCTTGATGGTTCTCCAGTTTCAACCTTAAGTGAAATAGCAGCTAAAACTAAGATTCCTGATGAAAAGGGCAATTGGGATGAAACAATTGATGAGCGCTATGCAAAAATTATTGCTGATTACCATTACCTTGATCAGCTCTATGAAGAAGGCATTAAAGTCAGTGATGAAGAAGGAGATTACTCAACCAATGATTTGTTGACCGGTTTTCACACTGATGTAGAAAAGAGAATTTGGATGATGTCAGGCGAAATTAATAAGGCTCCTGAAATTGATCCAGAATAATAAAGTCAAGTTTAAAAAGCAGTTTATGACTGCTTTTTTTGTGTCTTCTTTTGCTAATATCTTTGCTATAATAATTTTAGTCACAGATCAATTACGTATTTTAGAAAGCATGAATTATGGATAAAGAAGAGCAGGATAAGTTAAAAAAGCAAGCTGCTGTAAAAGCTGCTGAATTAGTCAAATCAGGAATGAAACTGGGAGTAGGCACTGGTTCGACAGTAGCATTTTTAATTGCTGAATTAGGCAGAAGAAAAAAAGAAGAAGGTCTTGACCTTGATGCTGTGGTAACAACTTCAAGCAGAAGTAAGAAGCAAATGGAAAGCTACGGTTTTCATGTTGATGACTTGAATGCAGTAGATCAACTTGATTTGACTATCGATGGCGCAGACAGGCTAGCAGCTAACTTTGATGGTATTAAAGGCGGCGGTGGCGCTTTGACCATGGAAAAAAATGTTGCAATTAATTCTCGCAAAATAATTTGGATTGTAGACGAATCTAAAGTGGTTGAGCGTTTAAGCGGTTTTCCTCTGCCTGTTGAAGTTTTACCTGTTTCATGTGAACAAAATTTTAGACTTTTTCAAGCTGAAGGCTTGCATCCACAGTGGCGCATGGCAGGTAATGAACGCTTTGTAACTCATTATGGCAATTTTATTATCGACTTGAATATTGATCCTATTCCTGTTCCTAGTGGTTTGGCCGATTATTTGGATCATACCGTAGGGGTGGTCGAACATGGGCTTTTTCTTGGAATGTGCGATGAGGCATTTATTGCACATTCTAATGGCAAGATCGAAGATCGAAAAAAGTAGCTTTTAAGTTAGCTTGAAACATAACTGTGAGTTAAATAAGTCCCAAATAGTTTTCTAACTTTCGGGGCTTATTTCAATGTCAGCTCTTTTTATTTTTACAGCAACGAGCAGCTAAATTTGGTATTATTGTTTTATAACCATTTTTAAAAAGAGGATACTTATGTTAAAAAAACCATTGATAATTAGTACAGATCCCGGAATTGACGATGTTGTAGCAATCACCGTTGCTCTTTTTGCTCCAGAATTTGATGTTAAATTGATAGCAGCGACTTGGGGCAATGTACCATTGAAAAATACTTTGGACAATGCTTTAAAATTGGAAACATTTTTAAAAACCAATGTCCCCGTTGTAAGTGGTGCTGACAGACCTTTACTGCGGAATCAAATCGATGCTTCAGATGTTCACGGTAAGAGCGGACTGGCTGGTTTTGACTTTCCAGCACCTGACTACAACTTATTAAAACCAGGTATTGCTGCAGAGGCAATTCATGAAGTTGTTGCTGGCAGTGCTGAAAAAGTAACGTTAATGCAAATTGGACCAGCAACAGATTTTGCACTTTACTTTAGACAATTTCCAGAAGATTTGCCTAAAATTGAGCAACTGGTAATTATGGGTGGTGCAATCGGTCGTGGCAATTGGGGACCTTATGCAGAATATAATGTTGCGGGCGATCCTGAAGCAGCACAGATTGTTTTTTCAAGTGGCATAAAGATTTTATTAGCACCACTTGAATTAGGACATCAAGCATATGTGACTCCAGATGTTTTGGATCAAATTAAGCAATCGGGCAGAACGGGAGATATGCTCTATCATATTATGAGCAATTTACATGATCATACTGAAACCAATGGCCGTGAAGTTTACGATGCACTGGCGGCTGGTATGTTGGTAAAGCCTGAAATGTTTGCTTTTAAGCCAGCTTATGTCATAGTAGATACCAAAAGTCCAAGTGCCTATGGTGCTTCTTTGATTGATTTTAATAACTTTTTTAATAAACAGGCAAATGTTCAAGTTGGTGTAAAAGTTGACCGAGATCAATTTTCAGAGTGGTTAGTTTCTTCCATCAGGAATATAAATAGTTGAGGTAGATAATGGCAGATTTCGTTTATCGTACTGTGATGCGTGATATCAAACAAAATATTCTAGATAACAAATATGAGGGGATGCGCCTTCCAGACGAGCGTAGTCTAGCTGAACACTATCAAGTAAGTCGTTCCTCAATGAAAAGGGCGATGGAGCTGCTTTCTCAACAAGGTATTGTCTTTAAAAAAAGAGGCAGCGGAACATTTATTAACCCTTTGTATTTAAAAAATCAATCTTTGTTTCGGTATGAAGGGTCTAACTTAGGTTTGACTGATAGTTTGAAGGTTCCTGGTAAAAAGCAGGGGATCAAATTGCTTTCTTTTAACGTGATCAAGACTCCGAAAGGGATAGCACAAGACTTATTCCTTAAAGAGAATGACTTTGTTTATGAGTTTAAAAGGCTGCGTTTTTTAGATGAACAACCATTTTTAATAGAAACTGGGTATGTGCCTATTAAAATTGTTCCTGAACTCAAACCAGAACACTTGAAAAAATCACTTTTTAATTACCTAGAAGATTCGCAAAATAAAGTCGTTACCAAAGCGTTTTTGAATATTACGGTTGAGCCTTCAAATGATGAAGACCAATCTCGACTCAATTTAAAAAAGATTGAACCAGTGGGAGTGATGGAAGGCATCTTCTTTTTGGATGATGGAACTCCATTTGAAGTTTCTACGATGCGAATTCATTATCAATATATGAAATTCAATACATTTGTTAATCTGAACAAATGAAAAAGCAGGCTTAAGCCTGCTTTTTTGGGATACATTCTATTTAAAAAAGAAAATCAAACATTTTTGAATTGTTGCATATCCGTGATCCGTCCAGTATAAACAAAATTTAAGTTAATGTTTTTAGTTTTTTCACTTAAATCATGTAAAAGTTTTTGCTGCAAGGTCGTTAAATGCAAATGCTGAAGTGCGACACAAGCTTCAATATACAATACTAATTTACCAGTATAATCTAATGGGTGATCTTGACTGTCAAACTTACGCATTACCATACCAATAGCATCACGAATTTGCTTATATTTATTAATATTCAATTCATTATATATATTAGAGTAGAAACTCCTATAAAACTGATCTAAGTCTTTATAAACTTCTTCGATTAGTTGTTGCCGTTTTGTTAAAAACAAACTACCAAAAAAGTTCCACATAGCCTCACTTCCTTAGTACTGAAATAATTTGCGTTTTGGGCGAAAAACTATTCTGAAATTTTTCGGACAAAGGCAAATCGGTAATTAGAACGTCAACCTTTGTTAATGGAATTGACATGTAAGGAGAAGTATTCTGATTATCAAATTTGTATTTTTCTGCGACCACAACCACTTGTTTTGCTCTGGAACAGGCTACTTTGATTAATTCTGAATCACCCATTTTTGCTGAATAAATACCATCGCTTCTAATATTAGACGTGCCAACAAAAACTGTGTTAAAACTTAGACGATGCAAAAGTTCAAGTGAATCAATAGAGTAATTAAACCTGTCTTCCTTGTCCATAGTGCCTCCGAGAAGTCTCACACTGGGTAATTTAGATTGCATCAAGGCTAAAGAGTTGTCGATTGAATTAGTAACGATTTGTAAATTAGCACCACAAATTAATTCACATAATTTCTTTAAAGTGGTTGATGGACCGATAAAGTCACACTGGTTAGGATGGATAAATCTCTGAGCCATTTTTGCCATTTTAGTTTTAACTGGTGAATCTATTTGACTTCTCATGAGGAAATTGGGTACATCACTACGGTCTATCGCAACTAATCCACCATGAACGCGAATTGCTTGTCCAGTTGCAGTTAAGCGAACTACATCTCGTCTAGCTGTATCAAAAGAAATTTTGAAATAATCAGCTAACTTGCGAGTACTCAAATGATTTTCTTTATTAAGCATTTGCTTAATTTGTCGCAGTCGTTCTTCTTGTGTCATTTTACCTCTCCTATGCCTAATTTAGCACTTGAATAAATATTGTTTAATCACTTTTTCAGTGTTTAATTTGAAAAATAAGTGTTTATCAGTATTTGAACATAAATATGCTGATCTGTAAATAGAAAATGGCATAATAATAGTATTACTTATCTACTTGGCAATAATTAAACGCTTATTTTTTATAAATTGGAACGAACCAATTTTCAAAATGGTTGAACTTTACCAAAAACTTGCTATAATATGTTTATAAAATGAATTTTAGCAAATATTAAAAAGGGAGAATAAAAATGGCAGCTGATTACGACTCTAAAGAATTTCTCAAAAGTGTTGATGCTCACTGGCGTGCAGCAAATTATTTATCTGTAGGTCAACTTTTCTTAATGAGTAATCCGTTATTAAAACATGATCTCAAAGCAAGTGAAGTTAAACCTAAGCCAATTGGTCACTGGGGCACTATTTCACCGCAAAACTTTATTTATGCTCATTTAAACAGAGTTATCAAAAAGTATGGTTTGAACATGTTCTATATTGAAGGCTCAGGTCATGGTGGTCAGGTTATGGTATCTAATTCATACCTTGATGGTTCATATAGTGAGCTTTACCCTGAAATTCAACAAGATGAAAAAGGAATGGCTAAGCTCTTTAAGCGTTTCAGTTTCCCAGGTGGTTCTGCTTCACACGCTGCACCTGAAACTCCTGGTTCAATGCACGAAGGTGGAGAACTAGGTTACTCACTTTCCCATGGTACAGGTGCAATTCTAGACAATCCTGACGTAATTGCAGCGGTTGAAATTGGTGATGGTGAGGCAGAAACAGGACCACTTGCAGCTAGCTGGTTTAGCGATAAATTTATCAATCCTATTAAGGACGGGGCAGTTTTACCAATCTTGCAAATTAATGGTTTCAAGATTTCAAATCCAACGATTGTTTCCAGAATGTCGGACGAAGAATTGACCAAGTACTTTGAAGGCATGGGCTGGCATCCTTATATTATTTCTGCATATAATGGCAGCGAGTTTGATGGCTATAAAGACCACATGCAGATTCATGAAGAAATGGCTAAATTGATGGATACTGTCATTGAAGAAATTAAGGCTATTCAAAAGAATGCTCGTGAGAATAATGATGAAACTTTGCCGCATTGGCCAATGATCGTTTTCCGTGTACCAAAGGGTTGGACAGGTCCAAAGAAGGATCTTGATGGTAATCCAATTGAAAACTCATTTAGGGCTCATCAGATTCCAATTCCAGTCGCTCAAGATGACATGGAACATAAAGATATGTTGGTTGATTGGCTTAAGAGTTATAAACCGGAAGAGTTATTCGATGAAAATGGCGTTCCAACTGAAATAGTCACGGCTGATAATGTTACTGGCGATAGCAGAATGGCCATGAACCCAATCACTAATGCAGGTGGAGAGAAAGCTAAGCGTCTTAGTTTGCCTGATTACCGTAAGTATGCCTTAAAATTTGATCAACCAGGTTCTATTGAAGCTGAAGACATGACGGAATGGGCTAAATATTTGAACGAAATTGCTGAACTAAATCCAAATACTTTCCGGGGTTTTGGACCAGATGAGTCTAAGTCAAACCGCTTATTTAAGTTTATTGATGAACAAAAACGGCAATGGGAAAGCTCCGTTCATACACCTAATGATGAAAACTTGGCACCAAGTGGTCGTTTAATTGATTCTCAATTATCAGAACACCAAGCCGAAGGCTGGCTTGAGGGTTACGTTTTATCAGGTCGTCATGGTTTCTTTGCTACTTATGAGTCATTTGGTCGTGTTGTAGATTCAATGCTGACTCAACACATGAAATGGTTAAGAAAAGCTAAGGAACAATATTGGCGTAAGGATTATCCATCATTAAACTTCATTGCAACTTCAACTGTCTTCCAACAAGATCATAATGGTTATACTCACCAAGACCCAGGTGTCTTGACTCACATGTATGAAAAGAATCGTCCAGATTTAGTTCATGAGTATTTACCAGCTGATACAAATTCATTACTCGCTATTTCACAAAAAGCTTTCAGCGATCGTGAATGCATCAACATTTTGGTTACTTCAAAGCAGGAAAGACCTCAGTGGTTCTCAATTGATGAAGCAACTCGTATTGCAAACCACGGCTTATCATACATTGATTGGGCATCGACTGACCAAAATGCTAAGCCTGATGTTGTATTTGCTTCAACTGAAACGGAGCCGACAATGGAATCTCTTGCTGCAATTGACATTTTGCATAGGAACTTTCCTGATCTTAAGATTCGTTATATTAACGTAATTGACGTTATGAAATTGATGAATACTAAGGATAATCCAGAAGCAATTTCTGATGCAGAATTTGATCAATTATTCCCAAGTGATGTGCCGGTAATCTTTGCATGGCATGGCTATAAGGCAATGATGCAATCCATTTGGTTTGGTCGTAAGCGTAGCAATGTTCATATTCACTGCTATGAGGAAGAAGGAGACATCACAACGCCATTTGACATGCGGGTGGTTAACGAACTTGATCGTTTCCATTTGGCAAAAGATGCCATTTTAAGTGTTCCTCGTTACGCTGAAAAGAGTGCAGGCTTTGTAGCGGAAATGGATAGATTACTTGCAAAACACCACCAATACATTCGTGACAATGGTAAAGATATGCCTGAAGTTACTGAATGGAAGTGGACCGGTCTTAAGTAAATATTAGTATTTATTAAAAACATGACCTCTCGAAATACGAAGTCATGTTTTTTATTTAATTAATTTAATAGCCTAATTCTTGTTAAAAGTAATAAATTTATTTATAATAAGAAGCATCATAAGGGAGTAACAGCAATTACTTGCGATAAGCCCAACACCCGAAGAAATACTTCTGGACTTATCTTAAATAGTGAGACTTGTGTGCGTTGTACATATAAGTCTCTTTTTTGTTATTAGGAGGTAAAGATGCCCCGGAATTTTTACAATCAAAATATTGAGGATGTTGCAAAGGACTTTGCAACGTCTGTATCCAGTGGTTTAAAAGCGAGTCAAATAGATGGATTACGAGCACAGTATGGCTCTAATAGTTTGACTAGCAAAAAGAAAGTTAGCATTTGGCAACGTTTTTTAGCCCAGTTTAAGGATTTTATGATCATTGTTTTGATAGTTGCAGCATTGCTTTCAGGCTTTGTGGCTCAAGAATGGACAGATGCGGCTATTATTATGATTGTGGTCATTTTGAACGCAGTATTAGGCGTTTTTCAAGAAACACGCTCTGAAGAAGCAATTAATGCTTTAAAGAAAATGGCTACTCCTAACGCCCATGTTCGGCGTGACGGTCAAATTGTGGAAATACCGAGTACAGAACTAGTACCTGGGGATGTGGTCTTGCTTGAAGCAGGCGATGTTGTACCAGCTGATTTGCGGTTGACTCTTACTAAAAGTCTCAAAATCGAAGAATCGGCTTTGACTGGTGAGTCCGTTCCAGTTGATAAAACTAGTGATCCTGTTAATGAAGAAAAAGTAGCATTAGCCGACCAGGATAACATGGCATTTGCTAATACTAATGTTACTTATGGTCGCGGTGAAGGAATTGTTACAGCAACAGGTATGACCACTGAGGTCGGTAAAATAGCTACAATGCTTAACAACACTGATGAAACGGATACACCATTAAAGCGTAATCTCAACCAGTTAGGCAAAACGTTAACTATCATGATCCTGCTAATCTGTGCTGTGGTCTTTGTTGTAGGCTTTTTTACCAAAAAGGGTACGGAACCCACAGATAAGTTAGCAATCGATATGTTCTTAGTAGCTGTCTCACTTGCTGTTGCAGCAATTCCGGAAGGTTTACCTGCAATCGTAACTATTATTTTGGCTCTAGGTACTCAGGTAATGGCCAAGCACAATTCAATTGTGCGTAAGTTGCCAGCAGTAGAAACTTTAGGGGCAACGGATATCATCTGTTCTGATAAAACTGGTACTTTAACTCAAAATAAAATGACAGTTGAACAAGTTTATTATGATAACCAGGTTCATAATTCTTCAAATAGCATTAATCATGATAATCATGCTTTGATGGCAATGGTTTTAGCTAATGATTCAAAACTTGATGATAACAATCAATTGTTGGGCGACCCAACTGAAACAGCTTTGATTCAGTATGCGCTTGACCAAAAAATTGATGTGCATAATTTAATTGCCAAGCATAAAAGGGTGCAAGAGGTCCCATTTGATTCTGGGCGCAAGTTGATGAGTACTGTGAACGAAAATAATGGTCAATATTTCGTAGCTGTCAAAGGTGCTCCTGATCAACTGCTTAAGCGGGTTACACGCATTGATCTTGACGGTAACGTCACTGCAATCACCGACAAACAAAAAAATGAAATTATGCTTTCAAATCAGAATATGGCTAAAAATGCTTTGCGAGTTTTGGGGTTAGCCTATAAACCAGTTGAACAATTATATGATGATCCTACAACTGATAACGTTGAGCAGGACTTGATTTTTGCTGGCTTGGTGGGGATGATAGACCCAGAGCGTCCTGAAGCAAAAGAGGCTATTAAAGAAGCTCACAGTGCCGGTATTAGAACAGTTATGATTACAGGTGACTTTCAAGTCACTGCTCAGGCAATTGCAGAAAGACTGGGCATTTTGAAGCCTGGCCAAGATGAGCGGGTAGTTACCGGTGCACAGCTGGATGAATTTAGTGATGAATATCTGGAAAAGCATGTAGCTGATTTTGATGTTTATGCCAGGGTTTCACCAGAACACAAAGTTCGTATCGTTAAGGCCTGGCAAGCCCAAGGCAAAATTGTAGCTATGACAGGAGACGGAGTTAATGACGCACCTAGTTTAAAGCAAGCTGATATTGGAATTGGTATGGGCATCACTGGTACAGAAGTGTCAAAGGGTGCTAGCGACATGGTTTTAGCTGATGACAACTTTGCAACTATTGTTGAAGCAGTTAAACAAGGACGCAAGGTCTTTAGCAATATTCAAAAAGCCATTCTTTACCTCATGAGTTGTAATGTCGGGGAAGTTTTAACAGTATTTATGATGACCATGCTGGGTTGGGATATTTTAGCTCCAGTGCAATTGCTGTGGATTAACTTGGTGACAGATACTTTACCAGCTATTGCCTTGGGACTTGAACCAGTTGAAAAAGGTATTATGAAGCGTACGCCTCGGGGTAAAAAATCAAACTTCTTCAGTGGTGGCGTTGCCAGCTCAATTGTTTACCAAGGAATACTCGAAGGTGTCATTGTTTTAACTACTTATCAACTAGGCTTAAATTTTGGCCCTCACATGGGTAATGCCAATCTGCAACACGCTGATGCTCTGACAATGGCCTTTCTTACATTAGGACTTATTCAACTGTTTCATGCCTTTAATTCTAAGTATATTCACCAATCAATTTTTTCTAAGAGGACATTTGCTAATAAGTGGTTTAATTGGGCAATCTTGATATCAGCTATTGTCATGGCAGCAGTTGAATTACCATTTATGACAAAGTTCTTTGATGTCACAGAGTTAAATTCAACACAGTGGTTAATAGTTTTGGGAGCTGGAATTTGTATGATTTTAATAGTAGAAATTGTGAAGGGATTTCAGCGTCTCTCCGGTAAAAAATAAAAAAGTGAAACGGAATAATTTTTCGCCAGAGATCTAAAGTCGTTTATAAGTTACAAAGACCAATAAGTCATTTAAAAGATGATTTATTGGTCTTTTATTTTATGCAAGATTATTTCTTTCGCTTAATTAAATAGTAGTTCTGCTATTTTTGATAAATATTGAGCATCAATTTGATCAAATCTGTCAAAGTCATTGCTGTCAAGGTCAAGAACAGCGACAAGTTTTTTATTGTGGATAATGGGAACAACGATTTCTGAATTGGTATTGGCATCACAGGCAATATGACCACTAAACTCATGAACATCCGGAACAATTTGAATTTGACCGGTTTGTGCAGCTGTGCCGCAGACACCCTTTCCTAACTGAATATGCATGCATGCCACCGGTCCTTGAAAAGGTCCTAAAATAAGCTCTTGCTCTTGAAAGCGATAAAATCCGGCATAACTTACTTCAGGTAACCCATTAAAAAGCAGTGCACTAATGTTACTCATTTTGGCAATTAAATCGTGTTCTCCTTGCAGAAGACTGCTGGCTTGTTTTAAAAGTAATTTATAAGTTTTTTCTTTATCCATAAGTTTTCTCCTTAGTTAGAGTGTATGCTAGTTGAACTGTTTTTGGAAGAAAAAAATGCAAATAGGAGTATATTTTTCACAGATAATTTTAATTATAAATGGCAATTTTTGACATTAAATTGTCATTAATGAACATACAAAAAGGCTTTTTATTATTGTTCTTTCCTGTCATAACGCTAACTAAATGACTTCCAGTTCAATGTGAATTAAACAGATCTTTCTATAAATTTTTATTAAAAACACTGTATTACTTTTAAAATTCTTAACGGTTATAGTAAAATAGATTCTACAACTTATTATTTCATGCATTGATTATGAAAGGGGCGATGACAATGTCGATGATAGAGTTCCATGACGTGCAAAAATTTTACGGCCATTTTCATGCACTGCACGACATTAATTTAGAGATTGATGAAGGTGAAACGGTGGTTCTGATTGGACCATCTGGTTCAGGTAAAAGTACTTTAGTACGGACCGTAAATGGTCTTGAGTCAATCCAGAAAGGTAAGTTAGTAGTTAACGGTCACGATCTTTCAGATCCAAAGACAAACCTCAACATCTTACGTAGTGATGTTGGGATGGTTTTCCAGCATTTTAATTTGTATAAAAATAAAGATGTATTGGAAAATATTATGCTGGCTCCCAGAATAGTAAGTCACATGCCTGAAGAAGAAAATAAAAAACAGGCGTTAGATTTACTTGATATGGTTGGGCTACGCAAATGGGCACATAATATGCCTTCACAAATTTCCGGTGGTCAAAAACAGCGTGTTGCTATTGCCAGAACGCTGGCAATGAGACCAAAACTTATTTTATATGATGAACCAACATCTGCTCTTGATCCGGAAATGATTGATGATGTTTTACAAGTTATGAAGAAGGTTACCAATGAAAGTGGTATGACTTCATTAATTGTTACTCACGAAATGGGCTTTGCTAAAGAGGTAGCAAATAGAGTTATCTTTATGGATCAAGGCCGAATTGTTGAGGATGATGA
This sequence comes from Lactobacillus kullabergensis, assembly GCF_000967195.1. Classification (GTDB taxonomy): domain Bacteria; phylum Bacillota; class Bacilli; order Lactobacillales; family Lactobacillaceae; genus Lactobacillus; species Lactobacillus kullabergensis. Next base: position 440,910 of record NZ_KQ033871.1, read on the forward strand.
TAGCGAGAGCTTCTTTAAGCAGCCTAAGACGGAGCGGGCACAACAATTTTTGAGTAAAATTATTTCTCACTAAGGAGGCCAATTATGAAAAAGAAATTTTGGCTACTTCCTTTATTAGCATGTATTTTAATGCTAACCGGTTGTGGTAAAAGTCTTAGTGACCAATCTGTTTTAAATAATGCCAAGAAATCAAATACTATTGTTTGGGGCGTTAAAGGTGATGTTAAACTTTTTGGCTTAATTGATGTAAAGGACGGCCAGCAAAAGGGTTTTGATGTTGATATGGCAAAACATATTACAAAACATATATTAGGACCTCAAGGAAAAGCTGAATTTGTCACTACAACGTCTCAATCCAGAATCCCACTTTTAAAGAACGGGAATGTGGATGCCGTTATTGCAACAATGTCAATTACGCCAGAGCGCAAAAAGATTATTTCTTTTTCAAAGTCATACTTTGATGCGGGTCAGTCACTTTTAGTTCCTAAAAATTCATCAATTAAGAGTACAAAGGACCTTAATGGTAAGACAGTTATCGGTGTTGTAGGTGCAAACTCCGTCGACAACATTAAAAAAGTTGCTCCAAGAGCAAAAGTGATTGAGTTGCAAGACTATGCTCAGGCAATGAACGCTTTAAAATCACATCAGGGGGATGCATTAACTACTGATAACGGAATTTTGTTTGGGTTAGCAGTTCAAAATCCGGGCTACGAAGTTCGTGGCGGCACTTTTACTGTTGAACCATACGGTGTTGCGGTTAATAAGGGACAAACCTCATTTACTGAAGCTGTAGACAAGGCGGTTCTTGAGATGCAGCATAATGGTGAATATAATCGCTTAATTAAAAAGTGGTTTGGCGATGTTCCAGGATTTAAGTATAAGGAGCTGTATCGCCGATGATTAATATTTTTTCAAAATTCAGCAGCCAGCTGTTTGTAGGCTTGGGCTGGACAATACTATCTAGTGTAATTGCTTTATTTTTCAGTTTAATAATTGGAACAATATTTGCAATTATGGAAGTTGTTCCAAGTAAAGTAATGCGTGTAATTGGACATGCTTATGTGGAAATAATGCGTAACATTCCTTTGCTTGTAATCACTATGTTTTTCTACCTGGTAATTCCGATTTACGTTGTCAAAATAAACGGTTTTACTGCTGGTACAATCGGGTTAACCTTATATACTTCTGCTTTTATTGCCGAGACAATTCGTTCAGGAATTCAATCTGTTTCTGGCGGTCAAATGGAAGGTGCAAGATCAACTGGTATGACCTACTGGCAGGCAATGCGTTATATAATTTTGCCTCAGGCATTCAAGATAGTAATACCACCTTTAGGCAACCAGTTTGTTAACTTGGTCAAAAACTCTTCAGTTCTAGCCTTTGTGGCAGGATTTGATTTAATGTATCAAGCAAATTCAATTGCTTCAGCAACTTTTGACACTATTAACAGTTATTTGGTTGTAGGTGTTTTATATTTGATCGTTACATTGCCGATTAGTTATTATATGCGGCACCTGGAAAAGAAATTAGGTTAAAGGAGGTACTAGAAAATGCAAAATTGGGTTAACGCCTTTTCATGGCTTAATGTACGCTTTTTGTTAATGGGCCTCTGGGTAACTATTTACATTTCCGTAATTTCGGTCATTTTAAGTTTTATTATTGGCTCGATTTTAGGAATAATTAGATATTCTAAAATTAAGTATGTTTCAGCTGTTGTAGGTTTCATTATTGATATTATTCGTAATATTCCCCTGCTGCTGATTATCTTCTTTACTTATTTTGGGCTACCAAACTTTGGTTTAAGGCCGGAAACCATACCGGCAGCGATTATTGCCATGACAGTATTCGAATCCTGTATGATTGCTGAAATTGTGCGTTCAGGTATTCAATCTGTTTCTATCGGTCAGATGGAGGGTGCAAGATCAACTGGTATGTCGTTTGTTCAGGCTTTATGGCATGTTGTTTTGCCTCAAGCTTATAAAAACATGATTCCAACAATTATTAGTCAGTTTGTTTCTCTAATTAAGGACACATCTTTGGCAACAATCATAGTTGTTCCGGAAATGATGCAGCACGCACAAGTTATTTATGGTCAAAATGCAAATTACATTTTGCCGATGTTTGCTGCTTTAGCTGTTTTGTATTTTGCTGTGTGTTTTACATTGTCAATTATCGGCAGTGCAATAGGCAGGCATTTGTCTTAAAATAAGAATTTGATTAGTAATTATTAAAAAGCAATTCACGAGTTTGTGAATTGCTTTTTTTGTTTGCTCTGATACATAGGCAATTGGTTCATACCATTTCACAAACTTTTTTATTTGATTTTACTAGTCAATTATTTTTATTAAATAATTTTAAGAAAAATGCTTGACATATTAAAAATTAGCTATTATCTTATAATATAACATCATATAACAAGAATGATTGAGAGGTTAAAAATGAAAAAAGAATATCAACAAGAAATTAAGAATGCTCTTGCCGCTGCAGAAAAGATTGATGGCATTAATCATGTCTATTTTGTAGCTTGTGGAGGATCGATGGCTTTTATGCAACCAGCTGAATATATTTTCAACCGCGAATGTGATATTCCAGCCACAATTTTACCAGCACGGGAATTTACAACACGTAATCCTCATGATTTGTGCAATCATAGTTTAGTAGTTTCTTGTTCACATTCAGGTAGTACGCCAGAAACAAATGAGGCAGTTAATTTTGCCAAGAGTAAAGGTGCTCTAACAGTAGGTATTACCTATACAGCAGGTTCTGACTTAGAAAAGAATTCCGATTTCACTTTGCACTACAGTTGGGGCAAAGGTACCGATGCTTCTGATTTAAATAATGGTGTTTTGTATGGTTTCATATTTAGTCTATTGAAGTCCATAACTGGTGATAACAAATTTGAAAAAGGCCTGAAAGCTTTGGATAGCTTAGAAACTATGGCTGACAGGGTAAGAAAACAATTTGGAGAAACTGCAAAGAAATGGACCAGTGAATTAAAACGCGAAAAATTAATTTATGCTGTAGGATCAGGTATTAATACTGGAGAAACATATTCATTTTCAGCTTGTTGGCTTCAGGAAATGCAATGGATTCATAGTGGATATATCAATTCTGCTGAATATTTCCACGGTCCTTTTGAAGTAACAGATTTTGATGTGCCATTTATCATTTGCAAAGGATTAGGCGTTACCAGAAAAATGGATCAACGTGTAATCGATTTTGCTAAAAAGCATAGTCAAAAAGTTTACGTGATTGACGACGCTGACTTTGATATGCATGAAGTAGATGACGACTTTAAAGAATACTATTCTCAGATTCTTTCAGGAGTTGCTTTCCGTCAATTAGCCGAAGGATTTGCTTATGAAAGAGGACACTCACTAGATGTCCGTCGTTATATGGGACATCTGGATTATTAAAAAGGCTGTAAATCATGAAAATAATTGCAGTTGGTGACAATGTAGCTGATACATACATCAAGCAAAAGATATTTTTTCCAGGCGGAAATTGTGTCAATGTATCAGTTGATGCCAAAAAAGCCGGAGCTGATGTTTCAGCTTATCTGGGAATGTTTGGAGATGACGATCGAGCACAGCATATTAAAGAATCTTTAACAGAAGAAAATGTAGAACTTATTAATTGTCGTAAGGTCTATGCTCCCACAGCACAGCCTCGAGTTATTCTCACAGATGAAGGTGATAGAACTTTTGCTCCTGGTCCTAAAAATTCAGTAATGCATTTGTTATCCTTAAGGCTTACCCCAACAGATTTTGCGGAAATAAAAAAATTTGATGTTGTTCATGTTGGAATTGATTCGGGAATTGAAAATTATCTTGATGAATTACATCATATTACCAAAGTATCATTTGATTTTTCAGATTCTCGCAATGAAAGTTATTTTAAACGTGTTTTACCGTTTGTAGATTATGCTTTCTTTTCAGGTTCAGAGATGTCTGATGAACAAGTGGAAGAATTTGCTAAAAAATATTTAACTTTGGGACCGGAAGTCATAGTCATCACAAGAGGTGCAAATTCTGCATTCTTGTTAACTTCACAGAAATCCTATTATCAAAAACCACAAAAAGTAAAAGTCGTTGACACTATGGGTGCAGGTGACAGCTTTATTGCTGGTTTTCTAGTTTCTTACTTAAATAAAAACAATCTGCAAGAAGCTGCTTTAGCAGCTAGTAAAAATGCTGCAGCTACTTGCCAACTATCTGGTGGTTTTGGTCATCAGAAATCTTTTTAGAAAAGAGTGATATTTATGAAAAAAAGTGCATTGTTTGCAACTGCAATTGCATGTGTAGGCTTGTTAATAACAGGATGCCAGAAAAACTCCAGTTCTGGTACAAAAAATCAAGATAAAATTACTGTTGTTCAAAATGCAACGGTTGACTCTCTTGACCCGATTTTAGCGTATCAAAACACATCTTCAACAGTTGTAGCTAATACAACCGAAGGCTTGTACACTATTGATGCCCACGATAAGCCCCAATTGGCATTGGCCTCTAAAGTTAAAACGAGTAATCATGGACTCACCAAGACTTTTACTATTCGTAAAAACGCCAACTGGTCAAATGGTGATCCTGTAACAGCAAATGATTTTGTTTTTGCCTGGCGGCGGTTGTCTGATCCTAAGATTGCTTCAGCCTTTAACTTCCAACCAGGTGCGGCTGGCATTAAAAATGCTAATGACATTGTAGCTGGCAAGAAGCCGGTCAAGTCATTGGGCGTTAAGGCTACAGGTCCTAAAACTCTAGTAGTGCAATTGGATCATGTTGTACCTTACATGAACAAGTTGCTGGCATTCAGTGATTTTGCTCCTGTCAATCAGAAATACTTCCAAAAAACTGGTAAAAAATTTGCACAAGATTCCAGTCATTTAATTTATTCTGGTCCATACCAAATCAAGGATTGGAAATTAGGCGATAACACTATCCAGTTAGTTAAAAATCCTAAATATTGGGATGCCAAAAATGTCAAAATTAAGAATGTTAAGCTTGATATTATTACAGACCCAGAAAAGGCAGCTATTGCATTCGAAAATGGCAGTGCAGACTATGTTCACTTAAGTGGTCAGCTTGTTTCTAAATATCGAAAAGATAAGAACTTTGTCAATGATGTTGGTAATTTTACACAGTACATTATGTTTAATCTGAAAAAACCGGGATTAGATAATGCTGATCTGCGTAAGGCAATTTCTTGCAGCATTAACCGTAAAGAAATAACAACTCACATCCTAAAAGATGGTTCAATTCCTTCTCATTCTATGGTTATGAAAGATTTGGTTAAGAATCCGACAACAGGCAAAGATTTTGCAGATGAATCAACTACTAATCTTTACGAGTATTCACCAGCTCAAGCTAAAAAGTATTGGAATAAGGCAAAAAAAGCAACTAACTTGCGTTCATTTACCTTGCTTTATGATGACAGTGATCCTTCATATGCTAACGTAGCTGCGTATATCAAGGCTCAAGTTGAAAAACACCTTCCTGGCATGAAAGTGACACTGCAGCAAGTAGCAAAGAAGACTAGAACTGATAAGATGTCAAAAGCTACTTATGATGCTACTTTAACTCGTTGGGGACCAGACTATGCTGATCCAACAGCGATCTTGAGTATGTATCAATCTAAGAACGACAGCAATTACGGTCGCTGGGCAAATTCAGAATTTGATAAGTTAATGGCTCAATCTGATCAAACAACTGATCAAGCTAAGAGATACAAATTGCTTCTTAAGGCAAACAATATCCTAATTGACAGTGCTTCTTGCCCACCGCTATATCAGATTGGTGCACCAGTTTTGGAACGATCTAATATTAAAGATTTACCGATGCATATTGCAGGTGTACCATTCTTCTTCAAATATGCTTCAATTAAATAATTTCGTTAAAAGTATTAATAGAGCTGGGATACAATCTCAGCTCTGTTTGCTTATTTAGGAAGATTGGAGGGAAAAACTTGAAAAAGTATGTCTTGAAAAGAATCTTAATTGCAGTGATTACATTATTTTTGATTACTTTGATTCTTTTTATTATGGAAAAGGCAATGCCTGGTTCACCATTTAATGATGAAAAAATGTCACATGCTCAAGTAGCGGCACTTTATCATAAATATGGTTTGGATGGCCCAGTGCCATTACAATTTTTTAATTACTTGAAAAATATGTTGTCTGGCGATTTTGGTGTTTCGTACACGGTTCAGGTTAATACGCCGGTTACTACAATGATTTTGCAGCATTTTACCATTTCACTCCAGATAGGTTTACAGGCTACTGTACTAGGTTCACTTTTAGGCTTTCTGATGGGAATTTTGGCAGCAATCAAAAAAGGTACAATTTGGGATAACTTAATGACTGGCATTTCTGTTTTGGGAATAAGTCTTCCTAACTTTGTAGTAGCATTGATCGTGTCAATTATATTTTCTTATAAACTAATGGTCTTTCCAGGAACGTACCAACCAAGTCAGCCTTTTGTATCAAGTATTCTGCCTACAATAGCATTGAGTACTTTTACTATGGCAAGTATTGAACGATATGTTAGAAATGACATGATTGATATTATGAATTCTGATTATTATCGTTTAGCGGATTCAAAAGGAATTAAAAAGTTCCAGTTGATCGGACACCATGTTATCAGAAACACTTTAATTTCAGTTATTACAGTATTAGCACCACTGATGATTGACCTAATTGCCGGGAGTATGGTAATTGAAAAAGCTTTTGCTATTCCAGGCTTGGGAACATTGTATATCAGTGCTATACAAGCTAATGACTACAATGTAGTCTTAGGTATAACTTTCTTTTATGCAGTGCTTTTTATTGGTATTATGTTAATAGTTGATATTCTTTACGGGTTAATAGATCCGCGTATTAGATTAGATGAGGGCAAATAATTATGACTAATATAGAAAATAATGATTTTGAATTTGCCCATAAATCTGAAACAGTTGACCATTATTCTGGTAAATCTTATTCATATGGGCAGTTGGTTTGGCATCGCTTTTTAAGAAATAAAGGTGCGGTGATTAGCGCAGTTGTTTTAATTATTATTGCTTTAATAGCCATTCTGGCGCCTTACCTTAGTCAATACTCACCCACTACACCGTATCCTAACCAGTCTAATTTAGCTCCTGGAGTTAATGGTCATTGGTTTGGAACAGACAACTTAGGCAGAGATATTTTTGTAAGAGTTGCTGCTGGTACTTCAGTTTCACTAAGGGTTGCTCTGGTGGCAATGGCAATTGATCTGGTTATTGGTACTAGTTATGGCCTGATTTCAGGATATTTTGGTGGCAAAATTGATTTATTCATGCAAAGAATAACAGAAATTCTTAGTACTATTCCTATGATCATTATTGTTACTTTGCTTGTTCTGGTCATGAAGCCAGGTCTAGTAAGCATAATTACTGCGATGATGATTGTCGGCTGGATTAATATGAGTAGAATAGTTCGCGCACAGGTGTTGGAACTAAAAACCAGCGAGTATGTTTTATCAGCAAAGACAATGGGAGAATCTGATATTAAAATTATTTTCTCTCAAATTTTGCCTAATACATTAGGACAAATAATTACCACATTTATGTTATCTATTCCGAACGCAATTTTTTTGGAAGCATTCTTAGCCTTTATCGGTTTAGGTGTTCCGGCACCATTAGCTTCATTAGGAACAATGATTAATGATGGTTATACCCAGGCTATCGTTTACCCATACATGGTCATTTTCCCCGTATTGTTTTTAGCACTAATTATGCTGAGTTTTAATATTATTGCGGATGGCTTACGGGATGCTATTGAAGGAAGTTAGGTAAGATTATGACCGAAACAGTTTTAGAAATAAAAAATTTACAAGTAGCCTATCATACCGATCACGGAGAAGTGCAAGCTGTTAGAGGAATAAGTTATCAGGTAAAAAAGGGTGAAACAGTTGCTTTAGTTGGTGAATCCGGTTGTGGCAAGTCAGCTAGTGTAAAGCCAATCATGGGCGAAAAAGAAGCCAATCAAATAATTAAATCCGGTGAGATCAATTTCACTTACCAGACTGAAAATGGTCCACAAACAGTTAATTTATTAAAAATTAGTCCCAAGATTATGCAAAATCGTATTAAGGGCAAAGAAATAGCAATGGTTTTTCAAGACCCAATGACTTCTCTCGATCCAACCATGAAAATTAATAAGCAAATCGCTGAGGCAGTAAAGGCTTCTCATCCTGAGATGAACAAGGATCAAATCAACGAACGGGTGCTTAATTTAATTGAAACCGTTGGCATTCAAAACATGAAGGTTGTTCAGAACCAATATCCACATCAACTTTCTGGAGGAATGAGACAGAGAATTGTTATCGCCATTGCGTTGGCCGGGAATCCCAGTTTACTGATCTGTGATGAACCAACTACGGGTTTGGATGTTACTATTCAGGCTAAAATTTTGAACCTGATTAAAGATATACAAAAGAGCAGGAAATTATCTGTTATTTTTATAACCCATAATTTAGGGGTGGTTGCCAATATTGCAACATATGTGAACGTCATGTATGCTGGAAAAATAGTTGAGACTGGAACGAGCCAAGATATCTTTTTTGAACCTCGTCACCCATATACTTGGGGTCTGCTTGAATCAGTACCTGATATCAATGAGAAAGTTGACGAATTACCGACTATTGCCGGAACGATTCCAGACTTAACACAACCGATTGTTGGAGATGCTTTTGCTCCCAGAAATAAGTATGCCTTAAACATTGATTTTAAAAAACAACCGCCAATGTTTAAAATTAATGACCACCATTATGCTGCAACTTGGCTCTTAGATAAAAGAGCTCCCAAAGTACCAATTCCAGTAGTTTTGCAAAAGAGAATTTTAAAAATGAAGGGGGCATCATAAGCAATGACTAAAAATATCCTTGAAGTTCATCATTTAAAGCAATATTTTCCAGTTGCAAATAAAAAAATAGTTAAAGCGGTAGATGATGTTTCCTTTAACATTACTAATGGTGAAACTTTTGGTCTGGTAGGTGAGTCAGGAAGTGGAAAGACCACTATTGGCCGCTCTATTATTCGTCTTTATTGGCCTACTGCTGGTGAGGTGATTTTTGAAGGTGAACAAATAGCAGGTCAGTTAAGTAAAAAGCAGACTGCTAAGTTGCGTAAAGACATGCAGATGATTTTTCAAGATCCTATGTCTTCACTAAATCCTCGTAAAAAAGTTGGTGACATAGTCAAGCTGGGTCTTGATATTCATTATCCTAAATTAACTAAGGATGAAAAACTGCAAAAAGTTATTGAAATGTTAAAAATAGTTGGTCTTGACTCATCATTTGTTAACCGCTACCCGCAAGAACTTTCAGGTGGACAAAGACAGAGAGTTGGTATTGCCAGAGTAGTTATCATGCATCCCAGACTTATTATTGCAGATGAAGCTATTTCTGCTCTAGATGTTTCAGTACAAGCTCAAGTTGTTAATCTTCTTCAAAGAATACAAAGAGAAAGTGGCAGTGCCATGCTCTTTATTGCCCATGACTTGGCAATGGTCAAACATATTTCAAGTCATATAGGAGTAATTCATTTGGGACATATTGTCGAGATTGGGCCAACAGAAGCAATTTTTGACGATCCTGTGCATCCTTATACAAAAAGTTTGTTAACCGCTATCCCCACTACTAATCCAATAGCAGAACAAAATAAAAAGTTATCAAATTATCATGCATTTAGACAACAATATGAAAATAAAGAAATGGCAGATTTAGGCAATGGTCACTATGCAATAGACGATGGGTCGTGGACTAAGTAAAACTCCTTATGATAAAATATTGATAAATAAATTTTTAATATTATCAAGAAAAGGAAAAATAGATGCCACGTCCTAAAACCAAGCAAGAATTAGTTGATGCAAGTAATTCGTCATACCAGAAGATAGTTGATTTAATCGCTAAGTTGCCAGAGGATGCTCGCACTGGCAGTTTCAATTTTGATACGAGTAAACTAAAAGAAGCCCATTGGAAGAGAGATCATAATGTACGCGATGTTTTGATCCATTTATATGAATGGCAAAAATTGTTGCTAGAGTGGGTTAAAAGCAATCAATCCGGTGAAAACAAAGAATTTTTGCCTGAAGGGTATAATTGGCGTAATTATGGTGAAATGAATCAAGAATTTTGGCAAAAGCACCAATCTACGCCACTTGCAGAAGCAGAAAAAATGCTGGCGAATAGTCATAAACAAACTATGGCTTTGCTTGATACCTATACTGAAGAGCAACTCTTTCAAAAGAATGTTTTTCCTTGGACTGGTAATAATGCATTAGGTACTTATTTCATTGCAAATACTTGCAGTCATTATGAATGGGCTTTAAAGAAGTTACGAAAATATCAAAGGTCCTTGAAATAATGGCTTATTAAAACCGTTAGCGTAAAAGCTGGCGGTTTTTGTTTTTAATGAGCCACTTATTTAAATAAATCAAAAGTTTGACAATTTATTTATAAAAAATTCTGATAAAAAACTTTTATAGCTAATGCTCTAAAGCAATATTTCAGGCTTTAAAATATTTTTAGAGTTTTTTAGTTAGTATAATCTACCAAACTTTTCATTCAGTTATAATTTTAAATGACTGTTATACTAATCTTTGAGTTTGTTATTTTTATTTTAATTTAGTAATATTGAATAGTTAAGGAAGTGTGATAATGAATTCTGTCAAAACAATAGCTGGCGTACCACTTTACAAAAAAATCTACTTAGATATCAAACAAAAGATTCAGCAAAACATTTTGAAAACTGATGAAAAATTACCGAGTGAACAATATTTGTGTCAACAATATCAGGTTAGCAGAATAACAGTGCGTAAAGCTCTGAAATTATTGACTGATGAAGGATTAGTAGTTACTATCCAGGGGAAAGGCTCCTATGTCAATGTCAAAAAAATGAGGGGAAGATTGGAACAAATTGAAGGATTCTCTGAATTTTCTGAGTCTCGCTCTAAAACAAATAAAAAGATTATTTTAAAAAGAGAAATTTTACAAAATTCTCAAATTGCTAAGATTTTGCAACTGTCTGAGCCAGCAGATTTAGTTTATATTAAAAGAATTTCTCAAACAGGAAATGAGCCTATGGCAATTGATGAAGCCTGGCTATCAGCTGAACGCTTTCCGGAATTACTTACAAATATTCATGAAGATACCTCACTATACCAATACCTAGCAGATAATTACCATGAAACTTTAGCAAGTTCATATCGCGAAATCAGCACTATCCTACCCAGTAGTGAACAAGCTAGATTACTGGCATTAACTAATGTAGTACCACTTTTTGATGTAAACAAGACTGTTTACAATCAGTTTGATCAGCCGCTGGAATTTTCTCATTATGTTGTAAGAGGAGATAAAATGGTTTATACTATCGACTCCAAAAATGACAGCAATATTTATTTTAACCACAAAAAGTAATTGTATTTTAAAAACTTTTCAATATTTAAAAACGATCAGTTGAAATGAATTCATCTGGTCGTTTTATTATTTTTTAGGCTTTAAATGTTGAGAGTAGGTACGAATATTATTTTGTACAAAAGCATGTGGCTAAGTTTGAAAAACACAATTAGGAAAGGAATGCTGCATAATAGCTTGACCTAAATTGAGTAAAACTAAATTATCAATTTCAACATTTTTATCAATATCTTGAGCAATTTCTTCTGTTTTTTGCATTTGTTCAAACTTTTCAGCTAAAATTTTTCTGATTAAATCGAGAAGATTTTTAATCACTGTTTGCAGTTCTGGCAAATTTTGAGATTCACGAATACCAGTTAAAAACAAAGCTAGATGTTGCTTTATAAAATTTTGATAGATGATGGAAAAATTCATAATATCCTTATCTAAATCGCCAACTAACTGATAATTTTTATTGATCATTTGAATATCATCATGATACTTGGATATCAGTTGCTGCAAAATACCACGTTTGTCTTTAAAATGTCTGAACAAGGTGCTTTCATTAACTTGAGCGACTTGAGCAATTCTTTTAGTAGTGGTTCTTTGATAACCATTGTGAATCAATAATTGTGAGAAAGCTGTTAAGATTCTCTGTTCAACATTACCACTCATTTTGGCCACCCACCTTAACTCAACTCTTTAAATATCAATAATGGCTATTTGTGTCTAATTGTAACAATTATCACATTAAGTAACAAGACAAGTAATAAGTAAATTCCAACAATTTGTTAATGTTCTTATAATTACCGCAGACGTTAAGTTAAAATGATTGTATATTTCATAGTAGACAGGTAAGAAATATTGAACTGTCATATAGAACACATTAAGGACTGCAGATAAAATATTCATGTTTATAAAGTGATTTGATTACGCCTAAAATAAAAATCATAACTAGAAAAAACTCCAGTTATGACTTGAAATTAATTTGAGTATATTTGTTTACTTAGTTGCTAATAATAAAATTAAAAAGGCTAATGTATCAAATAAGAAGTGGACTAAAAAGCTGACCCAAATATTATGTGTTTTTATAAAAGCCCAGTTTAAAACTAGGCGTGTAAAAGCCAAACCTAAAATAACATAGCCTAAATTATAGTCATAAGTAGAAAGATGAAGTAAAGAAAAAATCAGGGCAGAGGCAATATTACCCCAAAATAGCGGGTGAGGCATATGGCAAGAATCAGCTAATTGGGTAACAGCTAATAAAGGCATAATTGCTAAAAATTCTTCGCCCAATATTTGGATAGCACTGCTTAAACGTTGATAGAGAAAAATTGGCCAAACATGTGGCGTCTTCATAGTCAATCCTGCAGCTGCATTGCCAGAAACAGAACCAAATAATTTTTGAGAAATTGTTCCTGATAACACAGATATGAAATAGGCAAAGACAAAGAAAACAAGAATCCAAAGCCATTCTTTAGCATGTGGTACATGAAATAAATGATGCCATTTTTTACCAGTAGCAATTTGTACACCGATTATTTGAATTACTAAAAAAATGGTTACAATTAATAGCTGAAAACATGCAGCTGCTAAAGAGGGATGATTTTCATCAAAGACTAAATAGTCTGGAACTTGTATACCCGGCATTATCAAACAGCAGTATGCAATTATGTTCGATAATAATATTAATAACCATTTTTTACCAGATAAATGAAATGAATTTGTTAAATTATTTGTCATTAAAATTCACCTTTTTATTTTTGATTTTATATTGCCAATCATAAAAATACAATCCCCAAGCTTGTGAAAAGCAAAACATGATATTTTTGTATAACTACTCTATGAGATTCTGATACCTTAACTTAAAGGTGAATTTACACAAATATAGACTAGTGGAACATGTGTTACAATTAATTATATCGAGATTGGAAAATCCATAAGTGGATGCTATTAAAATTTTGTTTATTTTCGCTTATATAATTATATATATATGCACAATAGTTTAGATAGAATCATAAGGAGGTTGCTTATGAAAAATGTTACTATCAATAATCAAGTTCTGCCAGCTTTAGGTATTGGTACTTCGGAAATGGGGGATGACCCAGAAGTCAGAGAAGAAGAAATAACAGCTATTCGTTCAGGACTTGATGCTGGCTTAACAGTGATTGACACGGCCGAGATGTATGGCAATGGTCATTCGGAAGAACTAGTTGGTGAGGCGATAAAGCCTTATCAAAGATCACAAATTTTTTTAATATCTAAAGTATTGCCTCAAAATGCTTCTGCACATAAAATGTGGCAAAGTTTGGCAGCTAGTCTTAAGAGGCTGCAAACTGATTATTTAGATCTGTACCTTTATCATTGGCGCGGAATGGTTCCTCTGTTAGAGACAGTTTCAGAACTGCAGTCACTGCAAGATGAAGGACTTATTCGTGCCTGGGGAGTATCAAACTTCGACATAGATGATATGGAGGAACTCTGGCAGGTGCCAAATGGTCAGAACTGCGTTGTTAATGAGGATTTGTATAATTTGGAGACTAGGGGAATTGAATTCAGTCTTTTGCCTTGGCAAAGAGAACATCATATTCCATTGATTGCATACAGTCCTCTGGGTCGAGGACCTAAAATGGGTAGCACAATGATGAAAAATGAGGCGGTCATACAAGTAGCTGAAAAACACAAGGCAAGTCCTTATCAGATTTTATTGGCTTGGGTAATGCAACAACCAGATGTTTTGGCGATACCAAAAAGTAGTAGTTCAAAGCACTTATTATCTAATCTTAGGGCGTTAGATATTGAGCTAACAAAGAAAGATTTACAAGTTTTGGAACAGGCTTATCCGAAACCAGATCATAAAGAGCCTCTGGCAATATATTAAAAAGACGGAAATGTTTCTTGACTAGTTGTGGGTATTCGAATTTTACTTGAGGCGAATACTTCCTAACTAAAAAAATGTGGGAATGCTCCGAGTAATAAATTTAACTGATAGTCTCAATAGGACTTATGACAAAATATTACTGTATAGTCCCAATTTGCAGCTCTTCGACAGTCCACCAAAGGTAAAAAAGTGCTAGATAAAGTGCTAAAACTTTATTTGGTACTATATTTTCAGTGTTCATTTTTGCTCTTTCTTAAAGTTTCTAATAAATATATTTTAATTGTGGCAAATTATGTGAGTAATGTAAATTGCTGAAAAATGGCAGCTAATATAATTATTTGTTAGTCATAATCATTAAAAAACTAAAAAATAAAGTAAAAAAGCTTGAGTTCTCTCAGGCTTTTTCTGTACTCTTATACTAGGTAAGAAATTGGGAAGTTGAATAATGAAGAGTTTTTTGTTTCGTTTATATTTGGTGGCAATGAAATTAATTGCTCGTTTCACACCAGTGCAAGATAATAAAGTGGTGATTCTTAATGGCGCAGGTAGATCGGGTTCAAATGGTTATTTATTTGGCAAATATTTGAAGAAAAATCATCCTGAATATGAAGTTATTACCGTTGAACCATGGCCGTCTTCACATTTATCGTTAAAAACTTGGCGACAAATCGGTGCAGCAAAGTTTGTAATAACGACACACCAGCCATTTAAAGTTCATGCTGGACAAATCAATATTCAGTTCTGGCATGGTATTCCACTCAAGCGTATGGGATTTATGGCTAATAATACTAGTCGCAAAACTGATCAGCATAATGCTAATTTGTGGCAAAAAAATGCGGATATCGTGTGCTCGAGCAGCGATTTATATGAAAGTTTAATGAGTGCTTGCTGCGCGATTGAAACTAACAAATATCGAAAAACTGGGTTTCCTCGTCTTGATGCCTTGAAAAATCCTGCTATTAGTAAAAAGAAATTATTAACTGACTTATTCAAAGCTGAGGATAATGATGCTCAAATTGGAATATACATGCCAACTTTTCGTTATGAAATGGATGATCGACAAATTATGACGCAAGTTGAGCAGGGTAATTTCTTTGCATTGCCTGATTTTGATGCTGTGAAGCTGAATAATTCTTTAAAAAAGAACCATCAGTATTTAATAGTAAAGTTGCATCCCTATGAAATGAATCTGTTTAAACACCTGCGGAGCAGCTTTTCAAATATTGCCTTTCTCAATAACGACTATTTGTATCAACTTGATATTGATTTATATGAACTTTTAGGTAATACAGACTTTTTAATTACTGATTATTCTTCGATTTATTTTGATTATTTAAACATTGACAAACCAATCATATTTATTACCAATTATTTGAGGCAATACGAAAAAAAGCGAGGACTTTTAATGGGTCCTTATGAAGAAATTGTGCCTGGACTGTGTGTGAAAACGCAGCAGGAGCTTATTAAGGCACTTGTAATGCCTGATCAATTCAGTCAAAAGCGGCACTACTGGCTAAATTTAACTAATGAGGTGCAGGCTGATTCAAATTGTGAAAATGTATTTAAGTCGTTAAAAAATAGAGGGTAAGTTGTGAAAAGAACATTTTTAAACATTCTATATAATGCGGTTTACCAAATATTTTTGGTATTAGTACCACTAATAACCGTGCCTTACCTTTCCCGAATTTTGGGCCCTAAAACATATGGTATTTATAGTAATGTGAATAATATTGTTCAGTTCTTAATGATATTCTGTACCCTGTCTGTGTCATATATTGGTATGAGGACCATTTCGCAGATTAGAGCTTTTGGCAGTGGTCAAGATTTAACCAAAGCCTTTTGGGGATTGTGGTACTTTCAGGCCATAGCTGGATTCGTCACAATAGTGATAGTGATTGTTGTTACCAGTTTTTTCCATATTAAGTACGGTCAATATTTGTTATTAATGGTGCCTTACCTTATTTCAGCACAAATAGATATTTCCTGGTTCTTTCAGGGACTGGCCGATTTTGGCCGGGTGGTTTTAAAAAATACTGCCGTTAAGCTAGTATCTGTTATATTGATTTTATTATGGGTTAAAAATCCGGGTGATCTTTGGAAGTATATGTTGATTATGTCGGTTTCAACTATGTTAGGATCATTTGTCTTTTGGTTTGACATTCACCGCTATGTTGGTGGGCCGGTCAAACACTTTTATCAATATCGCGCGACTGTTAAAGCAATTATTACTCTCTTGATTCCGCAAATTGCCACGCAAATTTACACTTCACTCGACAAGCCTATTTTAGGACTTTTTCAAAATTCGACGCAGGTTGCCTTTTATGACAACTCCCAAAGAATTTCCAACATGGTTTTGGGAATTGTAACCAGTATTTCCTTAGTGATTATGCCTAAAATGGCGGGTGAAGGTAAAAAAGAACAACGGATAGTTTTAAAAAAATCCCTGGAAGCGACAGTGATGCTGGGAACTTTGTTTGCAGTTATTATTATGGCGAATACTAAAGAATTTGTGCCTTTCTTTTTTGGACATAAATTTATCCCGATGACGCCGTTAATGTTTTTCTTCACTTTGACTATCATAATGATTCCAACTGGTGGGGTTTTTGCCAATCAATTTGCCCTTGCCAATCATCGAGACCGAGATTATGCTATTCCCGTTATAGTGGGAGCTATTTTAGAAGTAGTATTAAGCTACTTTTTGGATCAACTGTACGGTGCAACAGGTGCTATGATTGCAATTTTAATAACTGAATTTATAGTTTTGCTTTTACGACTATGGATTGTTCGTGATGGCTATGATTTTAAATATTCTTTTCGTGAAATTCCTAAATATTTCCTAATTGCAATTATTGTTTTGACAGCGGGGATGCTTTTGCCACAATTGTTTTCATCAGCATTTCTTAATATGCTAGTCAAATCAATCATTATGTTTGTTTTGTATATAGCTCTAATGTTCTTGTTGAAACTAGACTTTAATCAAGACATAATTTTGTTATTGAAAAAATTTTTTACCAGAGGTTAATAAATGATTCCCAAAATAATTCATTATGTGTGGGTAGGGGGTAACCCTAAACCACAAAATATTCAGCGTTGCATGAAGACCTGGTCAAAGCACTTGCAGGATTATCAAATTATTGAATGGAACGAACACAATTTTGATATTCACGAAAATAAATATGTAGAACAAGCATATCAAGCTAAAAAATGGGCCTTTGTTTCAGATTACATTCGAGCTAAAGCAGTCTATGAAATGGGCGGTATCTATATGGATACGGATGTTTTAGTTTTGGATAATTTACACGATTTGTTAAATAATAAAGCTTTTGTCGGTTTTGAAAATAAGGAGAATCCCTTCACAGCAGTATTTGGCGCAGAAAAAGGTCATCCACTGATTAAAGACATGCTTTCTTATTATGATGACCGTAATTTTACGTTTGACAAACAAGACCAATTAGCAGGAGTCAATACTGTATCGGTGTCTGACATTTTAAAAAATAAATATGGTGCTCAGCCTAATAACAAGGAGCAGCAATTGCAGACCGGTATACACGTTTATCCTGACGGTGTTCTTTGTAATCCTTCTGCGCAGTCAAAGACTATCCATGTTTTTACCGGAACATGGATGGAAGGAGCTAAGCCACTGAAAAGAAAAATAGTGACAGCTCTTAAAGTCAGGATCAAAACGAAAAAAGAGGCAGCTCTTTATGCCAGATTTTTCAGGTAACATGACGGAAGAAGAATTACAGAACCTGGTGGCAGAAGTTTCTCTTAAGTATTTTGGCAGACAGTTTAAACACCAAGTAAAAATTAATAAGCGCATGACAACAACTGGTGGTCGGTATCATTTGGATGATCACCACATTGAAATTAATGCGCATTTTTTAGTGCCGCAATATTATCAAGAATTGATTGGCATAATTAAGCACGAATTGACGCATTACCACTTACATTTAAATCACAGAGGATATCGTCATCAAGACCATGATTTTAAAGTTTTACTTAATAAAGTTGGTGGTTCAAGGTATGCCCCGGACATAGGTCTTAAACGCAAAAGAAAAGCAAAATATTTGTATGTTTGCACTATATGCGGTCAACAGTTTGTGCGGGTTCGGCGCGTTAATGTACGTCGTTATGGCTGTGGCAAATGCGGCGGCAGGTTAAGATTAGTCAGCTATAGATAAAATAATAAAATTTATTTTGACATTTTGTTTGACAAACTGTTAGGTATCAAACTATAATTTAATTGTAAATTATATTAGGTACCTAACTTTTTATTTAAAGGAACTTAATTATGAGTCAAACAAGTGATCAATTAATGAGACAACTTCATTTTATTTTGCGGGCTAGTCGTTACTATATGTTTCAAAACAAAGAACCGATATCGGGACAAAAACGGGTATTGGCTGTTTTAAAACTTGAAGACGGTTTAACCCAAAATTATTTAGCTGAAATTTTGGCTTTGAAACCTGGGTCTTTAGCTGAATTATTGAAAAAAATGGAACTAAAAGGAGATATTTCACGTGAAGTTGATGAGCAGGACAAACGAGTTAAACGTGTTTATCTCACAGCAGCTGGGAAAGAAAAGGCTGCCAAGCTGGCTGAATTAAAAGACAAGCAAGATACCGAGCCTTTCTTTGCCGGTTTGACTGCGGAAGAGCAGGAGCAATTTGGTCAATATCTGCAAAAAATTGCTGCTGGCTGGGATGAAGATTTTAAGGAAAAAGCCACTGATTTTGTTGATCCTGCCTACCGTATGGAAAGGATTAAAAAATGGCGTAAATATGCTGCAGACCATGACTTCTCCAGGTCTGATATGCGAGACATGTGCCGCCACATGTATAGGAAGCATCACTGCCATCATGACTTTGAACCAGGTGATTTTACCAAAAATTGTTACAATTATGATAAGATGCATAAATATGATAGGGACTTTTGGCGCAAATTCTGGCATAATGAAAATGAATGATTATAATTAGCAAGATAAAATAAAGAGCTTTTCAATTATTGAAAAACTCTTTTATTTAGTCTAACTAAGGAAAGCCGGTATCTTTTATGGCATTCAAGTCACTTAAAGATAAAACACAAGGTGTTAAATTCAGTGATTTTTTAAACTTGCTAAAAAGTTTGAATGTTAAAAAATCGTTATTTGCACTAGGGCTGTTTCTCAGTCTGGTCACAAGTGTAGCAAATTTGGTCTTACCACTATTAACCAGAGAATTAGTGGATACGAGCAAGTGGGATAATTTTAATTATTCGAGCCTAATTATTATTATCATTGTGTTTGTCCTGCAATTAATTTTAGGAACAGTTGGCGGATTTGTTCTGCGCTATTTTGGTGAAAGTGTAGTTAAGAGCCTTCGTGAACGCTTATGGGGACATCTTTTAAAACTACCTGTAAGTTATTTTGATGTTACCAAAGTAGGTGAAAGCAGTTCTCGTTTGGTTAATGATACGGGAATTATTAAAGATTTGCTGGCTTCTCAATTCCCTAACTTTATTACTGGCGCAATTCAACTCTTTTTCTCATTAATCATTTTATTTGTGATGGATTGGCAAATGGCCACCTTAATGTTTACTGTAATTCCTATTGTGGTAGTAATTTTATTGCCAATTGGTCGCATTATGGTCAGACTTGGTCGCAAATTGCAGTCAGAAACAGCTAAATTTAACGGTGATGTCAGTGAAAAATTGTCTGAAGTACGTTTAATTAAATCCAGTAATGGCGAAAAGTATGAACAAGAATCGGGTAACCACAGGATCAAGAAGATTTTTACTATTGGCGTATTGGACGCTCGTGTTGAAGCTATTTTGCAGCCGATTATCATGACTTTGATGATGGCGGCTTTTGCAGGCATTCTGGCATTTGGCATTATTCGCGTAGGTCAGGGTTCTTTGACCAGTGGTTCTCTTGTAGCATTCTTACTATATCTGTTTAACGTGATTGCACCAGTTGCTAATTTTGCAACTTTCTTTTCACAGATACAAAAAGCCTTGGGTTCAACTGAACGCATACAAGCAATTTTACAAATTGAACCTGAAAAGAATTTAAGTCATCGTACTTTTGATTTGAGTAATAAAACATTGACAGCACAAAACGTTAGCTTTAACTATGTTAAAAATGAACCCGTTTTACAATCTATTTCATTTGTTTCAAAACCTAACTCTGTCATTGCCTTTGTGGGACCTAGTGGTGGTGGCAAATCTACGATTTTTGCCTTACTAGAACGCTTTTATCAGCCTGAAAGTGGCAAATTCACTATTGGGGATGAAAATATTCAAGATATTGACCTGGCAAATTGGCGCTCCCAAATAGGCTATGTTTCTCAGAACAGTGCTATTTTTTCCGGAACGATCCGGCAAAATTTGGTTTACGGTTTAACCAGAGATATGACTGACGATGATCTTTGGCATGGACTCGCTTTGGCTTATGCCGATCAATTTGTGCGTGAATTTCCTGATCAAATGGAAACTGAAATTGGTGAACGGGGAATTAAACTATCTGGTGGTCAGAAACAACGTTTAGCTATTGCCAGAGCCTTTTTGCGTAATCCTAAAATTTTGATGCTGGACGAAGCGACTGCCAGCCTTGATTCAGAATCTGAGGGAAAGGTGCAACAAGCACTTGATAAACTAATGGTCAATAGAACAACCTTGGTTATTGCACACCGCCTGGCTACAATAGTTAATGCTGATCAAATTTATTTTGTAGAGAACGGTAAAATTACAGGTCATGGTACTCACCACGAATTAATGCAAAATCACAGTTTGTATGCCAAGTATGTAAATGAGCAAATGGTCAATTAAAGCTTTTTAGCTAAAATGAGTAAGAAAAGTCTTGTGTTAAATTTAATTTTGGGTTATAGTATTGAATGTGCTGCGGGCATGGCGGAATGGCAGACGCGCAAGACTAAGGATCTTGTGATCGCTTTTAGATCGTGGAAGTTCGAGTCTTCTTGCCCGCATTTTTTAATGGAGCTTTGGCTCCATTTTTTTGTATACTTAATTATAAATGAGCAAAATTGTTATGTCAGCTTACTACTTTTATTTTAAAAATTAATTACATTGCATAATTTATATCCAAGAGAGGTTATACTTAAGAAGAGATTTTTAAAGCAAGGGAAAACAAATGGCGAGAAAACGAAAAAGCAAAAAATTATCTAATACAGCGATCATCATTCGAACATTTATAATTCTATTTTTATTGATTATTGCTTTTGCAACTTTTCGTTATTATCGCAGACAGGCAATTCAATCAGAGCAGATTAGACAGGAGCAGCTTGCTCGAGAACAGGCCAGGCAGAAAATCATCAGGCAACACAAAGCTTTTATCAGAGAAATAGGTCCGATAGCTAAAGAAGTGGATAAATCCTTTGACCTTTTGCCAAGTATTACTATCGCTCAGGCTTGTCTTGAAAGTGACTATGGCAAAAGCGACCTTTCACAAAAATACAATAATCTGTTTGGCGTCAAAGGAAATAATCCTAATACTTCGGCAGTACTTAAAACCAAAGAGTTTGAAAAAGGTAAATGGATAGTTGTTAAAGCTCGCTTTCAAATCTATGATTCCTATGAAGCTTCTATAAGGGCTCATGCGCGCTTGTTCCAAAAGGGGACAACTTGGGATGCAAAACAATATCGTCACGTTTTAGCTGCTAAGAACTATCAAACGCAGGCTCGAGCTCTAGTTAAAGACGGCTATGCGACTGACCCCAATTATGCGGACAAATTGATTAAGTTAATCGAAGAGTATGATCTTGCGCGTTTTGATAAATAGAATGCAATCAACTCAAATTATGGTCATGATTTTTGGTACAATAGAATAGTTAAAAAATTTTTGGGGTGAAAGAATTCAAAATGAGCGCAGAATCAATTTTAGCAGGTTTAAATCCACAGCAGAAAAAGGCAGTACAAATCACCGAAGGACCATTATTAGTGGTTGCAGGAGCAGGTTCAGGGAAAACTTCTGTTTTAACCAGAAGAATTGCTTACCTTGTTGCTGAAAAAGGGATTGCGCCATGGAATATTTTGGCTATCACTTTTACCAATAAGGCTGCCACTGAAATGAGAGAGCGTGAGCATAAATTATTGGGACAGCAGGCTGACAGTATTTGGATGTCTACTTTTCACGCTCTTTGTGTGCGAATATTACGGCGAGACGCAGAAAAAATTGGTTATACCAGTAATTTTTCGATTGCTGATTCGGCAGAACAGCTCACTTTAATTAAACATATTCAAAAAGAACAAAATATTAATCCTAAAATGTACGAGCCACGCAGAATTTTGTCTGCTATTTCTAATGGCAAAAACGATTTACTCACTCCAGATGCATATTCTGCCAGTGCTGCTTCACCTTTTGAAAAAGTAACTGCGCAAGTGTATCAAGAATATCAAAAACGCTTAAAGAATGATCAAATTATGGACTTTGATGATTTGATCATGCAGACTTTAGTTCTGTTTAAAACCGATCCCGTTGTTTTACATTATTACCAAAATAAGTTTCGTTATTTACTGGTTGATGAGTACCAGGATACCAACCAGGCCCAGTATGAATTGTGTCATGCATTAGCTGCACAATATAAAAATATTTGCGTGGTGGGAGATGCGGATCAGTCTATCTATGGTTGGCGTGGCGCTAATATGGAAAATATCATGAATTTTGAAAAAGATTATCATGATGCAGGCGTGCAAACCGTTAAGCTGGAACAAAATTACCGTTCAACTGGACATATTTTGGCTGCCGCTAACGCAGTCATTAAGAATAATAGTAACCGTAAAGCTAAAAAATTATGGACAGACCAAGGTGAAGGTGCAAAAGTAACTTATTATCGCGCTCAAAGTGGCGACGATGAAGCGCACTTTATCATTTCTAAAATTCAAGAAGAGGTAAAAGAGAAAAAACGTTCCTACCATGATTTTGCGGTATTATATCGTACTAATGCCCAGTCTAGAACGGTCGAAGAGTCATTCGTAAAGTCGAACGTGCCTTACCAAATTGTCGGTGGTCATAAGTTCTATGACAGAAAAGAAATCATGGACATTATGGCTTATCTGAAGTTAGTGGCTAATCCCAGTGATTCCATGAGTTTTAACCGCATTATTAATACCCCTAAGCGCGGTATTGGACCGGTTAGTGTGCGGCGTTTTATGGACTTTGCCCGTGATAATAATTTATCAATTCTAGGAGCCTTTGATCACCTTAATATGTCGGGTGTTACTGCACGGGCAGCGGCCAAACTAAGTGATTTTGGTGCTAAATTACGTGATGCAATTAATTTTGCTAAAGATCATAGCGTTACTGGTCTAACGGAAAAAATACTGCAGGATTTTGGCTATACTGCTGCCTTGAAAGCTGAACACACAATTGAAGCTGAAACCAGACTAGAAAACCTGGATGAATTTTTGTCTGTTACGAAACGTTTTGATGACGAATATGAAGAAAATGACGACAGTGATGAGACCGAAAATGCTCTGAGTGACTTTTTAGCGGAAGTATCTCTTTTAAGCGACCAGGATGATTTAGCTAATAATGATGATCAGGTGGCATTAATGACGTTACACGCTGCCAAAGGACTGGAATTTCCAGTAGTCTTTTTAGTGGGGATGGAAGATGGACTTTTTCCTTTATCACGTTCATTAATGGAAGACGACCAGTTAGAAGAAGAACGTAGATTGGCATATGTTGGAATTACCAGAGCTAAGCGCGAACTATTCTTAACTAATGCATATTCGCGTATGATGTATGGTCGAATGCAGAATAATCCGCCATCCAGATTTTTGGAAGAAATTAATCAAGATGATCTGGATATTGAAAATTCAGTTCCAATTACTTTCTCAAATGACAATTACCAGACACAAACTGCTCCCTTTGCTAATAGCGATGAACGAGCCCGTGCACAGGTTTACACTCCTAAAATCAAACCCGCTGGTGCAGTTGGTGCTGAGAAAAAGGGTTGGAATGTCGGTGATCAAGTAGAACATAAATCTTGGGGCAAAGGCGTTGTGACTAAGGTTAACGGTAAAGGTGAAGACATGGAGCTTGATATTGCATTTAGTGGCAAAGGAATCAAGCGGCTTCTAGCAGCATTTGCACCAATTAAAAAGGTATAATTAAGGTAGAAGTAAAAAAATACTATTTTTTAATCAGGAGGAAGAAAATGGCAGATTTAACTCTTGATGAGGCCAGAAAAGAAGTTGCTGCGCTGAGAGATAAACTGGATGATTGGGCAAATGCATATTATACAAATGACACACCTGAAGTTGAAGATAATGTGTATGATAAAAACTATAATCGTTTAGTTGAGCTTGAACAGGAATTTCCGCAACTGGTGTCCCAAGATTCAATTACCCAAAAGGTTGGGGGTCAGATTGACAATCAGTTTGCTAAGGTTAATCACGAAATTCCGATGTTATCAATGGGTGACGTCTTTTCAAAAGAAGAACTGCAGCAATTTGATGACAGAGTGCAAAAACAGGTTGGTCATGAAGTTGCTTATAACGTCGAATTAAAAATTGACGGTTTATCAATTGCACTTGAGTATACTAACGGTAAATTAACCAGAGCTTCAACTAGAGGTAACGGTCAAGTAGGTGAAGACGTTACTCCTAATGCACGCTATATTGCAGATATTCCCCAAACTTTACCTGAAAAATTGACAACGGAAGTACGGGGCGAATGTTATATGGGCAAAGAGCCTTTTGCAAAGCTTAATGCAGAACGTGATGAAAAAGGCGAAACAACTTTTGCCAATCCGCGTAACGCCGCATCTGGGTCTTTGAGGCAACTGGATGCCAGTATTACCAAGCACCGTCATTTAAGTACGTTTATTTATACTTGGGTTAATCCACCAGCAGAGATTACCAGTCAACACCAGGCTATTGAGAAAATGACTCAGCTTGGTTTTCACACCAACCAAACTGGGCGCAGAATTGCTAAAATGTCTGACATTTTTGCTTTTATTGATGAATATACTGCAAAAAGAAATTCACTCGATTATGGCATTGATGGCATCGTCTTAAAAGTTGACGACCTGGATTTACAACAAGAACTGGGAAACACGGTCAAAGTGCCTCGGTGGGAAATAGCTTATAAGTTTCCACCAGAAGAGCAGGAAACTGTGGTTCATGAAATTAAATGGACCGTTGGTCGTACTGGTGTCGTAACGCCTACCGCTATCATGGATCCTGTGCAACTTGCTGGTACTACAGTTTCTCATGCTGTTTTGCATAACGCCGATTTATTGCAACAAAAGGATGTCCGCATTGGTGATACCGTTATGTTGCATAAAGCGGGTGACATTATTCCTGAAATTTCAGAAGTGGTGCTAGCAAAACGGCCTAAGGATGCCCAGCCGTATCCAATTCCGACAACGTGCCCATCGTGTGGTGAAAAACTGATCCATCTAAAAGATGAAGTGGCACTGCGCTGCGTTAATCCTTCTTGTCCTGCTCAAATTGAAGAAGGAATTACTCATTTTGCCTCAAGACCTGCGATGAATATTGATGGTTTGGGACCAAAAATTGTGCGACAGCTAATTAAGAACGATTTGGTACATAATGTGGCTGATTTATACCATTTAAATGCATCTGATTTGGCAAAACTAGATCATTTCAAGGATAAGTCCATCAGCAATTTATTAAATGCAATTAATAATTCGAAAAGAAATTCAGTGGAATTATTGTTAACAGGGCTGGGTATTGATCATGTTGGTGCTAAAGCTGCACGTTTGATTGCACAAAAGTTTAAAAATATGGCAAAGATTATGGCAGCGGACGTGCAAGATGTGGCTGCAATAGATACAATAGGCATGACAATTGCAGAATCTTTGACTACTTATTTTGCTCAGGATGAAGTCGTAGATTTAGTCAATGAACTTAAAAATAGCGGCCTTAATATGGATTATCTTGGTGCAGGTCCAGAAGAAACTGAGTCTATTCCAGATAATTACTTTAAAGATAAGACTGTTGTTTTAACAGGGACTTTGGCTCACTATACTAGAAGTGAATTTACTAAAAAATTGCAATCTTTAGGTGCAAAAGTAACTAGTTCTGTTTCTGGTAAAACAGACTATGTCATTTATGGTCAGGATGCTGGTTCCAAATACTCCAAGGCTCAGAAACTGGGTGTACCATTATTGACTGAGGAAGAAGCAATTGCTCAAGTTAAATAAAGGACCATTTAAAGTGAAAAAATACTTGCATATATTAGCGCTTTTAGGAATATCATTATGTTTGACGGCTTGTGGAAACTTGAAAAATTCTGACTTGGCGAATAATGCCAAAACATCTTCTAATTCCAATTCTAAAACTTATCAGACTACTGATACTGGTAACAATGGATATACTGTTTTGCTTAAAAACGGACACTATGTAACTAGCCCAATATCTGGTTTAACAGCAACTAATAATGATAATTCGGTGGATACCAGAGAATTAGAACGAGGTTTGGTTCAGATTTCTAAGGGTGTTTATTCAACCAATTCTTATGTTTTTCAAGAAGGTCAGTATATTTCTGCCAACATGGCTAATGAATGGTTAGGGCGCAAGTCAAAGTCAAATCCCAATGGTCTGAATCCTGAGGCTGGAACTAAGAAAAATTATCAGCCGTATTACATAGAAGAAATACTTGAACAAGATTTTTTGACAGGATCCGGTTCGAATTATCATATTGGCGGTATTAGCGTTGGTCTTGCTCTTAATTCTATTGATTACTATCAAAAGAAAAAAGATGGTCCTGAATATCAAGCCCAAATATCGCGTGCAAAGCAAAAGCAATATGGCCAAGCAGCAGCTGAACAAGTCGTAGCTCGCTTGCGGAAGAAAAAATCGTTAAAGAAAATTCCAATCACTGTTGGTCTCTTTGCTAAAGAAAGCAAGGATTCGTTAGTTGCTGGAACTTACTTTTTGAGTGGGACAGCGGCTGCTAATAGTAGTAAAATAACTAAATGGAAAACTATTAATACTCAATCTGAAGTTTTGCCTACTGTTGGTGGTAAAAAAGCAATCAACAGCAGTGATGCTTCCAATTTCAATAGTTTTAAAGAATCTATTCAAAATTATTTCCCTAATATCAGTGGTGTAACGGCAACTTTACGATATGAAAATGGTAAATTAGCTCAGGAAAATATTTCAATTACTACCCAGTTTTATGGGTATGAGCAAATACAAAGTTTCACGAGACTTGTTTTATCAACTGCAAAGAAGTATTTAGCTAATAACGTGCCAATTGAAATTAAAATTGGCTCTGTTAATGACATCCAGGCTTTAGTTGCCAAGGAAACAGGGGATAGTAGTTATCAAGTCCATATTTATGGTGGCGAATAAGGAGGTATATTTGCGTGGAAATTACAGAAGATACAATTAAACACGTTGCGACTTTGTCGCGACTTGAAATTGATGAAAAAGATATCGGCAAAGTAACTGAACAAATGAGTTCAATTATTAATATGGCAGATCAATTGTCAGAAGTTAATACCGATGGCGTTAAGGAGACAGTTCAGGTTGTTGATCGTGATACTGTTTTTAGAGAAGATAAGCCTGAACACTGGCAAGACAGAGATGAATTAATGAAAAATGTTCCTGATCAAGCCAATGGCTTCATTAAGGTTCCAGTAATTATTAACAAGGATGAGGACGAGTAATGAATTATTTAAATGAAGATATTGACTCTTTAAATGAAAAGCTTGCCCAAGGAACTTTGTCTGCAGACAAATTAGCGCAAGATACAATCGATAATATTAAAAAAACAGATGACAAGTTGAATGCCTGGATTACTGTTCAAGAAGATGCCAAACCTGCAAGTAATCTTGATTTTGATCAAAATAAACTTGCTGGTATTCCAATTGCTATTAAAGATAACATTATAACTGATGGTGTTAAGACCACAGCTGCCAGTCATATTTTGGATAATTATATTCCGGTATATGATGCAACGGTTATTGAAAGGCTGAAAAAAGCACAAGTGACTTTCGTGGGCAAAACCAATATGGATGAATTTGCGATGGGTTCTTCTACTGAACATTCATACTTTGGCATTACTCATAATCCGTGGAATCTGGATAAGGTACCGGGTGGTTCATCGGGCGGTTCAGCTGTTGCTGTTGCTTCTGGACAAGTTGTAGCTGCTTTAGGTTCAGACACTGGTGGTTCAATCAGACAGCCTTCTGCATTTAACGGTATTTTTGGTATTAAGCCGACATATGGTCGAGTTTCACGTTGGGGTTTAATTGCATTTGCTTCTTCATTAGATGAAATCGGTGTGATGAGTAAGCGAGCAAAAACCTCGGCTCAAGTTTTAAATGTTATTGCAGGTAGTGACGATCACGACTCTACTCTTTCAACTAGGGCAGTTCCCGATTTTACCAAGTATATTGGTCAAGATGTTAAAGGGATGCATGTAGCAGTTGTTAAAGAATATATGGCTGCAGTTGATGGCGATATGCGTGCTGTTCTGCAAGAACAAATTGATGCTCTGGAAAAAGCAGGTGCTATTATCACTGAAGTATCCTTACCTTTAACAAAATATGCAGTTCCCGACTACTATATCATTGCCTCAAGTGAAGCTTCATCAAACTTACAAAGATTTGATGGGATTCGTTACGGCTACCGTGCTCAAAATACTAAGAACTTACTAGATGTTTACGTTAAATCTCGTTCAGAGGGTTTTGGTGAAGAAGTTAAACGGCGGATTATGCTGGGATCCTTTGCACTTTCAGCTGGTTCTTATGATCGTTTCTTTAGACAAGCATCTAAAGTGAGAACTTTAATTTGTGATGAATTCGATAAGATTTTTGCTGAAAATGATGTTATTGTGGGACCAACAACGACAACTCCTGCTTTTGGCATCGGTAGTGAAATTTCCGATCCAATCAAAATGTACAACAATGATATTTTGACAATTTCAGCTAATTTAGCCGGAATACCGGCTGCCAGTGTTCCAGCTGGTTTAGTTGACGGAATGCCTGTAGGTCTGCAGATTATGGCCAAAAGATTCGATGAAGGCAGTATTTTCCAAGTAGCTGACTTTATTGAAAGAACTAATAAGTTTTATGAAAAAACACCAACTGGAATGGAGGATTAACTGATGAATTTTAAATCAACGATTGGGTTCGAAGTTCACTTTGAATTAAAAACTAAAAGTAAGATTTTTTCACCTTCACCAGTAAGTTATGGTGCAAAGCCCAACACGGAAACAAATGTAATTGATTGGGCAATGCCGGGTGTTTTACCTTACGTTAACAAAGACGTTTATCGCTTAGGAATTATGGTTGCATTGGCAACGCACGCTCATATTTTGCCAACAACTCATTTTGACCGGAAAAATTACTACTACCCAGATAGCCCTAAGGCTTACCAAATCACCCAATTTTTCCAACCACTAGCTCGTGATGGTTATGTTGAAATTGAATCTCATGGTAAGAAAAAGCGCATTGGAATTCATGAAATGCATATTGAAGAAGATGCCGGCAAGAATACTCACGGTACAAACGGTTATTCTTACGTTGACTTAAACCGTCAAGGTGTTCCTTTACTTGAAGTTGTTTCTGAGCCAGAAATTGCTGATCCTGATGAAGGATACGCCTACCTTGAAAAATTACGTAAAATTGTTCAGTTTACAGGAGCTTCTGATGTTAAGATGGAAGAGGGATCAATGCGTGTTGATACCAATATTTCCATTAGACCCGCTGGTCAAAAAGAACTGGGCACTAAAGTTGAAATGAAGAACTTGAACTCATTTGAGCATGTGCGTAAGTCTTTGGCATATGAAGAAAAGCGTCAAGCTCAAGTTCTCCTTTCTGGCAGCCGCGTGCAACTTTCAACTCGCCGTTTTGATGAAGCAACTGGTAAAACTGTTTTGGAACGTGTCAAAGAAGGAGATGCAGATTACCGTTACTTCCCTGAACCTGATATTGCTCCTGATCATATCAGCCAAGAGTGGATTGATGAAATCAAATCAACTTTGCCACGCTCAGCTGAAGAACGATACAACCAATACGTGAATGAATTTGGTCTGAAAAAATACGATGCTAATGTTCTTTTGCAAACTAAAGAAAGTTCAGACTTCTTTGATCAAACTGTTGCTGCTGGAGCTGATCCTCAGCTTGCTGCCAATTGGATGAATACCCAAGTTAATGGTTATTTGAATGATAATCGCGTTGAACTTGCTGATATTAAGTTGACACCAGAGCATTTGGCTGCCATGATTAAGTTGATTAAAGATGGCACGATTTCTTCCAAGATTGCTAAAAAGGTTTTTGCAGAGACAATTGCTAATGGTACCGATCCTAAGAAATATGTTGAAGACAAGGGTATGGTGCAGTTATCTGATACCAGCGTCTTGGCACCTATGGTGAAAGAAGTTGTTGATAACAACCCACAATCAGTAGAAGACTTTAAGAACGGTAAAGACCGTGCAATTGGCTATCTTGTCGGCCAGTTGATGAAACAGACCAGGGGCAAGGCAAATCCAAAGGTAATTAATAAGTTACTGAATGAAGAATTGCAGAAGCGTTAAGTAAGTTTTGAAATAATAAGGGTAGAAATTATGACTGAAAAAGCAAGATTGATCTATAATCCTGTATCTGGTCACGAACAGATGCCTAAAAATGTCGCGGATATATTGGACGTTTTGGAACAAGCTGGATATGAGGCAAGTGCCTTCAGAACTACACCAGAAAAGCAGAGTGCGCAAAAAGAAGCAACTCGTGTAGCTAATGAAGGTTTTGAATTGATTGTTGCCGCTGGTGGTGATGGCACTATCAATGAAGTAGTAAACGGCATTGCTTATTTAGAGAAAAGACCTAAGATGGCAATTATTCCTGCCGGTACAACTAATGATTATGCTCGTGCTCTACATATTCC
Source organism: Lactobacillus kullabergensis (assembly GCF_000967195.1). Classification (GTDB taxonomy): domain Bacteria; phylum Bacillota; class Bacilli; order Lactobacillales; family Lactobacillaceae; genus Lactobacillus; species Lactobacillus kullabergensis. The sequence goes on from NZ_KQ033871.1 coordinate 472,053, forward strand.
CCGAAATGATATTGCCGAAGCGACAAAAGTTATTCTCAAAAATAAAACTCGTAAAATGGACATTGGTCAAGCGACTTTTGCCAAAGATATTCAGTATTTCGTCAATATTGCAGCTTGTGGCTCACTAACCGAATTAACTTATGGAGTTCCTTCAGAAGTAAAGTCTGCTCTGGGTTATACCGCCTATTTAATTAAAGGTGCTGAAATGTTGCCTCATTTAACTGAAAATGAATTGCGTCTGACATATGATGAGGGCGTGTATGAGGGCAAGCTTTCAATGTTATTGCTCGGAATGACTAATTCTATTGGTGGTTTTGAACAAATAATGCCTGATGCTGAACTAAGTGATGGTTTATTCCAACTAATAATTGTTAAGCCGTCTGATCCAGTAAAATTACTGAAATTGATGGCTTTGGCATTAAACGGCAAGCATGTTGATGACCCAGACATTATTTACACCAAGACACGTAGCTTAAAGATTGAATTAATGGGTAAAAGCAAGGGAGAGAAGTTGCCAGTTAACCTTGATGGTGAAATTGGTGACTATTGTCCCGTTACCTTTAAAAATTTACAACAACGAATTGAATTTTTTGTTGGTGAATAATTAAAACACAAAGAAAGAGCAACTACTGTTACTAGCAGCTGCTCTTTTTGCTTGTTAATAAAATCTATTAGTTGCGGCTATTGCCACTGCCACCAAAGATTTCTAGCAAGAACATAAAAATGTTAATGAAATCAAGGTAAAGTTGTAATGCGCCAAGCACTGCTAAGCCATTGGTTGAAACTTGATCGCCGTAATTGCTGTAAATTGCTTTCATTCTGTTAGCATCACTAGCAACTAAGCCGGTGAAAAGAATGACACCGATAAATGAGAAGACATAGGTAACGGCAGGGCTACGTAAAAACATATTAACCACCCAAGCAACAACGAAACCAAGTAAAGCGGCACTCAAGTATGAATTCCAGTTGCTAAGATCTCTTTTAGTAAAAGTGCCAAACAAAGCCATGGCAATGAACACCGCTGCTGCTGAAACGAAAGCAGAAGTGATTTGCGTACCGGTATAAAAGCCTGCAATTAAGGCAAACTCAAAGCCGTAAATTGCTGATAATATCGTTAACATCACTAAACTGGCAACTGGATTGCGATCAGCTTTAAAACTAATACCCATTGATAAGCCAAAAGGTACAAATAAGATGAGCCACATCATAGCCACTGGCATGTTCATCACAGCGCTTCTGAATACGGTCATTGTTAAGTAAGCTGCTAATGCAGAAATCAGCACGGCACCACCCATGAGAGCATACATTTTAGTTAAAAAAGTATTAGTTTCGGAAATGGTGTGGATTTGGCGCCTATCTGAATTGGTATCATAATTATTCATGAAAAACGTCCTTTCTTTAAGTTATTAGTATTAAAAGTAACACAGACAACAATAAGTGTGAAGGGATAAAGTTGAAATTAATCCAATATTAAGAAACCGACTTGTGCATTACTTTTGCTAGGATTTTTAGTAAAATAAAGATATTAATTAGTGTTTGTAAAAAAGGACAAGGTATGGAAAAAAATAAAATTATTAAGTTAGAAATTACCGATTTATCTTATGAAGCAATGGGTGTGGCTCATTATGAAGGGATGACAGTGTTTGTCAACAATGCTTTACCGGGAGAAACGGTGGAAGCCAAGATTTTAAAAGTAAAGAAACACTTTGCTTTTGCTAAAATCGAGCAAATCATTAAGGAAAGCCCTGACCGTGTTAACATTAAACTTAACCAGTGGGTTCAAACAGGCTTAGCTTCTTTAGCACATATCAAATACGATAAGCAGCTGGAGTTTAAACGTAATCAAGTAGTAAATTTACTGCAGAAAGCACATTTAGATGATGTAAAAGTAGGCGAGACTTTGCCTAGTCCTGAAGAAACGGGCTACCGTAACAAGGCACAGGTCCCAGTGCGTGAGGTTAAGGGTCAGCTTGAGATTGGCTTTTTCAGAAAGCATTCGCACGATTTAGTGCCTCTGACCAATTTCTTTACTACTGATCCTGAAATTGACCGCGTTTTAGTCGCTGTGCGTGACATTTTAAGACAATATCATGTTCCAGCATACGATGAAATTCATAATCAAGGTGAAGTCAGGTACTTGGACGTTCGCCGGAGTAAAGCGACTGGCGAAATTATGGTCATCTTAGTTTGCCTGCATAAGGATTTTCCGCAGCTACCTAAAGTAGCAGAGGCAATTAAACAAATTGAAGGTGTAACTAGCCTAGTCTTGAACTATAACCCGAAGAAGACCAACGTTATTTTAGGTAAAGTTGATTACTTAATCTTTGGTAAGCCACAAATTACGGACAAAATAGGTGATGTTAAGTTTAAGATTTCCCCTGAAAGTTTCTTTCAAATTAATTCACTGCAAACTCCCCGCTTATATGACTTAGCTATTAAAAAAGCTGATTTAAAGGCTGACGATATCGTGATTGATGCTTATTCTGGTATTGGAACTATTGGTTTAAGCGTTGCTAAACACGTCAAATCTGTTCGCGGAATTGAAAGTGTGTCTGACGCGGTGAAAGATGCCAATAATAATGCTAAGTTGAATGGTATCAATAATGCCAAATATGTGACTGGTAAAGCTGAAGAAGTGATGCCAAGATGGGCTGCTAAGGGGATGAAAGCCGATGTTATCTTTGTCGACCCACCAAGAAAAGGATTAACATCAGAATTTATTGAAGCAGCAGTAAAAACAAGTCCGAAGAAGATTGTTTATATCTCATGCAATCCTGCAACCATGATTCGTGACCTGCAGGAATTTATAAATGAAGGCTACACCTTTAATCAAATCGATCCTGTTGATATGTTTCCACAAACGCCACATGTTGAGGCGGTGACGGTACTGGAACGGACTAGGAAATAAGTACTAAAAGCTTGTATAGTGGGCATTTTAATAGAATAAAAGCGTACTAATTCATTTTTAATGATTTGAATTAGTACACTTTTTGTTTTCTACTTGGTAATATCTTAATTTTTTGGACTTCTTGACGTTTTGAGATAACAGTGTTATATTGCAAATTGCAGATAACGATGTTATTCAAGGAGGTATGTAAATTGGACAACACACAAGATAAAATCATTCAAGCAACGGTAGAATGGATTAAAACAGATGATTATAAGAACTTATCGATGCGAAAATTAGCAGCAAAAATAGGAATGACTACTGGCGCCATTTATAAATACTTTCAAAACAAGGATGAGTTGTTTTACCAAGTGTCGATTAAATTATCACAGCAATTTGCTGAACAACTGATTACTACTTCTGAGAGTTCCCCAAAAGATGAACTACTTTCATTAGCTAATAAATTCTGTAAGTTGAGCCAAGAACAGGCGAAGCTGATCAACTTCCTATTTTTTAATTCGAGTTTGCAGAATTTTTACCAACATGCTAATCATGATTTTCAATTTTACGATCAGGTAATGAGGTTAGTTCATCAGATAAATAGTGGAAGAGTTACTGATCAACAATTCTTTACTCAGATTTGGGCTTTTATTCAAGGATATTCGTTGTTAATCATAAACGGGGTTGCTGAATATGAACCTATTTTAGTTGAAAAAACTCTCAATGAAATGATTGGAGGTAGTAAAAAATGATTTTGATAATCTATTGTCATCCCTATGATCGGAGCTTTAATCATGCGGAACTAGAAATAATTAAAGAAAATCTAAGTGCTGCTCATCAGAAATACGAAATAATAGATTTATATGCGGATCATTTTAATCCAGTATATTCAAAGGAAGAATTGAGACTCTATCATCAGGGTCAAACTACCGACCCTTTAGTTAGTAAATACCTAAAACTATGTCAACAAGCGAATACTGTGATTTTTATTACTCCTTTTTGGTGGAATGATATTCCAGGGATGTTAAAAGGCTTTGTTGACAAGGTGATGAAAGAAGGAGAAGGTTTATCACACACTGTTACTAAAATAGGAGTGAAAGGTGAGTTGACTAATGTTAAACATTGCTATGTGCTAACCACTTCAACTTCACCAACATGGTATATCCGTTTCTTTTTAGGTAATGCTATTAAAAAAATTCTCATTAACAAAACTTTGCGCCAATTAGGGTTTCGGCATTGTTATTGGCAAAATTTTGGTGGTATTACTAATTCTTCTCTTGAACGAAGGAGGAAATACTTAGACCAATTAACTAAGAAGACTTTTAGCTAAAAAGTTTTCACTTGTTTTTTCAATTGTTTAACAAACAAGAGAATTTTGTTCTAAATAATTTATTCTTAAGCGATGCTTTATTGATGTCAAATACTTTGATAACAAAATTAATTGATATAATTTTGGGGATTAACAGGTATTTTTTGGTAAAACAATTAATAGAAGTAAACTAAAAAGGAGGCATAGTTATGAACCGCGTTTTGATTGGTAAAGTTTCACAAAAAGGACAAGTAGTTATTCCAATACAAATCAGAAAAGCTTTAGGTTTGAAAAATTTCTATCAAAGTGATTATTACAGTTGGTTGGAAACTAATGATCCTAAAATGGTCAAAAATGTTGAAGATACTCTATATGAAGATCCAGATGAGTGTGATGTTGAATTATACAAAGATCTATCTCTTAAGTATGATTTAGAGTGCAAGAAATGTAATTTATTTGTAGACGTCAATAATCAAAAAATAAAAATGTCAGCAAATATTGTTTGTGGTGTTAAAAGTTTAAAAGATTTTGGGTCAACTATGCCAGAATTTTTATCAAACTATGCCAAAATTAGATCAAGTATAAAGTTACATTTCATATGGCCCCAGCATAAAGTTCCGACAATAAATACTTATCGCTATCAAATTTATCACGATCGCATTGATTACTTGTTATATGATTTGAAACATTACTTTATGGGTAAAGAAACACCGATGCAAAAAGCCTATCAAAATAATAATACTAAGATTTGGCTTGATGCTTTTAACAATGATTTTCCAAAATTCGTTCAGGCAATGCATTTCGAAAACTTTGTTAATGAAAATTTTGAAGTTTTAGATATTGAATTTGGACGAAGAAAAACTGTTACTGGTGATTTACAGCAACTTAAGAGTAAAGCTAAGAATAAAATTGTCCAAAAACGATACATGGAACAGCTGTTAACTTTGGACAAGTTGTTTTAATAAATTTAGTTTGAATCGTTTGTTGTGAAATAGTATTTAGTAATAAAATTTAGTTAGGTAGAATTTATTATTAATAAAGCCACGCATGTAAATGCATAAAAAATAGGACAAATGAAAATGGATAAATGGCAACAAGAGTGGGCTTATAATAAATATTGGGTGATGGCTCATTCGCAACAGTGCTATGAGCAGATTAGGCTGCTGGCTAAGGACAACGAATGGTCAGAACAAGAAAATGTTGAATTTAAGGACTTATTAGAAAAAGCAGCCAGTCAAATTCCAACAGTTAAAACCTTAACCAACGCCTATCAACATGTCTGGGGCTATTTTAAGAAAATTTGTACGCCAGAGGAAAAGCAAACTTACTTACATTTATTGCAAGAATTATCACCAACAGAAGATGAATTGGGTCCATTTTTAAGTCGTTTAGCTGAAAAGTATCAAGTTTCTTATTTATTAAATTCACGTTTAATTCAGGAGAATGAAGCAAAATTATGAGATTGTGGCATCAAGACTTAATTTGGCGATTGCCTAGGCAACAGTTATTAGGGCAACATCGAGAAATTGCGGCTTTGCGCGGACGTGGCTGGGGCAAGCCCCATGCTACTGTTAACTATGTTTTTCAACATTCACCTTACAAATTGTATCAATTTCATTTGTTAGTATTAGCTGAAATGCAACGTCGTCATTATCATCCAGATCTTAAATGGTTTGATCCATATTATAGAGGACAGTATTGTCCTAAGTACGAAAGTTTACCAGCTATTCCGTGGACTGATCCAATTTACCCAGAGCACGACGATGCATATTTACAAAGTTGTTTGGATAATTTGCACCAAAAAGGAATAGATTTGTAATAAATTTAGTTTGCTAAAAATTGCAAGATTGACACTGGATGATGACATTTTTCTAAATTTCTTTTTAAGAAACGTAAGAAAAAAAGTTGAGCACTTTGATATGAATGCTCAACTTTTTTGACATTGTAATTAGATTACTCTTTTTTGATTTTATGATTAATATTTGCAATTTCCTTTGCAATTTTATGGTAATTATAATACCAGCAAATTAAGTAGATGATGACAAAAATCACAGTAAATTTTGTGAAGTTAATCAAGTCTAACGAAACCCAACCAGCTAGAAGGGCCAAAAAAACAAACCCAAAATAGTAGGTGAAGAAATTTATAACTGTTTTCTTTAATAATGACCAATGGTTAATAGTGAAGATAAAACTGCCAAAACCGAAAAATATTCCAGTGACCGCCCAAAGAATAATTGAAGCGGTAAAAGCATTAAGCAAATTGCTAAAGTTTGTCGTAAAAGATGGACTGGATGGAACATAAACTGCGCTATGTGATGCATAACTGCAAAAGATAGAAATCATTAAACCAATGAAGATGCCTTCAGTAGCAAAAGTAAACAAATAATTGATAAATCTCTTGGTGTTTTTCATATTCCTAACCTCTCTTTCAGGTTCTTAATATTTCTTCTAGATATCTGCACTCTATGATTATTAGTCAAAACTACATCAATTAACCCATTATTAAGTAATTCAAGGTGATCAATGTGTTGATAATTAAATATAGCGCTGCGTGAAGCTTCAATAAAATAGTTCGGTAGATCTGCTTTCAAATTTGATAAACGATCATTATATGTAAGTAGCTGCTTTTCTGTATAAACATTGATATCTCTATTAGCAACCTCAAGTGAATAAATATCTTCAAAATTAATCGGATAAATTTGAGATTGATAATGGCACCATAAAGAATTTTCTGACTGCGATAATTTTTGCAAAAGTTCATTAATTGCTGGTGTCATTTTTTTGATCCATAATTCACCGTGTTCTTCACTAATATTAGGATCGATGTGACAATTAATTTTCATTCCTGGCGCTCCTTTCTGTTAGTAAGTATAGTAGATGAATTTCACTTTTATACGTGGAAACTGCAAATGGTGGAATAAATGTCATTAATGGTTACAAAATTTGTGTTTTTGGCTAAAATTTAGCTTTTATAATTAAAAGAGGGTTTGAGTGCATGAATATACTAAAGTATAATTTAAAAGAAAAAGTTTTTTACTTAAAAGGATGAAGATGATGCAAGAAATTAATGATTTAAGGTTAGATTGTGCGCTGAAACAAAAAAGAAGGCTGCATATAATACTGGCTTTAATTATTATTTGGCTAGCCGTTTTAATAGGTCAATTTTATGATAATTCCAACAAATAAGCTTTCATTTAAAGCAGATTTTTTTGTTGATGTAAGAATTATCAGAGCAGATAAATTAAATTAGCTTAAAAGTAATATTGAAAATATATTAACGGGTTAGCAAATTATGATTTATATGATATTGACTCTGAAATTTTAAAACAACTTTTAGATCAAAATTATCTTGACATAGGTTCTTTAGAAAAAGACTATAGTGAAGATTATTATCACAGAAAAAGATAAATTTAGTTCAGAATAGAAAAGGTGGAAAATAGATGACCAAAAATATAGCGGATGCAATAGTATTTCTTCTAAAATACGTTAAAAACAGGCCGAAATATATCAAAGATTTTAAAAACGGCAATTTATATTTTACAAAATTACAGTATTTTAATGATTTAGAGAATAAGGAAAATAATGATAAGACGGGCGATAAAAATGAAAGTAAATTTCATTGGGAGATTAATGATTTAAAGTCTCTAACTATAGCTGGTCACAAGATAAACCCAGAAGACATTACTAAAATTTCTTTGGATCTTGAAATGAATTCCATTGATAAGGATAACTGTGGAATTTGTAGTTTCTTTGCAGTTTATTTTAGAGATTTAGAAAAAGACAAAGATAATGAGAATGTGTATCGAATTAAACCTGAGGTTATAGAAGATATTCAAAAGTTAAAAGATGGTGATAGGAAACTATTTGTCGTTAAAAATGTAAAAGGTTTAATTAGAGAGAGTAACGAATACAAATTAGAACATGGACCAGTCATTTATTATGATCCTAAATATTATGAAATAAATAAAGTTTCAACGAATCACCTTATGTTTTACAAAACTAATAAGTATAAATATCAACATGAATATCGATTTGTTAAAAAAGATATTGGAAAAGGTAATTTGGTACATTTCAATTCTTTAGAAAAAGATATTCTTGAGATAAAATTTAAAATAAAGGAAAATTAATTCAAAAATATCATGCACCATAGTCTATTTAATGTGTATATTTTAAAAATAATCTTTCATATAAAATCAAAAGTATATAAATAATTTGGCTTTTATCATAAGTTTAACTTCTCTTTAAAGTTTTTAGTATTTCAACGAGAAATTTCCACGTTATAGTTGCTGGTCATAAAAACATCAATTGGTGAATTGCCCAGTAGTTCGAGATATTCATTATGTTGATAATTAAATATAGCGTTGCGTGAATCTTCAATAAAAAGGTTTGGTAGATCTGCTTGCAAATTTGATAAACGATCATTATATGTGTTGCTGCTTTTCTATAAAAACATTACGTCCAGTTAGCAACCTCAAGTGAATAAATGTCATCAATGGTTATTAAATTTGTGTTTTTGGTTCAAGTTTATCATTTATAAAAAAAAGAGGGTTTTAGTGCATGAATATACTAAAGTATAATTTAAAGTAAAGTTGTTTTACTTATATTACGCAACAAAGGATGCAGATGATGAAAGCAATTAATGAACTAAGATTAAATTGTGCGCTTAAGCAAAAAAGAGGACTGCATATAATACTGGCTTCAATTATTATTTGGCTAGCCATTGCAATCGTTTAATTTTCGTCTATTACAATATTAACGAAAAACCTCGTTACTTTTGTTTGTGCTGCAATTATACTGCCGTTATCTTACTTTGTTTCTAGGCTGATTAATGTTGATTTTCAAAACAAAAGTAATTCACTAACAGAGTTAGGAATACTATTTTCTGTTAACCAAGTACTGTAATTGCTAATTGCGATGTGGATTTATCCAACTATACCAGAAAAAAATACTTATGATATTAGCAATTATTTTTGGCGCTCATTTACTACCATACTACTGTCTTTATAGGTCTCGGGTTTATTTTACCTTGGCGATTTTAATACTATTTTTAGCTTTAATCGTCGGATTAAACTTTGAGCCAGCAATTTTGGCCTTGACAGTGAAGGGAATTGAAATTATCTTTTCTTTGGCTTTAGTATGGGAAATTAGAAAATTGGAGTTTTAAGTTTTTAGAAAGGAAAAAAGTTTGAGAAGTATAGATTTAAAACCAACTGACGAAAATATAATTAATACCGTTCTTACTAATAGTATGGGCAGAAATGATGGTGTTTATAATTTTGTGAAAATGCTTAATTCACAATATGGATCTATTTCGATTGCTGTTGATGGCAAATGGGGATCTGGAAAAACCTTCTTTATTAAGCAATGTAAACTGGTTTTAGATTGCTTAAATGATGAAAATGATAGCAGTGAAAAAAGAAAAATCTTAGAAGTAGTTACACAAGGAAAGACGGAAAAACTTTCCAAAATTAGTTATAAATCAGTATATTTTGATGCTTGGAAGAATGATAGTGATATTGATCCAATTGTTTCTTTGTCTAAAAGCATAGCTACAACGACTTTTAACATTAAAACAAAAGCTAAGAGCATAGCTTTTAAAGCAGGAGAGCAACTTGTTAAAATAGCGGTTGAAAAAATTGCTAAAATTGATATTGGCAGTCTTTTAGATATATTTCAAACAGAAGAAAATACTGAAGCTGAATTTAAGAAAGAATTGGCTTCTTTAATACCTAAAGATGGTCGTCTTGTTATTTTTATTGATGAATTGGATAGATGTCGCCCAGTATATGCTGTTAAGCTGTTAGAAAGAGTACAACATTTTTTTGATAATGAAAAAATAACTTTTGTGTTTGCTGTGAATCTTTACGAATTGAAAAACACGATACAAAAACTTTATGGCTCAAATTTCAACGGTGATCGCTATTTGGACAGATTTTTTGATTTTGTTATGTCAATCCCAGAGCCGGATCTTGAGTTATATTATCAAAACATGGATGATTCAATGAATATTAATACTAACTTTCCAGTGTATTATAAAGAACTAGAAACAAAATTTGACTTTAGTGCAAGGGAACGCAGCCATTTTGAAAATCGTGTCAATACTGCTATTTATAAAACTCGCTCTAAACGGGACAGTAGCTTTTTCCCATTTAATGATAGTTTTGAAATGGTAGATTTATTTGTGATTCCATATTTAATTGCTCTGAAAATGATTGACGGCCATAAATATGAAGACTTTATTTCTAATGAAGATGGCACAGATTTTATAGATTTTTTATCTGCAAATAGGACATATTCAAATATAAAAAGAACAAAAGATATTATTGAGTTGAAAAATAAAGCCCAAAAATTTTATGAAAGTATATTTGTCGAAGATAATGGTTATAAAAAACACATTAGCGAGGTTTTGAGTTTAGTTTCCAATTTTTCTAATTATGAAGATAAAGATACCAAACCCACTAAGAAATAAGCATATTAAAATTTATCTGATTGATAAATATATAATGGTACAATTAAATAGACGTTGATTGAGCTAATTCCAATCAACTAATTAAATTAGGAAATAACTTTGAATATAAATTTTAAAATTAAAGGAGATAACATTGTCAAATACGACTACAAGTTTACAGCAAGGGCTGTTCAGTGCGGCAGATTCATTACGATCGAAGATGGATGCAAGTCAATATAAAAATTATTTATTAGGCACTGTCTTTTATAAATATTTATCTGATCATATGCTTTACAACGTTTTGGAATTATTATCTGATGAACCTGATGGAACGCTGGATGAAGCCCAAAAAATTTATGAAGATAATGCTGAGGATACAGAATTAGTTAATGAGTTGCGGGTATCATTAGGTTATGTAATTGAACCTGAATACACATATAATAGTATTTTAAAAGCGGTCAACAATCATACTTTTCAGGTCAAGCAATTAGGTGATGCTTTTAATAAACTAGAAAGCTCGGATCAAGACTTTGAAGGGCTATTTGATGATTATGATTTGTATTCTAAAAGTTTAGGAAGCACAGCGCAAAAAAGAACAGATACTATAGCTGGAGTTATTCAAGCAATTGGCAAAATAGAATTGGTTAAAACTCCCGGTGATAGTCTGGGCGATGCTTACGAATATTTAATTAGTCAGTTTGCTTCAGAATCTGGCAAAAAAGCGGGTGAGTTTTATACACCTCAACAAGTTTCTGAGCTGTTAACCCGTTTAACTTTGGTAGGCAAAGATTATTCAGCAGGAATGACGGTTTATGATCCTGCTATGGGGTCTGGGTCTTTGCTCTTAAACTTTAAAAAATATGGTTCAGCTCATGATCGAGTTACTTACTATGGGCAAGAAATTAATACCTCCACTTATAACCTGGCCAAAATGAATTTAATCTTGCACAACATTGACCAAGCAAACAGGCATTTGCGTAATGGCGATACCTTGGACGAAGATTGGCCAGCAGAGGAAGCCAATAACTTTGACGCGGTAGTTATGAATCCACCGTATTCATTAAAATGGTCAGCAAACAAAGGTTTTTTAGATGATCCTCGTTTCTCTCCTTATGGGGTTTTGCCTCCTAAATCGAAAGCAGATTATGCTTTTTTACTTCACGGTTATTATCATTTAAAGCATAGTGGTGTGATGTCCATAGTTTTGCCTCATGGCGTTCTTTTCCGTGGCGCTGCTGAGGGCAAGATCAGACAAAAGCTGCTTGAAAATGGTGCTATTGATGCAATTATTGGTTTGCCAGCAAATCTGTTTTATAGTACTGGCATTCCAACAGTGATTCTAGTACTTAAAAAAGATAAGCAAGACCGTGATGTCATGTTTGTTGATGCTTCTAAAGGTTTTGAAAAGGTTAAAACGCAAAACAAATTGCGTGAAGAAGATATAAACCGGATTTTGACTACTTATTCTGCACGTCAAGATGTTGAAAAATATGCTCATTTAGCAAAATTTGATGAGATTAAAGAAAATGATTTTAATCTAAATATTCCACGTTACGTTGATACTTTTGAAGAAGAACCACCAGTTGATGTGCAAAAACTAGTTGCAGATATGGCCAGCATTACAAAAGAAGAAAAAGAAACAACTGCTGAAATTAAGCATTCTTTGGATGAATTGGTTGGTACTGATTCAGATGCTCAAAAAATGTTAGATCAATTAAAGGATATTCTTTAGTAAGGTTTGATGAAAAATGAATGAACATAAAGCTGTACCTAATATAAGATTTAATGGTTTTGAGGATGTTTGGAAAAGTATGAAATTTAAAAATATTCTTAATTATGAAAGACCTGATAAGTACATCGTAAAATCAGATAATTATTCGAATAATGGAATTCCAGTTCTGACTGCAAATAAAAGCTTTATTTTAGGTTATACTCTAGAATCTAGTTTTTATGAGAAACCACTACCAATTATAATTTTTGACGATTTTACTCTTGATTGCAAATTAGTTAAGTTTCCATTTAAAATTAAATCTTCTGCTATTAAAATTCTTAGTTCAAATAATTTTTCTGATATTTGGTTTGATTTTTATCTTTTGAAAGCTACTTCTTTTATTAAAGAGGGTCATGCTAGACATTACATATCGATTGTTCAGAATAAAAAAATTAATGTACCCGATAAACAAGAGCAACAAAAAATCGGTAACTTTTTTGCTAAATTAGACAAGCTACTTGATTTGCAGCAGCAAAAGATTGACAAGTTGGAGCTGCTAAAAAAGACTTTGTTGCAAAAACTTTTTCCTAAGCATGATGCCAAAATACCTGAATTGCGATTTAAAGGCTGTAAAGAAGATTGGAGAGATAAGAAAACATTAGAATTAGTTTCGGAAAGAAATTCTAAAATAATTCCAAATGATGATTATCCACTAAAGGCATTCATAGCCAAAAAAGGAATTTCTGAAAAGGGAGAGAAGTATAATAGAAGTTTTTTAGTTAAGAGTAGACAGAAAAAGTATAAAAAAACTGAATATGGAGACTTGATATATAGTTCTAATAATCTCGAAGTTGGATCTATTGGAATAAACAGATATGGAAATGCGTGTATTTCACCTGTATACAGTATTTTTAAAGTAAACAATTCTTTAACGTACGATTTTCTTGGATATCTTATCCAAAGAAAAGAGTTTATTTTCAATATGATCAGGTATAGACAGGGTGTTACTTATGGACAATGGAAAATACATGAATCAGACTTTTTAAATATACAAGTATTAGTACCGGAAACCATAGATGAACAACAAAAGATCGGCAACCTCTTGTCTAAAGTTGACCAATTAATCGAATTAGCAAATAAGAAATTGCAAAATTTTCAACAAATTAAAAAGTGTCTTTTACAAAATATGTTTGTTGAATAGTTTGGAAAGGAGATAAATATGTCAGTGGCAGCAGTTAAAGAAGCTCAAATGGAAAAAACTTTAATTGATCATTTAACTAAAGATGCAAATCAATGGCGTTTACGTGAAGATTTAAAAACAATTCCGCAATTATGGGCTAACTTTTTCCAAATTCTTGAAGATAACAACCGCGATCAACTTCATGATGTTCCACTAACACAAAATGAAAGGGAAACCATTCGTACGCAAATAACTCAGCCTAATTTTTACCAAGCTGCTAAATTCTTGGCTGGTGCTAACAGACAGGTTAGGCATCACTTAAAGCGTGATGATTCTTCTTTACCAGATGCCGATTTATTGATTTTAGATAACACCAATATTGCCGGTGGAACTTCCGTTTATGAAGTGGTACATCAAGTAGAAGTTAATAAGTCGAGCTTGTCACCGCTTGATCAAGATAGGCGCTTTGATGTTACTCTCTTGATTAACGGCTTACCCTTAATTCATATTGAATTGAAAACACCAAACTTTCCTTTTATGGATGCGTTTCGCCAAATACAAAAGTATATAGACGAAGAAAAATTTAGTGATATCTATAATTTTGTGGAAATGTTTGTTGTTACCAATGGTACCAATACCCAATATATTCCTGCTGGACAAACTCTGCGTGCTAATTTTTTAATTTCGTGGATTGATCAAGACAAGCAACAAGTTAGTGACTACTTAGATTTTGCACGTGAGGTATTATCCATTCCGATGGCACATCACATGATTGCTGACTATACAGTTTTAGATGACAATGCTCAGAGAATCATTCTGCTGCGTCCCTACCAAATTCAAGCGATACAAGCAATTTTCAAAGCATCACGTAAAGGAAAGTCTGGCTTTATTTGGCATGCTACGGGTTCAGGTAAAACTTTAACTTCGTATAAAGTCGCCCGCAACTTATTACAAATACCAGCTATTGATAAGACGATTTTTCTAATTGACCGCAAGGACCTTGATATGCAAACTGTTACTGCATTTCAGACTTATGCAAATAATGACACGATTGATGTGGATGAAACTTCGAATAGTTTTGAATTGGTTAAACAACTGGGTGATGGCAACCGCAATGTGATTGTAACTACCAGACAGAAACTGCAAACAATTTTTAAACGAATGGAAAATTCACCTGAACTTGCTAAAAAATATGAAAAGTTGAAAGACTTAAGATTAGCTTTTATTGTTGATGAATGTCATAGAGCCGTTACGCCAACCCAAAAAAGAGAACTAGATAGATTCTTTAATCGTCAACCATTATGGTATGGCTTTACCGGTACCCCAATTTTTGCGGAAAATGCGCGGGCTGAGAATGGACAAGATGCTCGTACCACTGAGCAACTTTATGGTCCAATTTTACACAAATATACGATTGAAGACGCAATTCATGATAAAAAAGTACTAGGCTTTAAAATTGATAATGAAGGAAATTCAAATCAAACGGATAACGATGATATTTATCTCACAGATGCTCACATGAAGGCAGTTGTCAAGCAAATTTTAGATTTAGCTTATCGTAAACAAGGTCTTAGCAATGGCAACAGATATTCCGCACTGTTTTCAACATCCTCTATTAAGCAGGCACAAAAATATTATCACCTTTTTCAGGAAGCAATTGCTAGTGGTGAAGTTCCTAATCGTATTCAAAAAGTGGTGCCAGATTTTCCCCGCATAGCTATTACCTACTCAATCTCCCAAAATGAAGATGAATCAATGGCTAATCAGGCAGAAATGAAGCAAGCTTTGGATGACTACAACAAAATGTTTAACACGCAGTTTTCTATGGCAGAGCTTGGCAGTTATAATCGCAATGTCAATGATCGTTTAGCATGCAAAAATAAAACATATCAAACGCGAGACCAACAACTAGACATAGTGATCGTAGTTGATCGGTTATTGACTGGATTTGATGCACCAAGATTATCCACACTATATCTTGACCGACCACCAATGAATTCCCAAAATCTCATACAAGCTTTTTCAAGAACAAACCGTATTTATGATGATGGCAAAAAATGGGGTCAAATAGTAACTTTCCAATATCCTAATCAGTATAGTGATGAAATAGATAAAGCGTTGACGCTTTATGCGAATGGTGGCACTAATGGCGTTCTTGCCCCAGATTGGAATACGTCACGTAAGCGTTATGTACAAGCACGTAAGAAACTAGACAAATATGTCGATAATCCACAGATATTGGCTACGCTCATTGATGCCCCCAAAAAAGAACAGAAACAGTTTGCTGAAGCTTTTCAAAAATATGATCAGGCACTTGCTGCTATTAAAACATATGATGAGTTAGATAAGCAGGATAAACTGCCTGCTTCTGCACAAGTTAATGTTGCTGATATCCCACCTGAAATAGAAAATGCTTTAGAAGGCACATATCAAAATATTATCGATAATTTAAAAGCAGAAAATAAAAATGATGATGATCCAGTAGACGTTGATCTTGACGAAGATTACGAGCTTGAATCAATTCATATTAAAGAAGTGGATGAACGTTATATTATGTCACTCATTCAAGATTATATTTCAACTGCTAACCAGCGGGTAAGTGCATCACAAAAATCTGAAGATCAAAGTGAAACCTCACAAGTTGGTGATTACATTGATCAATATGCTAAAACTAATGAGCCACGTGCGAACCATATTCGTTCGATTTGGCAAGATGTTCAACTTAATCCACAAAAATATTCTGATCAAAAAGTTGAAGATGTATTAGAAAACTCTATCAAGCAGGAAAATAAAAAAATTTTAAGTCAACTGGCAGATGATTTCGGTCTTGATTATGGCAATTTGAACTATGTTGTTAACAATTATAAGCCTGATGAAATCAATCATAAAGGTATGGGAGATTTGGTAAGTAAAAGATATTTTGATAGGTTCAAAGAGACTCATCCTGATAGTAAATTAAAGAATTGGCTTAGCTGGAAGACTGAGGTACGCGAAAAGGTTAAGGTAGTCTACAATACAAAGATTAAACCTTTAGAATCTGAAGAGTAACAAATAACCTAGTACCAGTTTTTTAAAAAAACTTTGACTTAAAAATAGTTAAAAGCCTATATTTGAGTATTGGATTATCATTTATCCAATACTTTTTTGCTAATTCGAATTTTGAAAAAACTTTAATTAGTATAATTTTTCTTACATAGTCTGTTTGAGTATATATGAGCTTCAAATTATAATAAGAGTAAGCATCTAACTAGGAGAATAAAGTGAATGGCTAATCGACAAATTAATATAGAAAATGTAACTATGAAAGAAATTCTGATTTCAATGCGTCGTCTTGGTGGTCAGGTAACAAGGCGTGAAATTTGTTCAGATATTCGTGACAATTCCACCGCAATTTCTGAACAAGAAGTGAATGAAGTTAAGGTATCTAAGAAAACTGGTAATAAGTATAAACCATTTGACTATACATTTAATTATGCAGTTATGTATTTAGTAAGAACTGGTTTTTTAACTGAAGATGATCATCAAGTAGAATTATCTGAAAAAGGTCGTAAAGTTAATCTCGATATTTTTAATCCTGAAAAGGATGTTCGTCCCTTTTTAGAAGATAATAATTCTCAGGAATTAAAGAAAAAAAGCTTGTCTGAAATTGATTCTGCTAAGGATTCAACGGATGAAGTCACAGAAGAAGATCAGTGGAGACAAGATTTGCTAGATGCCCTGATGAAAATGAGTCCGAAAAAGTTTGAACTTTTTTGTCGCGGTTTATTAACCAAAATGGGGATCGACGTTGATAAGACGATTGGCGTTAACTACGTTGCTGACGGTGGTCTTGATGGTTTTGGCTATGTTCGTTCAAATGATTATCGGACTACCAGAGTAGCTCTACAAGCAAAACGCTGGCAATCCAATGTGCCCGCTCCTGAAATAGATAAGTTTCGCGGAGCAATGGATAAATACAACGCTGAATTTGGCATTTTTATTACGAATTCTGATTTTACTCGCGGAGCAATTAAGACAGCACGTCAGGGCACCAGAATTATCACTTTGATTGATGGTGAGGAAATCTGTGACCTAGTGGCAAAGTATAATTATTACGTGGAGCCTGTAACTACGTATCGGTTGAAATCATTTTATACTGATAAAGATTAAACAACCTTTATGTTAACTGATTTATCGTTATTGCTTTACAGATAAGGTGATACTATGTCGACTATACAATTTGGAATTAGATTAGATAAGAAAGAAAAGCAAGAATTAGATGATAATGCCAAGCAAATCGGCTTGACGGCTGCTACGGCAGTTAAAATGCTTATCTCTCAGTTTAACCATGATAAAGGATTTAGTTATCCTGTAAATCGTAAAGAGGATAATACATCAGATACAAATTTACCTTCCGAAGTTGAAAAGGCTATGGTAATAGCTAAAGCTGAAGAGTTAGGATTGATTAAGGATAGTAGTATTTAAAGTAGATAATCTAAAAGTAGATAATCTAGATGATTGGAAAAAGCGGTGGACAGAAAATTAAAATATGAAGTTCGTTTTGAAAAATCTTTTGTAAAAAGGATGGATAATTTACAAAGTATGTTTAATCTTTCTTCTGTTGATACAATAGATGCAAGGATGATAACTAGGTATGCTTTTGAAATCCTAGCTATTTAAAAAATATACTGTTCATAAAGTTTTGAAAAAACTCTGGAGTGAATACCACGAATTTCATGTTATTAATGATTTACTAGTAATTTATTATCAGGTGGATGCCAAAAAGCGTTTAAGGATGGTAACTATCACCAATCATAAGGAACTTTCTACTGGTAAGTTATGAAGTAAGATTAAAAATAGCGTCTTTTAAGAAAATAACACCAAATGAACAAAAGCGAGACATTACATTACTTAGATCAACACGGAATTAAATATGAGATAGTGGAGCACCAAGCTGTCTACAATATGGCAGAAATGGAGCAGATTAAACTGCCACACCCTTAAGCAGATGCTAAAAATCTGTTTGTGAGGGATGACAAGAAACGTGACTACTACCTTTTGACGATTAAGGGCGATAAAAGAGTCAACTTACAGCAATTTCATGAGGAAAATGACACTCGCAGGCTTAGTTTTGCCTCACCGCAAGACCTAAAAGAAAAATTAGGATTAGAACCAGGTTCCGTCACACCTTTGGGGTTGTTAAATGACTCTCACCACGAAATCCCCTTTTACTTAGATTCATATTTTAGTGACCAGCCTAGAATCGCTATTCATCCCAACGATAATACAGCTACTATTTGGCTAGATCCGCAAGACTTGCTTAAAATCATAAAAAGTTTGGGAAATCCTGTTAGGGTAGTAAAGATGTAATTTTTATTCTGAGTATTATAAAAGATGGTAAATCTAAAAATAGATTTACCATCTTTTTTTATAGCAACTTTTAAATTTCTTTTTTTAATATTTCAGGTAGGACTTTTTCCTTGATGGAATTGCTATCAATTTTAGTATAAATTTCGTACCCGCGTGCTAACACATCGCACAGATAAAGTTGAGAAACTTGTCCGGCTACAGAACCAATATTTATAAATTCTCCCACTGCTGTTTGTAATTGAACGTCGCCTAAATTTGCTATGGGCGAACTCAATTCATTAGAAATAGTAATGATTTTTGCCCCGTTCTTTTTAGCTAGTTTTAAAGAGTCATATGTATCTTTGGTATGACCCGAAAGAGATAGGCCAATAACAACATCTTTTTTTGTTAGTAATGAACTAATTTGTACTTGAATGTGTGGATCAACTTCGGCATGTGCTATTAGACCTATCCTTAACCATGTTTTAGCAAAATCTTTTGCTGACTCTCCAGAGTGCCCTAGGCCAAATAAATAGACCCGCTTGGCTTTAGCCAGTATCTTAACCGCTTTAAGTAAATTTTGGGGAAATAATAAACTTTTAGTTTTGTTGATTGAATCGATTAATAAGTTTGCACTTTCAATATAAAAGTTGCTATCCCCACTAGTGGTAGCCAATTTATTCTGCGAAATTGATTCTTGTGCTAAATAAATTTTTAGTTTAGAAAAGCCTGAAAAGCCAAGTTTCTTGCAAAGGCGAATAATGGTAGCATCGCTGGTACCTGAAGCTATAGCCAATGATTTTATCGTATCGTAAATTACTTGTTCTGCGTGACTAGCAATGTAATTAGCTAATTTTACTTCAGATTTGGTCAACTCTTTTTTGTTCTCATTAAATAATTGAATAAAATTCATTTCTTAAAAAGCCTCTTTCGCTAATGAGTAAATTATATCATCCTTTTTCAAGAAAACGATTGCATTTCCCGCCAAAAAATAATATCATACTTTAGGAAGTAAAACTTCAAAAAATAATATTAATGGAGTAAAAATACATATGGAAAAAGAAAAGTTCATCAATAAGATCCATAAGGGATTGATTGTTTCTTGCCAGGCTTTACCCGGAGAACCTTTGTATACTGAAAAAGGAGGGATAATGCCTCTTATGGCGAAGGCTGCTGAAGAAGCGGGTGCGGTAGGTATACGTGCAAATTCAGTACGTGATATTAAAGAAATTCAAGCTACGGTTAGTTTACCTATAATCGGAATCATTAAAAAGGACTATCCCCCTGAAGAGCCGTACATTACACCAACGATGAAAGAAGTAGATGAATTAGTTGAAACCAAGGTTGACGTTATAGCTTTTGACTGCACTTTACGTCCTCGGCATGATGGACAAACCATTAATCAATTTATCAAAGAAGTTAAATTGAAATATCCGCATCAGTTAATGATGGCTGATATATCAAACTTTGAAGAAGCACAGAATGCTTATGAATGTGGTGTAGATTTTGTTGGTACTACCTTGGCTGGTTATACTGCTGAAAGTGAAAACAAGTCTGGACCAGATTTTCAATTAATTAAAAGAATTGTGGATGCTGACCTGCCACTAATTGCGGAGGGTAAAATTCATACTCCAGCTGAATTAAAAAAGGTAATAGACCTTAATCCGCTTGGAATTGTAGTTGGTGGTGCTATTACTAGACCTCTGCAAATTGCTAGGACGTTCACTTCAGTATTTAAAAAAGGGAGAGAATAAAATGACTAAAAATAAGAGATTCACTGCAATTGGTCAGTGGTTTTCCCAATTAGGGCAAGCTTTCATGTTGCCAATTGCTATTTTGCCGGTTGCCGGTTTATTGTTAGGACTTGGCGGAGCTCTAACAAATGATGCGGCTGTTTCAGCTTTTCCAGTTTTAAATCAAGTTTGGTTACAAAATACATTAAAAATAATGAATTTTGCTGGTAACGCAGTTTTTAGTAACTTGGCTTTAATCTTTTCGATTGGTTTGGCTGTTGGTTTAGCTAAAGGTGATAAGGGTACTGCCGGTTTAGCTGGTGGTGTAGCTTATCTTGTATATACTGCGACAATTTCTGGTTTGCTACAATTGTTTAACCCTAAAAATACAATTGACACTGGTGTTTTAGGTGCGATCGTAATTGGCTCCGTTGTAGCATATTTGCATAACCACTACCGTAAAATTCAGTTGCCACAATTTTTAGGCTTTTTTGGCGGATCGAGATTCGTACCAATTATTTCTGCAATTGCTGCTATAGTTATCGGTGCAATATTTTACTTAATCTGGCCTCCAATTCAAGGTTGGCTGACTACTGCTGGACATGCAATTGCTGCAATGGGCAGTTTTGGTAGTTTCCTGTACGGATTTTTATTACGGCTGACTGGAGCCGTCGGTTTACATCATACTATTTATCCGATGTTCTGGTATACGGCACTCGGTGGTACAGCAGAAGTAGCTGGAAAAACCGTTGTCGGAGCTCAAAATATTTTCTTTGCCCAATTAGCTGATCCAAATTTCCATGGTTTATTCACTTATGGTACTCGGTTTTTCGCTGGACGTTTTGCAACCATGATGTTTGGCTTGCCTGGAGCTGCTTTAGCAATGTATCTTTGCCTGCCAAAAGCTAACAGGAAAAAAGATGGTGGATTGTATCTTTCAGGTGGTCTTACTTCTTTTCTTACAGGTATTACCGAGCCTTTAGAATACTCATTTCTATTTGTAGCTCCTTGGTTATATTTAATTCATTCATTTCTTGATGGTTGCTCATTCTATCTTGCAGATATTATGAACATTAGAATTGGTAATTCATTTTCTGGTGGATTAATAGATTACCTGTTGTTTGGTGTTTTGCAAGGAAAAGATAAAACAAACTGGCCTAATGTATTAATTATTGGTGTTATTTGGTTTTTCCTCTACTTCTTTGTTTTCACTTTTTGTATTAAAAAATTCCATGTCAATATTCCTGGAATGCAAACTGAAGTTGATAATGACGTTGAAAAAACTGATTACAAATCAGGAAATGTCACCAGTCTACATACAGAGTCTGAGCAAATTATTGCAGCTTTAGGTGGGGCTGAGAATATAAATACTATTTCTGCTTGTGCTACCAGATTAAGAATTTCACTTAAAGATAACAGTCAAGTTAATGAACCTGTATTTAAAAAATTAGGTTCTCCGGGTGTTTTAAAAGTCGCTGGTGGACTTCAAATTATTTTTGGTGGTAAAGCCGATCTTTATAGTCAAGAAATAAATGATTTGCTAGCTCATCCTCAAAGGAAAAATGAGACCACAACTAGCCATGATGCTGAAGATAATATAGTAAGTGAAAATAATAAAATGACAATTGACTTTACTGCACCCGTTAACGGTAAATTTAAATCTTTAGTTGATGTTGATGATGAAGTCTTTTCTAAAAAAATGATGGGGGAAGGCTTTGCAATTGAACCAACTGATCAACATATTTTCAGTCCAGTAGAAGGTGAAGTTGTTTCAATTTTTAAGACCAAGCATGCAATTGGACTTAAAACGAAAGACGGTCTGGAAGTATTATTACATATGGGAATCGATACTGTTGATCTGGCAGGGAAACCGTTTACTATTAAAGTCAAAGAAGGAGAGAAAGTTTCTCCAAAAAGTGAGTTGGCTGAAGTTGATCTTGAGCAAATTAAAGCAAGTGGTAAAAAGCCAACAATTATTACAGTAATTACAAATTCAATAGATCATGTTATACAAGCAAGTGACGATGCTAAAACAGGCGATAAGATTCACGCTCAAGATGATGTTTATCACGCTTTAGTCAAATAAATCAAATTAGTAGATAAGATGATATTGGTTAGCAAAAGATTAGTCCTTTGTTGATTGTGATTTTATTTTAGCCAGAATTAAAAAGATATATTTCTCAAATTGGAGTATTTAAAAATAATGTAAATTAAAAGCTATTTTGTTGATAAACCATACAGCAATTTATTTGTATATATTTATAAAATAAATACCACTAAATTATTAACAAAAGGTAAATATTTTTATTTATGAATGTAATTGGTTAAATTATATCAACTTTCATTGTAGAATCTTTTTCGTTGCCGTTAATCTCTGGTCAGGACTAGGATATTGCTTTTAAAAGCACCAAGAAATTAAGACCTGAACGCAGCCAATAATGGTAACGAATCTGATGTTAAAAATATAGTTATCAGTTTAATCTTGACTTTAATTAAACATTTACATCATTGTTAATTAAGTATCTTTCTTTCTTGTGTATAAATCTAATTTCTCAATAAACTGTTGTTTTAGTTAGAATAATTCATATTCATTTAATCATTAAATTACTTTAAATTTCATCACTTTAGTTTTTATTTGAATTTGCTAATATCTCATCAACGTTAAAATAAAATAGCGGATGATTAAAGCAAAAAGTTGAGGCTCTTGCCTTTTACCCCTTTCAGGAAAAAGGATTGTTAGTTGATCACTTAAGCTAATACTAGTTGCAAACTAGTAGAAAAAACGCATATGAGTAGGGATAGATTAATTATTAGCATTCTGGCTTAACGACTAAAAACAGTGGTAATCAAAACTAATTTAAAGTCGTAGTTGGAGGTGTGGCATCAAAGCGGTTATCGATTACCTGTTACTAAAATTTTACCTAGCATAAACTTAAAAAAAGCAATATCATCAAGTTAAACAAAATAACTATTATAAAAACATCAGAAAAGTAAGGCTAAGATGATAAAATTTTTTACCATTCTTAGCCAAATAGTTAATGCTATACCCCCAAGTGAACTGCCGATTCTTCATTTTTACTTCATGGTGTTGACATAATTAATAAATAATGATAGATTAAAAGTCAATTAAATAAACAACATCTTGAAAAGCAGAGTAACTATTTTGTTGCTGATAAAGAGAGCTGATATTTGGGTGAAAATCAGTTAGCAGTAAGTAGCGAACATGGGCTTCTAATTGATGTCCATTGGTGATAATCAGCCAGTGGCGGAGTTGCATCCGTTATTTCTGCAAGCTATTGTTTGATAGTTAATGAGGTTTATTACGTGAGTAATAAATGAATAAAAGGTGGTAACGCGAGCACTCGTCCTTAAGAAGAAAAGGATGAGTGCTTTTTTTATACAAAATTTTGGAGGTTTCTAAATGACAAAAACTGCTTATACTAACGTTAATTTGTTTAATGGGATTGATGATAAAATTCAGTCTAATACAACATTAGTGGTTGATGACGAAAGTGGTAAGATTACTGAAATTGATACAGGTACTGCACCTCAAGCAGATAAAACAGTTGATTTACAAAATAAATATGTGATTCCTGGTCTAATCAATTGCCATACACATATTATTATGGATCCCTTAACCCCTGATGGTGGTAGTGAATCTGATGTAGTTTCTTCAACTGTGCGTGCAGTAAAACATTTGCATGATTTATTAAAATCCGGTGTTACCTATATTCGTGAATGTGGCAGCACTTATAATATCGATATTGCTCTTAATAATTTAATTAAGAAAAATAAGTTAACCAAAGTGCCAGAAATCGTGCCAGCAGGACACCCGTTTTCTATGACTGGAGGACACGGCGATTTGCCTAATTTTGGTGTGCTGGTCGATTCACCAGATGAAATGCGCAAAGCAGTTCGTCAGGGAATTAAAGCCGGCGCCAAGGCAATTAAAGTCATGGCCACAGGTGGCGTCATGACTGAAAACGATTCTCTTGATGATCCTCAATTAAGTGAAGCTGAAATGCACGTTGCAGTGGAAGAAGCTCACCACAAGGGTTTAACTGTGGCCGCACATGCGGAAGGCAATCCGGGAATTTTGAATGCGATTAAGGCCGGCGTTGACAGCATTGAGCACGGCTTCTACGTTAATGATGAAGAAATTAAGCTGATGATTGAAAAAGGAACATATTTGACGCCAACGATAGTTGGAGCTTGGGCATTTATCGAATATGCACCGGGTAAAATTCCAGACTGGGAAATGAATAAAATTGCGGCAGCTTGGAAAGATTTGCGCGGCAACATTACTAAGGCCAAAAATGCTGGTGTCAAAATCACTTTGGGCACTGATGCCGGCACACCATTTAATGACTTTACGATGACTCCTGAAGAACTGCCTTTACTAGTAGAACAAGGCTTTACTAATTTTGAAGCTTTAGAAACCAGCTATAATTCCGCTAAACTACTTAAAATTGCTGACGAATATGGTTCGCTAGAAGAGGGCAAATACGCAGACTTTTTGGTACTTGATGAAAATCCGCTAGAGAAAATCAATGCTGTTGTGCAAAAAGATAAAGCAGTTTATAAAAAGGGTAAGAGAGCTTACTAAATAAAAGCAAATGATTTTGCAATTTCGAACAAGTGTTCCATAATAAAAGAAGCTACTGAAAAAGTAGCTTTTTTATTATGGGGGAGAAAAAATGAATCAAAAATTTTTAGATGTCATGAATGATGAAGGACCAGTTACCATTGTTACTATTAATGCCAACCCAGCCAGTGTGGTAAATACGTGGATGTCGTATGTAAAAGTCGACGAGGCAAACAATTGCCTTTATATCCCTGCAGCGGGAATGCACAGTATTGAGAATGATTTTAACCAAGACAATCATATCCTATTAACTATGGGTTCAAAAAAAGTAGAGGGTACAGCTGGCCCAGGAGCTGGATTTCATGTTAAAGGAACCGGAAAATTTTTGGCAGAAGGACCAGAATTCTCTGAAATGCAGGCACGTTTTCCCTGGTTAAGAGAGGTTTTACGTGTTAATATCAACCAAATTGAACAAAAAATTTAATTTAGCACTTTAAAATAATGTGCAAATCTGATGGTCTTATTAGCTTTCATATGATTAGGCTTAAATTATTATTTTTTGAAATTTATCTTTAATTTTATTCTAATTTTAGATACAATAAGAGATATAAATTTTTTATCCAAAAAAGGAGGATTAATAATGAAAGCTTTACTTTACAATATGACCCCGGAGCAACAGGTTTATGCTGACAAGTGGAATAAAGATCATCCTGAAGATGATTTAGTTTCAACTGAAGACAAGCTTGATGCTAAGACTGTTGAGATGGCGAAAGGCTATGATGTTGTCAGCGTTTTGCAGGTCTTTGACATAGATGAGGAAGAGGTCTATCGTAAATTGAGCTCATATGGAATTAAGCAAATAGCTTTAAGGTCTGTTGGGTATAACATTGTCAATTTTGATTTTGTGCACAAGTATCATATGATCGTAACTAATACACCGGCATATTCTCCTCGTGCAGTGGCGGAGAACACTTTGACTTCTGCAATGTACTTGTTGAGAAAGTGGGGTCCTATTTTAGATAATGAAAGAGAGCACCTCAATTTTGTTCGGTCTGAAGATTTGATGAGTGATGAAATCTATAACCAGACAGTTGGTATTATTGGTGTTGGGCGTATCGGTTCTTGCGTTGCAGAAATGTTTCATGCTTTAGGAGCCAAAGTACTCGGTTATGACTTGGTTGAAAATCCTGCCAATGAGGCATTTTTGGAATATACCGATTTTGATACTGTAGTCAAAAATGCGGACATTTTGACATTGCATACACCTCTTGAGCCTTCAATGGAAGATATGATTAGTGCAAAGCAATTTAAAGAAATGAAGAACACCGCATATCTCATTAATGCAGCTAGAGGTCCATTGGTTAATACTCAAGACTTGATTGATGCATTGAAGAACAAAGAAATTGCTGGTGCTTCATTGGATGTTATGACTGGTGAAGAGGCAATTGTCATGAAGAAATTCAAAGATATTTCCGAATTGCCATTTGAGTACCAGGAATTAGCAAAAATGCCTAATGTGGTCTTTACGCCGCACTCCGCATATTACACCAAGACCTCTGTTAAAAATATGATTGAACACAGTATGACTGATGTTAAGCGCGTTTTAAATGGTCAAAAGCCAGTATATTTAGTTGAAGAATAATTTTTGTTTATTAAGTGATCGACTTTATGGTCGATCACTTTTTTTATTGCTAAGATTGTAGTTAGCAACTGTAGCTGAAAAATTGCTATAATGTACAGGTGTAGAAAAATAAACGGAGAAAAAGATGAAAAGGTTTCATCATAAGTTTACTTTACCTGCGATTCTAATATTGCTAATTGTTGCAATTGGGCTTCTTATCGTTGGTATAACCAATATGCATAAGCAAACTACTTTACCGCCAAATGGCAATTCAAGTGCAATTGGCGTTGAATTAAACCAGAATTATGGTTATGTTGATTTACATGAACTGCAGTCTAACGGCATTTCATTTGTCTATTTGAGAAGTACACAGGGGCGCTCGTACTTTGACGATGATTATTTGTCTTATCGTGATCAAATATTAGGAACTAAACTTGCTTTTGGCACCATCGTTGCTTACAGCAATGAATCAACACCATTGCAGCACTATCAGTATTTTCTGAAAAAGGTGGGCACAGACACGGGAAGTTTACCAATTTGTATAGAACCAGCTATTGATAGCTATGATTTATCATATATTAAACAAATGGCTCAATTTGCTGGCATGCTTCAAGGATTAAATAAACGCGTCATGATAGATATCCCAGTTAAATATAAAAAATATTTTCCCCATGGTGTACAGTTTATTACTGGCGGTAAAAAAGCCCCAAATAAAATGCAATATTCATTTTGGCGCTATAACAATGACGGACGGGTAAAGTCTGTAAGAAATTTAGAAAGTGGGGTAGTTATGCTGACATACAATGGTACAGTTACCCAGTACAAGGAGAAATACGGACAATTAACACAATAATGAAACAAGAAATTCAATCAGTTTTAACAAAATTAAAAATGGCTGAACCAACTTTGATTCAGCAAGAAACGCGAACTCCAATTTTAAATGGTGCAAGTTGTATTGCACTTGCAAAAACGGGAACCGGAAAGACCTTGGCTTATGCTTTACCCGCACTGGAAAAAGTAGAAAAAGGCAAACCCAATAGTTTAATTATTATTGCACCAACAACAGAATTAGCGGTGCAGATTCGCCATGCCATTAATCCCTTTATTCATGCTCTCGCTTTAACTGGAATTACACTTATTGGGGCAGGAAATCGCAAACGTCAGGAAGATAATTTAAAAAAGAAACACCCTGAAATTGTCGTTGCTACACCCGGAAGATTTTTTGATTTCTTTTCCGCTAATCGCATAAAAGTTAATCAGATAAGAACTCTGGTAATAGATGAGGCAGATGACGTTTTAGAATTCAATAAAATGGAATTATTAAGTTCTTTAGGGCAGAATATGACAGCTGACTCGCAAATCTTGCTTTTTGGTGCTACTGAATCTGATATAACCAAACAGGCAGAAGATATTTTTGCCCGCAAATTTATCACTATTGATGTGCGACCAGAACAGAAATCAACTGTTAAAAATTATTTTTTGCGAATAGATAATGCGCATAAAGTTGATTTTATTCAGCGGTTAATGCGCCTTGATTGTTTTAAAGGTATCCTATTTTTTGATTCAAACCAAACAATGATGCGTTTTGCCGGTATTTTGGCACATACTAAGACTAAATTTGGTATTTTAGCTAATGACTTCGGCAAGCAGAAAAGAGAGGCAGCTCTCAATAATTTTAAAGTTGGTAAAATCAAATTGCTCCTAGCAACCGACTTGGCTGCCCGTGGTTTAGACATTGCTGGTGTAACATATGTGATAAATTACGACATTCCTAGTGAAGTTAACACATACATGCATCGTGCCGGAAGAACTGGCCGCATGGGTGCCAAAGGATTTGTGGTTACCCTGGGTGATGATCATGATTTGCGCGATCTTAGGAAGCTGCTCGAGCAGAGTGTTAAAATTGAACGTGTATATTTTGCAGGGTTTCATTTAACTACTAAAAAGCCACGTAAAAAGGAAAATAAGAAACAGGACGCAACTAAAGAAAAGAAGGTTAGTGGATCAAACAAAAAACATAAAAAGCATAAGAATAAAAACAAGGGCTATCATCCCCATTATTTGAAAAGAAAGGAGCAAAAATGAGTCGATTAGTAGCTTGGCTGGAAGACTATATTTTGCCTTTAGCAAATAAATTAGGGCAAACTCACTGGCTGGTGGCATTAAGGGATGCATTTGTCTCAGTAATGCCTATTACTATTGCAGGTTCCCTTGCTGTTTTGGTCAAAAGCCTGATTGCTGCAGCTAAAACTGAATTAGGCTGGCAAACTTTTGCTTGGGCAATGCAGCCACTCTCACTAGTGTGTAATGTGGTTTGGCGCGGTACCTTTGCTTTATTTGCTCTCTTTTTGTCAATGTCTTTGGGCTATCATTTAGCTAAAAGCATGGAAGTTGATCCAGTTGCTGGAGCAATTGTTTCTTTATCTTCTCTGGCCATGAGCATTGCTAATTTAACTAAACTTAAAATTAACGGCAAAGTAGTTCCTGTTCAAAAAGCTTTTAACATTTCACAATTTTCAACTACCGGCATTTTTACTGCAATTTTATTTGGCTCAATCGGTGTTGCTATCTTTGCCCTTTGTTTTAGGGCGAGAATCAAACTTCACCTTTCTGCTAATTTGCCTTATGCTGAACAAATGGCTTTTGATTCACTCATTCCCGCAATTATTGCGATATTTTGCGTTGGTATGATTAATTTTGTCTTTCAGACAATCACGGGAACTTTTTTTGGCAACTGGCTGCTCAATTCGATTCAAACCCCTTTAGTAAAATTAGGCCAAGGCTTCGGCATGGTAATGCTTGTGACCTTATTAGTTCAGATTTTCAGCTTTTTTGGTTTTAATGGCTTAAGCGTTTGGGCTCCAATTTTAGATTCAATTTGGTTAACTGCCCAGAATGTCAACGTCACAGCTGCTCGTGCAGGAAGAGAAGCACCTTTTATTTGGGTTCGCGGATCGTTTGATGCATTTGCCTGGTTTGGAGGAACAGGGGGAACATTGATGTTAATTGTGGCCATACT
Organism: Lactobacillus kullabergensis; assembly: GCF_000967195.1. GTDB lineage: Bacteria > Bacillota > Bacilli > Lactobacillales > Lactobacillaceae > Lactobacillus > Lactobacillus kullabergensis. The sequence goes on from NZ_KQ033871.1 coordinate 501,874, forward strand.
GCTGTTTTCCAAGAGGAGTGACTACCGGACAATTGCTAAAGTTGCACTAGCTCCAGGAATTTTTAATATCAATGAACCAATTATTTTTGGCTTGCCTGTAGTTCTTAATCCCGTTTATTTTATTCCATTTGTCCTTGCCCCATTAGTCAATGTGGCTTTTTCTTACGGTGTCAGCATGATGAATTTAGTTAATCCTGTCCAAGCAGCAGTTCCTGCCGTTGTGCCCCCAATCATCGGGCCATTTTTAGCCTGTAATTATGATTGGCGTGCTATCGTATTGTCAATTGTTAACATGCTGATAGCCTTAGCCATTTGGACACCTTTTGTTTTTGCGGCAGATAAAATCGCTGATTCTAATGCACCACAACCATATTTTACTCGTCAATATTAGTTACTAAAAAAATTGGCTTTTATCACTCAAATTTGGTAAAGTTAATCTATTGCGACCCTGTAGTTTATCTGGATAGAACAATGGTCTCCTAAACCGTAGAGGTGAGTTCGAATCTCACCGGGGTCATATCAAGTATAATTTATATGTAAATTTCGGAATTTATTAGCTAATTTGATTGGCAGGCTATTTTTACTTAAGGTTCTGTTTTAAACGAGATTGGCTTTTTTAGTTTAATTAGAATTTTTAAAAATGAATCCACACAAAATGTCTTTACCCGAAGTTTTAGCTAATTTTCGGGCTCGTAATGTAACTTTTGAATTAAAAGATGGTACTAAAAGAACAATTTTTGTTAATGAAATTGAGGACGAAGATGATGACCAGCCTGAAATGATTTTTATGGCTGATGATCCAAAAGATGATGTTTTTATCTCTCAAGTGGTTGATGCAATTCCAGGCAGTGCCAATTTTTCTTTGGCTATACATCAAATGACATACTTTGAATTAAAATTTGTCCTAAAAGGTAAAAAAGCTGCATTTAAACTTAAAGATGGTGCAATTAAAACTTTTATTGTAACGAATGTTTTAATCAAAAATGCAGCAAAGACCAATTTCACATTTGTTGGTAACAAAAAAGAAGATAGTATTGATAGTTCAGATATTTTAGGGGTAAAAATAATTGTGGACAAATAAAAGTCTGATTACCAAGAAGATAATCAGACCAGAATTTGAAAGATTTGTTATTTATGTAAATATGAATAAAATAAAGTTTATATTTTAGTTTGAGAAATATAGATTAATTAAAATGTCAGATTAGATAAAATATATGAAAATAGTAGTAATAACAATGTATCGATATATTAGCCTGCGGCTTTGGGACTGTCACGACCATACGAATTTTTAAGATTAATACGCCCGTTTCTTTTTTGACTAATTAGTTCGGTCTTTTTCTTTTGTGCCAGACTTTTTGCATATTCTAAAGCATCAGCTTTTCTGTCAAAAGTTTTAGAGAATTTGTCGCTACCAGCAATTTTAACAGCCCATTTATCGCCGTGAGTAGTGACCCAAACATTTTTAGTGACTTCCACCTTGCCCATAATTTATTCACCTCTTTTCAAAATCATTATACAGCGAATTAATATATAAAGTGAAAGAATAAACACTTTTATAAAATAAATATTTGTGTAGTTACTGATCTAGAGCATTTTCTTACTATATTTTTAATAGAAAGGTGATTTCAAAATACGAATAACTAAAAAGATAATTAATATGAATAGAATTACTGCTATTCCAAGTAAAATTCTTCTGCATTTGACTGTCTTTCTGCCGTCAAAACTAAAGACAAAACAAAAAGCTGCTAAAACTATTAACAGTCCTGTAATTAGTAATAATTTAAATCCATGATACATTTCTTCACCAACTTTTGTTATTCAATAGTTATTAAACCATAATTTACTTGTTTTTTTGCCGCTAATTTACTAATATATTAATAAAATGGAGGAAATTATGAGCAAAATTAGGGTAATGACTGTTTTTGGTACCAGGCCTGAGGCCATAAAGATGTCTCCGTTGGTACAGAGACTAAAAAAAGATGATCGATTTGAAGAAGTTACGGTGGTTACAGCACAACATCGAGAGATGCTGGATCAAGTTCTTAATATATTTAAAATCAAGCCGGAGTATGACTTTAATATTATGAAGAAAAACCAAACTTTAGAGAGCGTGACAGCCAAAGTATTAATCGATATGACAAAAGTTCTAAAAGAAGTTAAACCAGATATTGTTTTGGTTCATGGAGATACAACTACCAGCTTTGCTGCTGGTTTGGCCAGCTTTTATCTTCAATGCCCACTCGGTCACGTTGAAGCTGGCCTTAGAACCTGGAATAAGTATTCACCTTTTCCCGAAGAAATGAATAGGCAAATGACAGATGATTTAACTGATCTTTATTTTGCACCAACTGCGGTAAGTAAGCAAAATCTGATTAAAGAAAACCACAATTCTGATAATATTTTTATCACTGGTAATACAGCTATTGATGCCTTGGAAGAAACTGTTCAAAGTGATTACCACCATGAGGTTTTAGATCTGATTAAACCCGCAAGCAAGATAATACTTGTGACCATGCACAGGCGGGAAAATCAGGGAGAACCTATGAGACGGGTTTTTAAGGTGATGAAGCAGGTCGTAGACAACCATGATGATGTTGAAATTATTTATCCTGTGCATTTATCACCAAGTGTCCAAAAAGTTGCTCACGAAATTTTAGGTAATGACTCGCGAATTCATTTGATTGCCCCTTTAGATGTGGTTGATTTTCATAACTTAGCCAAATTAAGCTACTTCATCATGACAGATTCTGGAGGAGTTCAAGAAGAAGCTCCTGCTTTAAACAAGCCAGTCCTAGTTTTAAGAGATACTACAGAGAGGCCAGAAGGTGTTAAAGCTGGTACACTCAAATTAGTGGGAACACAAGTTGATAATGTTAGAAACGCAATGTTGGAGTTACTTGATAATAAGAAGGTATATGAACAAATGGCTAACGCCAAGAATCCTTATGGTGATGGTCATGCATCAGAACGAATAATGGATGATATTGCTTACTATTTTGCTCAAAATAAGGGTGAAAAACCAGCTGATTTTAAATGAGCTATCTAAATTTTGTTATACAAAAAGCCAAGAAAATTTTTGG
>NZ_KQ033871.1:506080-527550 GCF_000967195.1 Lactobacillus kullabergensis
CCAAATTTTTTTCTTGGCTTTTATTTATTACTTTTTTCTTTACGTGACTTAATTTTTTCTTTTGCTCGCGCAATCATGGTAGTTTCTTGAGCTTGAAAAACTGATCTGGTAGTGAGGTAATTAAAAATACCCACTAAAATTTGATCAACAATTTTTACTAACAGTGCATCTAAATGAAGCCAGGACAATCCGACCAACATAATTAAACTGTCCGGAATAAGACTAATAATTCTATAAGTAAAAAAGATAATCAGTTTTTGCCAAGTTGAATGTTCCTCATCAACATTATTGATAAAAACAGCCTTTTGGTTAAATACGAAGGAGGCCAGGTTAGACACAATAAATGCAATAGTATTTGATACTAAAACAATGCTATGCCACCATTTATGTAAAACCATAAAAACCACGGTGTTGATTAGAGCTGCTATAAAACCAAAGATCATGTAAACAAATAAGTTACGATGTCTTTTGACTACTTTTTGTGCTAAGTGATGAATTTTAGGATCAGACATTGAGTCAAATTTTTGTGAATCCATTTTCTTATTCTTAACCATTTAACTGATCAGCCATTTCCTTAGCTGCATTATCAATTGCATCTATATCGTTATCGTTTGGTGCATTTTCAATTGTAACAGGTTTAGTCACTTCTTTTGCTCCAACTTGCTTAAACTTTTTTTCAAAATCAAAGACGTTTTCACAAAAATGATCAGCATACATCATGTCACCACTGCCCATCACAGCAAAATATTTTCCAGTTAAATCCAAGTCATTTAGTTGGTCATAAAAATCTGCAATGTCGTCGGTCATAGTGCCTTCGCCATAGGTATAAGTAATAAAGATGCACAAATCACTTGATAAGTAATCACTGGCGTCAGTAAATTCAGCTTCGCTCGTTTCAACGTCAAAGCCTAAATCTTGTAAATCTTCTTCCAGAATATCTGCCATATCTGCATCGTTGCCAGTCATACTTGCATAGACTATTCTAGCTTTCATTAAATTCATACCTTTCACAAAAACTAATTCATCAAAACATTATACCTAATTTTGCGTAATTAATGAAATTCTTTAGTAAACTTTTAAAAAACGCTATAATGTAATCAAACATCATTTAATAGAGGAGAATTTAAATTTGATTACAATTAAATCCATTAGAGAATTGAAGGGCATGCAAGCTTCAGGCAGGTTATTAGCATCAATGTTTGAAGGTCTAAGGGAAGTAATTAAGCCCGGAATTACCACTTGGTCAATTGAAGAATTTTGTCAAGATTTTGTCAAAAGTCGTGGTGGCAGGTTGTCAGAGCAGGGCTTTGAAGGTTACAAATATGGGACATGTATTTCTGTTAATGACCAGATCGCCCACGCTACTCCACGTAAAGACACAGTTTTAAAGGAAGGGGATTTGGTCAAGGTTGATGTGACTTGCAATCTCAATGGCTTTGAAACAGATTCTTGTACTACTTACCCAGTAGGTGAAATTTCTCAAGCTGATCAGGATTTGATGGATACAACTAAAAAAGCCATGTATTTGGGTATTGATCAAGCTGTTTTAGGCAATCGTATTGGGGACATCGGAGCCGCAATACAACATTTTGTAGAAGATGAACATCACTATGGTGACGTTAAAGAATTAGTCGGACACGGCATTCAACCCAGCATTCACGAGGATCCCGAAGTACCACATTGGGGTAAAGCGGGACACGGATTAAGACTGCGTGAAGGAATGACTATTACTTGTGAACCAATGGTTGAAGCCGGTGGTGACTGGCGTATTGTTGAAAAAAGCGTTGCGGATCCAAAAGATGATTGGGTCTTTTACGCTACACCGGATGGCTCAAAATCCGCACAATTTGAACATACCTTTGCAATAACTAAGGATGGTCCTAAAATTTTAACGCTACAAAAGCCATATGATGGCTACGAAAAATACTTACCACATTTTGACGAAATGGATGACTAAATTGCATGGGTAAAAAAGCTGAGGCAATCAGGAAACGCTCTTTTTTATTTTATAAAACTGTTTCCTTGAAATTTACTCAAGGTGAAGTTTTAACAAGCGCAATTGCGATTGCTTACTATGTTTTGTTTTCGATATTTCCGTTAATTATTATTATCGGAAATATTTTGCCGTTATTTAATATTAATACTGAACCGATTGCCAGTTATTTAAAACTGATTTTTCCTGATAAAATTGCTAAATTTATTATGCCGATAATTAACTCATTATTAAAAAGCAAATCAAGTGGTTATATTTCATTCGGTATTATATTGGCATTATGGTCTGTTTCTTCGTTAGTTAATGCTATTAGAATTGGTATGAATCGGGTTTATGGTGTTCGTGCCCAAGAATTAAAGCAAAAGTGGCAAGTTACTGTTTGGACAAGATCTATTACTATTATGTTGACCAACCTCATGATTATAGTATTTGCCTTGCTTAATTTAACTTTGATTTTTGGTCAGCAGGTACTCGAATTTTTACGCCCAATTTTCTCTTTTTCTGTTGGCGAAATTGAAAAAATTTTTAGTTATCGTTACCCAGTAATTATTATCACAATGATAGGCTCACTGTATTATGTCAATTATTTTTTACCCAACATCAGATTAAAGAAAAAAGTTATCTGGCCAGGTGTTTTTACTACATTATTCGGCTGGATTATTCTTTCCTGGCTTTTTAGTTTCTATCTGCATCATTTTCGTATTAGCTGGGAAAACTATGGCATTATCGGTACTTTTATTATTTTCATGTTGTGGTTGAATATTTCCTCAATCCTCTTTTTACTGGGGACATGTGTAAATGCTGCAATAGTGACACTAAATTACGGAGAAGTGCACTATTCAGTGGGTCGCTTAGCTGAATATATTCAAAGAAAGCGCAGCCATTAAAAATTGGCGCATTCATTTTTATTTTGGTATATTAGTTTTATGATTTTAAAGAAAGCGTAAAAAATATGAAAGTAAGAAAAGCAATTATTCCTGCTGCTGGTCTTGGTACTAGGTTTATGCCGGTAACTAAAGCAATGCCCAAGGAAATGTTGCCGATTGTCGACAAACCGACTATTCAATTTATCGTTGAAGAAGCTAAAAAATCTGGTATTGAAGACATTTTGATTGTCACTGGAAAAAATAAGCGCTCGATTGAAGATCATTTTGACTCCAATCCTGAACTTGAACAAAATCTGCAGGAAAAAGGTAAGACTGGTCTGCTTAAAATGTCGCAGGAAATTACCCATTTGGGAATTAATATTTATTATACTCGTCAACCCTATCCAGCAGGTTTAGGGGATGCGATTGCCCGTGGACGTAGTTTTATTGGAGATGAACCATTTGTCGTTATGCTTGGCGACGACTTGATGATGGACAAAGTACCATTAACAAAGCAATTGATTGACCGTTATAGTGAAACGAATGCTTCCACAATTGCAGTCATGCCGGTGCCACATAAAGAGGTTTATAAATATGGCATAATTGAACCAGACAGTGAAATTGCGCCTGGCTTAATAAACGTTAAATCTTTTGTAGAAAAACCAGAGGTCGACAAGGCTCCGAGTGATTATGCCATTATTGGTCGGTATCTTTTAACTCCAGAAATTTTTCCAATTTTGGCTGAGCAAAAACCAGACAAAGGTGGAGAAATTCAATTAACTGATGCGATTGATACCATGAATAAAACGCAACGCGTTCTAGCTCATGTCTTTAAGGGGACTCGTCACGATGTCGGCAATAAAGAAAGTTACTTGGAAACTTCAATTGAATATGGCTTAAAACATCCGGAAACGAAGGATGCATTACGTAAATATATTATTGATTTAGGAAAGAAATTAGAAGAACAAAATTAACAATAACAAATAAATCAATTATGCAATTAAAGGAACCATCATTTAATGGTTTCTTTTTTTATGTAAAATTTTTCTTAATGTCTGACTAATTACTGTCCTCGAGTTGAAAATTTTTGTATCATGCAACTTGAAACTTTTCGCTAAGGGATAGGTTAAATGAAAGATATATATATTGTTGCAGCTAAAAGAACTCCTTTTGGTCGCTATCATGGGTTATGGGCTGAAAAAAATGCAATAGATTTAGGAGAGTTAGCCTTAAGAGAAACACTAAAAAGCATTGATCTGCCTGCTGAAAAACTGGACGCCTTATTTATGGGTAATGTTTTGGGTGCTGGGTTAGGACAAAATATGGCTCGGCAAATTGCTCTGAAAACGGGTATGAGTCCCAAAAGCAGCAGCGTTACAATTAATGAAGTCTGTGGTTCAAGTTTAAAAGCTCTCAGACTGGCTCAAGGACAGATGGAACTGTGTGACTTTGACTTGGTAGCTGTTGGCGGTGCTGAAAGTATGTCTAATGCTGTTTATTTAACAGAGGACAAAGAAAAACCACAGTTTCAAAGCGAAATGCTGCAGAATGGCCTCATTGATGCTTTTTCTCATGAGCATATGGGTTTAACGGCTGAAAACGTAGCAGAAAAATATGGAGTTACGCGTACAGAAATGGATCAATATAGTTTAGCTTCTCATCGCAAAGCAGTTGAAATTGTTCAGCAAAACTTTTTTCAAGATGAAATAATTGGCGTAGAAGTAAACGGTAAAATGATCCAGCAGGACGAAACAATTCGAGCTGATACTAATTTAGAAGCACTAAGCAAGCTAAAACCTGTTTTTAAGAAAGATGGTTTAGTTACAGCTGGCAATTCTTCGCCCTTAAGTGATGGTGCCAGTATGATTATTTTGGCAAGCGCAGAAAAAGTAAAGGAACTCAAACTGCAACCTCTGGCGCGGTTGGGATCGTTTGCTGAATCTGGTACTGATCCGGCATACATGGGTGTAGCGCCATATTTTGCAGTAGAAAAATTATTACAAAAAACAAACAATACCATTAATGATTATGATGCAATCGAAGTTAATGAAGCTTTCGCTGCACCTAGCGTTGTCTTAGCTCGAAAACTCCGAATTCCACCCGCTAAACTAAACATTTTTGGTGGAGCCATTGCACTAGGTCATCCTCTTGCTGCTACCGGAACTCGTTTAGTAGGAACAGCTGTCAATATTATGAACCATATCAATGGTCACAAGGCTTTGGTAACTCTTTGTATTGGTGGTGGACAAGCAATTGCATATGAAATAGAGAAATTTTAAATGAAGTTTTATAAGTTAGCACCAGAAAAAAGACGAGAAATGCTGCAAAAACAGGGAATTAAACTGGATCAAGTTGACTCTCAGGTTTTGCATGACTTGGATTTATTAAGTGAAAATGTAATTGGTCAATTACGTTTACCTGTTGGTTTAGCACAAAACCTATTGGTTAATGGTCAAAACTACCAAGTGCCAATGGTGACCGAAGAGGCCTCGGTAGTTGCAGCGGCTAATAATGGCGCTGGTATTGTTGCAAAAGCTGGTGGCTTTACCGCAAGTAGTCAACGAGACGGTATTTGGGGTCAAATTGTAATGCAGGTGGCTGAAAATTTTGAAGTCTCCAACTTGCAAGAAGTATTGCCAACTCTTATTAAAAAGACAAATACTGATTTTGCCAGTCTTGTAAGTCATGGCGGTGGAGTCCGTAAAATAGAACTTAAGCAAATAAATGATTTGCTTTATATAAAAGTATTAGTTGATCCTGCAGAGGCTATGGGTGCAAATAAAGTAAATTCAATTTTAGAATTTATGGCAGATGAGTTAGAGGATTTTGCTGGCATTAAACAAAAATTATTTGCCATTTTGTCAAATTATCCTAGCCAAATCACAACGGTCAAGGCTGCAATTCCTGTTGATTTATTAGGTGGAACAGAAATTGCCAGAAAAATTGCTTTATTGAGTCAAATTGGTCAGGACGACCCAATGAGAGCCGTTACCAATAACAAAGGAATCATGAACGGAGTTGATTCTGTCTTACTGGCAACTGGAAACGATACTCGCGCAGTAGAGGCAGCTTGTGGTGTTTTTGCAAGTAAAAAGGATACCTACACCAGTCTCAGCAAATGGCAGCTTGAAAATGAAAATCTTGTCGGAAAGCTTAGCATTCCCTTACCAATTGGAACTGTTGGCGGCTCAATTAATACCAGAAAAGATGTTAAGCAAAACTATCGTATTTTAGGGGAGAAAATTACTGCAGAACAATTGGCTAATATTATTGCTGCCATTGGTTTAGCCAATAATTTAGCAGCATTACTGGCAATTTCTACCAGGGGAATACAAGCAGGACACATGAAACTGCAGGCCAGAAATATTGTTGCAGTTTTAGATGCTACTGCTGCCGAGAAAAAAGTTGTATTCCAAAAAATAATAAATAGCAAAAAATACAGTCAATCTGCAGCTAAGGAATTTTTAAAAGAAATCAGAGAGGAAAATAATGCAAGTCGGAATTGATCAAATTGGTTTTTATACACCAAACAAATACGTTGATATGGTGGATTTGGCAAAAGCTCGAAATGAATATCCTAATAAATTTTTGATTGGTATTGGTCAAAATAGAATGAGTGTTGCTGATCAGACTCAAGATGCAGTATCAATGGGAATTAATGCAACGCTTAGATATTTAGATCAAATTGAACGTAAAAAAGTCGGTTTATTAATCGTTGGAACAGAAAGCAGTGTTGACCAGTCTAAATCAGCTTCGCTTTTCATCAAATCGGCTTTGGAATTACCGGCAAATGTGAGAACTTTTGAAGTAAAAGAAGCTTGCTTTGGCATGACTGCAGGCATCATGATTGCTCGGGATTATGTCCGCCTCCATCCGCACCATAGTGCAATTGTAATTGGCTCTGATATTGCTCGTTATGGAGTTAACACGGGGGGTGAGGTGACACAAGGAGCTGGCAGCATTAGCATGTTGATAAAGGCTGATCCCCAAATTTTGGCTATCAATAATGGACACAGCTCATACAGCGAGGATATTAATGACTTCTGGCGCCCTAATGATTCAGCAGTTGCCGTAGTTGATGGTAAATATTCTAAAAATGTGTATTTAGACTTTTTTAAACACACGTTCAAGGATTATCTTAGACAAACTGGAATAAAAACTAGTGATTTCACAGCATTACTTTATCATTTGCCTTTTGTAAAAATGGGCTTTAAAGCAAATGAATGGGCAATTACTGATCTGGATGAAAAGGCAAAAAAACGACTGACAGAGAATTTTACTGCTGCTGCTCGTTATGGCAAGGAAGTCGGTAATATTTACACTGCTTCTTTATATTTAAGCCTTTTGAGTTTACTGGAAAATGCTAAATTGCCAGCAAATGCAAAAATCGGTTTATTTTCTTATGGTTCGGGGGCAATGGGTGAGTTTTATTCAGGACAAATAGTTAAAGGGTATGAAAAGAACCTACATACAAATGCAGATCAAAAAATGATTGCTCGCCGTCAAAAATTAACTATTCCTGAATACGAACAAATTTTTAATCAAGCTTTAGAATCTCCACAAGATGATATGGAGCTTCAAAGTGACGAACAAACCGGCAACTGGTATTTTGCTGGAACCAAAAACCGCATTCGGCAATATTTGCAAAAATAGTTAGAAAAAGCTGCCCAACGGCAGCTTTTTTAGGTTAGCCTAACTCCATTTTGATCAGTCAAAATTTGAATACCATAAACAGCAATTCTCTTTTTTTGGTTATAAATAAATATTGGAATACTGCGACCGTGGATATTTTTAACCAAATTAACCAGTTTGCCTTTTGTTAGTGACTTTTTTCCTGGAAAAAGCAAGCATTCACTGCTTGAAATTTTTACTTTTGCCAAAGGAATAGTTTTTTGACCGATAGTTAAATACAAGTTAGTTTGGTTGCTTAGATCATTGGTTAATTGTAATAAATCTGTTAATCTCATTTTTAATATTCCTATACAAATTTAAAATGTTATACTATAAGATATTATTTTAGTGAGGGTGGCTGAACTAATTGAAAAAATTAAAACATAAAAAGCTATGGCTTTCATCAATTATTATTATCTTACTAGTATGTGTATTATTTACAGGAGCAGGTTACTATTTCTTTAAAGTGGCATGTGTACCAGGTAAAAAAAGTTTTTTAAGTTCTTCCAGTGATGTGATCAAGAAGTCAGATCCTCTTTATCGTGAAAAAATTTGGTTTAAAAAAACTGCTAAACAAAAGTGGTATATTGAATCAGCTGATGAAAAATTCAAATTAGACGCAAATTTTATTCCTTACAAAACTTCCAACAAGACAGCTATTGTTTTACCTGGATATATGGACACGAAAGAAGATATGGGAGAATATGATGCCTTGTTTCATCAATTAGGCTATAATACTTTAACTCCAGATCCGAGAGCTCAGGGAAAGAGCGAAGGAAAATACATTGGGTATGGTTGGCCGGAAAAAGATGACGTAAAAAAATGGGTCTCGTATTTATTGCAAAAATATGGTCAGAACCAACAGGTAGTAATTTATGGCTTAAGTATGGGTGCGGCAACTGCCATGATGACAAGTGGGCTTAAACTGCCTCATCAAGTTAAAGCGTTTGTAGAAGACTGTGGTTATACCAGCGTCAAGGATGAAATCGAGCATGAAGCAGGAGTCTTGTACAATATGCCTGCTTTTCCTCGTTTTCCACTAGTTGAAATTCTAAGTGGCATTAATAAAATAAAAGTTGGCTATTTCATGGGTAATGCCTCTAGTGTTAAACAGTTACATAAAAATCATAGACCAATGCTGTTTATTCATGGCAGCCGTGATAATTTTGTACCAACTAAAATGGTCTATCCTAATTATAATGCTACCAGAGGACCAAAGGAAATATGGGTAGCTCCCGGAGCTAAACATGCCAAGTCATTTTCAAAGCATCCAAAGGAATATAAAAGACGTGTTGCGACATTTTTAGCTAAATATGTGAAGTAAACTATGCATTTTATTTGCTAGCGCTTACATTTATCTGCTATTATTAAAGTGTGGTTAAGGTTACAAGATTTCTATCTCCATAATATGTTTGTTATCTAATTTTAAAATGACAAGTTTATCGCGAAAATTTGTAAAGTTTTATATATTTGTATATGAGGATTTTATCTCAAGAAATATTCTCAATTGACACCCGATCCACAAAAATAGTTGTCGCTGATTGCGACAACTATTTTACTTTTTATTTATCTTAAAGTAAGTTTAACGACACATTCACATCTAGGTGTTTGGGGTAGCATGTCGACATTTTCAATCAATCTGACATTGTATGCCTCACTTAAAAGAACTAAATCTTGAGCGAGAGTAGATGGGTTACAGGAAATGTAAACAAACGTTTTGGGTTTTACTCTCAACAGGGTTTTGATCAAACTTTTCGCTAAACCAGTTCGGGGCGGATCGACAATCAGCGCATCAATTGGAACGCCATTTTTTACTAGTTCAGGTAAAATCTTTTCCACACTTCCCTGGATATAATTAGCATTTTTGATATGATTTAATTCCACGTTATGATTAGCGTCAGCAATTGCTTCAGGAATAGTTTCAATGCCAATAACCTGCTTGACTTGATCTGATGCCAAAATTCCCAGCGTTCCCACACCACTGTATGCATCAATCAGCGTTTCATCTGGACTCAAATCTAAAAATTTAAGTGCGCGTGAATACAAAGTACTAGTTTGTACCGGGTTTAACTGAAAAAATGCTCGCGGTGACAAGGCAAACTTTTTGCCTAAAATTTCATCAGTGATTTGATTTTTACCTGCTACTTTAGTGGTTTTGTTGCCCCAGACTTGTGGGTTGCGCCAATCAGTTTCATTTTGAAAAACACTGACTACATCAGGAAGCCTCATAATTTCTTTTGCAAGTTGATTAATATTTTTAAGACTATGGCCCACTGTAATTAAAGTTACTTGAATTTCGTGAGTGGCATAAGCTTGTCGTACTACAATGGTCTTAAGACCATCAAAGTGCCGCAAAGGATCTGCAATTCTAATGTGCAATTTTTCCACTAAACTTTTAATTTTACGTTCGGTGTCTTGGGTTGCCTTACTTTGAGTTGGCATTTCAGGCAAATCAAATAGTTCGTGTGAGTTAGGGGCAAAAAGTCCCAAACTGATCTGACCATGAGATTGTTCAATTTGATATTGGGCTTTATTGCGATAATGCCATTCTTCTGGAGCCGGAATTGTTTTTTTAACTTTATACTTGCTGTAACCACGGGGATGAAATTTCTTGAGGGCTTCAAGAACATTGTCGCGTTTAAATTCAAGCTGTTTAGGATAATCTAAATGAGCAAGTTCGAGTCCACCAATTTCTGGATTAACATTAGTGGGGAAAGGTACTCTATCAGGACTTTTTTCCTTAATGCGGACAAGCTCAGCTTCAATATAGCGCGGGTATTCTGTAATAATTTTGGCAACAACTACTTCATTAGGCAGGGCACCGGGAATAAAAATTATTTTTTTACGGTAATAGCCAATGCCTTCACCATTAATACCCAGTCTTTTAATTGTAATAATAATATCTTTTTCTTTTGGCTGATTTTGATTAAATTTCTTGTACATAATTTTCTTTCTACAATAAAATATAAATGTTAATAATTTATTGTACTCCCTGGAAAAAGTTTTTAGCAAGAAAGAGCAAAATTTGCTAGCATGGAGTTAGCGAGTAGAAAGGTGAGTCGTTATGCCAATAATTACTAAAGTCAGCAGCCAAAAAAGACCTGGTCGTTTTAATATCTTTTTAGACGGTAAATATTCTTTTTCGGCTGCTGAACAAACTGTAGCTGAATTCGTGCTCTTAAAAGGGCAGGAACTGTCTGAAGAACAAATTGTGGCCATTAAGCAATTTGATGCTGACGCCAAGGCAACAAATATTGTGGCTAATTATTTGAGTTACGAGCCTCGGACTGTTTTTGAAGTTTTGCAATATCTTAATAAACATGGTATTGATAATGAATCTGCCCAGGCTGCGGTTAGTCAGATGACAGAAATGGGCTTTTTAGACGATGCCAAGTACGCCCAACTATTGGTCAGGCAAAATTTACGCATGGGTACCGATGGCCCACTTAGTATCAGCAATAAACTAAAGCAAAAGGGGATTGATCCTGAAATAATTGACAATACTTTAGCCGAAATAGCTGACGATAAGTGGCTGGATGCTGGCAAAAGAGTGCTCAAATCAATGAAAAGCAAGGTAGGTAAGTTGTCGCAGCGAGAATTGGAACGCAAAATGACAACTAAGTTGTTAAACCACGGCTTTTCCGGCACTCTTGCCAGTGCAATAATTGGGCAAATGGATTTTGCTCAAAATGAGGAAGATCAAATCGCAGCGTTAAAAAAGCAAGGAATCAAAGCTTATAAACGTTTTCGCCGCTTACCTGAAAGCCAAAGACAGAATAAAATACGCAATTACCTGTTTACACATGGTTTTGCCAGCAATGAAATTGATGCCTTTCTGGCCGGTGAAATTATTCCTTTAGATGAACTAGCTGAATATTAGGAGATTTTATGAAAAAACTACAAGAAAAAGTAACATTTATTGGTCGCCCTTTTCCTGACCAATTGATGGACGAACAGAAAACTTTTAATGAAGCAAACATGGAAATGGAGCAAAATCAAGTTTTCCAAAATTTTATTACCAAGAACAATTTGAAAAATACTCGCAGCAGTCTAGTAGTTTTTGGACCTGAAAATTTTATGTATTGGTATGGCGTTGTTGCCTCAAATGAGACCGCAGTTCCCAAAGGACTAATGAAATTTGTTTTGCCTAAAACTCAAGTAGCTGTTGAAGAAAAAGACAATCAAAATATTTCCTTTTTTAGTCAACCTTTAAATATGATAATTTCACAGTTTTTAGCTGCTGTTGCAGATGAAGGCATTAAAATTTACCAAAATCCGGGAGATAGTTTGACTCCCTATATTTTGCAAAACTTGAATTTAGACACAAAAAAACTGACCCAAGAACTATATCTTGAAGACAGTCTTAAGAATTAGTGTTGTTTGGGATCAATTGACAGGTTGTCATACTCCACATATGCACCAAGACAGGTTGACAAAAGCATGATCAGCATCACGATACCAACTGATTTGCCCACAATTTGATCTAGTGTTAAAAACTCTCTGACTACAAAAGTGGCAGCAAAGCAGAGAATGAAATCTAAAATTACATTAGCAATTTGCAAAAGGTAGCGTCTTCTGATACTGAAAAAACGTAGCAATTGCTTCAAGAAGCCATCGTTTATTTCAACTGCCAGCAAATCGACCGGTCTTTGAATCGTTGCCTTAATTGCAAACATAATTAAGGCACCGACTGTTGCACCAATAGTAGTGCGAAAAAGATCAGCTGAATGTAAAACCAGGGCATCATAACCAATACCAATAATAGTTAAACTACACAGATAGGGAATTAACAGTAAAAATGTGAAAACAAGTATGACATGACTTTTTTTCATAGTTTGACCTCATTTCTTACGTGCTATTCTAACATATTGTTTGCGTACATGATATAATGTTGGTATTTAATACGTTATTTTAAGAAAGAGAGCAATAAAATGGCTAGCGACCCCGACAAGGGGAATTTATTTGAGCGTTTCAAGAATAAATTTTCCCCTACAAACGATGAAGAAACAAGAGAGCACTTAATTACAGAAATTGAAGATTTACATAAAAATAAGAAAATTAGTGACAATGAATTTTCAATGTTAAATGCAGTTTTGGATTTTCAGGGACGAATGGTACGTGAAGTGATGGTACCCAGAATTGATGCTTTCATGGTTGATTGCCAGGAAAGTTTGCAGGATCATCTCAAAGAAATACTGCGTGAACCATATTCCAGAATACCGGTTTATCAACATGATAAGGACAAAATAGTTGGTATTATTCATATTCGCACCGTTTTGCGTAAAGCTTGGGAGAAGGGTTTTGATAAAATTACCTACGATGATGTCATGAATCCGCCACTTTTTGCACCAGAAACAACCGAACTTAGAGAGTTACTCGTTGAGATGCAGCAGACACAGCAGCAATTAGCTATTTTAACCGATGAATATGGTGGGGTGGTCGGAATTGCAACCATTGAGGATATTATTGAGGAGATAGTTGGTAATATTGATGATGAAGTAGATCAAACTGAGGTTTTAGTGCATCAGATTGCACCGAACAAGTTTGTCATTTATGGTAAAATGCCTCTTGATGATTTTAATGAACAATTTGGCACGGATCTTGAAATGGAAGATGTGGATACCATTGCCGGCTACATGATCACTAAATTAGGTATAATTCCTGCCAAAGGCGAAAAATTGTCGGTTAAATTAGATAACGGCATGGTTTTAACTACCAGAAGAATGATGCGTTCAAGACTAATGACAGTTTTATTAACTATACCTGAAGCAAAACCTAAAAAGAAAGAAGAACAAAATACTTAATGAGTAACGAACTGTTAGACAAAGTAAAAAGAAGAAGAACATTTGCTATCATATCGCACCCAGATGCAGGGAAAACTACGATCACGGAGCAAATGCTTCTTTTTGGTGGTGTGATTCGCAGTGCCGGGACGGTCAAGGCGCGTAAAAGCGGCCATTATGCTACAAGTGACTGGATGGAAATTGAAAAGCAACGTGGCATTTCAGTTACCAGCTCCGTCATGCAATTTGAATATCAGGGAAAGAGAATTAATATTCTTGATACTCCTGGGCATGAAGACTTCTCTGAAGATACTTATCGTACTTTAATGGCAGTTGACTCAGCAGTCATGGTGATTGATTCTGCTAAAGGTATCGAACCTCAAACTAAAAAATTATTTAAGGTCGTAAAACAAAGGGGAATTCCAATTTTTACCTTCATGAACAAGTTGGATCGTGACGGCAGACCTCCGCTAGATCTGATTGCTGAACTTGAAGATCTGCTGGGCATTGAAGGCGTAGCTATGAATTGGCCAATTGGTTCAGGCCAAACCTTGCAAGGACTGTATGATATCGCTAATAACAAAATTGAAATGTATCATAAAGATGGACCTGACCGCTTTTTACCACTAGATAAAGATGGCAAATTGCCGGACAGTGAACCCTATAGTCAAAATCCTCAGTTTCAAGATACCCTGGGAGAAATTGAATTAATTAAAGAGGCAGGTAACCAGTTTGACTTACAAAAGATTGCTAAAGGAGATCAAACTCCGGTATTCTTTGGCTCTGCTTTAACCAATTTTGGTGTTGAGACTTTCCTGCAAAGCTTTGTCAAAATGGCTCCTGCACCTGCAAGTCATACAGTTAATGAAACTGAAGAACTGGCTCCTGATGATTCGGAATTTTCTGGTTTTGTGTTTAAAATTCAGGCTAATATGAATCCTCATCACCGCGATCGCATTGCATTTGTCCGTATTGGCAGTGGCGAGTTTAAAAAGGGATTGGACGTTACTTTGGCTCGTACAGGTAAACCAATAAGGTTAAATAATGCGACAGAGTTTATGTCCAGCGAAAGAGTGCAGGTTTCGGATGCTGTAGCAGGAGATATTGTTGGACTTTATGATACTGGTAATTTTCAGATAGGTGACAGTATCTATGCCGGCAAAGACAAAGTGGTTTATCCACCACTACCAGAATTCACACCGGAATTATTCGTAAGGGTCACTGCTAAAAACGTGATGAAACAGAAATCATTTCATAAAGGAATGGTCCAACTGGTTCAAGAAGGTGCGATTCAGTTATACCAAAATTATCAAACTGATGAGTATATTTTAGGTGCAGTCGGTCAATTGCAATTTGAAGTCTTTAAGTTCAGAATGAAAAATGAGTATAATTCAGACGTTGAAATGACCAATATTGGTCATAGAGTAGCCCGTTGGATTGACCCTGAACAACTGGATCCTGCCATGGCTAATAGTCGAAACCTACTGGTTAAAGATCGCTATGGTCAACCACTATTTTTGTTCGAAAATCAATTTGCTGAACGATTTTTCAAAGATAAATATCCTGATGTGAAATTAACCGAAAAATTATAACAAAAAAGCTGGTTTTTAAACCAGCTTTTTTTATTTATCGATATGGATTTCAATTACATGTTGGCTTTCATCAATTGTCAACTTGTATATAGGATCTTTTTCCTGAATAAGTCTTTTAATGACAAAATCTGTCTCGTCCTTGCGTACACGGCGATTGTGGTTTTCCAAGATAATTCCGATCGCTTTATCACTTTCGGTGTAGATAACGGAAGTATTGCCTAGAGAGTAAACTTTGACGTAATTTACGTTAGTCGTATTTAGTTGACTATGAACTAGGTCCTTATAACTATTGGTTACATCTATTAAATGCATGGATTTCACCCGTTTCTTCTAGTAGCTCTTTTTTATTTTAGTATACAACTAATCTAAACTTTTTTCTTTAGTAAAAAGCATGATTATCATAATTTACAATAATCATGCTTAATAGGAATTGACTTAGTTAGTAATTATCACTGCTGTTTGCTGAGTCGACAACATTTTCACTTTCGCTTATGACAATTTTGTTGTCAGAAACATTTGCTAGTAAGTTCTTTGCTGCAGGGTGGTCAAGCTTATAGTCAGCAACTTTATCTTCAATTTCTTCCTGAATAGTTCTGCGCAAAGGTCTTGCCCCCATAGCGGGATTATAGCCTTCTTCAACAAGTTTTTTCTTGGCATCGTCGCTAACAGTAATCTGTAAGCCCTGATTTTTAACCATATTGTTTACTTCGTCAAGCATCAAATTAACAATCTTAATCAGATCATCTTTAGTTAATTCATTGAATTCAATTACATCATCTAAACGGTTTAAAAATTCTGGTTTGAAGAATTGACTCATTGAACTTCTGGCAGAGTCCGGCTTATCCTTAGAATTTTCAGCTGCGAAACCAACACTGGTATTTTTAATGCCCTGACCAGCATTAGAGGTCATGATAATAATTGTGTCTTTGAATGATACAGTTCTACCTTGAGAATCGGTCAAACGACCATCATCAAGGATTTGTAAAAATAGATTCATAACAGCTGGGTCAGCCTTTTCAATCTCATCAAGCAATATCAAACTGTATGGGTGTCTTCTAACTCGTTCAGTCAATTGACCAGCTTCTTCATAACCTACATAACCAGGTGCAGACCCAATAAGTTTAGACACTGAATATGATTCCATATATTCTGACATATCAAAACGAATCAAAGCATTCTCTGAACCAAACATTTGTCTTGCTAACTGTTTAGCTAGTTCAGTTTTACCGACTCCAGTTGGTCCAACAAATAGGAAGGAGCCTATCGGACGACCAGATTTGTTAAAGCCAATTCTGTTACGCCTGATTGCCCGAGCCAGTTTATCAACAGCCTTGTCTTGACCAATGACGTGAGCTTTCAGATTTGGTGCCAGATTTTGCAGCTGGTTTTCTTCCTGCTTTTGCAAATCGCCAACAGGAATGCCAGTTTTTTCTTCAACAATCTTATTCATAATCTTGCTGGTAATAATAGGAGATTTATCTGGATCTACTTTTTGATCCTTCATCTTATTATATTTTTCAATTTGATCGCGGTAGTATGCTGCTTTTTCATAGTCTTCGTTCTTTAAAGATTCTTGTTTTAATTTTTGTGCTGCATCAATCCGTTCCTTCATTTTATCTTTATCAACGTAAGGAATTGTCAGATTCATGCGTGAACCTGCTTCATCAAGCAAATCGATAGCTTTATCAGGTAAAAATCTGTCCTGGATATAACGCTCGGATAATTCAGCAGCAGCTTTTATGGCATCATCAGTATAATGTACATGATGATAGTCTTCATAACGCTTTTGAATACCCTTTAAGATCTGGATAGTTTCTTTAACCGAAGGCTCTTTAACGTCAACGGGTTGGAAACGTCTTGCTAAAGCAGAATCTTTTTCAATTTCACGATATTCCTTTAAAGTTGTCGCACCAACTAATTGCAAATCACCACGGGCAAGAGCAGGTTTAATAATATTGCCTGCATCCATTCCGCCCTCAGCATTCCCCGCGCCAACAATTTCATGAATTTCATCAATAAATAGTATAATGTCATCGTGATTTTCCACTTCTTTAAGAAGTTGCTGCATACGCTGTTCAAATTGGCCACGAATACCTGTACCTTGCACTAAAGAAACTACGTTTAATGATATTATTCTTTTATCTTGTAATTTGGCAGGAACCGAGCCATCAACAATTTGTTGAGCTAAGCCTTCAACCACAGCAGTTTTACCTACTCCGGCTTCACCAATTAAAACTGGGTTATTCTTTGTTCTGCGGTTTAAAATCTCAATGACGCGGGCAATTTCTTTATCACGCCCAATGACTGGGTCAATTTTGCCTTTTCTTGCTAATGCAGTTAGATCTGTACCATATTGATCTAAAAGTGAACGACTACCTCCGGTACCATTATTACCATTGTTAGGTCCACCATTATTCATTCTAGGGTCTCCTGGATTTCCAGCATTGCCATTATAGTTAAACAGGTCGCTGAAATCACCAAAGAAGCCATTATTGTCATTATTCATATTAATATTTCCTTGTTGTTTAAGTTGTTGATAACATTGTCCGCATAAATTAATTTCGCGACTTTGTCCATTAACTTTTGCAAATAAGTGAATGGAAGCTGGTCGTTTTTGACAGTTTTGACAAAGCATTGTATTACCACCTTTCATATCAGTTTACTAAATTATATAATTAGCACTCGGAATAATCAAGTGCTAAAACTTGGATCTTATTATTTGTAAGTACGGTAAATATGCTAAAATACATGTAGGCAAAATCAAAAATATTGCTGAATTAATATAGGATAAAAGCGGTGGTAAATTTGGATTATCAAAAAATTCTTGAGCAGTTGGCAGACGGTGAACTAGATCATTATGAAGTTGATCCTCAAAACGCTTTTGAATTTCAATCTGCATTAAGGTCTTTTGGTAAGAGGCAAAACATAACGGGAAAGGCCTTGCGGGGTGGTAAAATAATTTATTCGCAGTCTAAGACTGGAGTTTAGTGATGTAAACTGTTACATTTATGTTGTCTAATTCACAAAAAAATGATAGTCTAAGTAAGCGAATAGGTATTTATTACCGTTTTGATTTTTTGAATTAAAAGGAGATATATATAATGGAAAAACGCGATTTTCATGTTGTTGCAGAAACAGGTATTCATGCTCGTCCAGCTACATTGCTAGTACAAGCTGCTTCTAAGTTTGGTTCAGATATCAACTTGGAATACAACGGTAAATCAGTTAACTTGAAATCAATCATGGGTGTTATGTCACTCGGAGTTGGTAAAAATGCTGATGTCACAATCAGTGCTGATGGTGATGATGAAAAAGACGCTATCAACGCTATTTCTGAAACAATGAAAAAAGAGGGTTTAGCTGAATAATGACCAAGACATTAAAAGGAATTGCTGCAAGTGATGGTATTGCTGTAGCACCAGCCTATCTCTTGGTTGAACCTGATCTTTCATTTTCAAAAACTACAGTTAGCGATGTTGAAAGTGAATTAGCACGGTATAAGAAGGCAATTTCAGTATCAACTGCTGAAGTTGAAAAAATCCGTGATAGCGCAAAGAAGAGTTTAGGTGAAGATGAAGCTCAAGTCTTTGAAGCTCATCTGATGATTTTAAACGATCCTGAATTTACTGGTGCCATCGAAAATGAAATCAAAGAGCAAAAAATTAACAGTGAAGCTGCACTTGATGAAACTGCTCAAAAGTTCATTACAATTTTTGAAGGCATGACTGATAACGAATACATGCAGCAACGTGCAGCTGATGTACGAGACGTTTCTAAGAGAATTATGGCTCATTTACTGGGTAAAGAGTTGCCTAATCCTGCATCAATTGATCACGAGGTAATTGTGGTAGCTCATGACTTAACTCCAAGTGACACTGCTCAATTAAACAAGAAGTTTGTTAAGGGCTTTGTAACTGACATTGGTGGTAGGACTGCTCACTCTGCTATTATGGCTCGTTCTCTTGAATTACCAGCTGTTGTTGGTACTGACTCAATCACAAAAGACGTTCAAAATGGTGATACTCTTGCTGTTGATGGTCTTAGCGGTGATGTTGTCGTTAAGCCGACGGACAGCGAAATTGCAGACTATAAGCAAAAGAGTGCTGATTTCTTGAAGCAAAAAGCTGAATGGGAAAAGTTAAAGGATGAACCTTCAGTAACTGCGGATGGTAAAAAATTCACAATTGCAGCAAATATTGGTACTCCAAATGATATGCCAGGTGTGAATGACAATGGTGCTGAGGCTGTAGGCCTTTATAGAACTGAATTCTTGTACATGGACTCAAAAGACTTTCCAACAGAGGATGAACAGTTTGAAGCCTATAAAGAAGTCATTGAAGGCATGCATGGCAAGCAGGTTATTATTAGAACCATGGATATTGGTGGTGACAAGCACCTTGACTACTGGGACTTGCCAGAAGAAATGAACCCGTTTTTGGGAGTGCGTGCAATTAGGCTATCACTGCAAAATGAAGAAATTTTCCGTACTCAGCTTCGTGCTTTGTTACGTGCATCTGCTTACGGTAAGTTGGGCATCATGTTCCCAATGATTGGTACCATAAATGAATTACGCAAAGCTAAAGCGATTTTAAGTGAAGAAAAAGACAAGTTAGTTGAAAAGGGAGTTAAGATCGGTTCTGATTTGGAAGTCGGAATGATGATTGAGGTTCCAGCTGCTGCCGTTTTAGCCGACCAACTTGCAAAAGAAGTTGATTTCTTCTCAATTGGTACTAATGATTTGATCCAATATACAATGGCTGCTGATCGTGGTAATGATAACGTTTCTTACCTGTATCAACCAGCGAATCCATCAGTTTTACGCTTAATAAAGCATACAATTGATGCAGCTCATGAAAATGGTATTTGGTGTGGCATGTGTGGTGAAGCTGCTGGAGACAGTACCATGTTCCCAATTCTGTTGTCAATGGGCTTAGACGAGTATTCAATGAGTGCTACCTCAATTTTACGAATCAGAAGTTTGATGAAAAAGCTTGACACTAATGACATCAAGGAATTAGCTAATAAAGCTTGTTATGTTTCAGAAACAGCTGAAGAAAACGAAAAATTAGTTAGCGATTTAATGAAAAAAGTAAACAAGTAAATATTAATATTCAAAAAGGGTACATTCTTTAAGTTCTTGTATCCTTTTTTTAATTTCTTTAATCTTTCTTGGCAAAAAGTTCACAGAATATTCATGTTTTGAACTTAACATAAGAATGTAATTAGTTATTAAAAACACTACTTACAAAAAAGAAGTAGTATGTTATAATAATTTAGAAAACAATTAAAAGGAGCGTGAAATATATGGTCAACTTATATATATCTCCGAGCTGTACATCATGTCGCAAAGCAAAGGCTTGGTTAAAGAAACACGATATTCCGTTTAAGGAAAGGAATATTTTTTCTGAGCCGCTGACAAAAGACGAACTTATGCAAATATTGCGAATGACTGAAAACGGTACGGAAGAAATTATTTCTACGCGTTCAAGAGCCTTTCAACAACTTAAAGTTAATCTTGATGATCTATCAATAGATCAACTGCTTGACTTAGTGGAAAAGAATCCTAGTTTATTAAGACGTCCAATTATTATGGATGATAGGCGTTTGCAAGTTGGGTATAATGAAGACGAAATTCGTCGCTTTTTACCAAGAAAAGTACGTCGTCTTGAGCTTGAAGAAATGCAGAAGATAGCTGATTTATAAAATTCAGGTAAGTTTAAAATAAAAGCGTTAGTTTTTAAACTAACGCTTTTATTTTATGAGCAAAGTACGATACAATAGAACAAAGAATCCGGTGGAGGTGAGAACTCATGCAAGTAGATCATATAAACAATAATACGATTCGTGTGAGAATAGGTAAACAAGAATTAGCCAATCGTGGTCTCAAAGTTTTAGATTTACTAGGTGATAAAAATAAAATCCAACATTTCTTTTATTCGATTTTGGATGAAATTGATACTGATCATTCATTTAGTCAAGATGCACCGGTAACTTTTCAAGTGATGCCTAATAACGGTGGACTTGATTTACTAATCACTAAAGTAACAGAAAAAGATCGTAATAATCTTGCTCAATTATTTGATAATGATTTTTCTGATAACGGCAATAAAAAGAATAATGATGCTCGCAAGTCTTTTCTCGACCTTGAACCTGAAAATGAGGAAGAAGATAAAGAAAATTCAAGTGACCCAGCAGATTCTTCTCAACCTAAGGTTAAGAAACAGTTTTGGAAATTGCAGAAAAAACAGGCATACTGCTTTAATGATCTTGATCAGGTAACTGAATTAGCAGACAGTCTTGAAGCAAGTGATTTATCCTCCAGCCTATACTTCGAACGAGGTAAATTTTATTTGGAGCTGATTTTTACTGATCAAGAATATTCAGAAATAAAGCCAGCAGATGCTTGGGCAATTGCAAACGAATATGGTATAAAAGTAAAGACTAGTGAAATGGCTCGCGTGCGGACAAATGGTAAATGTTTGTTATCTCATGATGCTTTAGACCGATTGCGCCAATATTTTAGTGATATTAAATAAAATAGCAAAATAGCTGAATAAAAAAGGGG
>NZ_KQ033871.1:528825-559061 GCF_000967195.1 Lactobacillus kullabergensis
CCAAAAAAGGCAGGTAAAACCCTGCCTTTTTGCGTATTTATTCTTAGGTGATAAATATGTATGCAGCATTGTTAAATAATATTTTGGTTTTAGCAATTGAGGAAGCCAAGTTGTCCCAAAGTAACAATAAAATTAAAAAACATTATTTTTGTCCACACTGTGAACGAGAAATGCGATTAGTAAGTAAAGACAAGCGACCCTACTTTAAACATATACCTTCTGAAATTAACTTATGTGGGGAAAATAAAGAACATGCACAGAGTAAAAGTATACTGACAAAAGCACTCAGAGAAGTACATTTTAATGCAGAAACAGAAG
Organism: Lactobacillus kullabergensis; assembly: GCF_000967195.1. Classification (GTDB taxonomy): domain Bacteria; phylum Bacillota; class Bacilli; order Lactobacillales; family Lactobacillaceae; genus Lactobacillus; species Lactobacillus kullabergensis. The sequence continues at coordinate 529,144 of NZ_KQ033871.1, forward strand.
TTAATCTTGCTAATGGACAACTGCGAGCTGATATATTAGCAGCTTCAAATTTAGCTTTCGAAATTCAGTGCGCTCCTTTAAATAAGTCAGAATTTCGCCACCGCCATTTTTTGTATAAGCAAATAGGCATTAAGGATATATGGATAGTTGGTAAGAGGCATTTCTTAGGACAAAACATAAAAAAATCGCAGCTTATTTTCTTTCGCAGAAACTATTTTTGGCAAGACTATTATTTAGAGATCGATCCGTTTAAAAAAATTATTCGACTAAAATATAACGTTTTGCTTGAGCCATTAACAAATAAGCTTCATTTCCAAGAGGAAAAATTCGATATCAATGCAATAGGTTTAAAACAGTTGTGGCATTTTCACCCTTTATTGCAAAAATATCACGTTAATTCCACACAGCAAAAGCAATATCTGCAAATGCAACTAAAACATATGAGTTTGAAAGGCATGCAAATTGCAAATTTGCTATATAAAAAGCGCCAAACCATAGAAGATTTGCCGTCCTGGGTTTTTACCAATTTTCGAAAAATAAATTCACCAGATAATGTAAGTAAATATTTAAATCAGTCGTAAGTGTCTCACCGGGTAGTAGCCCTTTGGGTCACTTGCGATACAACCATTATCCTTAAGAAGCTTTATTAGTTTGTCATGTGCAAGAATGCCTTCTAGCATTACCCCATTATAATTGCCACTTTCATTAAAAATAACTGTAGTAGGGAAATTACGAACATTGAATTTACGTGCAAGATCCTTGTCTTGTTGGATAGATTCATCAACATAGTGGGCAATTTTGCGATCATTGATCCGATTAAAATCCAAGTCTAAACTTTCTGCAATTTGTTTAGGCAAACTTTCTGTATATTTATTAAAATCGTTGCTAATAACTCGTTGCAAAGCGACTAAATAAGCACGTGCCTTTTTGTTGCCATATTCTATCTTAATAGCATTGTAATGTCGTAAGACCTGAAAAGAGACAATTGTGTATTGTGGTATATCTTTTATTTTCTGTCCATCATTTTTTCTTCTAATAATGTCCTCTTTGATTACTTTTGCATTTATAATTGGAACAAAATGAAATGAAGAGTTGATATTAAGTTCATCAATTGCGTCTTTGATTAAAACTTCCGTATTATAGCAATATATACCAACGGGATTAACAAAAAGAAAAATCTCGAACATGATCAGGCTCCTCCAATACTGATTATCAAGTATAAAATTATTAAATATCTATCCTTTGAAAACTATCCTTCAATTATATTTTAACACGATGTATGTAAGCGCGTGCAATTTTCGCTTGGTTAGTGTTAGCATAATTTTGTGTAAATTTATACTCTTTTTTTAATTTTGCAAGAATTTGCGCTATTAAATCTGGATTATGGTTTTCAATCTCAAGTTCAAAATCTTCGTAGTTGTCTGGATAAGTGTTATCATCAAAAGTTAATTCACAATTTTTTGGTCCATTCGCTAATATGCGATGAGTTTTGCAATAAGTTTGCAAATGAAGGTTTAATTTCTGTGAAAATTTCTGATTCAAATATTTTCCTGCACTATACTTAAAAATTATAGGCGATCCAGCGGCCCCCCGCTTAATAAATGCTTTTGCTTCATTTAATTTTAAGGAATCGTTAATTTCTATTGCTTCATGAAAATCTTTTTGTATGGGATTCTTATTTGGAACCTTGAGAGTTTGCTCTGCGTGGTCAGCAAAAAGTCTAATGCGGCAGCTTATATTAGACTGTTTTAGCAAACCGTCGCTAGTGTCAAAATAATAATTTTCCTGTGTAAAACTTTGCTTTACTGGAAAATCATGACAAAGTTTTTGGTATATTGCCTTAGGCAAGATGATTTTTGCTTCAATTTCATTATTTTGTGACATTTAATATTACTCCATTCAATTTTGTTTATGAAAGAAATGCTTTAATTTTCTGTATCAAAATCTATATTTTTCAAAAGTAGTTTCTAAAAATCAAAAACAAATGTCATTAAATTTTAAAATTTTCTAAATAAGTAAAATAAGTGCTAAAGCTATGATAGTATAGCCTAATTGAAATTAATAAATTTATCATAATATCAAAAGGTTTAATGTGCAAGAAAAAAGACTTTGTAATAAGGCTTTAGGCACCTGTATAGAAAAACAGGGATTATTTTATTAAGGTAAATGACCATATGAAATTGCTATCATATAAATTATGTTAAAATGAATATGCTGTTTGAGAAAGGGTTATTTCTATGAATTATGACTGGGATAATTTTTTATGGCCATATGAAGAGGCCGTGCGAGAATTAAAGGTGAAATTTCGTTCTTTAAGACAAAGTTTCTTGACAAAGGGAGAACATTCACCTATAGAATTTGTGGTCGGCAGGGTGAAAACTGTTGACTCAATTAAAGAAAAAATGAAAAGACGTGTAATTAGTTTCGACGTTATTGAAACTGATATGCAAGACATAGCGGGAATTAGAATAGTTTGTCAATTTGTCGATGATATTTATAAGGTGGTAGACTTAATTCATACACGTGCCGACATGGAAGTCATTGAAGAACGTGATTATGTGAAAAATGCCAAACCTTCGGGCTATCGCTCTTATCATATGGTTATTTCATATACTGTTTATTTGCCGACTGGTCCAAAAAAATTATTAGCTGAAATTCAGATTAGAACATTGGCAATGAACTTTTGGGCAACGGTAGAACACACTCTCAATTACAAATATCAGGGTTCTTATCCTAAAGATATTTCTGAAAGACTAAAATCTACTGCAGAAACGGCATATAAGCTTGATGAAGAAATGTCATTAATTAAAGATGAAGTGCAAGAGGCTCAGAAAGTTTTTACCAAAAACAAGGGTAAGGAAAAATAATGAGAATTACAATTGCCCATAACACCAATCAGGAGACACTAAAGGTAGTGGCGCACTTGCGAAAATTGTTAGAAACCAAAGAGGGCGTTGTCTTTGATGCCAAGTATCCAGATGTAGTGATTACGGTCGGTGGAGACGGAACTTTGATAAATGCTTTTCACAGATATGAAAACCAAATCAGTTCAATTCGCTTCATCGGCATCCATACTGGACATCTGGGCTTTTATACTGATTGGCGTGGTCCTGAAGTTGATAAAATGGTAGATGCTTTATTTTTAAGAGAACCTGAGTCTGCCAGCTATCCGCTGTTAGAGGTGGAACTTCTAACTGAAGCTAATGAAAAGAAACACTTTTTAGCTTTAAATGAGTCAGCAGTAAAGCGCATTTCACATACGCTTGAAGCTAAAGTTTACATTGATGATCAGTTATTTGAAAATTTCCGCGGAGATGGTTTATGTATTTCAACTCCAACTGGCTCAACAGGTTATAATAAATCGCTTGGTGGTGCCGTAATCCATCCGAGACTTAAAGCTTTACAGATGGCGGAAATAGCTTCTATTAACAATAGTATTTTTAGATCCTTGTCATCACCAATTGTACTCGCTCCCGAGCAGTGCGTTACCATAGTTCCTAATGCTGATCATTTTGTAATGACCATTGATGGTCGTCGCATTAATATTAGAAATGCCAAAAAGATTAATTACCGTATTTCTACTAAGGAAATTCATTTTGACAGGTTTGGACATACCCATTTTTGGTCAAGAGTTCAAAGTGCATTTATTGGAGATAACGATGACACTATTTAAAGTTACTGTAGATGAAAAAGCCCCCAAAAAATTGGGGATTTTTTTATTAAAGAATGGTTTTTCAAAAAGAGCTGTCAATAATGCTAAAAATGCGGGTGGAATGATTCTTGTTAATCATAAAAGGCGCTATACAAACTTCATTTTACATGTTGGCGATGAAGTGATTTTCATTCCGGGTCAGGAAAAGCATAATCCATGGCTCATACCTTCGCAAAAACCTATTGAAGTTGTTAAAGAAACTGAAAACTATCTGGTTGTTAATAAGCCTGCAGGGATTTTATCGATTCCTTCTCGCTACGATGATAACGCACTCGTTAACCAAATTTTAGGTTATTTTGAGCGCAAAAAAAGTGTGAATATCAAGCCACATATTGTAACGCGACTTGACCGTGACACTTCTGGTTTGGTTTTAGTTGGTAAAAATGCTATTGCTCATGCACGTTTTAGTCAGCTCAAAAAGGATAAGTTTATTAAAAAGTACCATGCAATAGTTCATGGTAATTTTGGTTTAGACGAACTAAAGGGCATCATTGATCAGCCAATTGGACGAAAGGGGACTTCTATTGTGCGCAGTATTGATTCTTCAGGTAAGAAGGCAAAAACTGCTTATAAAGTGATTGCACAAAAAGAAAATGCCAGTATAGTGGAACTACGCCTTTATACCGGGAGGACTCATCAGATTCGTTTGCACATGCAATATCTTGGTCATCCGTTATATGGAGATCCATTATATGGGCAAAAAGATAATTTTAACAGGCAAGCATTAAATTGCTTTTACTTAGAATTTCCTGATCCGTTCAACAAAGAAAGGCAAGTTAGTATTGAGGTCCCTGATCCAATTGATATGCAGGAATTATGGCAGAATATTCCAAAATAATTTTAGCACATGTAATAAAAAAGAGTTGTCATTATTTTAGACAACTCTTTATTTGTTATGGAAAAATTATTCGCTAAAAAGCACGCGGGTTCCTTCTGGAACAAAAATATTCTTTTGCACAGGAGTCAAGCAGCCATTTTCCGCATCCCTGGTATATAAAGTAGCATTATCAGAATTTTGATTAGTTGCTACTACATATTTTTCGTCTTTATCCCAGTTAAAATCTCGCGGAAATTCACCAAAAGTTGAAATTCTCTGACGTAATTGCAGGGTATGATCATCATTAATTGCAAAAACAGTGATGGTATCGTGACCACGGTTGGAAGTGTAAATAAATTTACCATCTTTACTAATTTTAATAGCAGCAGCTCCATTGTGGTCGGAATAATCATCAGGGATGGTTGAATAAGTGGCAATACTCGTAAATTGCCAATTTGTCTCATCAAACTTGACTAAATTAATTTTGCTTGAAAGCTCACCGACAACATAAAAATAATTACCGTCAGGGCTGAAAACAATGTGGCGACTGCCGAAACCGGGTTCGTTTTGATATTTAGCTAAATGATGCAGCTTATTATTTTTAAAACTGTAAAAATCAACACAGTCATTACCTAAATCACAACTTACAAGATTTCCTTGTGGTGTTTGATCAAAAAAATGCGGGTGGGGGCCATCAGCTTGTTCAGGACAAGGGCCTAGGCTATCTGCAGTGTGAGTCACTGAATCCAAAAAAGTTAACTTGCCCTCATCATCAAATGAGAATACGGCTAATACTGCTGTATGGTAATTGGCAGTATAGAGCAATTTCTTTTTCTGGTTAATGCCAATATAAGCAGGTGACGAACCGGGGGTTAAGTAAGAATCTTTTTCCTGATACTTACCATTAACTAGTTCAAATGAACTGATGCCACCCTTAGAGCCAGCGTTATTAATAGTAAAAATAAGTTTACCATCTTGGACAAAGTATGTTGGACCTCCAACTTTTATTACTTCTTTAGCTGGTCCCATCTGCATTTCTAGTCCGTTTTCGGCAAGTGTGAGGGGTAATTCATAAATTCCCGTTGACTTTTTTTTAGTGTATCCGCCGATTAATAATTTCATGCTTGAAAAGCCTCCAATTTCATTTATAATTGTCTCAATAATTAGTATAGCATGACACGCAATTGTAAAAATATTGAGTGACTTTAACATTTTAAAAAGTGTTAAAGTATGGTGTCGGCTTTATTGATTAGTTTAAAATTAAAAGTTTTGAAATAAGAGGTATGTTGGGAATGGAAGAAAATAAAATTCGAGAGCTTTATGCTAAGAATGATATTTCTGAAGTTTATACTAATCTTCACTCATCTTCTGCAGGCTTAACTTCTGCAGAAGCAACCGCAAGATTGGCTAAATATGGTCGTAATGAAATTAAAAAGTCTGAGGAAGAGTCTGAATGGAAGACTTTTTTTAAGAACTTTATTAGTATGATGGCAATCTTGTTGTGGATTTCCGGAGCTGTAGCAATGTTCAGCGGTACCATTGAATTGGGAATTGCCATTTGGATGGTCAACATTATTAATGGTTTGTTTAGTTTTTGGCAGGAAAGGGCAGCTAAAAGAGCAACAGATGCTTTAAATAATATGTTGCCAACTTATGTCCAGGCAATTCGTGATGGTAAAAAAACTCAGATTGATGCCAAAGAATTGGTTCCCGGAGATGTTTTTATTCTTCAAGCAGGTAATGCTATTCCAGCAGACGCCAGACTGATCACTGCCAGTTCGATGCAGGTTGACCAAAGTGCCTTAAATGGTGAATCTGTACCTGAATCTAAAACTACGGATTACGCACCAGGTGAAGGAAGTTACGCTGAAGCTAACTTGGTTTATTCAGGAACAACCGTTGGCTCAGGTACAGCTCGTGCAATAGCATTTGCGACGGGAATGAATACTGAATTTGGTAAAATAGCGCAGTTAACCCAAAAGCAAAATAAAGTCGATAGTCCACTAACCCAGGAATTAAACCGTCTGACAAAGCAATTATCAATTATTGCTGTTTCGATAGGCGTTTTATTCTTGATTGCAGCAATTTTCTTTGTTAAATATCCGTTTGCTAAAGCCTTTATTTTTGCTTTAGGGATGATTGTAGCTTTTATCCCAGAAGGCTTATTGCCTACTGTAACTCTTAGCTTAGCTCAGGGTGTTAAACGCATGGCCAAAAAACATGCACTGGTTAAGGAATTAAATTCTGTTGAAACACTTGGAGAAACTACAGTTATTTGTTCAGACAAAACGGGTACTTTAACCCAGAATCAAATGACTATTCATTACATTTGGACTCCTCAAAATGAATATAAAGTTACTGGCAATGGTTATGTCAATAATGGGCAGATTGAATTAAACAATAAGCAGTTGTGGTATGAAGAAAATCCCGACTTGCATAAGTTGGTTCAAATAGCATCTTTGGACAACGATACTGCTGTTCAACCCAGCAAGGTCAAAGGAGGAAAGCCCAAAATTTTGGGGACGCCAACTGAAGCCTGTTTAATTATTATGGCCGAAAAAGCAGGGTTTGATCGTCAAAAAGTTTTGGTTAAGTATCCGCGATTAAGAGAACTGCCTTTTGACTCTAATAGAAAGCGGATGTCAACTATTCATCGCTGGAATGATCACCAATATATCATTTTTACTAAGGGTTCTTTTAGCGATGTGATTAAGCAGTGTGACCAAATTCAAGTCGATGGTAAAGTTCGGACTCTGACTGACGATGATAAGAAACGAGCCGAAAAACACAATGCCGACTATGCTGCTAAAGGACTTCGCAGTATGGCTATGGCCTATCGAATTGTGGAAAAAGAAAATACTGATGTTACTAAGTTAACCATTGAATCAGCTGAGGAGCACTTAGTATTTGTTGGTTTGACTACAATGAGTGATCCACCTCGTCCTGAAATATATAATGCCGTTAGACGTTGTCACCAAGCAAAAATTAAAATTATTATGGTTACTGGGGACTCCAAGTTGACAGCAAAATCTGTTGCAGTTCAAATTGGTTTGACCTCTGACAAGGCACGAGTCATATCTGGTGATGAACTAGAAACCATGAGCAATGAAGATTTACGAGAAGCATTGAAAGGAGAAGTGATTTTTGCTAGAGTAGCTCCTGAACAAAAATATAAGGTCGTTAAAACTTTACAGGAAAATGGTGAAATTGTAGCTTCTACTGGTGACGGAGTTAACGATGCACCTGCTTTGAAGCAGGCAGATATTGGTATAGCAATGGGCTTGACTGGTACGGATGTAGCTAAAGATGCAGCCAATATTATCTTGACTGATGATAATTTTGCGTCTATTGTGGCCGCAATTGAAGAAGGCCGTGCCGTCTACAGCAATATCCGTAAGTTTTTAACTTATATTTTGACTTCAAATGTACCGGAGGCCTTTCCATCGATATTGTTTCTATTTTCTGGAGGCATGATTCCTTTGCCAATGACTGTAATGCAGATTTTAACAGTCGACTTGGGAACGGATATGCTACCGGCATTAGGACTGGGCGGAGAAGCTGTTGATCCTGATGTCATGAAACAAGCTCCAAGAAAACGTAATGAGCACTTGCTCAACAGAAGCGTAATTATTAAAGCGTTTTTGTGGTATGGTTTGATTTCCAGTGCCATATCAATTGGTGCATATTTCTTTGTGAATTTCCAAAACGGCTGGCCTCATGTGCCATTAGCTGCTGATGGTCCAGTTTATATGCGTGCAACTACAATGGTTTTGGGAGCAATTATTTTTACGCAGATCGCAAACGTGCTGAATTGCAGAACAAACAAAGTTTCTCTGTTTAAGAAAGGCATATTCAGCAATCGTAATATCTGGTACGGAATTATATTCGAAATCCTTCTGTTTTTGGCTTTAACTGTTACTCCCGGCTTGCAGCAATTATTCAATACGACAAGATTATTACCGGTTGACTGGTTATTCTTATTCTGTCTGCCAATACCGTTAGTTATTATCGATGAACTTAAAAAATGGCTTCTTTATCATAAAAAATAAAGAAGTAACAAAGAAAACCGCTTATATATTAGTTAAGCGGTTTTTGTTATGCTAAAATTAAAGCTTAAGGAGAGCAAATTATGAAATGGACAGCAACTATTACAAAAATTGGTAAACAAGCTATTGAGCCTAAGGGTAATATGGTGATTTTATTTGGTGAAAATGTCACTCCCGAATTAGTCGATGTTTCGGTTATTCAAAAATTTAATGCCCAAACCCCTGTCAGTAGTTTTATTATGAAAAAAGGCGACACAATTACAATCGATGGTCAGACCTATATTGCTGACTTTGTCGGTTCCATGGTTACCAGCGATATGAGAGCTTTAGGTCATGTAACGCTGTTTTTTAATCAGAAAAAGTCAAAAAATCCTCTTGCTAACGGTGTGTATTTCACTATAGAGGATAAACAGACAATGCCTGAATTTAATATTGGTGATGACATAGTATATGAACACATTTGATTAGGATGATTTGATGGACTACGAGAAAAAGCATAAAAAAAGAACCATATTTCAAAAATGGTTTTTGAATAATCGGTTTAGTATTGCACTACTAAACATTTTGTTGTTCTTCCTTGTGATTTGGTTGTTCAACAAAATATCATTTGTTTTAAATCCCGCTAAGGTCTTTGTAAGTGCGATTCTTCCTCCGTTAATGCTGGCTTTGATTCAGTTTTATATTATGAATCCGCTAGTAGATATTTTAGAGAGAAAGTTCAAAGTACCAAGGATTGTTACTATTCTTGGATTATTTGTTTTAGTAGCAGTTTTGCTCGTTTGGATAGTTAATACTTTATTGCCAATTGTTCAAAGTCAAATTAACTCATTAATTACTCATTGGCCTCATATCTGGAAGGATGCTACAAATGCGGTACAGGATTGGCTGAGTAATCCGCAACTTCACAGTGTTAAGGGCAATATTAATGATGCTATCAACAGGGCGCAAGATATGCTCTTTAAGTCAGGTCATGAGGCCGTCAATGCAGCGCTTAGCAATATTTCTTCAGCAATTAGTGTTGTTACTATTATAGTTATGACTTTACTTACTGCACCCTTTATTCTGTTTTTTATGTTAAAAGATGCTCACAATTTACGCCCTTACTTAATGCAATTTGCACCGAAGCGTTGGCAGAAAAGTTTTGGCGAACTTCTTTACGATATTAATACTGCACTAGCATCTTATATTAGAGGACAACTTACTGTTGCTTTTTGGGTCGGAATAATGTTTGCCATTGGCTACAGTATCATCGGACTTCCGTATGGCATTGCCCTTGCTGTTTTAAGCGGTATTCTTAACCTTATTCCATATTTTGGTACTTTTATTTCATTTATACCTGTAATCGTGATTGCTATTATGCTTTCTGTACCAATGGTAATTAAAGTTTTGGTTGTTTTTGCAATCGAACAGACCATTGAGTCAAGGGTTATTAGTCCTTTGGTAATGGGAAACAAGATGGAGATGCACCCGGTAACCACTATTTTGTTATTGATAGGCTCAAGTTCTGTTTGGGGACTTTGGGGCGTCATTTTTGGTATTCCAATTTATGCTATTTTAAAAATTATTATTTTACGTGTTTATAACTATTATCGTAATGTTTCTCAAGTATTCAAAGAAGATGAAGATGATGAAGATTTCGAAGATGCCACTGGACATCAGAATAATTTGATCACAGAATCAGAAGAAAAAGCGCCAAAAAAATAATTCTTATTATTAAAAATTAAAAAATTTAGTGAAGGAGAAACAGATTGACTAATCACGTAGTGTTATATGAGCCACTAATGCCAGCTAATACTGGTAATATTGCTCGAACTTGTGCCGGGACTAATACAGTTCTTGATTTGATTGAGCCATTAGGTTTTCAAATCGATAACAAAAAAATGAAACGAGCAGGTTTGGATTATTGGGATAAGGTTGATGTTCGGGTACATGAAGATCTTAATGCATTCCTAGGTCAACTCGGTCCCCAAGACGAAATGTATCTTATTTCTAAATTTTCTTCAAAAAATTATGCGGAAATAGATTATACAGATTCTGCGAAAAATTATTACTTTGTGTTTGGCAAAGAAACTACTGGTTTACCAGAAACATTTATGCGAGAATATTACGAGCGCAATTTGAGAATACCAATGTCGGATAATATTCGTTGTTATAATTTGGCTAACTCAGTGGCGATAGTTTTACTTGAAGCATTGCGTCAGCAGGGTTTTCCTAATTTAGAAACTACACATCATTATGAAAATGATAAATTAAAAGATAACTACAATCGCCCTGAGCGCTATGAAAGAAATTTAGGAGGAAACTAAGATGGATTTTGAAAAAGAAACTCCTGTTATAGTCAAAAATTTTCATTATGATATTAATGAAGAGCCGGAAACTAAAGATCAGGTAAATTTTGGCTTAAAAAAAGTCGAAAAACAAAATGATGATGGCACAACTGATGCTGGTACTGACGGCAATTATTTTGATGTAACCGTTGTTTTTGACGTAGCACCTGCGCCGGGAGATTTTTCTGTAAGTGGAATGATTAGTCAGATCGTTAAAATTAAAGATTATTTTGGTGATGGCAGCGATCTGGAAAAGACAGATTATAAGTTGCTTAGTCGTCCATTAGTTGAATATATTGAAACCCTTACTTATGAAGTTACTCAAATTACTTTGGATGAACCAGTTAATTTGAACTTCCAAGCAAATTTTTAATTGTTGATTAGGTAGTATTATGCCTAAAAAGAAGAGGAGAAAAACCACTAAATCTCATAAGAAAAATCAGAATACTGGAATTACTTGGGCAATTGTTGGCCTTGTACAAATTATTATTTCAATTTTGGCATTTGTTAAATTTGGAATTCTTGGTAAACAAGTTGCGAATATTTTTCGTTTCTTTTTTGGAGATTCATATTTATTAGCTGCTGGAATTGGTATTATTTTTGGCCTGGTTATGCTGATTTACAACAAGCCGATGCACTTTAAATTTAAGCGCAGTTGTGGTCTGTTTTTTGCAATACTCGGATTTTTATTAATTCAGAGCAGCGTTTATTTTGAAAGTGAATTTGTAAATAATGCGTTTATGAATGCATTCTGGCATGAAATATCTGCCGAATTTGGCCGAATGGCTGTTACCAAACATGTTGGTGGAGGAGTCATTGGCGCATTATGTTACCAAATATTTTATCCCTTACTAGGCCATATAGGATTGCGTGTAGTTGCGATTTTATTGATTCCATGCGGCATTTTAATGTTCTTTGATGTAAAGTTTGCAACTATAATTAAAAAATTTCAGACGGTTAGTCAGCTTTTTATTGCTAAAAATAAGGCAGCTGGCACGAAAATAAAAGATAAATATGGTTCATTCAGAGAAAAACAACAACAGAAGAACTTGAATGAACAATCTCAAAATTTACAGGAGACATCGGATTCTCAAAATATGGTTTTTCCTGATGTTGATGATTTTGCTGTTAATGACAAGTCAACCGAAGAATTTGCAGACACTACGGATGTAGACAATTCTGTTTCGAATGAATCAGAATTTGGTGATATGCCAGAACATTCTCCGGTTGAGCCACAAATTCAGGTGGCCAGTCAAAATAATATTCAAAAAGAGAGCAAAACTGATAATACCAGTGGCAATTTACCCAAATCACATTCTTTTGTTGAAGAAGATAAGAAAATTAAGCAAGAATTGGAATCTGTTGATCATGGCGAACTTAAACAAGATCAGAAAGTAAGTCCAAATTATCAAAAACCTCCTTTAACCTTGCTTGACAGCATTAAGAATGTTGATCAAAGTACCGATAAGGCTCTTATTCGCAAAAATACGCAAACTTTACAATCTACTTTTAAAAGTTTTGGCGTCAAAGTTATCATAAAAAAAGCGATTTTGGGTCCTACAATTACACGTTATGAAGTACAGCCTGCTGTTGGAGTTAAAGTTAGCAGGATTGTTAATTTAGCAGATGATTTGGCTCTTGCCTTGGCAGCAAAAGATATCAGAATAGAAGCGCCTATACCGGGCAAACCATATATCGGTATAGAGGTGCCGAATAAAAACACTTCGGTTGTTGCTTTTAAAGATGTAATGCAGAATCAAGATAATAGAGCTAAAAAAGATCCTATGCAAGTACCTTTGGGCAAGGATGTTAGCGGACAAACAATTTCAGCTGACCTAACTAAAATGCCCCACCTTCTCATTGCTGGTTCGACAGGTTCCGGAAAGTCTGTTGCAATCAATACCATTTTAACGAGTATATTAATGAAGGCACTGCCGGATCAAGTTAAGTTGATTTTAATTGATCCTAAAATGGTTGAACTTTCGGTTTATAATGGTGTACCACATTTGTTGATACCGGTAGTTACAGATGCTAAGTTAGCTGCGAATGCATTAGGCAAAGCTGTTAAGGAAATGGAACGACGCTATAAACTATTTGCCGCAAGTAGTGTCCGTAATGTGGGTGAGTTTAATGATAAGGTTCAACTCAATAATCGAGATAAATCTAAGCCTGCGATGAAACCTTTGCCATATATTTTGGTCGTAGTCGATGAACTTAGTGATCTGATGATGGTTGGTGGCCGCGATGTTGAAGGTGCAATTGTGCGTTTGGGGCAAATGGCGCGCGCTGCGGGAATTCACATGATCTTGGCTACTCAACGACCAAGTGTTGATGTCATTACCGGTTTAATTAAGGCAAACGTACCATCTCGAATTTCTTTTGCTGTTTCAAGTGGTATTGATTCAAGAACAATTTTAGACCAAACGGGAGCTGAGAAGTTGCTCGGCAGAGGAGACATGTTGTACATGCCGGTAGGAGCCTCCAAACCTGAACGAATTCAAGGTGCTTATGTTTCTTCAAATGAGGTTGAGAAGATAATATCTTGGGTAAAGAAACAACAAAAGCCTGAATATGATAAAGGGATGATTCCGCAAAAAGGTCAAGAAAATTCAGAAAAACAAGATGACGAACCAGAGGATGAATTTTATGATCAGGCTGTTGAACTGGTAAGACAGCAACAAACAGCAAGTGTATCACTTTTACAAAGAAGATTTCGTATAGGCTACAATCGTGCTGCCAGAATAGTTGATGCGATGGAAGAGAAGGGGATTGTGGGCCCATCTGAAGGATCAAAGCCTCGTCAAGTTTTGTTACCGCCTAAAAAAGATGAGGATAAGACCTAATTTTTAAGAAAGTTTATCATGTCGTTTTATTAGTTCAAATTTGCAAAAAAATAATGTTAAAATAAAAATGAATATGAATACATAACTGAATTTATCTTTAATGGACTAGTTTAGCTATATGGTCATCTTCATACTAAAATAAAATAAAAGGAATGTTTTAATTGCAGCGAGCACTTGTATTTGGTGCAACAGGTGGCATTGGTCAAGCTATTTGTGCTGACTTAGCCAACGCCGGTTGGTCTCTTTATGTTCATTGCAGTCAAAATTGGCAAAAGGCCTATACTATGGCTGAAGGAATGAGTCAAAAATATCCTAGTCAGGACTTTATTCCTATAAAGTTAGATTTTTTGGCTAAAAATGACAAATTAAAAGAATTTGTTAGTGAGCTTTTGCCAGTGAACGCAGTGGTATTTGCCCAAGGAGTTACAGATTATAATTTTGTTAGCAGTCAGAATATGACCAAAATTGATGAAGTTTTGCACATAAATTTGATTACTCCTATTAAATTAACAGGCTTGTTAGAACCTCATTTGATAAAAAATGATTATAGTCGTATTGTTTATTTAGGTTCGGTTTATGGTGGTTCAGGCAGCGCTATGGAAGCTGTCTACAGTTCTTCAAAATCTGGACTTGAGCGCTTCGCACAAGCATATTCTCGTGAAGTGGCTTCTGCCAATCTCACAGTAAATGTTTTAGCACCTGGCGCGGTCAACACATCAATGAATTCAATATTAGCACCAGAAGCAATGGAAGAGGTTAGGGGCGAAATACCTGTTGGACGTTTAGCAGAGGGCAAAGATATCTCTTATTGGGTTAAAACGCTGCTGGACGTTAATTCTGGATATTTAACTGGTCAGACTATTTATGTAAGTGGCGGCTGGCTCATTTAAATATAAAAATAGTATGTAGTATATGTTATACTCAAAGAGTAAATTTAGGATTTAAAGAGGTAACTATGGCAGATATCGGAGATAAATTACGCAGTGCCAGAGAGGCTAAGGGACTTTCAATTGAAGATATTGAAAAAGCAACCAAAATTCAAGGCAGATATCTGACGGCGATTGAGCAAAATGATTTTGATAAGCTTCCGGGTGATTTTTATGTAAGAGCATTTATCAGACAGTATGCTCAAATAGTCGGTTTGGATGGTAAAAAGCTGCTAAGTGAATATCACGAGGATATACCAAAGGCTGAGCCTGAAGAATTTGTTGAAGATTCGATTGACAATAAAAGTGAAGAAGTCAGCAAAACAACTAATAATAAGAAAAAGATATGGCAAGATTACCTTCCACGAATTATTGTTGGCCTGGGAATAATCGTTGTTATTTTGGTATGCTATGTTGTTTATGCTCATTTCTCTTCTAACCGCAATGAAAATAATAATACAGCGGGTGATGTATCAGTTTCTTCAGATAATGATAAACATCGTCAAAAGATCAAGAAACCTAAAAAGAAGAGCGTAAAAATTAAAGAATTAGCTACAAATCAGTTCCAAATTACTGGTCTAAAAAATAATCGCAATTTGGTTGTGCGAGCTGGTGATCAGGCTACTACAGTTTCTATTGCTATGAACGGCGTTAACCAAAGTGGTCAGACTTTAACTGCTGGTCAAAAGCACACATTGAGGATTCCTGAAACTGCTCAAACTGTCGTTGTTACTTTCAGTAATGCTGTCGGGACTTCAGTTACAATTGGTGGTAAAAAAGTTCCATACACTGCTCAGAATTCGAATCTTTCTTTGACCTTTTATATTGGTAAACGTAACAGCAATCAAAGTAATCAAACTCAAAATGGTCAGAACAATTCTGGAGCCACGACCAATAATTCAGGACATAGTAATTCAAATCATCAAAACCAGAGCCATAATCAAACTGGCAATCATAGCACTAATAATGGTACTAGTGGCAACAATAATTCTAGTTCATCCAATAGCCAAGAAAGTAATCAAAATAATAACCAGAGTAACCAGAATAATAATCAGTCAGGTCATGATAGCAATCAGTCAAATAATAATGAACACAGTAGTGAATCTGGTCATTCAGGTGGCACTTCTTCCGGTGGGAATGATAGTAATGAAAGATAGTTATTTTGGGAGGAAAAGTTAAGAATGAATTTGCCTAATAAGTTAACGGTTTTTAGAATATTATTGATACCAGTTTTTATGTTAATTGTCATTTTTGGTGGCGATGCTAGTGTTAAGGTTGCAGGAACAACTGTTTATTGGAAATTAGTCATTGCAGCTATTGTTTTTGCAGTGGCATCTGCAACGGATTGGTTTGATGGGCACATAGCAAGATCACGCAACCTTGTTACCAATTTTGGTAAATTTGCGGATCCGCTGGCAGATAAAATGCTTACCATGACTGCTTTTATCATGTTAATTTCGTTAAATCTGGCTCCTGCCTGGGTTATCGCTATTATAGTTTGTCGTGAATTAGCAGTAACAGGTTTGCGCTTAATATTGGCAGAAAACAAGGGTCAAGTTATGGCTGCAGCCATGCCTGGCAAGATTAAAACAACTTGTCAAATGCTTTCCATTATTTTCCTGTTAATCGGAAACTTCTGTCACATAGGAACAATTTTGCTATACATTGCATTAATCTTTACAATTTATTCTGGTTGGGATTATTTCCACAGTTCATGGGATGTTTTCGAAGGATCAATGTAAATTAATGAAAAGTTAATATAGAAAAAAGCACTGCTTTTAGTAGTGTTTTTTTGTGCATTATTTTTAATATAAACTACTGTTGAAAAGACAGATTGTTGATTAAGTTACATTTACTTGTTAGGATTAAATTAAGGGAATATTGGAAAAGGAGGAAATTTTATGGTAGAAAAAGTACCAGCAGTTGAATTTCGGGACGTTTCAAAAATATATCCTAAGATGAAAAATGCAGCTGTTAAACATATTAGTTTTAAAATAGAAAAAGGTGATTTTTGCTGCCTGATTGGCACCTCTGGTTCAGGGAAAACAACTATAATGCGTATGATAAATCGCATGAACAGTGTAACTAAAGGTGAAGTACTTGTTAACGGCAAGAATGTTAAAAGTTTCAATCCTGTCAATTTAAGGCGTCATATAGGTTACGTTATTCAGAATAATGGTTTAATGCCTCATATGACCATCAGAGAAAATATCATTTTAGTACCAAAATTATTAAAGTGGCCTAAAGAAAAGCTGACTGGAGAAGCACAAAAGCTTATTAAAATGGCTGAATTACCTGAGTCATATTTAGACAGATACCCAACAGAGCTATCTGGTGGTCAGCAGCAAAGAATAGGTGTCGTACGTGCGCTTGCGGCAAATCAAAACTTGATATTAATGGATGAACCATTTGGCGCGCTCGATCCAATAACTCGTGAAAGCTTGCAGAACTTGGTTCAAAACTTACAAGTGCGCTTAGGCAAAACAATAGTTTTCGTCACACATGATATGGACGAAGCGTTAAAGCTTGCAACTAAGGTAGTTGTTTTACATGATGGCCAGTTAATTCAAGTAGGAACACCGGATCAGATTTTACACCAACCTGCAAATGACTACGTTAAGAGCTTGATTGGTGAGGAGCGCTTGTCAGAAGCAAAATATGAAACTGTAAAAGTTAAAAATGTGATGCTGACTAATCCAACAAAAATTGATTTAGGTGCTTCTCTCACTGATGCTTTAACTATGATGAAGGAGCATCGAGTTGATACGCTTTTAGTAGTTGATAATGGAGACCATCTTAAAGGTTACATTTCAATTGATGATTTGCAACGCAATTACCCTAAAGCAAGTAGCGTCAGCGATATATTGATTACTAAACTAGGGACTGTCGGTCCGGAGGAATATCTACGTGATAATTTTAGTCGGATTATGAGTCGTAATAAGAGTTACATACCAGTAACAGATTCAGATAAAAAATTAGTTGGAATCGTCACTCGAGCTAGTTTGGTAAATGTTGTTTATGAAAAAATATGGGGCGATAAAAGTCACCTGCAAGGTTCTTCAGAAAAAGAGGCGAAATAATAATGTCAGCCTTTTTTGCACAACATGGTTCAGAATTATTAGTAAAAACCTGGCAACAAATATATATTTCTGCTATTTCTTTAGGGTTAGGAATAATAGTTGCAATTCCATTAAGCGTTGTATTAATGAAATTTAAGCGAGTTGCTAAAGTGGTGATAGCAATAGCCAGTATGCTGCAGACTATACCGGCTTTGGCTTTGCTGGCGATAATGATACCGTTTTTTGGTGTTGGCAAAGTACCAGCAATCATTGCTCTTTTTCTTTATAGTTTAATGCCCATTTTACGTAACACTTACGTAGGACTAACTGATGTTAATCAAGATACAATTGACTCTGCTAGAGGTTTAGGCATGACTAATATGCAGCTTATTTTAAAAGTTGATATTCCTTTAGCAATGCCCGTAATTATGGCAGGAATCAGACTTTCTGCAATTTATGTAATTGCCTGGGCAACGCTTGCTTCATATATTGGTGCTGGCGGATTAGGAGACTTTATTTTTAATGGACTCAGCCTCTATCAAACGGATTTGATTTTTGGAGGAACGATTCCAGTAATTATTTTGGCTCTGCTAACGGATTACCTATTGGGTAAGCTGGAACGTAAGCTGACTCCAAAGGGAATATAAGGAGGTGTTCATCGTGAAAAAGTATTTGCAAAAAATATTGTTGATGATAACCACCTTGCTCATAATGCTTACTGCTAGTGCTTGTGGTTTACCTGGACTTTCTGATAGTCAGGGCAGTGAAAAAAATATTAGAATTACAGCCCTGACAACCACTGAGTCGCAAATTATGGCTAATATTGTTGCCCAATTAATTGAGCACGAGACTTCATATAAGACTTCTATTGTTAATAATTTGGGGTCTGCACCGATGCAGCACCAGGCTTTGTATCGTCATGATGCTGATATTCAAGCAGCTGCGTATGATGGTGGCGAGTTAACAGCTAATTTGCTGCTACCTGCGATTAAAGATTCCAAAAAGGCAAATGATACAGTTCGCAGAGAAGTAAAAAAGAGATGGGACCAAACCTATTTGCATACCTATGGTTTTGCTAATAATTATGCCTTTATGGTTAGAGCAAAAGATCAAAAGAAATATCATCTTTATAAAATTTCAGATTTAAAGAAAGTTAAAGACAAATTTTCTTTTGGTGTAGCATCCGAGTGGGTAAATGCTCCAGGAGTGGGTTATCCAGCTTTCCAAACAGCTTACGGGATGACTTTTGCTAAAGCCCATCCTATGAACATTGGTTTAGTTTATTCTGCTTTGAATAGTGGGAAAATGGATGTTATTTTGGGCTATTCAACAGATGGTCGAATTGACAGCTATAATTTACATCTCCTAAAAGATGATAAGCATTTCTTTCCACCATATAATTGTGGGATGTTAATCAATAATTATTTATTGCGTGAGCATCCTGAATTAAAACCAATACTGACCAGACTAGTTGGCAATGTGAGTGTGCATGATATTCGTAAAATGAATTTTCAAGTTGATGACAAGTTGCTTGAGCCGTCTATTGTTGCACATCAATTTTTAGTAAAACATAATTACTTTAGGGGGGAGAAATAATGTCTCATTTATCATTGTGGCAGCAATTTATTTATTATTATGTCCATAATGGCAGTTATGTATTAGAACAATTTAATCGTACTTTCCTCATTTCAATCTATGGGGTTCTATTTGCTGCAATTATAGGTATTCCAGTGGGAATTTTTATTTCTCGCAATGGCCATTTAGGTGATTTTGTTGTTGAAATTGCTAACTTTATCCAAACAATCCCATCTTTGGCTCTTTTATCCATCGTAATGATTGGCTTAGGCTTGGGCGTTATGACTGTTATCGTAACTGTTACGCTTTATTCACTTTTGCCTATTATTAAAAACACATATACTGGTATGAGTAATGTTAATAAAAACGTTATTGATTCCGGAAAAGGAATGGGTATGACAAAGTTGCAGCTGCTTTACATGGTCCGTTTGCCCTTATCAATGTCAGTTATTATAGCTGGTTTAAAAAATGCTTTAGTCATAGCTATTGGTATTACTTCAATTGGTTCGTTCGTTGGAGCAGGTGGCTTAGGGGACATTATTATTCGCGGCACTAATGCTACTAACGGCAGTGCAATTATACTGGCTGGTGCCCTTCCTACAGCATTAATGGCGATTTTGGCAGATGTCATTTTGAATTTTTTGCAGAAAATATTACAACCAAAGGGATTAAAAAAGGCAAACTAAAAAAGTTTTTGGCAATTTTTACGTAATTATTATTGTGAATAAAATTAATAAACATTTGTTCGCCTTTTTTCTTGCAAATATACACTAAAGCAAAGTATAATTATTACGTATTAAAATGATAAAACTATTTATAGGAGGACAAGAGTCTTGGCCAAAGATGAAAAACAAGCTGCATTGGAAAATGCACTTAAGAAAATTGAAAAGAATTTTGGTAAAGGCGCCGTTATGCGTATGGGCGATAAAGCTGACACCAAAATTTCAACTGTTCCTTCAGGTTCGCTTGCTCTTGATGCGGCCTTAGGAGTTGGCGGCTATCCCCGTGGTAGAATTGTAGAAATTTACGGACCAGAGTCTTCTGGTAAGACGACAGTAGCTTTACATGCGGTCGCTGAAGTGCAAAAAAGAGGCGGCACCGCTGCTTATATTGATGCTGAAAATGCGATGGATCCTGCTTATGCAGAAGCACTAGGTGTTGATGTTGATTCACTAATTTTATCCCAGCCTAACACTGGTGAAGAGGGATTGCAGATCGCGGACACATTGATTACGAGTGGTGCGATTGACATTTTAGTAGTTGATTCAGTTGCAGCACTTGTACCTCAAGCTGAAATTGACGGCGAGATGGGTGACAGTCACGTTGGACTGCAAGCACGTTTAATGAGTCAAGCATTGCGTAAACTTTCAGGTAATATTAATAAGACTAAAACTATAGCAATTTTTATTAATCAAATACGTGAAAAAGTTGGGATCATGTTTGGTAATCCTGAAACTACGCCAGGTGGTCGTGCACTTAAGTTTTACGCAACTATTCGACTTGAAATTAGAAGAGCAGAAAAAATTAAACAAACTGGTGGTGAAATCACTGGTAACCGCGTAAAGATCAAAGTTGTTAAGAATAAGGTTGCACCACCTTTTAAAGTTGCCGAAGTTGATATGATGTATGGTAAAGGCATCTCGCAAAGCGGTGAACTTCTAGATATGGCCGCTGACAAGGACATTATTGCTAAAGCTGGTTCCTGGTATTCATATCATGATGAGCGGATTGGACAAGGCCGTGAAAATGCGAAAAAGTATCTTGAAGATCATCCTGATGTTTATGATGATGTTCAGAAACAAGTTCGTCAGGCTTTTGGTATTGATGAGGAATCCGTAGCTGAAAGAGAAGATCCGGAAAAAATAAAAGAGAAAAAAGCTAAGAAAGTTGCAAGCAAAGAAAAGGAAGCTTCTGATAAAAAAGAAGCTGACAGCAAAAGCAGCTAACTATGAGGAAATAGACCTTGACCTGTGAAAACTGGTTGAGGTTTTTTTTTTGTCGTTTGACATAATCCCTGTGGTTCTTTATCATTAATATTGTGTGAATAATCTAAAAAAATAAAAAAAGGCGATAGAAATCATGATGAGTAAATTTTTGATTCCCGTCGCGATTGCTATTATTTCAATTATAGTAGGCATAGTTGTAGGATACGCTATACGTAAAAACATTTGGGAAAAGAAAGCCCAAAATGCTCAAAACGATGCCGATCATATTTTAACCGAAGCAAAAGCACGAGTCGATGCTGCTAAGGCAGAAGTCAATGCACAAAAGCAGGCAGCTGACGCTATCAAACAAAGTGCGCAAAACACCAAAAAAGAAAAAATTCTTGAAGCTCAAGAACAAATTCAAGATTATCGACAAAAAGTTGAAGATGAATTAAACGACAAACGTGATACAATAGCACGTGATCAAAATCGCTTAACGCAACGAGAGGATACTCTTGATCATAAAAACTCTTTGCTAAAAGAAAAAGAGGATGATTTAACTAAAAAAGACCAACAGCTAGAAAATAAGCAAACTGAATTAACCACTAAGTTGCAAAAGGTAGATGAATTAGTCGAACAGACTACACAAAAGCTATATGAAGTTGCTCACTTGGACAAGGAGCAGGCACAAAAGCTTGTTTTAAATCAATTGTCAGACCAATTAGTTAAAGAACGAGCAGAAATGATTAATAATAGCAATCAAGAAGTGAAAGCTAAAGCTGACCATTATGCACGTAAAATAATTATTGATGCTATCCAAAGCAGTTCTGCTGATACGGTAGCCGAAACTACGGTATCAGTAGTTGATTTGCCTAATGAGGAAATGAAAGGCCGAATTATCGGTCGTGAAGGGCGCAATATCAGATCTTTTGAAGCGCTAACGGGAGTGGATCTAATTATTGATGACACACCTAAAGTTGTCACGCTAAGTGGTTTTGATGCCATTAGACGTGAAATTGCGAAAAGGGCAATGGAACGTTTAATTAAAGACGGAAGAATTCACCCAGCTAGAATCGAAGAGACAGTTGATAAAGCTCGTAAAGAAGTTAATGATGATATTTACGAAGCTGGCGAAAGCGCTCTAATGGAACTGGGGATTCACAAAATGAATCCGGAGTTGGTCAAAATATTGGGTAGACTCAAGTATCGGACATCATACGGTCAAAACGTTTTGGGTCATTCGATTGAAGTTGCAAAACTAGCTGGAACAATGGCTGCGGAGCTTGGATTAAATGAGAAATTAGCGGTTCGCGCGGGATTATTACACGATATTGGAAAAGCAGTCGACCATGATATTGAAGGTTCACACGTTGAAATAGGCGTGGAATTGACCAGGAAATATCACGAGCCGGATGTGGTTGTTAATGCAATTGCAGCACACCATGGGGATGTGCCGAAGCTATCATTTATTGCTGAACTGGTAGTTGCAGCGGATACAATTTCTTCTGCAAGACCTGGTGCTAGAAGCGAGAGTTTGGAAAACTACATTAGAAGACTTACTGACCTGGAAGAAATAGCTAACAGGTATGAGGGGGTTAAGCAGGCATATGCTATTCAGGCTGGACGTGAAGTCCGCGTAATGGTTGAGCCTGATAAGATTTCAGATGATCGGATTACAGTATTGGCACGAGACATTCGTAACCAAATTGAAAAAGAACTTGATTACCCGGGTAATATTAAAATAACAGTTATTCGAGAAAAGCGTGCTGTAACAATTGCAAAATAAAGTATAAGGTTGAATTTTAAAAATTCAGCCTTTTTTATTTATTTCTTTTTTATAAATATGACTAAAAAGTGGCGTATTTTGACATATATTATCGTAAAGAGACATATTTTGCTAAAATGAAAGGGTATACAATTGAAATTGAATGGAGGAAACTGCTGTGAATCAAAAAATAACAATTGAGCTGAAAGATTTTTTGCAAGAGCTAGGGTATCCATTTGATTCTATTTCGGGGTTACTTGATTCCAGCGTTATGGACAAATATCTCAATGCCAAGTGGATTAAGAATTCGCATGTATTTGAGGTGCTTGATAGAAAAGCAAGTGATGAGCAGTTGCTGGCTTGCAGCGATGTCCGAAATTTTTACCAGTTTGTTCCTCCATATTTTGCTGCATTATCAAGTAAAAACGGAATACAGGCAATTTCTCGGTTGGCAACCTATCAGCAGCTTATAGGGCCAATCGAAATGGGAAGATTTAAAGAAGGTGAAAATTTAAGAATTCATATCAGATACCTGGATCAATATCGTAAATTCTCACGTTTTAGTCTACTAGTTGATCAAATTTCTTTAGTTAGTCTGATTAGAGCTGGAACAAATAAAAATATTGTTCCTGTATCTGTTGGTAGCAAATACAAATATGGATCAAAAATTAATAGTTATTTAGGCATTAAAGGTCAAAATAGTTTAGACAATTATTTGGTGTTTAGAAAGTGTGATTTAGAACAACCTTTTATAACTAAGAATGATGTAATGTGGAACTTTATTGAACCCGGTTTAAAAAAGTACATTAAAAAATTAAATATTAATCCTCCAATTTCAGCCGTTGTGCAAAACACTCTTTTTAAGCTGATTGCTGGGGGTAATTTTCAGCTAAAAGATGTAGCAAATAAACTGGGTATTTCTTCACGGACCTTGCAAAGATGGCTGCAAAATGAGGGTACTACATTTAAAAAGCAACTCAGTATTGTGCAAAAAATTTTGGCACAAAATCTGCTTCAAGATAAAACTTTAAATACTGCTGAAGTAAGTTTTTTAGTTGGTTTTAACAGTGTTGCCTCATTTTATAAGGCTTTTAAGAAGTGGTTCGGGGTAACAGTCAGAGAGTACCGACTGCAAAAAATTTTACAATCTAATAGCATTAATGCAATTTAATTTGGGAGAAAAAAATGTTTTTAAAAGATAACGAATCATGGAATGCAACTTATGACGTCGTGGTAATCGGTTTTGGCGGAGCAGGTGCTACAGCAGCGCGTTTTGCCGCAGATAAGGGAGCTAAAGTTCTTCTAGTTGACAGTGCTCCAGAAGGACATGAAGGTGGAAATACCAGATACTGTGGTCAGATTGTTGAAGCAGGTTATGATTATGACAAGCTCAAAAAGTATTATCAAAAAATGACTGCTCCACTTGATTTAGATGAACAGGTGCTTGAAACTTTTGTAAAAGGGATGGTTAATTTACCGGATTACTTTGAAAAATATCTGGGTGGTAAAGCATTTAGCGTAAAAAATAATCCAGGTAACAAAAATGTTGCTATGTTGGCATATATGAGTGCAGAATATCCTGAATTTGAAGGCGCAGACACCAATGATGACTTGTTAGTGCATGATCAGATATTCGATGCAGCTCTTTGGAAAAAATTGCGGCAGAATGTGCTGGATCGCAGCGACAAGATTGATGTGCTTTATTCAACACCAGCAAAGCACTTGATTCAGGATACGGATAAGACAATTATCGGTGTACAGATTGAAAATAAAGACAAGCTGTTCAATGTTCAAGCAAAAAATGGTGTAGTTTTAGCGCTAGGTGGATTTGAAAATAACGAACAAATGGTGCAGGACTATTTAGGTGAAACTAATTTACTGCCATACGGAACGCTTTATAACAATGGCGATGGCATCAAAATGGCTATAGAAGTTGGTGCGGATTTATGGCATATGAATAATTATGAACCAGGTGGAACTGTAAATTTAGCTGCTCCTAAAGGTCAAAGAGCTCATAATATTATGGCCTGGAAAGCATTATTTGCCGGTTCACTGATCACAGTCGGCGATGATGGTACGCGTTATGTAGCAGAAGACGATCCAACCCGTCATGGTCATCGCTATAATCATGGTCTTTGGAGAATCCCTTTAGCCCAAGTGCATCCTCATATGATTTTTGACCAGAAGAAATATGATGAACTATTCTCAGCTGAGAATGATGAATTTCAAAAGGAAGCTTTAACTAAAGTAGTTAAGTCAGAAACTATCGCTGACTTAGCTAAAGAAATAAAAGTTGATCCGGCAGTTTTAGAAAATACTTTGAACACATATAATTTCTTCGTTGATCGTGGAGTTGATTACCAATGTGGCCGCAAGCCAGAGTCAATGACCAAAATTTCACTTACGGGGCCATTTTATTCGTTAGCTCAACAGCACACCATGTTAAACACCCAGGGTGGCCCACGTCGAAATAAAAATGCTGAAGTATTAGATACAGATCAGAAAGTTTTGCCACACTTGTATGCTGCTGGTGAACTGGGTCATATCGGTGCAAATCAATATAATGGCGGTGGCGACATGGCTGACTGCTTAATATTTGGTAAGATAGCTGGTGAAAATGCCGCCAAAATTAAAGATGAGCAAGTTGTTTGAGGTGCTAGTGTTAGTGAAAATAATGCTGATGCTGCATTTCCAGAATCTGATGTTAAAGAAGAAAGCTATTCAACTGCTGAAAATCAATATATTGGTAAATCTTCAAGTGGTATGGGCAACGAAATTATAGTGCGAGTAACAGTTGACAGCGATAAGCGTCCCAGCAATATTGAAGTTTTAAAAGAAAGCGAATCACCTGACTACGGTGAAAAAGCAATTAAGAAAATGAAGACAGAAATGCTAGCTCAGAAAACAACTAACGTAGATGCTGTTTCAGGAGCTTCTGCATCAAGTCGTGCATTTAAAGAAGCAGTTGAATCTGCGTTGAAGCAGGCTTAGATTTTAACGAAAGGATAAAAAATGGCAAATTTAAAAGATGGCGTTTATCAGGGACAAGGTTCTGGTAATCGCGGTGAAGTTAAGGTTTCGGTAACAGTCAAAGACAATAAAATTACGGATGTAACAATTGATCAACAGGATGAAACTTCTGGTATAAGCACTGCTGCTTTAAAAAAAGCACCAAAGCTAATTGTTGAGCATCAGTCATATAATATTGATGCAGTCACTGGTGCAACTATTAGTTTTCAAGCTGTCCAAAAAGCAGTTAAAGACGCTGTTTCAAAGGCTGGTGATCCCAGTGGTCTTGATAAAAAAGTTGATTTGAGAAATACTGAGAAAAACGATAATGGCAAAGACTACCGTAACGTTAATCCAGATGATTTGCAATTTGAAGATCAAACAGATATTTTGGTAATCGGAGCGGGAGCTGCTGGTCTTTCAGCTTCTATTGCTGCAAGGCAAAAAGGTGCTGCAGTAATTTGCTTGGAATATACTTCAAGTTATATGCTGTCCGACATGACTCTGTCTGGCGGTTATTACAACGCTGGTGGGGGCACTAGTTTGCAAAAAGCCCAAGGAATAGCTGATTCCAAGGAAAACTGGAATAATTATTTAAAAGCAGTTGGTCAAGGCTATGAAGATGCGGGCATGAGAGAAACAATTGTTGAACATGGCGCAGAAGATTATGAATGGCTGGCTGGTGAAGTTGGTGTCAATTTTCAAGAAGTCCAAGAAATTGGCAATGAAGAAGCAATGAAAGACTATGCGACTCCAGCAGCTAGATCTCATTTAACTGTCGAAAAAAGTGGCTATGGTTTGTCAAAGCCGCTTTACAATAAGGCAAAAGAAGTTGGCACAAAATTTATTTTTAATATTACAGCTGAGAACTTAATAACTGACGAGAATAATAACGTAGTTGGTGTACATACTAATAAGGGTAACTACAAAGCGCAAAGTGTTGTTATTGCTACAGCAGGCTTTTCTCGTAATAAAGAAATGCTTAAGAGTTTTGCGCCTGATTTTGCTGTTGGAGAATCGTATGGTTCAATCAGACAAATGGGTGATGGTATCACTATGGGTGCTGAAATTGGCGCTAAGTTAAAAGATATGTGGATGCCAATAGCAAACTCAATTGGTACTCAATCTGGCGATAATGTATGTATCGGTCCTCTGTGTACTGCCTGGACAAAGCCTTATATTTGGGTAGGCACAGATGCTAAAAGACACTTTAGGGAAGATATGTATTTTGAATATGCCTCTAAAAAAATTGCAAGTCTTGATCAAGGTTACGTTTGGTTAATTTTTGATGAAGGCATGGCAAATGAAATGCCAGCTGCTTTTTCAGCACCAGCTCCGTCACCACATTTAAAACGTGAGGTAGAAGATGGCTACTTTAAGAAAGCTGATACGATACAAGAATTAGCCCAGCAGATTAACCTAAATCCAGAGGTATTAGAGCAAACAATTAAAAAGTGGAATAATGATGTCACTAAAGGTGAAGACACAGAATTTGGTCGTCAAAAAGATTTAACAGCTTTTAAAGCGCCATTTTATGCTGCTAAACTGGCTCCTTCAACACCTGACATGGCAGGTGGACTAGCTATTAACACCAAAGCAGAAGTTTTGGACAATTTTGATCACAAGATAAACAATCTTTATGCTGCAGGAAGTACTACAGGTGGCTGGCGCGGAATGACTTATCCTGGTTGCGGAATGGGCATTACTAATGCTGTTGTTTTTGGAAAAATAGCTGGAGAAAGTGCGGCAACTAATGTCAAAGTAGAGGCTGATACGAGTTCAGCTGCCTCTCAAAGTTAGTTTTTATATCTTACAGATTAATCAGAACTGGATTCATTTGAACCCGGTTCTTTTTAATTATAAATAACAGTTTTTTGTTAAAAAATACTTGTATTCAAATAACCTAATTTGTGCATTTTTATTCCACCTTGTATAATTAAGACAACTATAAATGAAAGTAGCCGACTATGTTTAAAATTATTGTTGAATTATTTTTTTTAGTGATTATACAAGCTGCGATCACGCCTTTTATTAGGAGATTGGCTTTTGTATTAGGTGCAGTCGACATTCCAAATAAAAGAAGGGTAAATAAAAAACCAATGCCAACGTTGGGTGGATTGGGTATTTTTGTGACCTTTAATATTGGCGCTTTTGTTTTATTGCGTGAGCAATTTCCAACACATGAGGCTTTTAGCATACTTTTAGGATCCAGTGTGATTGTCTTGACCGGTATAATTGACGATATTATGGAGCTAAAGCCGAGGCAAAAAATGTTGGGTATTTTTATCGGTGCTCTAGTAATTTATTTTCTTGCCGGTATTAAAATGAATGTTCTCAATCTGCCATTTTTGAACAAACAAATAAATTTGGGATGGTGGAGTCTGCCAATTACCATTTTTTGGATCTTAGCTTTAACTAATGCTGTTGACTTAATTGATGGTCTTGATGGCCTGGCCGATGGGGTTTCGATGATTTCACTTATTACCATGGGGATCGTTGGTTATTTCTTTCTGCATACCGGTCAACTATACATACCTATTGGTTGTTTTATGCTTGCTGCATGTCTATTGGGATTTTTGCCTTATAACTTTCATCCCGCAAAAATATTTTTGGGTGATACAGGGGCGTTATACATTGGCTTTATGATTGCGGTATTTTCACTTAAAGGTTTAAAAAATGTGACTTTTATTTCTCTGTTAGTGCCAGTCACTATTTTAGGCGTTCCAATTACAGATACGATTTATGCCATGATTCGGCGCAAATTAAATAACCGTCCTGTTTCGCAAGCAGATAAGCACCATTTGCATCATCAACTAATGAAAATGGGTTTAACCCATAGACAAACTGTTTTAACTATTTATGCTTTGTCGCTAATTTTTTCATTCATTTCTCTCTTGTTTTTGTTGTCACCAATGTGGGGAATGTGGGTTTTAATTGCTGGTCTGGCAGTTGCCTTAGAGTTTTTTGTGGAATCTATTGGTCTTTTAGGAGAAAAATATAAACCGCTGATGAATTTGACCCAAAAACTGATTAATTCTCGGAGTAAAAAAGATCCTACTGTGGAAGTTTGGCATCTTGGGCAAGACAAGCCTGAGCAATTAAGAAAGAAAAAGAAAGATTAAGCTTGGAAGATACTAGTTTTAAGGTCAATTTGACTACTGCTAAAATTAACAAGAAAAAAGAAGACAAATTCCTTAAATGTGGATTGTCTTCTTTTGTATAGTTATTGAATTATGCTTTTATTGATCATGATAATTGTGCTGAGTAACGGGAACCTCATTATATCTTTTAGGCAGAAAAATAAACTGTATTTTGCCGAACAAAATATTAGTGAAGTCATTCTCTAATTCCTCTAATTTGCTTTCATCAATGTAAATTGAAATTGTCACGCTGACGCCATAATCAATATTGTCAATAAAGATTTTTTGTTGATTAAGATAGTGCTGGATTTCATCAAATTTTTTATAATCGACTTGAAATTTAACTCCTTGTTGCTGAACTCGTTTAACTACTCCTATGGCTTCCACTGCCTTAGTCACACTATTAGAATATGCACGTATCAAACCTCCAGCCCCTAATTTTATTCCGCCAAAATAGCGCGTAACTACTGCAGTGACATTTTTGAGTTTCATTAACTGCAAGGCTTTTAGTTCTGGAACTCCGGCCGTACCAGATGGTTCACCATTGTCACTTGCTTTGACGTGCTCATCGTTTAAACCAATGGTGTAAGCAAACGTATTATGAGTGGCATCACGGTATTTGTTAGACACAGCGGCAATTGCCTTTTCAGCTTCTTCAAAAGTTGGGGTCCGTATTAAAGTCGTAATAAAACGACTTTTTTTTATCGTTAATTCGTGATTGCCATTTTCTTTAATGGTCAAATAATTTTCTTTTTCATTCAAAAAAATCAGCCC
>NZ_KQ033871.1:559865-655734 GCF_000967195.1 Lactobacillus kullabergensis
CTTTTTTGCGTATTTATTATTGGAGGACAAAATGGAAAGTATTTCAAATCTTGCAGGCCGCCAATGGGTTAGTAGTCAAATGGATTTTAGCACAAAGGCTGGCTTAACCAAAATCGAGGCAATTAAAAATGGTCGCTGCTTGCGCTGCAATGCCAGGGCTTATGCCAAACTGCCAAGTGGCAAAAAATATTGCAGAGCTTGCATTGGTCTGGGAAGAATTGTGGAAGGCGATTATTTGATTCGCAATAAACAAAAAATAAATTTTTCGATAAAAGCAAATGGTGGATTAACGTGGAAGGGTAAACTAACCTCACTACAAGCTGAAATTGCACGTAAATTAGTTGAAAATTATATCAACGGTCAGGACTCACTAGTTCATGCGGTAACTGGTGCAGGTAAAACAGAAATGCTTTTTCCTTTAATAGCACACTGTTTAGCAGAAGGAAAAAGATGTTGTATATCAACTCCAAGAATTGACGTTGTAAACGAGTTGTATCCTCGTTTTCAAAATGCTTTTAGTGAAATTAAAATCGGTAAATATCATGGCCGTGAGTACCAAGAGCCAGGCCTAGAACAATTAACTATTTGTACGACACACCAATTATTAAAATTTTTTCATGCTTTCGATTTACTTATAATTGATGAGGCTGATTCTTTTCCCTATGTCCATAATTCAGAATTACATTTTGCAGCGAAAAATGCGATTAATGATAAGGGACAAAGGGTCTACTTAACAGCAACGCCTACTATAGATTTATTAGCATCCGTAGAAAAAGGTAAATTGCAGATACTAAAATTGAAAAGAAGATTCCATGGAAATCTTTTACCTGTACCAAAAGAAAAATTATTTCTCCGTCCATTTCTGCATCAAAACAAAATTAATGTTAATCTCCTTAAAGAAATTATAAAAGTTGTAGAAGCAGGCCACCCTTTATTGCTTTTTGTACCTCGTGTTGATCAAATAAATCTTTATATTGATGCCTTAAAAAAGGATCCAAAACTTAGTAAGATTGAGATTTCTGGGGTTCATGCAAACGATACAGATAGAATTAAAAAAGTTGAAAAGTTTCGAGCAGGAAAAACTCGGCTATTAGTGACAACTACAATTTTGGAACGAGGGGTTACTTTTAATCATGTCTGGGTAATTGTTGTTCAAGCGGATGATAAAATTTATTCTGCTTCGAGCTTAGTGCAGATAGCCGGTAGGGTCGGAAGAGACAAAACTGATTCCAGTGGTTTGGTTTTATTTTGTTATCATAAATATACCAACAGCATTCGTAATGCAATGAAACAAATTCGCGAGATGAACAAATGAGAAGGTGCTTACTGTGTGGGCAGCTTTTTGTTGCTAAAGTGTCATTTATCCAATTATTTTCTTGGCACAAACAGGAAACCAAATGTATTTGCTCTAATTGTCAAAGTAAATATATGCGCATCCCTGACAAACATTGTCCAAATTGTTTTGGTAAGTTGAGCCAAAATAAATTTTGTTTAGATTGTATTAATTGGCAGAAAATCTATGGAAAAAAATTACTAAAAAATCATTCCTTATATTTATATAATGAAGCTTTTCATGATTTAATGGTTAATTATAAGAGGTATGGTGATTATGCTTTGCACAAAGTATTAGAGGAATTATGTCGGGAAGATTTAACTAAACGTCAAGCAGACCTCTATGTTCCTGTGCCCACTTCTCCAGAGCATCTTGAACAAAGACAGTTTGATACTATCAGTTCAATTTATAGTAATCTGGTTTCATTAACCTGTGTATTGGGTAAAAAAGCAGGGCTAAGTGCACAAGGAGAAAAAAATCGCGCTGAAAGATTAAGAAGTGAGCAAAGTTTTTTTGTTAAGAAAAACTTTACGATTAATTTGAAGAAATACAAGATACTTTTATTAGATGATATATATACTACGGGCAGAACGCTTTATCATGCACGGGATGCGTTGGCAGAAGTTTTTCCTAATGCAAAAATTAGTAGTTTTACCTTATGCAGATAAAACTAAATTGTTCAGCGCTTTCATGTTTTGCTATAATTTTGCTATAATATAGGTAACATAAGACTGCATAAGCAGTTGAAAGGAGAATCTCATATGTTAAAGTATAATGTCCGTGGTGAAAATATTGAGGTAACTGATGCTTTAAGAAGTTACGTAGAAAAACGCCTAAAAAAATTAGAGAAGTATTTTGATTTGAATCAAGATATGATTGCACATGTAAATTTAAAGGTGTATCGTGATCACAAGGCTAAAGTCGAGGTAACTATACCACTGCCATACTTAGTATTGAGAGCTGAAGAAACAACTGACGATATGTACCGCAGTATTGATTTTGTTTCAGAGAAACTTGAAAGACAAATTAGAAAGTATAAGACTCGAGTGAATCGTAAGAGTCGTGAAAAAGGATTTAACGACTTCTTCGTTGAAAGTGCAGAAGAGGATTCTAAAGATAAAGAGGTCAATGAGTTTTCTATTGTGCGCAATAAGCAAATAGGTCTGAAACCGATGAGTCCTGAAGAAGCCATTTTGCAAATGAATATGCTTGAACATGATTTCTTTGTTTTCCAAGATGGTGAAACTAACGGTACAAGTGTTGTCTATCGCAGAAATGATGGCCGTTATGGTTTGATTGAAACAAAATAAAAATAGTATTATCAAGCAAGGGCCCCACATTTAGTGTGAGGTCTTTGTTTTGTTTATTTTTCATTTAGCGTCAATCATGGTAAAATTATTATGTGTTTTTATACTTTAACTACATATAAGGATCGATTAAATGGTAAACATTTTAAAGAAACTATACAATAATGATAAAAGAGAACTGAAAAAGTTTGAAAAAATTGCTAGTAAAGTTGAAAGTCATGCAGAAGAGTATGGCCAACTTTCTGATGAAGAATTGCAGGCAAAAACGCCTGAATTTCGTGATCGGCTAAAAAATGGTGAAAGTTTGGATTCACTTTTACCAGAAGCTTTTGCAGTTGCTCGTGAAGGTGCCAAAAGAGTTTTAGGACTCTACCCATTTCATGTTCAGGTTTTAGGTGGTATTGCGCTGCATTATGGTAATATTGCTGAAATGATGACCGGTGAAGGCAAGACTTTGACTGCAACCATGCCGGTATATTTGAACGCACTAACAGGAAAAGGTGTTCATGTTGTTACTGTCAACGAATACTTATCTAGTCGTGACGCAGAAGAAATGGGTCAGCTATATAAATGGTTAGGCTTAACTGTTGGTCTTAATCTTAATGCAATGTCGCCAGATGAAAAACGGGAAGCTTATAATTGTGATGTAACTTATTCAACTAACTCTGAACTTGGTTTTGACTATTTACGTGATAACATGGTTGTTTACAAAGAACAAATGGTTCAACGAGAGCTTAACTATGCTATTATCGATGAGGTCGACTCAATTTTAATTGATGAAGCTAGAACGCCATTGATTATTTCGGGTGAAGCCGAACAAGCTAATGGTGATTATATTCGTGCAGATCGTTTTGTCAAAACCCTTAAAGAGGATAAGAGTGATGATGATGCAGATGATGACAAAGACTATGGTGATTATAAGATTGACTGGCCTACTAAGACTATTTCGCTAACCAGAACAGGTATCCAAAAGGCTTGTGATCATTTTGGACTTAAAAATTTATACGATGTTGAGAATCAAAAACTAGTACACCATATTGATCAGGCTCTGAGAGCAAATTATATTATGCTTAAAGATATTGATTACGTTGTTCAAGATGGTGAAGTCTTAATTGTGGACTCGTTCACTGGTCGTGTTATGCAGGGACGGCGCTATTCTGATGGTTTGCACCAAGCTATTGAGGCAAAAGAAGGCGTTAAGATTCAAGAAGAGTCCAAGACTCAGGCTACAATTACCTACCAGAACTTCTTTAGAATGTATAAAAAACTTGCTGGGATGACTGGTACAGCTAAAACGGAAGAAGAAGAGTTTCGTGAAATTTACAATATGCAGGTTATTACGATTCCAACTAACCGCCCGTTAATTAGAAAGGATAATCCTGATATTCTTTACCCAACTTTGTCATCTAAGTTTGCGGCTGTTGTCAATGAAATAAAAGACCGTCATTCTAAAGGTCAACCAGTTTTGGTCGGTACTGTTGCGGTTGAAAGTTCTGAAAGACTAAGTAAACTGCTTGACCAAGAAGGAATACCGCATGCAGTTCTGAATGCTAAAAACCATGCTAAAGAAGCTCAGATCATTATGAATGCTGGTCAACGCGGTGCCGTAACTATTGCTACTAACATGGCTGGTCGTGGTACTGACATTAAATTAGGGCCCGGTGTCAAAGAATTAGGTGGACTGTCTGTTATTGGTACTGAGCGTCATGAATCTCGTAGAATTGATAATCAGCTCCGTGGACGTTCTGGTCGTCAGGGTGACCCTGGTGTTACACGTTTTTATCTTTCACTTGAAGATGATTTGATGAAGCGTTTTGGTGGTGACAGGGTAAAAGATTTTCTTGATCGTTTATCAGATAATGACGATGATAAAGTGATTGAGAGTCGTCTGATCACCAGGCAAGTTGAGTCAGCTCAAAAACGGGTTGAAGGTAATAACTACGATACTCGTAAGCAAACTCTGCAATATGATGATGTTATGCGTATTCAACGTGAAATTATTTACGGTGAAAGGATGCAAGTTATCGGCGAAGAAGATTCCCTTAAGGATGTTTTAATTCCGATGATTCGTCGTACTATTAACAGTCAAGTAGATATGTTTACGCAAGGTGATCGCAGCAAGTGGCGCCTTGATTCTTTGCGGGACTTTATTTCTTCCAGTTTAACCAACGAAGAAGAGACAGATGCAATTGACTTCAAAACAATTACAGTATCTGACTTAAAGCAAAAACTATATGATCTTGTTGAAGCTAATTACGAAGAAAAAGAAGAAATTTTAGCTGATCCTTCAGAAATGCTTGAATTTGAAAAAGTAGTTATATTGCGAGTAGTTGATGACCGCTGGACTGATCATATAGATGCAATGGATCAATTACGGCAATCAATTAGTTTGCGTGGTTACGGTCAACTTAATCCGTTGGTTGAATACCAGGATTCTGGTTACAACATGTTTGAAGAAATGGTTTCAAATATTGAATTTGACGTAACTCGTTTATTTATGAAAGCTGAAATTAGACAAAATCTTAGTCGTTAACAGTTAAGATTGAAGAGAAAGCAGCTGCTTTCTCTTTTTTACTGAAATTTTATTAAGAATAAAGGTGTTATGCTTAAAAATGGAAATAAGTGAAATTCAAAATGAATTAGATAGTTTAAAAAAGCGGTTAGACCACTTTAGGGGGTCTCTTTGACTTAGATTCAATTACTGAAAATATTATTGTTAATGAAAACAAGATGCAAGATCCCTCTTTTTGGGATGATCAAGAAAAAGCCCAAAGCTTGATCAGTGAAACAAATTTGTTAAAAGAGAAACGCGATTCTTTTGATAAATTAAAGTCTGATTATGAAAATGAAATAACTGCAGTAGAGTTGCTGAGAGAAGAGTCAGATAATGATTTACAAAAAGAAGTTGAAGCAGATTTACAACAGTTGCAGACTGAATTTCATGATTACGAATTAGATTTGCTCTTATCTGGTAAATACGATAGTCATAATGCGCTTATTGAAATTCACCCTGGTGCTGGTGGTACTGAGGCTATGGACTGGGGGCAAATGCTTCTTAGAATGTATCAGCGTTATGCTGATATTAGGAATTTCAAGTTTGAAATTAATAATTATGAACCTGGAGAAGAAGCTGGTCTTAAAAGTGTCAGTGCAAAAATTACTGGCAAAAATGCCTATGGTCTAATGAAGTCGGAAAATGGGGTTCACCGGTTAGTTAGAATCTCACCATTTGATTCAGCTAAAAGAAGACATACGTCTTTTGCGTCTGTTGAGGTTATTCCGGAAATTGATGACAGTATTAAAGTTGATATTAATCCTAAAGACCTTCGTATTGATGTCTACCGTTCAAGTGGTGCAGGGGGACAACATATTAATAAAACTTCAAGTGCCGTTAGAATCACTCACTTGCCCACAGGAATTGTAACAACATCTCAGGCACAGCGATCCCAGCTGCAAAATAGGGAAACCGCGATGAATGAATTGCGAGCAAAATTGTTTCATTTAGAAGAAGAAAAGAAACGTAAACACAAACAGGAACTTAAAGGTGACCAAAAAGAAATTGGCTGGGGTTCTCAAATTCGGTCTTATGTTTTTCATCCTTATAATTTGGTTAAAGATTTGCGTACAAGCTATGAAACTTCTGATACAAATGGTGTAATGAATGGTAAGCTGCAACCATTTGTTTATGCATATT
Organism: Lactobacillus kullabergensis; assembly: GCF_000967195.1. Lineage (GTDB taxonomy): Bacteria > Bacillota > Bacilli > Lactobacillales > Lactobacillaceae > Lactobacillus > Lactobacillus kullabergensis. The sequence continues at coordinate 566,200 of NZ_KQ033871.1, forward strand.
TGCAGTGGCTTTTAAGTCAGGAAAATCCAGAGTAGGTGATTAGATGAGTTTTTGGGGAATTATTGGTTTAGTTTTACTTGCAGTAGTCATTTTGAGTATTATTTACGCCATGTTTCATGTCTTTATTTTGTTATTGCCCGCAGCCCTAGTAATAATTGGCATTATATGGTTGATTAACCATTTTACTAAAAATGATGAAAATAAGAGCGGACACTCAGGGTCTAGTTCCTATAACTGGGACAACTGGAGCCAAAATAATGAAGCCAGACCAAAACGTAAAAAAGTACGTGATGCTAAAACTAAAGATGTCGACAAGTAAAAAGGGGCAATTTAAAAATGACAAATGCGGTCAAATTAAAGAATTTAATTCGTGATAATAAAATTGTCCACGTTGTGCACGGAAAACAATATATTAACGATAAAGAAATTATAGTATCCGATATTTACAGACCAGGGTTGGAATTGACAGGATACTTTGATTTTTATCCGCGCCAGCGTATTCAGTTATTGGGTAGAACAGAAATTTCTTATGCTGCCAGGTTAGATCACGATAGCTTGGTCGATGTTTTTACTAAGCTTTGTACACCTGATACGCCCTGCTTTTTTGTGTCACGTTCTCTGCGTGTACCGCCTGAATTAGTTAAAGCTGCTGATGATGCACAAATTCCAATCCTTTCTTCACCTGAATCAACCACTTATGTTTCTAGTATATTAACGGAATATTTGCGAGAACGTCTGGCCGTTCGCGATACTATTCATGGTGTTCTGATTGAAGTCAAGGGCATGGGTGTCCTTTTGACTGGTGATTCTGGTGTTGGGAAATCTGAAACTGCCTTGGGTTTGATTCATCGTGGTCATCGTTTAATTGCCGATGATCGGGTTGATGTCTATCAAAAAGATGTTGAAACGGTGATGGGCGAAGCTCCGGAAATATTAAAACACCTAATGGAAATTCGTGGTATTGGTATCATTGATGTCATGGATTTGTTTGGTGTTGGTGCCGTCAAAAGCCGTGAAAGTATTCAACTAGTAATCAAGCTTGTTAATTGGGATAATAAGGCAAATTACGATCGTTTAGGCTTTGAAGAGAGCAAACGTGATATTTGCAATGTTGAAGTGCCACAAATTACTATTCCAGTTAAAGTAGGCCGCAACATGGAAGACATTATTGAAATTGCCACAATGAATTTCCGTGCCAAAAGGAGTGGATACAACGCCACGAAAACTTTTGATAATAACTTAACGAAGTTAATTAAGAAAAACTCTAAAGAAGATTCAGCAAAGGATAAGAATAAATGACATTGACCATTAGTCCAGTAGCATTTAAATTAGGAAACCTAAGTGTCAAATGGTATGGCGTCATCATGGCAGTGGCAATTATTTTAGCCGTATCAATGGCAATTGTTGAGGGACGCAAACGGCAAATTGAAAGTGATGACTTCATGGATTTGCTGTTATGGGCTGTTCCGATTGGATATGTTGGCGCACGAATTTATTATGTTATCTTTGAGTGGAATTATTATTCCCAGCATCTCGATCAAATAATTGCTATTTGGAATGGTGGCATCGCTATCTATGGCGGCTTGCTAGCAGGCTTGGCAGTTCTTTTGGTATTTTGTTATAAAAGAATGCTGCCGCCATTTTTGATGTTGGATGTTATTACCCCGGGTGTAATGGCAGCTCAGATATTAGGACGCTGGGGGAATTTTATTAACCAGGAAGCCCATGGTGAACCAACAACCTTAGCATTTTTACAAAGCTTACATTTGCCTAATTTTATCATCAGCCAAATGAAAATTGGTGGAATCTACTACCAACCGACTTTTTTGTATGAATCTTTTTTTAATTTGATTGGTTTGTTAATAATATTGTTTTTACGGCATAAAAAGCATTTATTCAAACAGGGTGAAATATTTATGCTTTATTTGGCATGGTACTCTGTGGTGCGTTTTTTTGTGGAAGGGATGCGGACTGATAGTCTTTATTTAATGGGTTCAATTCGAGTTTCACAAATGCTTAGTGTAATATTGCTAATTGTAGTTATTTGTTTGTTTATCTATCGCAGGCGCGTGGTTAAACCGAAATGGTATCTTGACGGCAGCGGCTTGAAGTATCCTTATAGTCGAGACTAATAAATTGTTTTAAATGAAAGAGAGTTAGAAATGACAAAAATTGCAGTTTTAGGAGCAGGTTCATGGGGCACGGTTCTGGGATCGATGCTTGCTGATAAAGGCTATGAAATCGTATTGTACGGTAATAACGCAAAAGTTAATGATGAAGTTAATCAACACCATACTAATGAACATTACATGAAGAATTGGCAGGTAAATCAGACGGTTACTGCAACGGGTGATTTAAATCAAGCACTAAAGGATGTAGAAATCGTTTTATTTGTTCTGCCTACTCAGGCTATTCGCAGTGTTGCTCAAAATGTAAGCAAGGTGTTACAAAAGACTAATGCTAAGCCACTTATTGTGACAGCGACTAAGGGTATTGAGCCGGGATCTAAAAAATTGATTTCTGAAATATTGACAGAAGAAATCTATCCAGATGATGAGGACAAAATTGTAGCAATCTCAGGACCGAGTCATGCAGAAAGCGTTGCTCAAAAAGATTTAACTGCAATTTCATGTGCCTCAACAAGCAGGGAAAATGCGCAAAAAGTCCAGCAATTATTCTCAAATGATTATTTCCGCTTATATACTAACAATGACTTAATTGGCGTTGAAGTGGCAGGAGCAGTTAAAAATGTTATTGCCATTGCGGCTGGTATTTTAGTAGGAAAACATTATGGTGATGATGCAAAAGCAGCTTTAATGACTCGTGGCTTAGCTGAAATTACTCGTTTAGGAGTTAATTATTTTGGTGCCGACCCAATGACTTTCAGTGGACTTTCAGGAATAGGTGATTTAATTGTTACCTGTACTTCAGTTAATTCGCGTAATTGGCGTTGTGGTAAGCAATTAGGAGAAGGAAAGAGTCTTGACTACATATTGCAGAATATGGGTCAAGTTGTAGAGGGTGCTACAACGGTAAAAGCTGTGCATGAATTATGTCAGGAAAAGCAAATTGATATGCCAATCAGTGAAGCAATTTATCGCGTTTTATACCAAAATTCCAACGTTGATGATGAAATTACCAAGATGATGGGCAGGAGTCCTAAACAAGAAATTAGACTTTAGCGATCAATTCGTTGTAACATTACTTACGAAAAATAAGAAAATACTGGGGGTAAAACTATGACGGAAAAATATGATGTGATCATTATAGGAGCAGGACCAGGTGGGTTAACTGCCGCTCTTTATGCTTCTCGTGCAAATTTATCAGTTCTAATGCTTGATCGTGGCTTGTATGGCGGGCAAATGAATAATACCGATGCGATTGATAATTATCCTGGTTTCAGTGAAATAAAAGGACCTGAACTAGGTGAAAAAATGTATAATTCAATCATGAAATTTGGTACAAAATTTGAGTATGGCGATGTTCAAACAGTAACTATAGACGGAGACCAGAAAATCGTAAAAACAGACACTGGTGAATATAGCGCTCCTGCATTAATAATCGCTACCGGAGCTGATCATCGTCATTTAGGAGTTCCGGGTGAAGAAGAATATTCCGGTAAAGGTGTTTCTTATTGTGCAGTCTGTGATGCTGCCTTTTTTAAGGACGAAGACATTGCTGTTATAGGTGGTGGTGATTCAGCTATTGAAGAAGGAATTTATTTGGCACAAAGTGCTAAATCAGTCACGGTTATCCATCGTCGCGATCAATTACGGGCTCAGCCGACTTTACAAAAACGTGCTTTCGCCAATTCCAAAATGCATTTCATTTGGAATGGCTTGACCGAATCTATTGATGGCGATGGCAAAAAGGTTACGGGAGTGACATACAAAGATAAAGAAACAGGAGAAGAAAAACATTTGCAAACTCGCGGTGTCTTTATCTATGTTGGGGTTATTCCTCAAACAGCACCATTTAAAGACTTAGGCATAACTGATGAAAAGGGCTGGATCCCAACTGATGAACATATGAGAACTAAAGTTGATGGCATCTTTGCCTTAGGTGATGTGCGTGCTAAAGACTTGCGTCAGATTGCTAATGCAGTTGGTGATGGCAGCATTGCTGGTCAAGAAGCTTATAATTATCTCCAAGACTTAAATGATCGTCAAATATAAAGATTAAAAAAAGAATTCATTTAAATTGAATTCTTTTTTTGTTTTTACGGCTAGCAATAATGATAAATGCTAGAATAGAATCTATGAAACCGAATTTATTGCTAGAAAAAAGGGGTACTTTAGTGAAATGAATGCAGAAGAAAAATTTCGAGAATGGCAAAATGCACACAATATGCCAAATTACTTGCAAGAACAGTTAGCAAAGCTAAGTCAGGATCCCAAATGGATTAAGGATGCATTTGGCCAGGATATTAACTTCGGTACTGCTGGAATGCGTGGCAGACTTGAGCCTGGGACCAATCGTATTAATTTATATACTGTGGGTCGAGTGACAGAAGGATTGGCCCGACTGATCGATGAAAAAGGTGCAAAAGCTCAAAAAAGGGGCGTGGTAATTTCTTTTGATTCCCGCTACCATTCTCGTGAGTTTGCGGAGCATGCAGCACAAATCCTTGGAGCCCATAATATTCATGTTTATCTCTTTGATGATTTAAGACCAACTCCTGAACTTTCATTTACAGTAAGATACTTGCATTCTTATGCAGGAATTAATATCACTGCTTCTCATAATGCCAAACAGTATAATGGGTATAAAGTTTATGGTGCTGATGGTGCTCAAATGGGTCCTGAAGATGCAGAACGGGTTTTTGAATACTCCCAAAAGGTAACTAATATATTTACAGTTAATACTGCATCGGTAGCTCAACTTCGTGCTCAGGGAATTTTACAGTTAATTGGAGAAGATATTGACGAGGCATATTTGGCAGAACTGAAAACGGTAAATGTTAATGCTAAACTTATAGAGCAAAATGCTGACAGGCTAACAATTATTTACACTCCTTTGCATGGCACAGGCAAAATACTTTATGAACGGGCTTTTAGGCAAAATGGTTTTAGTAAAGTAATACCCGTTCCCAGTCAGGCAATCATCGATCCGGAATTTCCCACTACTAAAAAGCCAAATCCAGAATACCGCGATGTTTTTGATCCAGGGATTAAGCTGGCAAATGAAAAAAATGCCGATTTAATCATTGCAACTGACCCTGATGCAGATCGTATGGGTGCTTGTGTGCGAACAAAAGATGGTGGCTTTCAAGTTTTAACAGGTAATCAGATCGCTACGTTGATGATTTACTATTTATTAGTTAATTTGAAAAATAATGGTCAACTCATCAGTGATTATGAATTGATTACTTCAATAGTTTCGAGTAGTATGCCACTTAAAATTGCTGATGATTTTGGTATCAAAACAAAATCAGTTTTGACAGGTTTTAAATTTATTGGCGAAGAAATTGACCGCATGAATAAAATGCATGATGGCAAATTTTTAATGGGATTTGAAGAAAGTTATGGTTACCTTTTTAAACCATTTGCTCGAGATAAGGATGCTATGCAAGGAGCGCTAATGTTTGCTGAAGTAGCCTCTTATTATGCCTCAAGGAATATGACAGTCTTAGATGGTTTGAGTGAAATCTGGCAAAAATATGGCACATCGTATGAAATTACCCAAGCTATAGAAATGCCAGGAATTGGTGGACAAAAGAAAATGGCCGAATTGATGGCGAAATTGCGTTCTGAAAACTTACAACAAATAAATGGGATCCCAGTCGTTAAAATTCAAGACTTTTTAAAGCAACAGGAATCTAATGAAGATGGCACTAAACCAATGAGAGACTTACCTAAATCAAATGTATTAAAATACTTTTTAGCCGATGAAACTTGGCTGGCTTTGCGGCCCTCAGGTACAGAACCAGTAATTAAAGCTTATGTTGGAGTAAATAAACCAGATATTGCTACTGCACATGAAGCTGCTGAAAGTTATCAAAAAGCATTGGCAAAACTGTTAAAATAAAACAAAAATGATGCGAAAATACGTTCGAGAGTGTAAAATATAATAAGTCAAAATAAGAGTTGGGCTGTTTTGTCCAACTTTTTCTACGAGAGGTTTTTCGATGATTAAACGACAAGAAGAACGTAAATTTGATCTGGTTTCAAAATTTAATCCAGCAGGTGATCAGCAACAAGCTATCGACAAATTAGCTACTGGTTTTAAAAAAGGCTATAAGGAACAGATCTTAGAAGGTGCTACTGGTACAGGTAAGACTTTCACAATGGCCAATATTATTGCAAAATTAAACAAACCCACTTTAGTTATTTCTCATAATAAGACTTTAGTTGGCCAATTATATGGTGAATTTAAGGAATTTTTCCCTCACAATGCTGTTGACTATTTTGTGTCATACTATGATTATTATCAACCTGAAGCTTATGTGCCTCAATCCGATACTTATATTGAAAAGGACTCGGCAATTAATGATGAAATTGACCAGTTGCGTCACCAAGCTACCAGCGATTTAATGGAACGTAATGATGTCATTGTCGTTGCTTCTGTTTCGTGCATTTATGGTTTAGGTGATCCTAAAGAATATGCTGCAAGTGTGATTACAGTTCATGAAGGCGAAGAATATAATAGAAATACTCTGTTGCGTGATTTTGTTAATATCCAATATGATCGTAATGATATTGACTTTCAGCGTGGTCGTTTTCGCGTTCGTGGAGATGTTGTAGAAGTTTTTCCTGCAGGTAATTCTAACCATGCCTATCGGATTGAATTTTTTGGCGATGAAATTGACAGAATTGTAGAAGTTGATGCTTTAACTGGTGAAGTAATTGGTGAAAGAGAAAGTATATCTCTGTTTCCGGCTACTCACTTTATGACCAATGAAGAACAGATGAGAAGGGCTCTTAAAGCAATTTCACAAGAAATGAAAATTCAAGTGAAAAAGTTTGAGGGTCAAGGTAAATTGCTAGAAGCCGAACGTATCAAGCAACGTACGACTTTTGACATGGAAATGATGGGCGAAGTCGGTTATACCAATGGTATTGAAAACTATTCTCGCCATATGGAAGGACGTAAAGAGGGAGAACCGCCGTATACTTTGCTGGATTTCTTCCCTGATGATTTCTTGATTTTAATTGATGAGTCTCATGCTACAATGCCGGAAATAAGGGCAATGTACAACGGAGATCGTAATCGCAAAAAAACATTGATCGATTATGGTTTTCGTTTACCGTCTGCTCTTGATAACAGACCTTTGCAACTCGCTGAATTTGAGAAGCACGTTAACCAAATTCTTTATGTTTCGGCAACTCCAGGTGATTATGAATTGCAGAGAACAAATCACAAAGTCGAACAAATTATCAGGCCGACAGGTTTGCTTGACCCTAAGATTGAAGTAAAACCGGTTGAAGGACAGATTGATGATCTTGTTGCCGAAATTAACAAACGAATTGAAAAGAATGAACGTGTTTTTGTTACTACTTTAACGAAAAAAATGGCAGAAGATTTGACGGATTATTTGAAGGATCTAGGCATCAAAGTGCAGTATCTGCATTCAGATGTTAAAACGTTGGAACGTATGCAGATATTGCGTGATCTGAGAACCGGTAAATATGACGTTCTAATTGGTATTAACTTGCTGCGTGAAGGCATTGATGTACCGGAAGTATCGCTGGTTGCAATCCTTGACGCAGATAAAGAGGGATTCTTGCGTTCATACAGACCTCTCGTTCAGACAATGGGTCGTGCTTCTAGAAATTCTGATGGTGCAGTAATAATGTATGCTGATACGATTACTGATTCAATGCGACAAGCCATTGAAGCAACGCAGAGAAGACGTAAATTACAGATTAAGTTTAATGAAGAACACGGCATGAAACCGAAAACCATTGTTAAGCCTATTAGAGATGTGATTTCTGCCACAAAAGTTGCTGATGAAGACGCTCAAACTGACAGTTTTGCCGATTTGAATTTTGATGAATTAACTGCTAAACAAAAGAGAACTATGATTAAAGACTTGCGTAAACAAATGCAGGAGGCTGCTAAGAAACTTGACTTTGAAGGAGCCGCTACTTTACGGGATGCGATCATGGAATTGGAGAGCTCAACTAGAAGCCCAATTAAGAAAAAAGGAAAAGCATTAAATGGTAAATGATAAGATTGTTATTCGGGGTGCCCGTGAACATAATTTAAAAGACATTAACCTGTCAATTCCTAAGGACAAATTGGTCGTTATTACTGGTTTGTCAGGTTCTGGGAAAAGTTCTTTAGCTTTTGATACATTATATGCTGAAGGACGCAGAAGATATGTTCAGTCATTATCAAGCTATGCACGGCAATTTTTGGGTCAAATGGACAAACCTGATGTTGATTCTATTGATGGTTTAAATCCTGCGATTTCAATTGATCAGAAAACTACCTCACATAATCCCAGGTCAACAGTTGGCACAGTGACTGAAATCAATGACTATCTGCGATTATTATGGGCTCGAGTTGGGCATCCGGTTTGTCCAAATGATGGCACCTTAATTGAGCGCCAGTCAGTCGAGCAGATGGTAAATCGTATTTTAGCTTTACCTGAGCGAAGTCGTATACAAATCTTGGCACCAGTAATTAGATCTAAAAGAGGCGCTCATAAAGAAGTTTTTAAACGGGTACAACGCGCCGGATATGTGCGTGTCATTGTCGATGGCACTATGCATGAGATTGGTGAAGAATTCGATTTAGAAAAGAATAAACGTCATTCGATTGATATCGTTGTCGATCGTTTAATTGTTAAAGAAGGTATTCGCTCGCGACTTTTTGATTCAGTAGAAGCTGCTTTGCGTTTATCGGACGGTTATATGAATGTTGATGTTATCGGTGGTGATATGATCAATTTTTCAGAGTACTATGCTTGTCCTAAATGTGGTTTTACTGTAGGTGAAATGGAACCGCGTCTATTTTCTTTTAACGCACCATTTGGAGCCTGTCCTGATTGTGATGGCTTGGGTGTGAAGTTATCAGTCGATGAAGATTTAGTTGTCCCAGATAGAAATAAAACTTTGGCAGAAGGTGCAATCGCACCATGGAAGAATTCGAAGTACTATGGGGAAATGCTTGAACAAGCTTGTGCAGCGTTAAAAATTCCCCTAGACAGACCTTTTGGAAAATTAACTAAAAAGCAAAGAGAGACGATTTTGCATGGCTCAACTAAGAAAATTAAATTTCATGTAACTGGTGATTTTGGCGTTAATGACACTACTGCACCTTTTGAGGGTGCCATGGAAAATGTTGAAAGACGCTATTACCACCCAATGTCCAAATTCATGCGTGATGTTATGGGAAAATATATGACTGAGCTGACTTGTTCAACCTGTCATGGCAAGCGGTTAAATCGTAAAGCCCTGGCTGTCAAAGTCAATGGCAAAGACATTGCTGAAGCTTCTGATTTGGCAATTAGTCATGCTCTTGAATTTTTCACAGATATCAACCTTGACGAGCAGGAGTCAGTAATTGCAAAACCGATATTAAAAGAAGTGCGCGATCGACTCAATTTTTTGAATAGCGTAGGCTTAGATTACCTGACACTGTCACGTTCTGCTAACACTTTGTCTGGTGGCGAAGCTCAAAGAATTCGACTCGCAACTCAAATTGGTTCTAATCTTTCAGGTGTTATGTATGTTCTCGATGAGCCTTCAATCGGTTTACATCAGCGTGATAATGACCGGCTGATAGCTGCTTTGAAGCGCATGCGTGATTTAGGTAATTCCTTAATTGTAGTTGAACATGATGACGAGACTATGAGACAAGCCGATTACCTGATCGATATGGGTCCGGGTGCTGGGACTTACGGCGGTGAAGTCATGGCTGCTGGTACGCCAGAAGAGGTTGAAGAGAATGACAAGTCTTTGACTGGACAATATATGGCAGGTAAAAAGTTTGTTCCAGTTCCGTTAAAAAGGCGCAAAGGCAATGGTAAAAAAATTACAATTACCGGTGCAGCTGAAAATAATCTCAAAAATTTAAAGGTTGAATTTCCTTTAGGCAAATTAATTGTGGTTACCGGAGTTTCCGGATCCGGCAAGTCAACTTTAGTTAATATGATATTAAAGCGTGCCTTGGCACAGAAATTAAATAGAAATCAAACCAAACCCGGCAAATATAAGAGTATTAGCGGCTATCAAAATATTGAAAAAATTATTGATATTGACCAAAGCCCAATCGGACGCACTCCACGTAGTAATCCCGCCACATATACAAGCGTTTTTGATGATATTAGAGCGCTGTTTGCTCAGACAAATGAAGCCAAACTTCGCGGCTATACCAAAGCACGTTTTTCATTTAATGTTAAAGGTGGTCGTTGTGAAGCCTGTCATGGCGATGGTATTATTAAAATAGAGATGAACTTCCTACCAGATGTTTACGTTCCATGTGAAGTATGTCATGGCAGTCGCTACAACTCTGAAACTTTAGAAGTTACATACCGTAAGAAGAACATTGCACAAGTATTGGATATGACAATCAGTGAGGCTTGTACCTTTTTCAAAAAAATTCCTAAGATTGCTCGTAAATTGCAGACAATCGTGGATGTTGGCTTAGGCTACGTAAAATTGGGTCAGTCTGCTACCACTCTTTCTGGTGGTGAAGCTCAAAGAATGAAGCTGGCTGCTGAACTGCAAAAGTTGTCAACGGGAAAGAATTTCTATATTCTTGATGAACCTACAACTGGATTACATACTGATGATATCAAGCGTTTATTGGAAGTATTGCAAAGATTGGTTGATCAAGGAAATACCGTTTTAATAATTGAACACAATTTAGATGTGATTAAAAATGCTGACTGGCTGATTGACCTTGGACCCGAAGGAGGGGAAGCTGGTGGCAAAATTGTTGCTACCGGAACCCCAGAGCAAGTAGCCAAAGTTAAAGAAAGCTACACGGGACAATATTTAAAACCAGTGTTAAAAAGGGATACAGCATTAACTAAAAAGGCTAGTGAAAAACCAGGTAAATAGTATTAATTATTCACAATAAAGTGTACAATATAGCGCAAGGAGGAATAAAAATGGATAATTTTTCTAGTTACAGAGGAAATCGCGGGTTTAACTGGGCCGCATTCATTTCCGGTATATTAATGATAATTGCTGGACTATTTTTATTGCGTCATCCTGGTAAAGCACTACATGCCTTTGTTTTGCTTTTTGCTATCGTTTCCATTGTCCAAGGTTTTGTTTGGTTAGTATTTTACAGTCGTTTTAGGTATTTTATCCCTTCTAGCTGGTTGTCAATAGTTTCAGGAGTGCTTGATATTATCGTAGGAATTTTATTTCTCTATTCCTATGATGCTGGTGGACTAACTATTGCATATTTATTTGCATTTTGGTTTCTATTTGACTCAATCTCTGGCATTATTTTTTCTTGGAATATGAGAAAGGTTTCTACCTTTTTCTTTTGGATAAACATTATTTTAAACATTTTGGGATTGTTAATAGCAATTAGTTTGATGTTTAATCCGGCATTATCCGCATTAACCTTGATTTGGCTAGTGTCCTTCTGGCTGTTGATCTTTGGAATTAATGAAATTATTGCTGCATTTGTCAATAGATAATGTATGAAAAAGTTCAAATGAACTTTTTTTTTACCCAAAAAAGTAAGGGAACACCTGGTATGTTATAATTTTAGTAATAGGAGGTCAGCAAAAATGGCTAAGCAAAAAAAGCAGCTACTGATTGTTACTGGAATGAGTGGTGCAGGAAAAACCGTAGCTTCTCATGCTTTGGAAGACATGGGCTATTTTGTAGTAGATAATTTGCCTCCAACGCTTTTGCCAAGTTTTTGGGACTTGATCGTGAATTCAGATGGTTTTACCAAAGTGGCCGTGGTAATTGATTTACGTGTTAGGCGGTTCTATAAGGATTTGGATAATGAAATCAATTCATTGGAAGATAACGGCAATGTCCAAACAAGAATAGTTTTTTTAGATGCGACAAATAATACTTTAGTAGCACGTTATAAAGAAACAAGGCGTGTACCACCTTTGGCCAATAATGGTCGTTTACTTGATGGTATTTTAGAAGAGAGACGAATTTTAACCGGCATCAAAAGTCGTGCAAATGACATAATTGATACTTCTAATTTAAGTCCAAAAGAATTGAAACAAGAAATGGCTAATAGATTTAGCGAACAGCATAAACAACCCTTTTCAATTGAAGTATTATCTTTTGGCTTTAAATATGGCATGCCGATTGATGCTGATATTGTGATGGATGTCAGATTTTTGCCTAATCCATTTTACATACCGGAATTGCGACCATTTACCGGTCTTGATAAGAGAGTTTTTAATTATGTGATGGAGAAAAAAGAAACTCGCAGCTTTTATCAGAAATTTTTGGATTTATTAAAAGATGCTTTACCAGGATATATCAAAGAAGGTAAAAGCAAGTTAACTATTGCGATTGGTTGTACAGGTGGACAACACCGCAGTGTAGCAATCGCACGCCAATTAGCAAAAGATTTGGCTGAAGATTACACGGTTGACATCACCCATCGTGAAATTAGTCGTTACGCTAGAAATAGGTGATTATATGACATTTGATGAAAAAGCAATTCGTACTACGAAAAGCAGGAGACCTAAGGTTGTAGTTATCGGTGGCGGTACAGGGTTGCCGGTTGTTTTAAATGCGCTCAAAGAGAAAAATGCTGATATCACAGCGATAGTGACAGTATCAGATGACGGAGGTTCTTCTGGTTCTATTCGCAATTTTATTAATGTTGTTCCACCTGGTGATATCCGCAATGTTTTAGTTTCGTTAAGTGAAATTTCCCAAGAAGAAAAAGATGTCTTCCAGTATCGCTTTGATTCTTCCGATTCATTTTTCTCTGGTCATGCCATTGGTAACTTGATTATTGCTGCTTTGAATGAAATGCACGGCAACATTTTTGATGCCGTACAGTCTTTATCTACAATGATGAGAGTGGACGGACATGTTTTTCCAGCCTCTAATGAGCCCTTAACTCTTAATGCAGAATTTGTTGATGGTTCTATTCAAGATGGTGAAAAAGAAATTACTGATAAAGACAAAAGAATTAAACGAGTATGGGTTACAGATACAAATTCCAAGTCTGAACCACAAGCTGTACCGCCAGTTTTGGAGGCAATAAAAAATGCTGATGCTGTAGTCTTAGGACCAGGAAGTTTGTTTACATCAATCTTGCCTAATCTAATGATTCCTAATTTAGGAGATGCCGTCAAAAAAACTAATGCAGAGGTAATTTATATATGCAATATTATGACCCAATTAGGTGAGACCGATCATTTTTCAGATTGTGATCATGTAAGAGTAATCAATGCCCATCTTGGCGGATACTACATTAATACGACTTTAGTTAATGGTGCCAAAATAGATATGTCTAAGTTCAATCCTAAAGATTATGATGCCTACCTTGAACCTGTTAAAAATGATTTCAAGGGATTACGTGAGCAGGGGTGTCGCGTGATTACTGATGATTTTATTGACCAGCATAGTGGATTGGTTTTTCATGATGGTAAAAAAGTAGCTGAGGAAATCATCAACTTGGCATATGCCGCAATGTCTCGCAGGAAGGAATAACAAACAATGGCAAGCTATGCAAGTAATGTGAAAAAAGAGTTGACCTCATTACCTATTCATCCTGAACATGCTAAAGCAGAATTGGCTGCTTTTTTGCGCATGAATGGTGTCTTAAATTTTCACGAGCATCAGTTTAGCCTTGATATAACTACTGAAAATCCTGCAATTGCTAGACGTATATTTTCTTTAATAAAAACTGCATATAAAGTTGAGCCACAATTAATAGTTTCACGCAAAATGAAGCTTAAGAAAAATAATCAGTATTTGGTACGACTGCAAAATCATGTCAAAGAAATACTGAATAATTTAGAAATTTTAACACCCTCGTTAAATTTAATCACCAGAATCCCAGACCGAATAATTAAGTCACGTGAAGGAGCAATGTCATATCTTAGGGGTGCGTTTTTAGCCAGTGGCAGTGTGAATAATCCCAATACGAGCAGGTATCATTTAGAGATTTATTCTATTTATCAAGATCATAATGATGATTTACTTAAGATTATGAATGTTCGTTTTAATTTGAATGCTAAAAGTACGAAAAGACGACGAGGTTATATTGTATACCTAAAAGAAGCTGAAAAAATTGGTGACTTTTTACATATTGTTGGAGCTTTAAATGCTATGCTGTCTTTTGAAGATCTGCGTATTATGCGTGACATGCGGAATTCTGTGAACCGGCTTGTTAATTGTGATACAGCTAATTTAAAAAAGACGGCAAATGCTGCAGCGAAACAGGTTGAAGACATTGAGCTAATTGATCGCAAAATTGGCTTAGAGAATATTCCTGAAAAATTGCGGGGTTTGGCTAGACTAAGATTAGATGAACCGGAACTTTCACTCAAAGAAATAGCACAGCAAGTTCCGGATGGTCCGATATCAAAATCAGGAGTCAATCATCGTTTTAAAAAAATTCATGATATAGCAGAAAACATAAAGAAATAAAAAAGAAACCCATCCATGCGGATGGGCTTTTTTATTGTGTTGAAGTGACAATAAGGTCTATGCCGCTGCTAGTTATATTTTTAGCAATAGCAGTAGATGGAGTCTTATCAGTAATAATGGTCTTAATTTTTTTTGAATTGAAATCCGATAAAAGAATATAATCTTTTTTTCCAAACTTCGTATGGTCAATTAGTAATATTGTCTTCTCTGATTTTGCAATGGCTGCTCTCTTCATGTATGTTTGGCTTTCGTCAGCCATATATATCCCATTTTCATCAATTGAACTACAAGAGATGAAGTTTAAATTTGGTCGATAATTATTGTTAAGATCATAGATTGCTTTTGGACCTAGTATTGAATTGGAGCGATTAGAAATTTGTCCTCCCAACACAGAGATGTCAATATTCCTTAATTGTGTAACTTCATCGACAATATTTATATTATTTGTAATAATATGCAGATTTTCTTTTCCAGCAAAATACTTGGGCAAAAAAGTTAAGGTTGAAGACCCATCCAAAAATATAGCAGCTCCATTAGTAATCAAATCTGCTGCATATTTACAAAGCTTATTCTTAACTGCCACATTTTCACTTCTTCGAGTTGCATAAGCGATTTCTACGTTGGAATTTTCAAGCAAACTGACATAACCATGTGTTCTGCTAATTGTATTTGTTGCTTGTAGACTTATTAGATCTCTTCTTAAGGTTGAAATACTTATTCCTAATTTTTCTTGCAATTCTTTTGTACTTATTCTTTTATTTTTAGCTAAAATTTCGATTATTTGCTGTAACCGATCTGCTTTTGAAACATTCAACTTTGCTCCTCCTGTTTACCCAATAATACAAATATCATATTATCAAAAGAAAATGAATATGAAGATAATAAAGATTTTTTATAGTTTTCGATTTGAACAAAATTGCTGATAAATTATATATATCTTAACAGCTTTCATTATAACGTTTACAAGGCTTGAACACTTAGAAATATATTTTACATATTCTTTTTAGTCCGAGTTCATAAATTTGAACATTTGTGAACAAATAACATATTTTTTTCAAAAAAAACTTGAAATGCTCATGAAAGCGTTTTATAATCATACTTGTAAAATAAAAGTTCAAAAATGTTCGAACAAATGAACAAAGGGAGGATTTAATGAGTAGTTATTCTGATTTATTTGACCGTAATCTCGTATTCTGGGACGTAAATGCAAGCAATTGCACTGAATTATATCAAAAAATTGCCAAAGAGCTTGAAAAATTCAATGTAGTTGAATCAAGTTATTTTAAAGCTTTAACCGAAAGAGAAAAGGAATTTCCTACTGGTTTGAATACCCAGTATTTACCAATTGCACTACCACATGCTAATCCTGAAAATGTCAAAAAAGCATTTATAGCTGTTGTGAAAACGGCAGGTAAAGTCAAGATGAAGCAAATGGGAACTAATGAAGATATGGAAACGAATTATTTCTTCTTTTTAGGAATTGTTAAAGAAAAGCAAGATTTACAAGTCAAGTTATTGCAAAGATTTATGCAGCTGATGAATGATGAAAGTTTCGTTAGCTCATTTAAAAAACTGTCAAAGCCAGAAGAAGTTTATGAATTTTTAGTAAATAGATTTTAAAGGAGTTTATTATGTTAAAAATTGTTGTTGCGTGCGGCAGTGGTATTGCTACTAGTGAAACAGTTGTAGGGACAGTGAAGTCATTTTTAGAGGATCATTCGGTAAAGGGAGTTGATGTTGAAGCAACAGATTTTAAGCAACTAGCCAGTGTGTTACCTAATTATGATATCTATGTATGGCTAGCAAAACCTACACCAGAAATTCATGATATTTGCAAAAAAGAGGGAATTCCGGAAGTAAACGGAGTTGATATTTTGACAGGGTCAAAAGGTGACAACACTTATTTAGAACTAGTTAATGCCATGATGACATTAAAAAACAGGTCATAAAGAAAGGGAGTGATTCTAAATGGAAATATTAAAAAACGTAGTCAATTATGTTCTTAACTTAGGAGCAGCGGTCTTTGTACCATTGATTATGTTCGTCATCTCTATCATAGCAAGATTAAAGTTGAGTAAAGCAGTTAAAGCTTCCCTTACTTTAGGTGTGGCCTTTAGTGGAATGACTTTGGTTGTTAATTATATGACTGATTCAATTTCGCCGGCTGCCAAGGCAATGTCAAAGATGTTACACTTAAGTCTTAACGCTATTGACCAAGGATGGCCTGGTGTTGCTGCAATCACCTGGTCATACAAAGCAGCATTTTTGTTCTTTCCGTTCTTGTTACTAATTAATTTTGTCATGCTGACATTTAATTGGACAAAAACTTTGAACGTAGATATGTGGAATGTATGGAACAAGATTTTCACTTATGTTGTAGTCTTATACTTTACCCATAATGCCATTTATGGGTTCATTGTTGCCGGCATTCAAATCATTTTAGAACTAAAAGCAGGGGACATGTGGCAAAGACACATTCAAGACCTGACAGGAATTCCGGGAGTTACTGTTCCTCATTTCGTGACCTTATTTGCAGTTGTACTAATGCCACTTAATAAATTGTTAGATTTTATTCCAATAATGAATAAACCAGCTGATGCTAATGCTATCCAGAAGAAAATTGGTATTTTTGCTGATAACTCAGTAATGGGAGCAATTATTGGATTGTTACTAGGTTTTGGAGCAGGTTATTCTGTTTCGGGTTCCTTAAAACTTGCCATTGAAGCCGCCGCAGCCATGACAATGTTTCCCATGATTTCAAAATTGTTCATGGAAGCATTAAATCCAATTGCTAATGCTATGAATGAAATGATGAAGAAACATTTCAAAGGTAGGCAAGTATTTATTGGCTTAGATTGGCCAATTCTCGCAGGAAGAAATGAGTTATGGGTAACAGTAATTATTTTAGTACCAGTAATGCTAATTATGGCCATGATATTACCGGGCAACACTGTCTTACCGTTCGCTGGAATAATTAATCTTTCATTTGTAGTTGCAGCCCTGTTACTAACTGGAGCTAATCTGTGGAGAATGTTGACATTAGGCATAATTACTACCCCAATTTTCTTATACGGTGCTACTTATTTTGCTCCAGTAATCACAAATCTCGCAAAGTCTACAGGAGCAGTACATGTTAATCCTGGTCAACAATTATCTTGGTCAACTTTTGAAGGCCCAGATTTTAGATTATTTTTTGCACAAGCCTTTAATGGCAAGTGGTGGGCAATAGCTGCAGCTTTAGTATGGTTATTAATTTTTGTTTGGCTTTATAAAGATCAAAATAAAATTGCCTTGCCTAGCAAACGTTATGCCCTAAATAATGGCCAGGTTAACAAAGTAGAAAGTACTCAAGATGATCTTGAAATTAATGAAGAAGATAAATCATGGAGTATTTCCAGTATAGACGGTATTGATTTTGCTAATGTGCATAAAAAGATTCCGAGTCCTGCAACAAAAGGCAACTTCACAATCAACGATATTAATGACGTAGATTTTACGAACTTTAACAAGTAAAACGGAGTAAATCAAATGAAAGATAAAACTCCAAAATCAAAAAAATTAACCAAAATATGGTGGTCGTTTGCTTTATTCATTAACATCATTTTAACAATTCAAGCAATTTTGACTCAAAATATTATTGGTTGTATCAGCGTAACCTTATTTGGTCTTTTTATAGCTAAATATGGTGACCCAGTAATTTTTGAAAATTATAACCGACAAAAAGAAATTAAGTATCAGGCTGCCTATAAAAAGCGCAGAGAATATGAAGTAAGGAAAAGAGATAAATAAATGATAGAGAATTACAATATAACTAAGGAAAGACTTCCTTTTGAAAATGAACGTAAAGATATTGCTGAAGTAGCACGCGAAATGTTTAACCGGAAGATGACAAATATCGCGGGTGGAAATATTTCCGTAAAAATTACTCCAGATGAAACTTTCTCTTATGATAACCAGACTTATTATGCTAACCACGATTACTTACTAATGACTCCTACTTTTATGTCAGAAGCGTGGTTTTCAAAACTAAATGCTTCTCAAATTTTAGTCATTGATTTGGAAACAGGCGAAAAAATGGCTGGTGAAGGTAGATTAACCCGTGAAATCAACATGCATATAGGAGCATACAAAGCAAATAAAGACATTAGAGTAGTTTATCATTCTCATGCTCCAAAAAGCATGTTTTGGGCAACACTGGGTCAGGATATGCCTAATTTAACAGAGATTACCTCTTTTAATGTTCCTCTTGGCAAAATTAAATGCTTACCTTATCGAGTAGCATGCAGTAAAGAACTTGCAGATTTAGTGCACGATGAACTGGTAAAGCTTGGTGATAACGCTAAAGAAAATATTTTTCTATTAAACAGCCACGGAGTTTTAATTACTGAAACAGATCTGCATGCTGCAGCTCAAGTTTTAGAAACAGTTGAGTGGAATGCGGAGATTGCATATAAACAGGCAATCTTTAAGAAATTAGGAATCATAGATCAATATCAATCACGTGGCAAAAGTACTGATGGTATGGTTGGTTAAACTGCCAGGCTAAAAGTAAATATCTATTCAAACAAAAAGGAAGTCAAATACAATAATTTGACTTCCTTTTTCACTCTTAAAGAGCATCAATTTTTTAGTTGATAATAAATTTATTTCTTTTGGTTAACCATGATTTCATCGATTAAGCCATAGTCTTTAGCCTGCTGTGCGGTCATGTAGTTATCGCGCTCAGTGTCCTTTTGAATCTTTTCTAAAGGTTGGCCAGTAGTTTCATGTAAAATTCTGTTAATCTTTTCACGGCTCTTTAAAATCTCATTGGCTGCAATTTGAATATCAGTTTGCTGACCCTGTGCACCACCTAAAGGTTGATGGATCAAAACAGTCGAATTAGGTAATGCAAAACGTTTACCTTTTGCGCCACTAGTCAGTAAAATGGAAGCCATAGAGGCTGCCATACCGATAGCGATGGTTGAAACATCAGATTTAATAAAATTCATGGTATCCATGATTGCTAAACCAGAAGTGATTACACCACCTGGTGAGTTAATGTAAAGTGAAATATCCTTGGTGTTATCTTGAGCATCAAGAAATAGTAATTGTGCAATAATTGAATTTGCCATATCATCGTTAATTTCACCACTTAACATGATGATTCTGTCTTTCAATAAACGTGAATATATGTCATATGCGCGTTCGCCGCGTGCAGTTTGTTCAATAACTGTAGGTACAAGCATCTTTCTACCTCCTAAATATAATTAGCACTCTATCAAGTACAGTGCTAATTAAATCACTTACATTACGTGCTGTCAATGAAAGTGTATTAATTTTGTATTCTTTTTAATGAGGTTTTTATTATATAATTTAAAGGTAAACTTAAATATTGGAGGATATATTTTGAAGCTTTGTAATAAAACAATAACCTATTTACTGACTATAGTTGCCGGACTATTGATCTATACCGGTTTGTCAACTACATCAGTTGCGGCAGATTCCAGTAGCACTCAGCCGCCAGTTCAAGATGATAGTAATAAATCATCGAATAGCTCAACTGATGCAAATTCTGATAATACTGATGCCAATAAATCAGGTCAAACTGATCAAAATGACACAGGTGATCAGGATAATACTAAACCTAAGCCAAAACAGGTTGTTACTGGTTTTGCTATGATGACAAAAGTTGCCGGTAATAAGAACTATAAGGTTTGGAAAGAAGTTAAAGACGGCAAAGTTAATACTAAAGTAGCTGATGGCATTAATTTTCAGTACAGTCACATTCAGTCGGATCAACTGATCGAAACCAAGAAATATCGCTATTGGCGTATTTATGTCAATGGTCGTGAAGTAGGTTATGTAAATGAAAATTACTTTGACAGAAACAAAATCGCCGTTCCTAAGACTGTTACTTTGGTTCGCAATGAGTTTTATGACTTTTCAACAAAAGATGCAATTTCATATGTTACAAATAGCATGGGAACTGTAATTGACAATAGTCAGGTAATTGTTTCTAAAGATAGTATAAATTGTGGTACTCCTAAAACATATAAAGTGAAATATACATATGGAGACGCAACTGCCACCGTTAAAGTGACTGTAAGAAAGAGTACTAAAGAAGGAGTTGTTGATGCAGATACATTTAATTCCTTCCCTGCTCAACCGGGCACAAATGATTATCAAGCTTGGAAAACTCATTATGGTTCATCCTTAAATTATGTTAGTCCAACAGAGTATAGCCCTGAAGATAGTAAACATACCTTAACTAGTGGTGATTTAACTTTAAAGACGAAATTTTACCAGCCAGTTTTACTCAGTGTGGCAGATCCGACAGATGATAACATTAATCGTGTCGGTCATATTCCAGAAGGAGTAACCGTTTCTGATGGTTGGGCCTATACCAGTCTTTTGAGCCACACAGATGTGATGTCTGGTCACATTGTTGGTTATGATTTGAACAAATTAACTAATCCATATAATTCACAACACTTACTTGATATGACCCAAAAGAAGTTTAACAATTATGTTAAACATATTAAAGTAAGTCCATATATTCCAATCGGTCACGGTCAAGCTATGGGCTCAAGTGACAAATACATTTATGTTTTAAACAACGACAATACGTTAAAAGACACAAATAATTCTGAAGAATTAATTCAAATACGTAAAAGTGACTTGCAGATTAATAAAATTTGGACAATCAAAACGTGGATTGATGACGGCAAGACTAATCGCTATTTCCAAAATGGCGTGATGATTTCTGATTATGATATGTACACCGTTTATCATGATACTGAAAATAATTGTTATGAATACTGGGAATTTACTCGTACCGGTGATAACTGGTATCCAAAATTAGTAGGAAAAACTGATGGCAACTTTGTTAATAACAACGCTCCAGTACAGGGTTTTACTTATGATGCTAAAAACAAAAACTTTTATTTAGCCTTTAATGATTTAATCTTTAAGATTGGACGCAACGGTAAAATAAAGGATACTTATTCATTTGATACTGGTCGTGAAATCGAAGGACTATCAGTAAGTGATAATAAGTTATATGTAAATCTAGCTCAAAGAGCTGAATTACTCGTAAGTATGAATATCAATTAGACAAAGTAATTTGAAATAAGAGCTGAAAAGCTCTTTTTTTGTTTGCGATTAAAAAAATTCCTTTAATAAAAATAAAATTACACGTTTAGAAATCCTAGAGTTAATTATATCTTACTATTTTATTGCTTTATAATCATACTTATAAATTATGAATAAATAATAATATTGTATAAAAACAAAAAGCTAAATAGCATTTTTAGTAGTCAAAATGCTAAATTTGGTCTAAACCGTTTTTGTATGTTCATAAATGAAAAGTATACTCTCACTATAATCTTTATTTTTATTATTTTTATATGATGTTCCAAAACCGCTACAGCAGTTTTATTATAATTTATAGCACTTTTAAAATTAGTTTTACGTATTAACTAAAGTAATGGTGTACAGTATAATATTTGGTTATTTTGGTAGGAAAAAGACATATTAATTAATCTTCTATTTATATAATATAATAGAAATAATCATAATAGATATATTTAAGTTAAAAATGCCGGATTTGAATACTTGTTATTTATAGGAGAAAATAAATGAAAAAATGTCCCAATTGTGGTGCCTTAATGGAAGCTGACGTTAACTTTTGTACTAAATGCGGTACGGACTTGCGTAACATCAACAATGCTCAAGCTAATAAATCAGAACTTAAGCCAAATGTTAACTCACCAATTATTCCGGAAAGAATTGAGCCGGAGCATATAAAACAAAGTACAACTCTAAATGATCAGCAATCTACTTCTGAGCGAAATAGTCAAATTGAAAGCCAGTTTGCACAGCCTAGAATAACGCCGCAACGTTCACAGTACAATTCTCAGCCAACTTATTCAAATCAAGGACAAACTATTAATCAATATCAAACTTCAAATAGTGCAAGAAAAGAAAAGTTCAACAACTATTGGCAATGGTGTGTGGCATCATGGAAACGCCCATTCTCAGAACTTACTGGGGAAAGTTGGTATGGTTGGGTGACTATCCTCGCAGAAGATATTGTGCTGGTTTTAGGAATATATTTTGGAATGAAAGCTGTTGCTAATAGGTATGGTGCAAGTACTTTTGGTCTAGGAGATACAGTTTCTGGAATTGCCTTTAATTCTACAATTGCATTATTATTTTTCTCAGTCCTTTTTGAAGTGATAGTTATTGGTGGCTATTATGCTGCTTATAGATTTATTTATGGTCACGGGAAAAATTTGCTTGAATTTGTTAATTCTGGTGTTCATTGTAGTAATTTGAATTTGATCCTATCCGTTTTAACTTTTATTATTATGCTATTAGGGTCAAATAATGGCTCAATGGCAGCTTTATTGTTTTTGCTAATAATTGCAAACTTCTTTATGGGTTTTCAGGTGACTACTTTAGGTGAAAATCTTAAGCCGGTACGTGATAAAATGTACGGCTACATTATTTCCTTCTTTATTATCATTATCGCGCTAATAATTTTGTTCTCTCTGATATATAGTTCAGCCTATGATTCATTAATGAATCAGTTGTTTTCAGCCTTTAGCTGATAAGGACAGAGGAGCAAGAAATAATGAGTGGAAGAAGATTTTGTCCCAATTGTGGCACAAAGTTAGAGAGCAACGTTGAGTTTTGTCCCAACTGTGGTTTCAAATTAGCAAAAAAAGAGCATGCCAGTCCGTCAAGACAAGCATATCAGCAGACAGCTAAGAAACAGACCTCGTCTCAAGGACGTCAAGCTTATCATGCCCAACCCATGAAGAAGAAAACGAAAGTTTTGCTTACTCTGGGTGCAACATTTTTAGCAGTTTTTACAATTTTTTATGCTTGGGGCTCAAGCCATTATTCAAAAGAAAATCAAATTAATAGAATTAAAGCAGATTTAATTGATACTAAAGCCGGATTAGCTAAAGATGTTGTTGCAGATGATTCTGCTATGCAGGTAACAGATACGGCTTTAAAACCAACTCAGACTTATTTTGCGGAACATCATAAGGCTGCTAATGAGCTAATTAATTATTTAAAAGAAGATGCTTCATTCAATAGAATTCATCTTGTTCAATCTGGTCATCATATGTTGCTTTTTCCGAAATATGTTCTAAGAGTGCCTACGATTTATGCAGCTGTAGCCACTAATCATTCAAATTCTTCCATAACTGTCAATGGTAAATACATTGGTCAGGTTAAACCCGGGAATTTTGCTAGTGAAAAACAAGATAATAAATATGGTGTTAAATTAAGACACTTGTTCGTAGGAACGTACCACATAAAAGTCAAGTCTAATATTTCAAACAGGAATTTGTCGACAACTTCAAATTATGACTTGTGGTCCAGTGGCACAGTTGATATGGGAATTAGGACTGAAAATTTTACGGTTAAAAGTACTCCTGGTGCAATTCTTTACTTGAATGATAAAAATGTTGGCACTTTAAACAAAAAAGGTCGACTTACGTTTAAAGACTATCCAGTAACCGATAAGTTGAAAATTTATGTTAAGGCTAAAGTTGGTAGTAATACTATTAAATCTCAGGAATTGAATTATGGTGATGTGCAATATGATGATGCAAATGATAGTCATAAGACCATTGAGCCTAAGTGGGATGGTTTAATTGCCAAAGAAGATGCCCAAGAAATATTAGAGGACAATTTTAAGGATCCCGATGAAGATGCTTTTGTTAATGGTGCGGAAAACAAAAGTTATCAAGAATTACGCAAAATGGACAAGGGGTATGACGAAGATGACGACATTGACAGTTATGATATGTCATGTTCTGTTATTTCTGTCAGTCCTGCACCAAATAAGTCTAGCAATGTAGTTTATAAAATTACCTTTACTTTTGAAGTTGGTGATACTGAAAGAAAACAAGTTTTGCTATATAAAGGTGCTTCATTCCGTTCTTCTGATAGTGATGATGAAGATAATGAAAGTCAAAAGATTAAATCAATTGGAACTGGTAAAATAGTTAGTGATAAAAGGTATTAGTTAAGAAATTCAATTTAGAAGTAATAATATATAAATGTGTTCATTTTCTTTACCGGTATGTTTATCTCAAACACTAAACAGGAAAAATAATATGGAATCAAAAAATATACACAGAATAATTTTCAGTTTTTTAATTGTTATAACGTTAATAACATGCGTAATTGGCATCCTGCGAAATAATGTTGCAGCTTCCAGTAGAATTCATCATGGCTCTCTTTTGCATTGGGAACGTGTATTCAGTTATCAAGGAAAAAAGGGACATCGAAAACTAGATTATGTCAAAACCGGTAAAAAAGTTCTTTTACCGGGAGATAAAGTTCGTATATATGGTAAAGAAAACAAATATATGTATAAAATTGGCAAAAATCGATATTTACCGATTGTAGCAGTTGACGGTGTTAAACGTATAATTAAGAGAAACACTTACTATTACAACGATAAAGAAAGGCCAATTAAAAGCTGTAAACTGTATAAGGGGCAAACGGTTAGAACCTATGTGCAGATGTCTTTTCTAGGTAAAAAAGATCATCTTTACTATGAAACTCATTATGGCTGGGTTAGGGCAAAGGACATAAAAAAATAAGCTGAAATAACTAGCCCTAATATAAAAATATTATTTTGCTTAATTTTTTAATTGTATAAAATACTTAGTAATGAAAATAAAAACTTTGATTGTGAAATATTGGCAGATGATCGCATACCTGATTTTTGGTGGCTTAACTACTTTAATTAATTTGTTATTATTTAATTATTTATATACTTGGAAACATATGACTGGCTACCAGATGGCCACCTTTGTGGCTTGGCTGGTGTCAGTCATTTTTGCTTATGTTACCAATAAACTATACGTGTTTCATGCACATTCTCGTACAAAAAAGCAAATGATTAGAGAAATTTTTTCTTTTTTCTTCTGGAGAATTCTCAGCTTATTAATAGATTTTTTAATTCTGAAGATTGGCATTGGTATCATGAATGCAAATGCTTTTTGGGTAAAAATTGTCGATAACGTAATTGTCATTATTGCTAATTATCTATTTAGTAAAGTATTTATTTTTAAAGACAAGACTCGGCCAGGTAATTAAAAGGTATGGTTAGATTTAGGAAGAATGTAAATCGTGAACAAATGAATATAAATTTTTCAAATTGGATATCTAAACTTTTAAAACTTTGTTTTTTATTATTTAGCTGTCTTGTGACACTAGGAATTTTAACTTATTGCTTCCTTTTATATCAAATGAGGGGACTAAAAAGTAGTGTATTATTAATTTTTTGTATGATTTGTGCCTTTTTAGCAATAGCTTTTGCGTGTTATATTTTGGCTATAATTCCTGAAAGCGAGAGAAATAATATAATTGTTTTGTCTATCTTGCTTATTGTCTTTGTTTTGATTAGTTGTCTTTGGATCTATAAAACACCTATGCAACAGACAAGTGACTATGAAACATTTTGGCAAACAACACTTAAAGCATTAAAAGGTAAAGCAATATATCAAACTGACAATAATTATTTTGCCAAATGGGCATATCAAACTGGGTTTTTAACTTATTTAATGTTGGTTGTCAAGTTTTTGGGGACTCATATTAGAATTTTGCAATTACTGAATATTTTCTATCAAGTTATTATTTTGATTCTTTTATACTGCATAACTAAAAGGCTTTGGCAGAAGATAATCTTTTGTCGCTGGTGTGTTTTCCTAATGGCAATAAATATGGAATGGTTCTGCCTAAATAACCGCTTGAGTAATCAATATATTGCTATGATGTTCTTTTTAGCAAGTTTGTACCTCATTATGTGTAATTACTCAATTAAGACCTGGTTATTAGCTGGTATTTTTTTAGCAATAGGAAATTTTTTAAGACCTATAGGCGTCATTTATCTTGCAGGAATAATAGTTTTCGAAGTGATTTATAGTATTATTGATGATTTAAAAAATGGTAAACAGAATTTTTTAAGGTTACTTACATTTATTTTGACATATTTTCTGCTTTTGACTGGATTTAGTTTAGCAGTGAAAGCTACAGGTTTGAATGAATATGGTTTAAGTAATCGTGATAGTTTATGGAAGTTAGTTACCGGCTTAAATTACCAGTCAGCTGGCACTTATAGAAAATTTATAGATGAAAAATTTAACTTAACTGAATCACGCGTGGAAATGGCACAAAGGGAGGAAGAGGTAACAAAAGAAAACGTGCAGTACCTGAATCATAATCATCTATGGCTAAAACTTTTTATTCGGAAATTTAATTGTTTATGGTCTTATCCATCTAACAGTTTAAACTATGCCTTATCTCGCAAAAATTGCGGGTACCTGACCTATTATCTGCTCCTAATTTTGGCCTACTCCATTAATGCTGTAGAAATGATTTTTATGTTAATAGGAGCTTTTAGTCTTGTTACTAAGAAATTACCAGATAAAGCATATTTATTAATATTAATTCTTTTTGCGTACGTTGCAGCGCAGTTAATTATTGAGGTCCAGGGTAGGTACAGAATTGAATTTACGCCAATACTAATTATCTATTCCTTGTTTGGAATTCAAACAGTTTTACAAAAATTTGAGAAAAAGGAAGTACAACTATGAAAAAAGGTAAATTGTGTATAGTTGTACCTTGCTATAATGAGCAACAAGTTTTGCCCAAATCGGAGCCAATTTTTAAAAAAGTAATTGAACGACTAATTGGAGATCATCAAGTAGCAGAAACTAGTCAAGTGGTTTTTGTCGATGATGGTAGTACTGATAAAACTTGGCTTTTGATCAAGCAGTATAGCAATGAAGAACATGTTTCAGGCTTAAAATTAAGTCGTAATTTTGGTCATCAGGCTGCTATTTTTGCGGGTATGTCTGCGGTTAGTGATGCAGATATGGTAGTAACGATTGACTCAGATTTACAGGACGATCCTAATGTTATCATCAAAATGGTGGCTAAATATTATGAGGGTGCACAGGTAGTTTATGGAGTGCGGAATAATCGTCAAACTGATAGTCGTTTTAAACGTATTTCTGCCAAAATATTTTATAAGCTAATGAACTGCTTAGGTGTCAAAATGATACCAGATGCAGCAGATTTTCGTTTACTGAGTCATCAGGCAGTAGTGACTTTAATAAATTATCCTGAGCGAAATTTATTTTTACGAGGTTTAGTTCCACTGATAGGATTTCCTTCAGCAAAAGTATATTACAAACGGACTGAAAGAGTAGCTGGTAAATCAAAGTACCCCTTGCGGAAAATGATTAACTTAGCCTTAGATGGGATTACTTCTTTTTCAATAGTTCCTATTAGATTAATCATGAATTTAGGTTTATTAATTGTCTTAATTGCACTAATTTTGTTAATTTATACTTTTATTCAAAATGCTAAAGGCAATACCGTTTCAGGTTGGTCATCCTTAATGATCTCAATTTGGGCTTTAGGCGGGGTTCAACTTATTTGTATTAGCATAATTGGTGAATATGTTGGCAAAATTTTCAAAGAAGTAAAAAAGCGTCCGCGATATACAATTGAAAAAGATCTTTATCATAAAAATAATGCTGACTAACTTATGATGATATATTAAAATTTAAAAATTAAAGAAAGAGTTTAAAATTCAAAAATGAAGTTCTTGAAAATGTTAGGTAAGTTAAAAAGGTTAAAAATACTGCAATTTTTGGCTTTTTCATCTTCAGTGCTTTTATTGTTATCTGCTTGTAGTCAGCAAAAACAAACAAAATCTGCTTTTGTTCCCAAAATAGTAAAATCAAAACCAAGTGAATCTAATTCTAAGACTAAATCTACACCTACCAAAGGTAAAGCAATTGATTCCAGCATAAATCCTAAAAGAACAGCTACTGTCATAGCGGTATATGCTGCCAAAAAGTATGGCAGTGACTGGCAAAAAACATTAACTGAAGAAAAAGAAAACGGAATTGCTGTGGCTGTTAAAAACAGCGAATATTTTCCTCATGTACCTTCGAGCTTTGGTGTAGTTTACCAAATAGGCGATCACGAAGTGCTTTATACATTAAAACAAGTGGGTCAAGATAATGTTGTCTATTTATATACGAACAATGGCGTGAAAGAGTTGGGTCAAGCAACTTTTAGAACTATGAGTCAATACTTGAAAGAAAATGGCTGGGATTATTTAATTAGCAAATATGTCCGTAAAACTAAGATTTTTGATTTAAGGATCAGTCCCAAGCTGATGAGCCAAAAAATGCAGGGTGATGTCGGGGCTTTTATCATGCCGCTTGCTATGCGAGGTAACTGGTATAGTTATTTTAATAAGCATATGAATACTACGACAATTGGCCTAAATTATACTATTGACAATGGTGAAAAATATGAACTGCATCGAATCGATGATAGATTTTTTGAGCATAAAACTTACGGAGAAATGTCTAAAGACTATCAAATAAGAACCGAAAATTGGAAAATGACAGGAGAATTGAGCAGGAAGATCCATGGCATCAGATGGATTAATTTTCGAGCTTGGATGCAGGGAGCAGGAGATGGCATATATTTTGGTTTGCATTCAGAAATGGGTCAACCAGTTTTAGTTGCTGCAAGCGGTGCCTCAATAGCAACTGATCAAATTTATTGGAAAACACCACAACTTGCCTTGCAAAATAAAAATAAAGAATTTAGCGATTTATACTATCTTAGGTAACCCACAAAATTTAAAAATGAAAATTATGATGTAATTAATAGTTATGAATTTAAAAATATCATGATTAAAAGAGATTCATTAAGTAGGGTAGAATTAATTTTTATTTTGTCACATTCCTCTGAAGTAACTTACTTTTAGTCCAGAACAAAAAGGTTGTACTCTGATCTACTTTGGTTCTTAAATTTCAGCTTGTAGAAGCAAAATTGGATCAATTAGCAAAAAGCAATGGTAAATAAATCTGGTTAAAGAAAGTTACCAATAAATTATTTATCATAAATAAAAAAAGAGCCACTTTGATGTGAACCTCCATATTTTTCTTAAATTTAGGGAGTCGTATCATTCAGCTCTTTTTTTCTTTCTTTTGGCATTCAGGACAGATACCGTATATTTCAACATGGCTAGAGGATGTGACGAACCCAGTTTGCTTTTCGGCTTCTGTTCTCATGCGGTTTTCAATTGTATCAAATTCAGGATAATAGACGTCAGCAATTTTGCCACATTTTTTACAGATAATATGAAAGTGTGGTTTGACAAAGTAATCGTAGTGCAGAGAATCATCGCCATTTTTTATTTCAATCACAATTCCGGCATCAACTAATTTGTTTAGAGTATTGTAAACCGTAGCACGATAAGTAGGTTCATCACCACTAATTGCCGAAAAAATTGTGGCTGCAGTAGGATGATTATGATGTGCCATTAAGTATTCTAATATTTTTAAACGGGGTTTAGTTGCTTTTAAGTGATGGTTACGCAATAAGTCTTCAGCTTCATTATGAAAATCAGGCAAAGTTCTCATCTCCTTTATTATTTAGTTATAGTTTAGCATTTTTGGCAAAGAAAAAACCGCCTTAAGCAAGGCGATTTTTTTAATTATTATTTTCTTCTTGGTGGTGTCTAATAGTCGGCATAATCAAACCAAGTAGCAGTAATACTACAGGGGTAGCGATATTTAGACATAATGTAAATGGATCAGATGAGTACATACCCATTAAACAGCATGCAATAGTAACTGCCAATCCCCAAAGACCAGCTATATATGCCAGCCACTGGTGCTTGGTCATTTGGTAGTTGTCAAAACCCTTGTGGAACTTTTCATGTTGTTTTCGTAAAGCCAAATATGCAATGAAAACCCATAGATAACGCATTGGCATTACAATAGAATTAAGCTTGACCAGTTGCGCCATTACTGCTTGTGCATCAGGCATAACGGCTTGAAGTGCTATAATTCCACCCGAAAGTATAACAATCATCCAAATACCATTAATGTAGGCACCATGTTTGTTAACTTTTAAGAGCTTTTTAGGAATGAAATCTTTAGCTTCTTTGCCGCCTAGCAGCATTCTTAAAGGAGCATCAATACTTATAACCAACGCGGAAAATTGACCTATCACATTGCACCAGGCATAAATGTAGAGGAATAATCCACCAACCCCGTAATATTCACCCAATTTTTGAAAGGCAATGTATGGACCGTTTGAAATGTATTCATTCAAATTGCCATTAACGGTCTTTGGATCAAACATTAATGCTAAAGCTATTGTGCCCAAAATAGCTGAAATCATTACCATTCCGGCCAAGCCCAACATCGCTTTTGGAAAATTCTTTGAAGGATTTTTCAATTTATTAACATATGGCGAAATCTTCTCTGCGCCACCTACAGCAAATACTAAAATGGAAAGAGAAGTAAAATACTTAATGTTAAAATCTGGCACAAAGTTTTGCCAATTCCAGTTAATAGTATTGAAATTAGTGTGCGGATTAATCATTGGCGCCGCAAACATCATGATAATAAATAAAATTGACATGATGAACATTGAAGTACCAGCGATTGTTGACAAAGTTTTAATTACTGGAATTCCCCGACTGGCTACCCAGCAAAAGAATAAAAAGACTACTAGTGTAGCTAATTGTGTCCAAACTGTTGGCAGACTGTCGTACCAGTTAGTATTTCCAAATATACCCCAGGCCATGCCTCTCAGGCCACCTGTACCTTTACTGGAAATGTAAACTACGTGAACAGCCCAAAAGGTCCAGCCAGCATAATAAGCCCATTTAGGTCCAATGGTGGCGTTAATCCAAGAGGCAACACCACCTTCAGAATCCTTAAAAACAGACCCCAGTTCACCAACCATTAATGCATAAGGAATAAAGAAAAGCAGGAAAATAACAATCCAGCTGAAAATTACCTTAGTACCGTCAAAATATATAAATCCGTTAACAACGTTGCCGAAGCTCCATACTATAGAAAAAGCCATAGTAGCAAGCGTTGTCCACATCATCTTTTTAGAATTGTTTGGTGTTTCACCCATGAAACTACTCCCTTATTTTAAGATAACAATTTTATTATTTTAGCTTAAATGGTTATAAAAATCTAATAAAAAGTAGTTTATTTTTATAACGGCGGTAATTATTGATTTATGCCTGAAAAAGTGCAAAACTGTTATTATATTATAAAGAAGGGTTGTAAGCTTTAATGGAAAAAAAATTTAAAAACAAATTGCTAGTTGCTGGAACGATAGCAGCAGTTGGCTTATTTGTTGGGAGTAATAATTCATACATTTCTGCTAAAAGTTATCATAAGGCTGTTACTAAGATAGCTGGCAATGGCAACTACGCAGTTTATCATAGTGCATCAAAGAAGGGACCATCTGGCAAATTCACCTCTACGAAGTATTTCAAACACGCACAGATTCAGTCTAAGAAGTCTATTGCTACTAAGAAAGGCAAGTTTTGGAAAATAATTGTTGATGGTCGCACAGTTGGTTGGGTTAACCAAAACTTTTTTGCCAGAAATAAGATTTCAGTAGCCAACAAAGTTAGTTTAGTACAAAATAATCAATATTCATTTAATACTAAAGATGCGATTAATTATGTGACTGATGGTACTGGAACCGCTGTTGATGCAAATAAAGTTAATGTTTCTAAATCTAAGATTAACTCGGGTACGCCAGGAAAGACTACTGTAGATTACAGTTATGGCAAAGCTAAGGCTAGCGTAGACGTCACAGTTCGCTCTGACAAGAATGAAGGTATTGCAAGGGCAAATAAAACTCCTAAGAATGGTCCAAAGGAAGTTTCTACGTGGAAGGGCAGTTCTAAGTCTTCATCCAGAAATTGGAATGCAGCTCATCACTATACTCCTGAAACCAGATCTAATACTTTTAAAGCTAATGGTTTAACTTTGAGAACTAAGTTGTTCCAGCCTCGATTTGTGAGTCTTGACTACAATAAGGCAGGAGATAAAATGGGTCAGGTAGGTGTAATTCCTGAAGGAATTACTGTTCATGGCTCGAACTTCACAGTTGCAGTCTTTAACTCAAGCAAAGCACAAAACGGTCACTTAGTTTCTTATGACTTAAAACACATTAACAAGTTTAAGGCACAAAACTTATTAACCCTAAACTGGTCAACTTTTAAGAAATATGCATCACATATTAAAGTTAGTCCTTATATCAAACTAGGACATGGTCAGGCTATTGGTTCATCTTCTAAATATGTTTACGTAATTGCCAATAATAATACTTCAAGCAATTCAGATGCTTCTGAAGAAATCTTGCAAATACGCAAGTCAGATATGAAGATTAATCAAATTTGGACCTTT
The DNA here is from genome assembly GCF_000967195.1 of Lactobacillus kullabergensis. Taxonomy (GTDB): domain Bacteria; phylum Bacillota; class Bacilli; order Lactobacillales; family Lactobacillaceae; genus Lactobacillus; species Lactobacillus kullabergensis. Next base: position 599,021 of record NZ_KQ033871.1, read on the forward strand.
AGAATTTCTAATTATGGTAGTCCAAGATATATTCACAATGCTACATTTGCCGGTGACAATACAATGTATTGCCTGTTCCATAATGGTGGCCACGGTTATTATGAATATTGGAAAGTTACCCGCAGTGGTGACACCTGGACTCCAGTTGAAGTTGGCGCTACGAAAGGCAACTTTGTAAGCAATCATTCTCCAGTTCAAGGATTCACTTATGATCAAAAGCACAGTCAATTCTATGTTGGCTTTAATGATTACATCTTTAAAGTTGATAAAGATGGTACATTTAAGAAGACCCACCATTTGAATGTTAGACGTGAAATTGAAGGGCTATCCTCTTATGGCAATAAGCTTTATGTTGAGTTTGCTCAAAGAGGGGAATTAACAGCCGGTAACACGAATTAAAAATATATACTGAGCAGCTTGATAATCAAGCTGCTTTTTTTGTTTATCATTTTTGAACTTGAGATAAATGAAAAATACTTTCAATTATAAGTTTAATTTAAAATTTATACTTCAACTCTTACTTTAAAATGTTTTAAAAGTAATTAAGACTTTTTATATTCGCCTCCAATTAGTTTAAAAAAAAGCCGAATTCCTGTATTATGGTATGCAACAACATAAATAGAAGTTATTTTAAGGAGGATTTTTTGGTTAAAAGAGACTTTATTGATACCTGTAGCTTTTCAAAAGATGAAATGCAATATTTAGCTGAGCTGGGTATTAAAATTAAAGCAACTATTAATCATGGATATTACCCATCGTTATTAAAAGGAAAAAGTCTGGGTATGATTTTTGATCAGGTATCTACAAGAACACGTTGTTCAGCTGAAACTGCCATGACTGAACTTGGCGGTCATGCATTGTATTTAGCACCTGGTCAAATTCAATTGGGAGAAAATGGTCATGAAGGCTTAGCTGATACGAGTCATGCCCTAGGTGATCTGGTTGATATCATTGGGGTTAGAACTGCCAGTCATGAAGATATTGTTGAAATTGCTCAAAATTCGCCTGCACCCGTAGTTAATTTTATGAGTGATAATGATCATCCAACACAAGCCCTTGGAGATTTAATTACAATCAAGGAATTTTTGCCTCAAGGGAAAAAACTATCTGATGTTAAGCTGGTTTTTGTGGGGGATGCAACTCAGATTACAGTTTCAGCACTATTTTTGTGTGCACAAATGGGGATGCACTTCGTTCAGTATGGTCCAAGATCAAAGTGGGTTCCTTCAGCCGTTTATGATAAAGCAAAGAAGTTAGCGCAGGAAAATGGTGGCACAATTACACTATCTGATGACGAAAAAGTTTTAGAGGATGCTGATTTCCTTTATACAGATGTCTGGTATGGTCTGTATGAGCAAGAACTTGATAAAGAAGAGTATATGAAGATTTTTTATCCTAAGTATCAGGTTAATGATGATCTGCTAGCTAAGACAAAAAATTCGTCCGTTAAGTTCATGCACTGTTTGCCAGCAAACCGGGGCGAAGAAGTAACGGCTTCTGTACTTGATGGCAAAAATTCAATTATCTGGCAGCAAGCTGCAAACAAAAAAACAGCAATGAGAGCAGTATTCACTTATCTACTTAAAGACCGACTTAATAATGACGGCCAAGAAGCTTTACAAAATTTATTAGCATAAAACAGAAAGAGTATCTTTTGCTAAATTGCAAGAGATACTCTTTTCATTCCAATGGGTCCCCTGAGAGTCGAACTCAGATTTTAAGAACCGGAATCTTACGTGCGATCCATTACACTAAGGACCCAGAATTGGCACAACAACAAGTATAACAGAAAAAGACTAAAAATTGAATTGTTTTTTCTTTGATAAACGAAAAAGACAGTAAGACATTTTAAAACAAAAGTTGGGTAAAATATTAAGACTTTCTAATTGGTTTGATTTCACTTGAATTATTTTTTGTGTGTTGCTATACTATAGTTGTCGATTGAGAAATGAGTAACTTGATTAGCGTCAGGTCACGTTTCTCATATATTTTTAGACAATCTGGGACACCTAATGACAATAAATGGGTCAATTTGGTCCCAGAAGAAGGAGAGATATTGATGTACTCGGAATTTCCCGTGCTTGAAGCTCTCGTTCCTGACATCTTAAAAGTTTTTCGACAAAGATATCTTGTTCTTGAGCAAATATCACTTAATGCACCAGTAGGACGCAGAAGTGTGGCTCAGTCACTAGGACTTTCTGAAAGAAATGTGCGAACAGAAACTGAATATCTTCGTGATCATGGTTTGATTGAGATCAAAAGTTTTGGCATGTTTATGACAGAAAAGGGCAAAAAGATATTGCAGGAGGCTGCTCCTCTGATAGATCGTTTGTTTAACGCTCGTAAAACAGAAATTGATTTGGCGCGTAAACTTGGTATCGAACGGACAATTATTGTACCGGGTGATAGCGATTTACAGGACTTGGTTTATGAGAGAATGGGTGAAGAGCTTAATGCAGCTCTGGACCTTCTTTTGCCGTTAGGACATTCAATTATTACTGTTCTTGGCGGTGAAGCTCTTGCAAAATCGACTAGGAATTTGTCTAAAAGTTTAAGTAAAAATCGACAACTGGTATTTGTACCGGGTCGTGGAGCTTTGGGCGAAAATGTTGCTATTCAAAGTAATACTATCGTTCAAGAAATGGCTGCTGAAACAGGTGGTAAATATAAAACGTTATATTTACCAGAACAGATTTCATCAGCTGCATACAAATCTTTAATTCGTGAATCTACATTTACTGATGTCCTTGAAGATATTTCACAAACTGATGTTGTAATTCACGGAATTGGACTAGCTCACGACATGGCAAGACGCAGAGGATACGATTCAGTTCGTTTGTCCGAGTTGCGTGAAAAAAAAGTAGTCACCGAGTGTTTTGGGTGTTTTTTCGATGGCGAAGGAAAGATTGTTGACCGCGTGCATCAGGTTGGCTTGCAGTTTGAGAATCTAAATAAAATACCTCACATATTTGCATTTGCTTGCGGTGGTCGCAAGGCTAAAGCAATCAAGGCTTATATGCCCAATGCTCCTCATCAAACCTGGTTAATTACTGATGAAGGAGCCTCAGAGAAGATTTTAAAGGAGAAATAATTCTCATTTAAAATAAATTGATGTTTACAGTTCTTACATAGTTCTTAAGGAGGACTTTAGAATATGACAGTTAAAATTGGTATTAACGGCTTTGGCCGTATTGGTCGTTTGGCATTCCGTCGCATTATGGATTTGGGCGAAAAGTCAAAGGATATTGAAGTTGTTGCTATTAACGACTTGACTACTCCAGCACTTTTGGCACACTTGCTAAAATATGACTCAACTCATGGCACTTTCAACCACGAAGTTTCAGCTACTGAAGATTCAATCGTTGTAGATGGCAAGAAATACCGTGTATACGCAGAACCTCAAGCTCAAAACATTCCTTGGGTTAAGAATGATGGTGTTGACTTTGTTCTTGAATGTACTGGTTTCTACACAAGCAAGGCTAAGTCACAAGCTCACCTTGACGCAGGTGCCAAGAGAGTCTTGATTTCAGCTCCTGCTGGTAATGACTTAAAGACTATTGTTTACTCAGTAAACGATGATACTTTAGATGCAAACGACAAGATCGTTTCAGCTGGTTCATGTACTACTAACTCATTAGCACCAATGGTTGACGCTTTGCAAAAAGAATTTGGTATTAAAGTAGCTACTATGACTACTATCCACGCTTACACTTCAACCCAAATGCTTTTGGATGGTCCTGTTCGTGGTGGTAACATGCGTGCCGCTCGTGCTGCTGCAGTTAACATTATTCCTCACTCAACTGGTGCTGCTAAGGCCATTGGTCTTGTTGTTCCAGAATTGAATGGTAAAGTTAACGGTCATGCACAACGTGTTCCAGTTACTGATGGTTCATTAACTGAATTAGTTTCAATCCTTGACAAGAAAGTTACTGCTGATGAAGTTAACTCAGCATTGAAGAAGTACGAGAGTCCATCATTTGGTTACAACGATGACGAAATCGTTTCAAGTGATGTAGTTGGTATGACTGCTGGTTCAATCTTTGACCCAACTCAAACCATGGTAACTACTGCCGGTGACAATCAGTTAGTTAAGACTGTTGCTTGGTACGACAATGAATACTCATTCACTTGCCAAATGGTTCGTACTTTGTTGAAATTTGCTACTCTTTAATCTGTAATATTTGATTACTGTTAGGTGGTAAAAGAGAAGGCGGAGGGAAATTCTTCCTTCCGCCTTTTTTTCAAAATTAAATAAATAAAGTTATCGGAGGATATAGATGGCTAAATTAATAGTTTCTGACCTTGATGTAAAAGGCAAAAAAGTTTTAGTCCGTGTTGATTTTAACGTACCAATTAAAGATGGTGTCATTGGAGATGACAACAGAATTGTTGCTGCACTTCCTACTATCAAATACATTATTGAAAATGGAGGTAAAGCAATTTTGCTTAGTCACTTGGGTCGTGTAAAGTCTGATGACGATAAGAAAGAATTGTCATTAAAACCTGTTGCAGAACGTTTAAGCGAACTTTTGAAGAAACCAGTAACTTTTGTTCCAGCTAACGAAGGTAAAGAAGTTGAAGATGCTGTTGCCAAAATGCAAGACGGTGACGTTGATGTTTTGGAAAACACTCGTTTCCAAGATATTGATAATGATTTTGGCAAGCGTGAAAGCAAGAATGATCCTAAATTAGGTGAATACTGGGCTTCATTAGGTGACATGTATGTTAACGATGCTTTTGGTACAGCTCACAGAAGCCATGCTTCAAATGTTGGTATTGCTGAAGCCATGAAGAAGGACGGCAAGCCAGTTGCTGCAGGTTTCTTAATGGAAAAAGAAATCAAGTTCCTAGGTGATGCTGTTGCTAACCCTGTACACCCATTTGTTACCATTTTAGGTGGTGCTAAGGTTTCAGACAAGATTGACGTTATTACTAACCTTATTCCTAAATCAGACCACATTTTAATTGGTGGCGGCATGGCTTATACATTCTTAGCAGCCCAAGGCCATGAAATTGGCAAATCTTTGTTTGAACCAGATAAAGTTGATCTTGCTAAAAAATTGTTAAAAGACGCTGATGGTAAGATTGTATTACCTGTTGACAACGTTGCAGCAACAGAATTTTCAAACGATGCTGCCCGTAAAGTTGTAGAAGATGACATTCCTGAAAACATGATGGGTCTTGATATCGGTCCTAAGACTGTTGCCAAGTTCAAGGATGTTTTAAAAGATGCTAAGACTGTTGTTTGGAATGGACCAATGGGTGCCTTTGAAATGTCTAATTTTGCTGAAGGTACATTAGAAGTTGGTAAGGCTCTTGCTGATTTAACTGATGCTACTACTATTATCGGTGGTGGTGACTCAACAGCAGCTGCTAAACAACTTGGTATTGCTCCTAAGATTACCCACATCTCAACTGGTGGTGGTGCTTCCTTGCAATACCTTGAAGGTAAGGAATTACCAGGAATTGCCTGCATTTCAGACAAGTAAACTTTAAGAAAGGACATTATTTACATGCGTACACCAATTATTGCTGGTAACTGGAAATTACATATGAATCCTAAGCAAACAACTGAATTTGTTGCTGCTGTAAAGGATAAATTGCCAGAAGCAAGTAAGGTTGAAGCACTAATTTGTGCTCCTGCCGTCGATCTTGAAAGTTTAGCGAACGCAGCTGCTGGCACAAACCTGCGCGTCGGTGCAGAAAATGCTTATTTTGAAGATGAAGGTGCCTTCACTGGTGAAACTTCACCTAAAGTTTTAAAAGAAATGGGCATGAACTATTGTATTATTGGTCACTCCGAACGCCGTGGCTATTTTCACGAAACAGATGATGACATTAACAAGAAAGCTAAGGCTTTATTTGCTAATGGCGTTACCCCAATTATTTGCTGTGGCGAATCACTTGAAACACGTGAGGCTAATAAGCAAGAAGATTGGGTAGTTAGTCAAATCAAAGCTGCACTTGCTGGCTTATCTGCGGATCAAGTTGCCAGTTTAGTTATTGCCTATGAACCAATCTGGGCTATTGGAACCGGTAAGACTGCCAGTTCAGATCAAGCTGAAGAAATGTGCAAAACTATTCGTGACACTGTTAAAGATCTGTACAACGAAGAAACTGCTGAGAACGTTAGAATTCAATATGGTGGTTCAGTAAATCCAGGTAATGTTAAGGAATTAATGGCTAAACCTGACATTGATGGTGGTTTAGTCGGCGGTGCTTCACTTAAACCTGATTCATTCTTAGAATTAGTAAATTATCAAGATTAGTTTTAAATGCAATTTAGCAAAAAGTTTCTGCGATTCACAGAAACTTTTTTTGTTTAACCGAAAAATATAATTATTTTGTGCTTGATTTGTAATAAAATATAAAATACTATAAATTCATAAGTAATAAATATATAAATAATAAGATCAGGTAGCGAAATGAAAAAGAAAGTTAATTTTAAACTAGCAGAAATATTGGTAGCACTCTTGGGTGTGCTAATTTTAGGATTCTGTATTCAAGATAGTAACAATTTTACTGGTTTTAGTAATACTGTAGACGCAAAACCTGTTAAGGGAGACTTAGGAAAATTTACTGTACCTAAAAAAATGCGCGGCACATGGTATGGCAAGTATTTTGACATCAATGGTATTAAAGCAAAGAAAGTTGATAAGATTAAAATTACTGCCCACACAATTGCCGGGAGTTCATTGCATAAACAAGAAGCTAATTTTAAAGGTACCAAAATACCTAAGGCGGCTCGGAACTGGTCGAGAACATATTATCCAGTAAAGTTTAAAAAAGATAAGGGTATAAAATACATATCCATGTATCCGTGGGTAAGCCCGGTCTTGTCAGGCGAGAGTCTTGGCTTGTATCATTATAAGGGCCATAAGGTTTTAATTGATAGAACTACATCTTCATTTAGAATTACTAATGTTTATTGGAAAACGCGCAAACTGGCTCAAAAATATGGCGGTCATAAACCTAAAGAGCTTAAAAGATACGGGGAATGGTAATTTCATGTATTTTTCCTAAGTAATCGAGGTCACTACTCATAGTGGCTTTTTGTTTACTTTCAATGATATCGCTTGCAATAAGGGAAATACCTGTCCATAATATGAGGTAAAAGTTCTAGTAAGGGAGGCAATACTATGAAACTTCATAAAACTGCGATTTGGACAGCAGCAGTAATTGCTTTAGCTGCAGCTGGTGGAATTATTAATAGCCAGACAAATCAAGCTCAGACTGTTAAGGTGCAAAAATCCGTTAAGAAAATCAGTAATAAAACTAAGTATGGCTTTAAAAGAGATTTCAAGTTTCCACAATCATGGCGGGGCAAGTGGTTTAGTAATACACATGGTCACTTAAGCAACATGATTATTAAGAAAAATGGTTTCAACACTCCTTGGACTGGAGAATACGTTGAATTAGTTTCGGTCGGCAAAGTTAAAGGTACTAATAAATACTTATGGCAAATGCCTCACAGTTGGTTTACAAAACACAATAAAATATTCAAAAATTTGGGACGAGTAACAACTAAAAACTTAAAAAATAAAAAGTGGATAGTTTTTAGTCCGATTGATGAAAATAATATCAAAATAGGATATGCTTTCAGTTTACAAAATAAAAAAATTGACGGTAAAACCCAGAAAGTAATGTTTGAAGCTAATCCTAAGACTGGCGAAATCTATGATCAATTTTATCGTTCACCAAAATTAGCACAGAAATACCAAAATTATCATTTTAAGAATGAAACGTATGCTCCTGTTTTTAATCAATATCAAAAAAAGTAAATATTTCAGAATAAAAAACTGGTTTTTAATGGAACCAGTTTTTGCTTTAAAAATGTATTTCTTAAATTGAGCAGCCATCTTATAATTATTACTATATAATAAAAAGTATTTTAGGAGAAAATGAATGTCTAAAAAAATCACTGCATTAATTGCTATAGCATCTCTCACTCTATCACTTAGTGTATCGATTAAAGCAAACGAGCCGCAAACAGTGCAGGCAGCGCAAAAACAGAAGAGCCAGTTTAAGCTGGGAAAGCAATTTAAATTTCCAAAGACATGGCAAGGTAAGTGGTTTAGCAACAATAATCTTACACCAAGTCCCATGTTTATTCACAAGTCTGCTTTTAATACTCCTTGGGCAAATGATTATGTTAAAGTTGTGAAAACAGGTTTCGTTAAAGGGACAAAAAAGTATCCCTGGCAAATGTCCAATGGATGGAAACAAAGTAATAAAAATGAACTTGCTAAATACATGCGTGTTACTACTAAAAAAATAAATGGTAATAAATGGATTATTCTATGCCCAGTTCAAGAGAAATCTTTTAAAAACGGTTTTGCTTTCACAATCAAAAATGAAAAATTAGCTGGTAAAACTCATAAAGTACTATTTCAAGGTAATCCGCAAAATGGGATAGTTATAAATCAGTATTTTAAATCTAAAGCTTTAACTAATAAGTATAGTGCGCATGAATTTAAAAATATGAAATATAGTAAAATTAATCCACGTTAAGATATTAAACTGTAGTCCCAACTATTTGTGATTACAGTTTTTTTATGAAAAGTTAGGAGAAATTCGTGAAACTATTGTTAACAGGGGATAGTATTATTGCACGCAAAGAAGGCTTAAAAGAGCCTCGTATTAATGCAGAGATAAAAGAAAAAATGCCAGGCGCAGATTTAGTTAATACGGCAGTTTCTAGTATTAACGCAGGAGCATTTTACGCATTATTGCCAGATTTAGTATTAAAAGTTGAGCGTTGTGACAAATTGATTTTACTCTTGGGAACTAATGACTTGGCCCTGCACAAAAATGTTCCGGTTACACAATTTAGTAAAAATATGTCTCTCATGATTTCCAGCGTAATTTGTTTATATTATCCGCAAAATTTAATTTTGATTTCACCGCCTGCAGTTGATGAGACCAGACAAAAAAAGAGAAACAATCGTGAAATAGCTATTTATACTGCGGAATTAATAAAACTAGCCGAAACTTATAATCTGCATTTTATTAACCTGTTTCAAGCTATGATTAAACATGGTGACTTAAAAACTCTTTGTCAGGGACAATTGAATGATGGCTTGCATTTTGGAACAGAAGGATACAAGTTATTGTCAGATTTACTGGTAAAAGAATTACAAAGTTAAAAAATACTCCTTTATTTTGTTTGCTATAGAGTTAACTCTAAGGTTTACAATTTGTTTGTAATCTTATAAAGGAGCAATAATAATGAAAGAAATAAAACTAGATAATGGTATTACAATGCCTATATTGGGCTTTGGACTTTTTCAAATAACTGATTTGGGTATTGCTGAACGTGTGGTTGAGGATGCAATTAGATCTGGTTATCGCTTAATTGACACAGCTGCTTCTTATGGCAATGAAGAAGCGGTAGGAAAAGCTGTTAAAAATAGTGGAATTAATCGACAAGATTTGTTTATTACCACTAAGTTGTGGGTTTCTGATACTGGGTATGAAGCGACCAAACGTGCAATTAAAACTTCATTAAAAAAATTACAGCTTAGTTATTTAGATCTTTATCTTGTTCATCAACCATATGGAGATGTATATGGCTCTTGGCGCGCAATGGAAGAAGCATATAGAGCGGGAACTATCAGAGCAATAGGTGTTTCTAATTTCACTTCCGATCGTGTACTTGATTTAAGTTTGTATAATGATGTTCTTCCTGCAGTTGATCAAATTGAAACTAACCTTTGGATGCAGGAGACAAATGAAGTTTCTTTCCTAAAAAATCATCATATTCAGCCAGAAGCTTGGGCTCCATTTGCAGAAGGTAAACACCAAGTTTTTACTAATCCTTTGTTGTCAAAAATAGCTGCTAAACATCATAAAACTAGCGGACAAGTTATTTTACGCTGGTTAATACAAAGAGGAATAGTAGTGATTCCAAAGTCAGTTCATCATGAACGAATTATTGAAAACAGTAAAATTTTTGATTTCGAGTTAAGTCATGAAGAAATGGACCAAATTAGAACATTAGATAGAAATGAAAGTCAGTTTTTTGATCATCGTGATCCAGCTGCAGTTCAAAATATTCATGACTTAATTAGACATGTAGATTGAAGGTCAAAAGCGTTGACAATTAAAGAAATAAGTCAGGAATTTGGTTTAACAAAAGATACATTAAGATATTGGGAAAAGGAAAAATTAATTCCTCCAGTTAAACGAGACGAGAACGGCTATCGTGTCTATGACCAGTATGAAGAGAATTGGATTTTCTATATTAAGGTTTTGCGTAAAGCGGGCATGCAAGTTAAGCGAATAAAGTATTTTGTAAACTTATATCGAGACGGTTCATCTTCTGATAGGCGAAAGCGTTTGTTAACTGATCAGCGAGACCAGCTGAAAAAACGAATGTTAGATATTCAAAAAACAATTAATTATCTTAATTATAAAATCGATCATTTTGATGATCACTTGTTAACTTTTGAAAAAGGATAATTGGTATATGAAAGGTCAACCGAAATTTAATTCCGTCCAAAGGTCCTCTTAAAATTAGGTTTTAGGAGGGCTTTTTATATTTTACTGATAGAAAAGGTTTGTAACGACAGCTTGTATCACCAAATTTCTTTTGTTAATATTATTAATAAATTATAAATTAATTAAAATAGCTGTAAAAAACTATTTATTATCTTAATGATAGTTTAGGAGTCCAAAATGTACCAATATTTAAAAAAGCATGCATTCTTAGTTATAGTAGCCTGTTTATTACTACTAGTTAATTCAATATTGCAGGTTTTGGCTGCTACCAAAATGGCTGTACTCGCAAATTATCTTATTGCGGGTAAAATTGCCTCCTTTATTAAAATGTTGTTCATTATCTTCATGCTCTGGTTTTTATCGTTTATTGTTTCCTTTTTTGAAAATTATCTTCAAGAAACCGCAACGCAGGATATTCTAAGTGATATTCGCAATGACATTGTTACCAGTTTAATTAAACTTCCTCAAAATAAATTTAAAGAAAATCCAGTTGATTATTATGAGTCTTACTTGCAAAATGATGTCAATTTAATTCAAAAAGAAGGCTTAAATACCTTTTTTCTAATTGTACGTTTTAGTGGTAATGCGATTTTTGCTTTAGCAGCACTATATCTTTATAGTTATATTCTTTTTCTTGCTGCAATTATTTTAGTTTTGATAATTGTTTTAGTTCCGCGTTTTTGTAAAAAGTTTCTTACTACCGGAGTTGCTAGGATTTCTCAGGCAAATGAAAAATTTTTAAAATTTACAAGCAGCGGTTTGCACGGTTATGATACTTTATATGCCTTTAATGTTCTCAGCGAAATAAAGAAATTAGTAGCTGCTGGTTCACAATCACTAAAAGAGGCGAATGTACATAACACAGTTAGACGTTCAGCTGTTGACATTATAACTGGTGTGATTAATATAGGCAGTCAACTGCTTATTTTAGGAATTACTGGAGCCCTGCATTTTCAAGGAAAAATTAGTGCTGGGGCTATATTGGCCACTGCCGAATTAGCTAATAAAGTGTTCGACTCAGCAGGTATTATTAACCGTTATTTTGCCCAACTTCTTTCTACATCAAGTATCTTTGCCAAGTTTAATAATTTGAAAGAAGAAAGTGAAAATAAGGTTGAAAAATTTGCTAAAACGACTTTTCCAATGGAATTCAGAACTTTGGAATTTCGCAATGTTTCTTTTGCATATCCTCGAGCAAAAGAAGAAATACTGCATAATTTTTCTTTTGTTTTTAAAAAAGGAGATTTTTATAAGCTAAATGGTATTTCGGGACGAGGTAAGTCGACCTTATTAAAGTTAATTACTGGGCAATTAAAGCCTAATCGGGGGAAAATACTGCTTAATGGAGTTGATATTAATACCATACCGCGAAGCATAATTAATTCATTGATTGTTTATATGCCACAAGCAGTTACAATTTTTCCGCGCTCAATTGATTATAATATTTTGCTCGGTCGCAACTATAATGAAAAAGCTCTCGACTTAGTAAAGAAAGATTTTAATATTAGCGATGAATGGCAATTTGATTCTCTTTCGGGTGGGCAGGAGCAGCGTGTTGCATTGGCTAGGCTGATTGATACTAAAGGTAAAATAATTTTGCTTGATGAAAGTTTTTCCAGTATTGATTTGCAAACAGCACAAGAACTATTACAAAAATTACTTAAAAGAGTTGAAACAGTAATAGTAGTTTCCCATCGAAATGAAGAAATTGCTCAGTTCTCTTTTAAAATTTTGTCATTAGATTGAGCTAAAATTAAAATTAAAAAGTTACCAGCAAAATCAGTCTGACTTACTGGTAACTTTTTAATTAAAGTTAACATTATATTTACGGCCAATAGGTGGAAAAGTCGGCAATCTTAGCGGAGTTGTATGCCACTGGGTGAAAAGCGTAGCACATAATAAAATAAATGGAACATCTTCGGGACGTTCAATGTCGCAGATCAAGACTACTCCTTCACTTTGAACAACAGTACGCACTGTGGCGACTTTTTTGATACCAAAGAGGAACTTATAACTTCCCTTTTTGATACTGCCAGAGACTATGTAATTTAATCTAGTAATATAAAAAAGGTTTGCCAATTTATTGTTTAAGCGTTTAACCTTTACTAAAGAATGGTTGATAACATCAATTGTGTAGGAAGAAATAAATCCATTGCCATCGGTATAAAGACGTCCGATTTCTTTACCATTAACTTTTTTTAAGTACAAAGTATGGTTAGGATTATCTAAATTGCCTTGAATAATATACTGAATTTTATTGTTTTCATTTGCTACAGGTATTTGACCATATTCCTGTTTTTGAGTTAATTCCAATAAGTAGCGCATCTAAGCACCTCTATTCTTTAGCGTTATTTTTAATAAATTTCCTTAATATGTAAGCAACTCCATTATCATTGTTTGATTTAGTTTTGACCTGTGCCAACTTTTTGATTGTCGGTATTGCGTTTGCCATGGCTACGCCGGTTCCAGCGTCTTTAATCATACTGGCGTCATTTAAATTATCGCCGATAGCAGCCACCTCTTCACGTTTAAGACCTTTCATTTGGGCATAATCAAGAAGTGCAGGTCCTTTTTGAGCTTTAATATCATTAATTTCAATGTTAGCAGCGGAACTTGAAGTAACAACGACATTGCCTAAAGCATTGATTTCTTTTTTAGCTTTAGCAAAGGCAGATTGTCCGTGAGCATCAAATGCGATGATCTTCATTATCTCAATTTTATCATTAGCTAATAATTGATCAAGATTCTCAACTAAAGTCATACTTAACATCGCATCACTACCAGCAGCTGTAGCAACAGCCCTTTTAAAAGTAACACCTGGATTAAGTATCATTAATGCTCGAGCAAGATTAACTACACGTTTACTAATATCGCTTGAATATATTTTATCAGTAGTTACTAATTCAAAGTATATATTGTTTTCTTTAAGAATCTTTGAAATTGAACTCGCTTTGTCATTAGGCAATTTGTGTTTAACTTTTAAATTATTGTCGGCATCGTAGACTAAGGCGCCATTAATATTGATAAAGCCTGTCTTAAGGCCATATTTTTCAATGGTTCTGCGAGATTGGCGTGGTGTTCGTCCTGTTGCCACTAAAAATTCAATACCGTTTCTTTGTGCTGCACGAATTGCAGCTACATTTTCATCTGAAATAGCCATATCACTATTAAAAAGAGTTCCGTCTAAATCACAAGCTACTAATTTAATCAATGGTAAAATTGCTCCTCTTCCAAGTTTGATAAACATTTTGGTACTTATCATATTAATATATATGAAGAAAACCTTACTTTTTATTTTGTTGAACTTAGCTAAAAAGTAAGAAGAAATTAAAAGTACCAATTTGATTCACTTTGATAATTAATTTCATGATAACATAAAAGTTAGTGAAAGAGAGGCTGTTGAAGTAATGAAAAAGTTTATAGGCAATGACTGGGATAATATTTTGGCTCCTGTTTTCGAAAGTGAAAAGTATCAGCAATTACATGAATTCTTAAAAAAAGAATATGCCACTAAAAAAATTTATCCAGACATGTATCATATTTTTACTGCTTTTAAATTAACTTCGTTTGCAAATACAAAAGTTGTAATATTGGGGCAAGATCCATATCATAATCCGGGCCAGGCAACAGGGATGAGCTTTTCGGTTAATCCGGGGGTAAAATTGCCTCCTTCTCTTCAAAATATCTATAAGGAACTTTATGATGATGTTGGTTGCAGACCCGTTAATCATGGTTATTTAAAAAAATGGGCAGATCAAGGTGTTTTACTATTAAATGCTGTTTTAACAGTCCCTTATGGTCACGCTAACGGTCATCAGGGTAAAGGCTGGGAAGACGTTACTGATGCTGCTATTAAGGCTCTTAGTGATCGCGGTAAAGTGGTTTTTATACTATGGGGTCGCTATGCTCAAAATAAAATCGTTTTAATTGACCAGAATAAAAATTTTGTGATTAAATCAGCTCATCCAAGTCCATATTCTGCGGATAGAGGATTTTTTGGATCGAGACCTTTTTCACGTTGCAATGAAGCACTGAAAAACTTTAACGAAATTCCAATTGATTGGCAATTGCCCTCAAATATAACAAAAGAAGATTTAGCATAGGTAGGAAGTAAATGAGCGTTTTCGATTTATTAAAAAATAAAGTAAAAAAAGCAGAAAAAAATATTCAAATAGTCTTTCCTGAAGCAAGTGATTCCCGCATTTTAAAAGCTGCTAGTAAATTGTCACTTGAAAAGGTCGTCACACCGGTTTTATTGGGGAACCAGAAAAAAATTATCGACTTAATTCAAAAGGAAAATTTAGATTTTGATGATTTGAAAATAGCAAATCCCGTTAACTATGAAAATAAAAAAGCTATGGTTCAGAGTTTTATTAAAGCACGAGGAAAAGATATTCCACAGAGTGAAGTTGAAGAATCACTGAAAGACCCAAATTATTTTGGTACTATGCTGGTAGAAATGAATGAAGCTGACGGTATGGTTTCTGGAGCTGCCCATTCAACAGCTGCAACTGTCAGACCTGCTTTACAGTTAATTCATACGTCAAAGGGAATGAAACGAGTTTCTGGCAGTTTTATTATGGAAAAAAAAGATAAAAAGTATGTCTTTGCTGACTGTGCAATTAATTTGAACCCGGATAGTGAAACTTTGGCTGAGATTGCTTACCAGTCAGTTAAAACTGCCCAAATGATTGATATTGATCCTAAAGTAGCATTTCTAAGTTTTTCAACTAAAGGCTCAGCTAAGGGTGAGATGGTTACTAAAGTAAAACAGGCTGCTGAAATTTTTAAAAATAATCATCCTGAAATTTTGGCAGATGGTGAATTGCAATTTGATGCAGCCTTTGTGCCTGATGTAGCTGCAAAAAAAGCTTCTGATTCTCCTTTAAAAGGCCAGGCCAATGTTTTTATATTTCCTGAACTGCAGTCTGGGAATATTTCCTATAAATTAGCTCAAAGACTAGGAAATTTCACCGCTATTGGTCCGATTTTGCAAGGACTTCGTAAGCCTGTTAATGACCTATCGCGCGGAGCAAGTACTCAGGATGTATATAATATTGCCATATTGACTGCTGCACAGGTATTACTAAGGAATGAAGAAAATGAAGCTTAATGTCAATTCAGCGCAACAAATGCAGGACCTAGGTCGGGTTATAGCTCAGACTGCCCAGGCACATGATCTATTGTTATTAAATGGTGATCTTGGAGCTGGAAAAACGACCCTAACTCAAGGAATTGGCAGAGCACTGGGAATTAAGCGACCAGTCAAAAGTCCTACATTTACAATTGTCCGCGAATATCCCGAGGCCAGGTTGCCTTTGTATCATATGGATTTTTATCGCTTGGAAGATGATGATTTATCTTCGATTGATTTGAATGCATATTTGGCTGAACCCGGCATGGTAGTGATTGAATGGCCAGAAGTTGTACAGGAACAATTACCAGAAACTTTTCTAGAAATCACTATTAAGCGTGTTGATGACAGTTGGGATTCGACTAAGCGAATAGTTGAATTTGATGCAAAAGGCGCGAGAAACAAAAAATGGTCTAAAAGTATTTTACAATCATTAAATTAAAAAACAGGGCTGTTATGATGTGATCCCAGTTTATCCTAATTATAGGGTTCATATCACTTCGTCCTGTTTTTTCTATTATATTTGGTAAACCAAGTTTTTTAATGCTTCGTCACCATATTGCTCATCCTGAGCTATTAGTATACCTGCACATGCCTCACTGTCACTTAATGCATTATGGTGGTGCCATAATTCAACGTTAAGTGCTTTTGAAACTGTATCAAGTCTGTGATTTGGCAACTTAGGTTCAAGCAACTTGCTGGTTTGCAACGTATCAATGACAAAATAGTGTGGTTCTTGTATGTCATAACGGGCTAAACTCTGTCGCATTACATTTGTGTCAAAGCGGGCATTGTGAGCAGTTACTAACATTCCAGGCTGATACAAATCTTTTATTTTAGGCCATACCTCTGCCATTGTAGGAGCATCTTTGACATCTTCAGCAGTTATATCGTGAATTTGAATATTACGTGCATCAAAAGGCATTTGGGGATTAATGACGGTATAAAATCGATCTACGATCTGGTTGTTGCGAACCATTACTAAAGCAAGTGAACAAGCACTTTCTGGATGCCGGTTGGCAGTTTCAAAATCCATTGCAATAAAATTCATTTTCTCACCTTTAAATTTTAATTTTAGTATAACATATGATGAAGCAATTAACTGAATGCGGTAAAATAGAAAAAGATTAGACAAAGGGGATTTTTGATTTGAAATTATCAGATTTAACCAAAAATGGCATAGAAATAAAGAGGCAGGTTCCGCTTAGTAAATATACATTTACAAAAACTGGGGGACCAGCTGAATTTCTTGCATTTCCACAAAATGAAAGTGAGCTAAAAAACTTGGTAATTGCCGCACATGATAACAATATTCCCTTGACTATAATAGGAAATGCTTCCAATTTAATAATTCGTGATGGTGGCATCTCAGGGATAGTTCTAATTTTAACCAAAATGAATCAAATTAAAGTTGATAAAAATAAAGTAATTGCTCAAGCGGGAGCGACTATTGTTGATACGGCTTTTACTGCTGCTCATCATGGTCTCAGCGGTATGGAATTTGCAGCTGGAATACCTGGCAGTGTTGGGGGTGCTGTGTTCATGAATGCTGGTGCTTATGGAGGAGAAACTTGTAGCGTTATTGAAGGTGTCAGGGTAATGACCCGTTCTGGCAACTTTAAAAGTTATTCTCAGTCGGAAATGAAGTTTTCCTACCGTCACTCGTTGGTTCAAGAGAATGGCGACATTGTATTAGAAGCAGTTTTTGCATTAAAAAGATCTGCAAAAAGCCGCATTCTGGCGGATATGAATTATTTAAATGCTTTGCGTCAATATAAACAACCACTGGAATACCCTTCTTGTGGCAGTGTTTTTAAACGACCAGCCGGTCATTATGTTGGTCCTATGATTATTCAAGCCGGTTTACAAGGAAAACAAATTGGTGGTGCTCAAGACTCTACAAAGCATGCGGGTTTTATAGTGAATAAGGGTAATGCCACTGCAACTGACTATCTTGACCTGATTCATTTGATTCAAGAAAAAATCAAAATAAAATTCGGTCTGGATTTACATACTGAAGTTAGAATCATTGGTAAACCTAATGATTAACTCGAAAAATTATTAAGTTTGTCTATGATAGAAGGGAGCATTTATGCAGACTAATGGAGGACACATTTTTACATGGGGGAACTTTTCAATAATTCTTGATGTTCTGATTATTTGGTTTGTAGTTTACCACCTGGTTATTTTGATCAGGGGAACCAAGGCTGTTCAGTTAGCCAAAGGAATTGTCTTGATTTTTATTGTTCGTATCCTTGCAGGCATTTTTCAGTTACACACAACGATCTGGCTGATTGATCAAATAGTTTCATGGTCAGTTGTTGGGATAATAGTAATTTTTCAACCGGAAATTAGACGAGGTCTCGAACACTTAGGGCGCTTGCCAATTTTTGGTGGTCGAGAAGATAGTGCCCGTACTGAATCAATTCAGTTTATTAATGAACTTGATAAAGCTATTCAATATATGTCGAAAAGAAGAATTGGTGCGCTAATTACAATTCAACAGGAAACTGGACTGGAAGACTATATTGAAACTGGGATTAAGCTTAACGCTGATGTTACTGGAGAACTATTAATTAATATTTTTATACCTAATACTCCATTACATGATGGTGCAGTCATTATTAATAAGGATCACAAAATTGCAGTGGCGGCAGCTTATTTACCCTTGTCTGATAATAGTATGATTCCTAAGAGACTCGGAACTCGTCACCGTGCAGCTGTTGGGATATCAGAGGTGACTGATGCAATTACCATTGTCGTTTCAGAAGAAACTGGTGGGGTAACGATCACACGTAATGGTCGCTTTTTAGTTGACATGACACGAGATGAATACTTAAAGTATCTTAATGCAGAACTGGTCCCCAAGAAAAGTGGTAACGACAAATGGTATCAAAAAATTATTCGTAAGATATGGAAATGGGGTGCCGATCGATGAAAGAGTTTTGGAAAAAATCATGGTTTATTCGGCTAGTTTCCCTTTTAATTGCTGTGTTACTGGTAATTTATGTTAATTCTACCCAAGAAGGATTTTTGTCTCAGGGACAGACGGATAAAACTAAGCAGACTGCAAATAAAACGCAAACTATTAAAGTTCCCTTACAAGTTTCGGTAGATACAGACAAATTTTATGTTGTGGGTTATCCTGAAAAAGTAAGCGTTACCCTTGAAGGATCAACTGCACTGGTTACATCAACTATCAATACCCAAAATTTCAGAGCATATATCGATTTAACGAAAAAAAGCATTGGTCAACACAATGTTAAAGTACATGTAAATGGTATTAATAAGCAGATTTCCTATTCTGTTAATCCACGCAGCGTTGAAGTTAATATTCAACGACGAAAGTCCACAACTATGCCCATACAAATAGAGTATAATAAGAGTGCAGTTGGTGAGGGATATCAGTTGGGACACTCCAGTGTATACCCACAACAAGTAGAGGTTACTGGAGCTCGTTCCGAGGTTGATCAAATTGATCAAATAATTGCTAAAGTTGTTCTACCTAATGGAATCGATCACTCTTATGAACGTCAAGTAAGTTTAATAGCTGAAGATCGTAAGGGCAGACAACTTAATGTTGTAATTGATCCAGCTACAGCTAAAGTGACAATTCCCATTACTACATCTAAGAAAGCAGTTAAAATAAAGCTCAAACCTGAACATGAAAAAGTAGATAAGGTGTATTCGCTTACTGTAAAAAATAAGTATGTTACGTTATTTGGTAATGAAAAAGATTTAGCAAAAATTAAAAATCTAGAGGTTCCTGTTGATTTAGGTTCGGTTACTTCTACTACAACTAAGACTATTACTCTTGATTTACCTGATGGTATTGTTAAGTCTAATCCCACGCAAATTGCTGTAGAAGTAAAAGTAGATAATGCAAACGATTCAAAAGGAAAAAATAATTAAGATAGAGAGGTTGTTTACTAATGTTAAAATATTTTGGCACTGATGGAGTTCGTGGAGTGGCTAATCAAGACCTGTCACCAGAATTGGCGTTTAAATTAGGTCGTGACGGTGGATATGTCTTAACCAAAAATAAAGCCAAAGAAGAACAGGCTAAAGTTTTAGTCTCACGTGATACAAGAATCTCTGGCCAAATGTTGGAATATGCTTTGATATCAGGTCTTTTATCTGTTGGAATTGAAGTCTTGGAAGTCGGAGTAATAACTACCCCTGGTTTGTCATATTTAGTGCGTGCTCAAGGAGCTGATGCAGGAGTACAAATTTCTGCTTCCCACAATCCTGTCGAAGATAATGGTATTAAGTTTTTTGGTAGTGATGGCTTGAAGTTATCTGATGAAATGGAAGGAAAAATTGAACAACTAATTGATGCACCTGAGGACAAATTGCCTAGACCTTCTGCTAAAGGTTTGGGATCTGTCACTGATTTTCATGAAGGCAGTGCAAAATATTTACAATTTATCGAAAATACAATTCCGGAAGACCTTAGCGGCATCAAAGTCGTTATTGACGGTGCCAACGGTGCTGCCAGCAGTTTGATTTCCCGGTTATTTGCTGATTGTGGGGTTGATTTCACTACTATTGCTACTCATCCTGATGGCTTGAATATTAATGATCATGTTGGCGCTACGCATACCGAAAGGCTGCAGGAAGAAGTTGTTAAGCAGGGTGCGCAACTTGGTCTCGCTTTTGATGGCGATGCTGATCGCTGCATTGCTGTGGACGAAAATGGTCATGAAGTTGATGGGGATCATATCATGTATATTCTCGGAAGCTACATGGAAGATGGAGGTCGACTAAAAAAGGACACCATTGTCACTACTGTAATGAGTAATCTCGGTTTTACCAAAGCATTACAAAGGCGTGGGATTAAAAATGTTCGTACTCAAGTTGGCGACAGGTATGTTTCAGAAGAAATGCGAGCAAACGGCTATAACTTAGGTGGGGAGCAGTCTGGTCATGTTATTATGAGTGATTATCATAATACTGGTGACGGGATGTTGACTGGCTTGCATCTAATGTTAGTAATGAAAAAAACAGGCAAAACTTTAACAGAATTGTTAACTGACTTTAAAGAATATCCTCAGTGCTTAGTAAATGTTCCGGTTAAAGATAAGAATTCTTGGAAAAATCATGAACCGATTATGAATGTAATAAAAGAAGTTGAAAGTGATATGGGAGATGAAGGAAGAGTATTAGTTCGTCCTTCAGGAACTCAGTCGCTTCTGCGGGTAATGGCTGAAGGTCCTACTCAAGAAGAAACAGATGCTTACGTTAAGAGAATAACTGATGTAGTTGAAGCGGAAATGGGCGTATAAATAAATTAGCCCCACTGTTTTTTGAGCTAAAAAGCAGGTAAACAAGAATAAGACCCCCCAAATCTACGGCGAATTTGGGGGTCTTATTCTATTTTTTTAATCTTTTTCTATATTGTCTGGCGTGACATCTGCTGCTGTATTAGTTGGTTTTAAATGCTTGCCAAAGAGATATTTAGCAGTTGACGCTTTTACAAAATTATACTCCTCGGATCTTGCTGGTGAATTTAGGACTTCATAAAATAATTCAGCTTTTTTATCTGCTCGTATCCATATATCTTAGACCTGTAACAGAAGTAATGTCACCTAACCTAAACTTTATTCTATCCGCAAATTCTCCTTTTGTATTATAAAGATCTGCGTCACTTACAAATTTTATATACATGATGTTAGTATATGGCAGCAAACTTTGACGAGGCTGAGTTTTAATATCATCTCTTAAAAAACAAACAAGTTCATACTGTTTTTTATTCGATATACCTCTAAAACTCTATTATCAAGCATAACAATTTTGTTCGTTCCAGCTAGTTCTTCTCTGTCACTACGATGATCAACCACTAGTCTTGTACCTTTTTTGACATACTTATTGGTAAATTCACCTTTATTATTAACAAGATTTGCTTTCCCATTACCATTATCAGCAGATAATGGTATTGAAGCTATACGAACAGTATCGTAGTTAATACATAAAATATATCCATCAATGCTTCTAACATTTACAGCCTTGATATAACTACCATGACCGATATTGTAGTATTGCTTTCTCTTAAATGTCTATGAAGGCTAAATTTTACGTAAAACAAAAAGTATCAAGAAGCCAGCTTCCTTTAGAATATTACTAAATATTATTTTTGCTTTTTATTTGACGGTTTTTGCTTGTTCAAAGAAATAACTGTTTAACTCTTCTCAGTTTAAAATTTTTAACATTTATTTTTGCTCTTTTATTGCGTTAGCAACAGTAGTTTCACGATAAAGTATAGACCAATTATTAAAATACAGCTTGACCAATTAATTTAAAAAAGCTAATATTCCATACGTAAGTTGAATTATATAATTAGCCCAAAATGATATTATTGTACTAGACCAAAGGAGAAATATATGTGTGGAATTGTTGGGATTGTTGGAAAATCTGCTAGAGAAGTTGTTATAAACGGATTGTCTAAGCTTGAATATCGTGGTTATGATTCAGCTGGAATTTATCTAAATAATTTAGCTGGAAAGGAATTTTTAACTAAAACAGCCGGTCGTATTCAGGATTTAAAAAATAAAATGACACCTGATGAACAGGGATTAGTTGGAATTGGGCATACTCGTTGGGCTACTCATGGCAAACCAACTGAAAATAATGCTCATCCCCAATTTGATGAAACTGAGCGCTTTTATTTGGTTCACAATGGTGTAATTGAAAACTACCAGGAATTAAAAAAGCAGTACCTTGAAGATGTTTCTTTTAAGTCTGATACCGATACTGAAGTGATAGTTCAATTAATTAGTAAGTTTGCTCGTGAAAAAAACGAAGATGCTTTTACGGCTTTAAAGCAAGCATTGCAATTAATAAAAGGATCTTATGCCCTTTTATTGGTAGATAATCAAAATCCTGACCATATTTTTATTGCTAAAAATAAATCTCCTTTGATGCTTGGACTTGGTAATGACTTTAATGTTATTGCATCCGACGCACTATCTGTATTAGATCAAACTAAAACTTTTGTCGATTTACAAGATGGAGAAGTCGGAGATATTACTAAAGATGGTTATCAACTTGAAACAATTGAGGGACAAAAAGTTAATCATAAGCCATATGAATTAAAAATTGACGAAAATGCTGCTTCTAAAGGCACTTATGAGTTTTATATGCTTAAAGAAATCTGTGAACAACCTAGTGTTTTACGCCACCTGGATCAATATTATCTTGATCAAAATGGTGATCCTAAAGTAGATGCTAAAATTATCAATGCTTTATCAAAGGCAGACAGACTTTATATCTTTGCTGCCGGTACAAGTTACCATGCGGGTTTAGTTGGCAAACAACTTTTTGAAAAGTTGACTATGATTCCAACTGAAGTTGGATTTGCATCAGAAGCAGGATATCACTTTCCAATGATGTCAAAGCACCCATTCTTTATTTTCTTATCCCAATCCGGCGAAACTGCAGACTCACGAGTTGTGCTGCAACAAGCACTCAAAAGAAGCATACCTAGTTTAACTTTAACGAATGTTCCTAACTCTACTTTGGCGCGCGAAGCTAATTATGCCATGTCGCTTGAAGCAGGCCCCGAAATAGCTGTTGCCTCAACCAAGGCGTATACAGCTCAAGTTGCAGTTCAAGCTATTGTAGCTAAAGCTTTGGGCGAGAAATTAGGAAATAAAGACGCTACGGCGTTTGACTTAAAAGAGAATTTTGCTTTGGCTGCTGAAGGAATTGAACAAGTAATTTCCAGTCAGTCAAAAATTGAACAGCTTGCTCAGAAATATATTATACCAAGTCGCAATGCTTTTTATATCGGTAGGGGAATCGATTATCCAGTTGCTTTAGAGGCGGCCTTAAAGCTTAAAGAAGTTTCTTATATCCAAACTGAAGGTTTTGCGGCAGCTGAACTGAAACATGGGACAATTTCATTGATTGAAAAGGGTACACCTGTCATTGCATTGATTAATGATCCGATTACATCGGATCTTATGCGTGGCAATATTCAAGAGGTAATCGCGCGCGGAGCTAACGTTATCACAATAGTTCGTAAATCATTAGCTAAAGCAAATGATGATCTTGTTTTGCCAGAAGTAAATTATTATTTATCTCCTCTGGTTAGTGTAGTGGCAGCACAGCTTTTTGCTTATTTTGCAGCAAAAGATAAAGGTTTGGATGTGGACAAACCACGCAACTTAGCAAAGAGCGTAACGGTAGAATAATATTTTAAATCATTTTTTAACAATAATTTTTATTTAAAACAGAATAATTCTTGAAAAAGTCGTAAGTAATTACGACTTTTTGTATAATAAAGAAAATAGTGAAAATGTGCAGGAGGATATTATTTTGGCAATAAAGTTGATTGCGGTTGATCTAGATGGCACTTTGCTGACAACTACAAAGCAGATTTTACCGGAAACTGAACGGATTCTTAAGCAGGCAAATAGCCAGGGAATTAAAATTGTTTTGGCTTCAGGAAGACCTTTATCTGGTGTAAAGGAATTTAATAAGCAATTAGGTTTGGAGGGTAAAAAACAGTATGATATTGTTTTTAATGGTGCTGTAATTCAGGATCTGGCAGGAAACATATTAATGAATCAAGAAATGAATTATCGTGACTTTACTAATATGCGAAAACTGCAAAGATTGGCACATGTTAACCTTCACTTTGAAACCCCTGAGTGTTACTGGACTTGTGATCGTAATATAGGTGTTAATCTGGCGAGGAATGCGACCTTTACAAATAATGTGCTTAAAGTACGTAAAGCTGAAGAAATAACACAAGATTTTACTTTTAATAAAGTGGGTCTTAGCGTACTTGATGATGAGAGAGAAGTTGATAAATTGTGGAATAATATTCCTCAGTGGGCTTTTGCAAAATATGATATTGTTCGCAGTTTTTCAAGCATCATTGAAATTAATATTAAAGACGCTTCCAAGGGGAATGCTGTTTTGCAATTGGCAGAAAGATTAAAAATTAAGCCAAGCCAAATTATGGTAATTGGCGATCAAGGCAATGATATTTCCATGTTTACAAATCCTGACTTTATGAAAATTGCCATGGGTAATGCAATTGAAGAAATAAAAGATTATGCAAATTATGTGACAGAAGACAATGATCATGATGGAATTGCGAAAGCAATAAAAAAGTTCGTTCTGTAGTAAAATAAAGTTGAGTTGATTATTATGGTAGAAAAAAATAGAGAACATAATATTTCCGAAGCTGAGTGGGAAGTTATGAGAATAGTGTGGACTTTAGGAGAAATTCACACTGGAGAAGTGATTCAGCAGCTTCAGGCAAAAAAGAATTGGTCTGAATCTACAATCAAAACTTTAATGGGACGTTTGGTCAAAAAGGGTTTGTTAAAAACCCGTAAAGACGGTCACCGTTTTGTTTATTCTGCTACTGTTACTCAAATCGAAATGATGATTGAGGTCACAAAAGAAATGATGAGTCATATGTGTGATATGCATAAAGGTCAGGTAATGATAGCCATTCTTAAAGATATGCCTCTTGCTCAGGGTGACATTGCTAAAATAGAAAAAGAACTTGCTTATAAAAAAGAGAGTGCTCCCGAAATGGTTAATTGCAACTGTTTAGCTTCGGGTCAACATGACTGTTAGATTAAATAGTTAATATTCTTATGGGAGGTCAATTTGATGAAAAAATTTGCTAGTATTTTATTCCGCCTGATTTTTACTGCGACAGTTTGTATTTCTGGCTTTCTGCTACTGGAATCTCCAATAACTGTTAATGTGCAAAATGTTCGTGGCATGGCACAAACTGTAATTAAAAAAAGCGTAAATAATACTGGTGATTCAAGACTAAAAGGTACTCTAAAATTGGCTAAGGATTTTGGTGTTGAAGACAAAATTTTAGAACAGTTACCCAAAAAATATCATAATGATATGTCTTATGTTAGTCTATATAATCTCAGTGTTACTTATCAGGAAAACGGAGAAGTATCTGCTAAGAATTTATCTTTCCCGGAAAATAATGAAGTACAAAAAGCTGTAAGCAATCTGCTGCTAAATAAAATTAACAATGGTTTAAATGAAAACAAGGATAAAGTTAACCAAACTATTAGTATTTTTCATTATTGCCTCTTTGCAACAATATTAGTTTTTATTCTAGCTGCTTTGTTGATGCTATTTGGTAAATATTGGGCTTCAATTATTTTATTGGTTGCAGCCATAGGATCATTTGGAGCACTACAGTTTTTAGCAAATCAATTAGTTCAATGGCTTGAAAGTAACACTGCTCCGGGCATAACGTTAACCACTTCACCAATTTTATGGGTTGGACTTGCTCTCGGTTTTATAGCTGCGCTAATTTGGCCAGTTATACTGAAATTGACTAAAAAAGAAGATTAATTAAAAATATACATAGAAGTTAAAGCATCAACCGCAAAAATTTTGGTTAATGCTTTTTTTAATATTGCATTTAATTATTTTAAGTATAATTTTTCTTAAAAATATATGCTAGAATTGATACTGACAGTGTAAATGTAAGAATAAAGGAAAAATTAATGTATTACTTTTTAGATAGCAAGTTAGATGCAAATAGTTCAGGAATAGAACACGCAGAAGTTAAAAGACTAAAGTTGTTTAAACGTAACCATGTCAAAGCGAAAATAACAACGAATGAATTTAACCGTTTTGGTCATAGTAATTTGTCTCTTTATGGGTTGGATGATGATGACTATGTTAATATGTTTGATTTTTTTGCTGGAACCGTAAATTATGCCAGTCGTATTGTTACTCTGAAAGATTTACCCATTCCAGGCTTTAACCAGGTGAAAAAAATTACCAATGGCTATGAAGTATATGAAGACAATCGTAAAACTATGACCATTAATATGTTCCCTAATGGTAGCATCGATACCATTACATATTATAATGGCGATGTTAACCGTATCAAAGAGGAATTTTATGATACACGTGGTTTTAAGAGTCTGACCCAAATTTTTGATACTGCTGATGATCATTTAGTCTACGAATTATTTTTCCGTCCAGACAATACCATTTATTATGAAATTTCGTATGAGAAACGACCTAATTACTATCCAGCAACTAACATTCAGCTGACTGATACTCATGGAGTTGTTCATTCTTTAATGAATAGTGGTCAAGCATTCACCATTATGCTCGATGAATTGAATGAGCAGGATGGGGATGAAAAATCAACGTTTATTTCTGACCGCTCCAATATTACCAACGTACCAATGATTAATATGAAAACATCAGCTAGAAAAATCGAGCATTTTCACAACATTCATTTCAGAGATTACTGGGATCCTAGTTCACCGCTTACTTATAATTCAATTTCTAATAACGAATTACTGAGTAAAACGGATTTGGTAGTCACACCTAGTAAGCATCAGGCAGATGACATGCGTAAAAGATTAAGGACGCAAGTTCCGATAGTTTCAATACCAGTTGGAATAGTTCCTGATGAGCAGCTACAGGCAGAACATGTTCCAATGAGTGAACGTATTAAAGGAAAAATAATAATCATAGCCAGATTATTTCACGAAAAGCGTATCGATGATGCGATCAAAGCTTTTAATCAGGCTTACCAAAAAAATAATTCTTTAACTATGGATATTTATGGTTATGGCGATGGTAACGATAATTTTAAAGAAGAAAAAATGTTAAAGAAACTGGTGCAGGATCTTGGATTAGAAGATGTTATTCATTTTATGGGTTATACGCAAGATATGGATTCGGTGTATGACAATGCGCAACTTTCAGTTCTTTCTTCACGATATGAAGGAGCGCCGCTTTCAATAGTTGAAGCCCAATCACACGGTGTACCCGTAATCGCTTATGATATTAACTATGGTCCTGCAGATCTGATTGCTGATGGGCAAAGCGGCTTTGTTGTTCCTAGTGGTCACATTGATGAACTGGCAGCCAAAATTACAGAATTTTTTGCCAGTCCTAAATTACGCAGAAAATTGAATGAGGGAGCGTATGAAAATGCCAAACGCTCATCCAGTGAGAATGTTTGGCGCTACTGGCAGAAATATGTGATTGATACAGATAAATAAGTATTTTAAAAAAATTACTCACCTTGAATTTCAAGGTGAGTTTTTCTTTATTTTAAATTTATTGCATTTCAAAAAAATGTGAGTTACTATGGTTAATTAGTTAGCTTGCTAACTAAATTTTAGGAGGAATATGAATGCAAAGAAAATTAGATGCAAAATTAATTTGTTCAATTTTCGCAGCCGGATTAATGTCTTTTTCAGGTGTGCTAATTGAAACAGCAGGAAACGTTACTTTTCCCGTTTTGATGAATGATTTTCATGTTAATATGGCTACCGTACAGTGGATGACAACTGGTTATCTGTTAGTTGCTTCTATTATTATGCCATTATCTGCATATTTAAAAAGAAATTTTAGTTCAAGAAAACTTTTTGTGACAGCTGCTAGTTTATTTATTTGTGGTTTAGTAATTGATGCGGTAGCAAATCAATTTATTTTTTTGGTACTTGGTCGTGTCATCCAAGGAGCAGGAGCAGGAATAGCTATTCCATTAATGTTTAATATTATTTTGGAACGGACGCCATTAGATAAAATTGGATTGCTTATGGGAATAGGAACAATGATTACGGCGGTTGCTCCAGCTTTAGGTCCAACATTTGGCGGATTAGTCGTCAATACTTTAGGTTGGCGTTATATCTTTATTTTTATCATTCCTGTGATGATTATTTCTCTGCTAATGGGTATAGCTTCAATTAATGATGAATCCAAAAAAATTGCACATACGCAACTCGATACAGCAGGATTTCTGAGCATTGCTTTAACATTTATCGGTTTTATTTTTGCTTTTAGCAATTTGTCTACAATATTACAAAAACCATTGATTTCATTTTGCCTCTGGCAGTTGGTGTTATTTGTTTAATTATTTTTATCAAGCATTCATTAAATACTGCTACTCCGTTAATTAATATCCGAGTTTTTAAAAATACTAAATTTACTCAAGGCATAACAGCTTATTTTATTTTTCAAGTCAATACTTTAGGATTGTCGTTCATCTTGCCTAATTATGTTCAAATTGTTAATCATTCTACAGCAATGACTGCAGGACTTCTGCTTTTAACTGGTGGACTTGTTGGAGCCGTGCTCTCACCAATTAGTGGCAGACTGCTCGACAGTTACGGTCCCAGAAAGCCAATTATGACGGGTGCTGTTTTTGAAATAATCGGCGGCATTCTTTATTGTTTATTTGCTTCTTCACTATCATCTGGCAAAATTATTCTGTTCTATGCTATTACAATGATGGGTATAGGTCTGGTAATGGGGGACACAATGACTGCTTCCATTGGTCAACTAGATGAAAAAGAAAATACAGATGGCAATGGTCTGTTTAATATGGCGCAGCAATTTGCTGGAGCTGTCGGCACGGCAATTATTTCAGCTATTATGCAATTTGTAGAACAAATGAGTGGTCAAAGCTCCACTACTGGAAAATATATTGAAGCTGCTCAGGTAGGTTTTATTTTTATTCTGATTATTGTTCTTGTTGGTGTATACTTACTTTATCAAGCTACAAAATCGGTAAAAACAAAGGAATAGAGTAAGATTAATGAACAGATTAGGATTAGCCCTACAGCGTATACAAAATACTTTTAATCGTAATGTTGATTACTACGCTAGAAAAATTGGCTTAACCGGAACACAGATGCTAATTATTGAATATTTGGCTTCATTTGCCCAAAACAAATCCATTTATCAAAAGGATATTGAGCATGAATTTAACATTAGGAAGTCTACTGCTACTAATGTATTACGCTTAATGGAAGAAAAAGGTTTGATTACCAAAAAAGTTGATCAACATGATACACGATTAAAGGCAATAATCCTAACTGAGAAAGCTATCAAGCTGGGACCAAAAATAACTTATTATTTTGTTAATTCTGAGAATAGTTATGCTGAAATTTTAGGAGCCGATACGAAGAATGAATTAGTAAAAAATTTACAGAAGCTGAATGAAGCCATATCTGATAAATAGATCAAAAAAATAGTTATTGCATGAAAGCAATAACTATTTTTTTATTTACTTTATTTATCTCTCGTAATTAGGGGCTTTTTTAGTAATTTGGACATCGTGGGGATGAGATTCTCTTAAACCGGCATTAGTAATTTTTACAAATTGAGCATTTTCACGTAAATCAGCGATAGTGGCTGCACCTACATAGCCCATGCCTGAACGCAGCCCACCTATAATCTGGAAAATAATATCAGAAACATCACCTTTATATTCCACGCGTGCTTCAACACCTTCAGGAACCAATTTATTAGCTTCGTTGACGCCGCCTTGAAAGTATCTGTCAGAGGATCCATGGGCTTGAGCCATTGCTCCGACAGATCCCATACCACGATAGGTCTTATATTTTTGGCCATCGCTTTCAAACACTTCACCAGGTGCTTCTGTTGTACCTGACAACATACTTCCAAGCATGACGGCATTTCCACCAGCAGCCAGTGCCTTAACTATATCTCCTGAGTACTTCATTCCACCATCTGCAATTATTGGTTTGTGGTATTCTCTGGCAGCAGTAGCAGCATCATAAATTGCAGTAATTTGCGGAACTCCGACACCAGCAACGACACGGGTAGTACAAATGGAGCCAGGACCAATACCTACTTTAACAATGTCAACTCCAGAATCGAAAAGAGCTCTAGCAGCATCTCCAGTTGCAATGTTTCCGGCTATTAACGTAACATGAGGAAAATGATCCCTAATTTCTTTGATTTTACGCAAAACACCAGCTGAATGACCGTGAGCAGTATCAATGACAATTGCATCAGCACCTTTTTCAATAAGTGCTTCAGCACGTTCAAATGTATCACTTGTGACTCCAATAGCAGCAGCAACAAGCAGGTGATTGTTGTCATCGACAGCTGCTTTGGTAATGTTAGATGGAACAACAACATTTTTGACGTTTGCAACTTCGCCAGCTTGGGCAGTGATGGACATATTTTTATGGATTACGCCTAAACCACCTTGCAAAGCAATTGCTATTGCCATTGCGCCTTCAGTTACGGTATCCATTCCAGCACTAATAATAGGAATATTGAGTTTCAGATTAGGCGCTAATTGAGTATGAAGATCCACTTCATTTGGCAATACATGGCTTTCCGCTGGAATCAATAACACATCGTCAAACGTTAAGCCCTCTTTAACAAATTTTGTTGTCCAATTTGACATTTAATGCACTCTCCTTTTCAAAAAAATTAAAGTTAAATTGATTACACTTTACTAGTGATTTTAATCTTGGTCAAGATAAAATTATAGATCGTATTGTTAAAATTATAATATTACTACCGAAGTATTTCAATGTAAAAATCGAACAAAATCACAATATCAATAGATATTGTAAGTGATGAATAAAAATGTTATGATTTTTAATATTGATTTATAGCTATATAAAAACTTAAATGATCAAGAGGATAATTAGACTTATATTAAAATGTTCGTATTTATAATTATTTTGTTAAGGAGACAAAGATGATCCAAAAATTATCTCGTAAGTTTGTTGACGGATTGCCTAAGGCTGAACTGCATGTTCATATAGAGGGAACACTTGAAGCCGAAATGGAATTTGCCATTGCTAAGAGAAATCAGATTGATATTGGTGCTAAGACTCCAGCGGATATTGACAGGAATTATGGAGTAGGATTACCGGAATTTCTAAAGGCCTACTATAAAGGGATGCAGGTCTTGCGTACTAAACAAGATTTCTATGATTTGACTGCAGCTTTTTTGCGCAAAGAAGCTGACAGTAATGTTAAGCACCTTGAATTATTTTTTGATCCTCAAGCGCACACTAGTCGGGGAATCCCTTTTGCTACAGTAATTGAAGGCATTCATGAAGCGATTGTTGATGCAGCATCGTTAGACATTGATGTCCAGTTAATAATGTGCTTTTTAAGAGAATATTCACAAGAATCGGCAATGCAAACTTTAAAAGAAGCTGAACCATATCATAAAAAAGGTTGGATATTAGGTGTTGGTCTTGATTCAGATGAGCATCATAATCCACCGCTGAAGTTTATGCTGGTTTTTGCTAAGGCTCGAAACCAAGGTTATTATTTAACAATGCATTGTGATCTGCACCAAGTTGATACAGTTGATCATATCAAACAAGCTTTAGAAATTATTACGGTCGATCGTTTGGATCACGGCTTAAATATTGTTGAAAATGCGGATTTGATGACATTTTTAATAGACATAAAAATTGGTATTACAGCATGCCCCATGGCTTATTTTTACACCCGCAAAGTTATGGAACAAAAGGCCATTAATAAGCTTTTTAATAACGGTGCGCTGATTAGTTTTAATTCCGATGATCCGGCTTATAAGGGTAGTAATTATATTAATGATGTTTACTATAAATTTGCCCAAAAGTGCAATTGGAGTGAAAAAGAACTGGTCCGAATAGCACAAAATTCATTTAAAACCTCTTGGATCAGTCAGCAGGAAAAAGAAAGCTATCTTGCACAAATAGATGAATACATCTTAAGTAAAAAGTGATATTTTCTAGATAGAAAATATATTTTGTGCCAAAAATTAAATTATATTTAAAAACTGTTAAAAATGTGGTAGAATTTATCTAATTGTTGCTGATTTAAAATCTATAAGTAATAAGGTTAAACCAATGACAGTTTCTAAATGTATGATGATAGGTGTTCAAAACTTAAAGCAATTTTGTAAAAAGGATTGTCCTTTTGAAAATTGCTTTTTTGTGCTGGCTAGATAACTAAATGAGGTCAAAAATGAACGAAAATGCGATTGAAGTTCATAATCTTTCTAAGGATTATTTTATTAGCAGCAGGGGTGAAAACTGGCGCGCAGTTGTTAAAAATATTTTTAAGCCTGAAAAGACGGCAGTGCAAGCAGTAAAAGCGCTCAATTTTACTATCAAGAACGGTGAAAAAGTTGGCTTTATTGGCAAAAATGGGGCAGGTAAGACCACGACCATTAAGATGCTGACTGGAACCTTGTTTCCATCAGCTGGAACTTGCAGGGTAAATGGCTATGATCCTACAAAAAGGATAAATGATTTCAAAAAGTCAATCTCAGTCGTTATGGGAAATAGATCGCAACTTTTTCCTGATTTAACCCCTAGAGATTATTTGAAATTATTGCAGTCAATGTACGATATACCGGAAGAAATTTTTCAAAAAACGGTCAATGACCTGGCTCAGATACTAAATGTAACTTCAAAATTAGATGTACAAACCCGCAAATTATCACTGGGAGAACGAATGAAAGTAGAATTTCTGGCCGGTGTAGCAACTAGACCAAAAATACTCTTTTTAGATGAACCAACTATTGGTTTGGACGTTTTGGCAAAAAGGGATATACGCAAGTTTTTGTTAAGGCTGAACAAGGAAGAAAAATTGACTGTCTTTCTTACCTCTCATGATATGGAAGATATTGCCACTATCTGTGATCACCTGATCATTGTAAATAGCGGTCAGATAATGTGGGATGGACCAAAAACAGATTTATTAGAGAGGTTTAATCAGAATAAATATATTACTTTTATTAAATCGGAGAACTTCAACGAAAGTAAACTGGGCACCAAGATTATTGATCAGGATGATTTGTCCGTGACAATTAAAGTTCCTGTAGAAAAGGTAGATGACCAGATCGCTCAGTTGGCACGGGATAATCAAGGCTCTGACTATCAAATAAATGACCTGAAGCTTGAAGATATTATCTTAGAGCTATTTGCTGAGGAGAAAGAAAAATGATAAAAACCTATTTTTCAGTAAGCAAGATCTCATTGAAGTCTATATTAGCCAATAAGAGCAGTGTCATAATTTTGCTTTTGCAGGCACTTGTACCAAGTTTAGTGATGTTTTATTTATGGTCTTTAATATTGAATCATGGTCAAACTATTGGTGGTTTTAGCAAAAATCAAATGGTAATTTATTATATTGGGGTTAATTTTATTAATTCTTTTGTATGGTATGCAGTTGACTGGGAATTGAATGATGATATCCATTCAGGAGAATTGTCTAATATCATCCATAGACCAATTACAATTGAAAAATATTATTTTGCTAAAATGCTGGGCGATAGACTGGCAAATTTAATTTTGCTTGCTCCGATTTTAATTATTGGATTTGTCTATATAGTTGCGCGTAATTTAATTCATGTTTCTTTACTCGTGCTTCTTGAATTTGCATTTAGTTTAATTATGGCAGCCATATTATGGTTTCTTTTTTCTTATATTATTGGTAGTGTAGCGTACTGGTTTGACAATCTTTTCTTTGTTTTACTGGTAAAAGAAGTTGTAGTCAATCTGCTGGCAGGTTTTTACTTTCCTTTAGAAATTTTGCCGCCTTTTTTGGTAAAAATAATTAAACTACTGCCATTTCAATATTTCAGCTCTTTTCCAATTGATACGCTTGTTAAAGCATTACCATTAAATATATGGCTTAAAAACACAATCATTGAAATTGTATGGATGATAGTTTTTTATTTAATAGTAAAAATAGTTAATAAAGAAGGGCTTCAGAGATACTCTGATGTAATGGGTTGATTATGAAAAGTAAACTTAAAGTAGTCAAATCGTTAATTAAAATTGCCTTATTGCAAACTATTAGTTTCAGGTTAGACACATTGTTTGGGATAATCTCTTCTATATTGTGGTTAGGCATTCCTATAGCTTTTTTTAAGGTAATTTATTTAAATGTTGATACTATCGGTGGTTGGACCTACAAAGAATGTCTGTTGTTGGTTGGCGTTTATACTATGCTTGACGGCTTCTTAATGGCTTTCTTGGTCAAATCAATGCCTAAAATGGAAAAAGACATTAGAGAAGGAACCTTAGATTCAATTTTATTAAAACCAATTAACGCTAAGGTATATTACTTTTTTAGTGCAATTGAATTTACACAATTGATTAATTCGATACTGGGAGTATTTGTAATTATTTATGCATGTCAGGGTATAAGTATTAATATAGATCAGGTGTTGTTCTTTTTTCTTTCTTGCGTTTTTGGCTGCATTTTATACTATTCTCTTTGGTATTTATGGACAATTTCGGCATTTTGGTTCCCCACAAATTTTGGCAGAAATGATTTGTTTTTAAGTATGATACAAATGAGTCGCTACCCTGCAAGTATTTATCGGGGACTGGGTAATATTATTTTTAATTTCATCCTGCCTTTTGGATTAATTGCTTGTCCTGCTACAATTATTTTAATAAGGCCACGGCAATGGCAAATAATGTTATTGCAACTTTTGATAGCTTCACTATTCCTTTTTTTAGACCATTGGGTATGGAATTTAGGCTTGAAGAAATATAATGGAGCAGGTAGATAAAAAGAATTATGAATTTGAATTAAATACTTGCATAGCTATAGAGGCTTTTCTAAAATAATCCTGTTAGTTTTATTTAGAATATAGGAAATGGGATAGACTTTGAAAGACGAACTTCTTACAATTAGTTTAGATGATACAGTAGTAAAAGCAGTTAAAGCTAACCTGGAAAATTATGGACTTTCTGTGGCAAAATATCTGCAGTTAATGCTGTTTTTGGCCGCAGATAATAAGGCCGAACTTAAGCAAATAATGGTGGACAAAAATGATCTGACTCAATGGTTAAAGCGATTAGATGCAGATTAATAGGGGGGGAAAACTTACTGAAAAATCAGTAAGTTTTTTTGAGCATTTATGTTTGCATTTGTAGATATATAATTTATACTAAACTTAGTTTACAAATGTAGACATTAATAATAGGCTTCAAATGGGAGGAATTATCATGAATAAAATTATTATCTTAGGTTTAGGTCTTGCACTAATAGCTTTTATTGCATGGTGGTTCTTTGGTAGCCATCACGTAGAAGAGGAGAAAGCCACTATGAAGTCAAACAAACAGAGTGTTGATATTGAAGTTAAAGGTGGTTATTCACCAGAAAGAGTTGTTCTTAAAAGGGGTGTACCCGCTACTTTAAACTTTAAGAGAACAGACTCATCCAATTGTTTAGATCATGTTGTATTTTCAGATTTTGGCATAAATCAGAAATTACCTGAAGGCAAAGTAGAAAGGGTTAAAATTGATACTTCAAAACCAGGTGAATATCAATGGGAATGTAGTATGAACATGTTTCATGGTAAGGTAATTGTCAAATAGCTAAGGAAAAACAATGAAAATTACAACACGTTTTTGGACGTCGCTAATATTATCACTGCCAATGCTTCTGGAAATGATTATTCATCCTTTTACTGGATGGATGTTGCCAGGTGGCGAATGGACAATGCTTATTTTTACAACAATAATTATGTTAATTTCAGCAGGTCCATTTATTACTAGTGCCTGGTCTGCCTTTAAAAAGCACCATTCAAATATGGATACTCTTGTGGCTTTAGGAACATCGATAACTTATATTTACAGTATTTATGCGATGTTTACTAAAAGACCTGTTTTCTTTGAAAGTGCTGCTTTTGTTATTACTTTCGTCTTATTAGGGCAGGTTTTAGAAGAAAAAATGCGGGCAACTGCTTCTGACGCTATGGGGAAATTGCTTAATTTAGGTGCAAAAAATGCCTTAGTAAAGCGCGATGATCAATTTGTCAGTATTCCTATCACTGAAGTTGTGAAGGGCGACTACATACAAGTAATGCCTGGGCAAAAAGTACCAGTTGATGGCAAAATTGTTTCTGGCAATTCAAGCATTGATGAATCTATGGTAACTGGCGAAAGTATGCCGGTTAAAAAAGTGGCAGGCGATCAGGTAATAGGAGCAACAATCAATCAAACGGGATCATTTGTGATGCAAGCCCAAAAAGTTGGTAATGAAACGATGCTGGCGCAAATTATTGAGATTGTTAAAAAGGCACAGAACAGTCATGCACCGATTCAAAAATTAACTGATAAGGTTGCAAATATTTTTGTTCCCACAGTTTTGATTATTGCAATTGTAACATTTTTAGTTTGGTATATTTTCCTTGGTAAAAGCATAGCAACTGCATTAGTTTTTGCCGTTGCGGTTATGGTTATTGCCTGTCCTTGTGCTTTAGGGCTGGCAACACCCACTGCATTAATGGTTGGAACTGGTCGTGGTGCCAAAATGGGAATCCTAATTAAAAATGGAGAAATTTTAGAGGCTGCAAACAGCATTGATACTATAGTTTTTGATAAAACGGGAACGATTACCAAAGGTCAACCACAAGTAACAGATATTGTGGGAGATAAAGAAAAAGTTCTACAATATGCTGCCAGTTTAGAGAAATTATCTGAGCATCCTCTCGCTCCAGCTGTATTAGCTGCGGCTAAAAAGGAAAAGTTGCAGTTAAAAACGGTAGAAAATTTTACTGTAATTGAGGGATGGGGTGTCACTGGTAAAATTTCTGGTACAAATGTTGCTGTCGGAAGTCCCAAAAAACAAAAAGAAATTAAAATTGCTCCAGATTTAGAAGAGCAAATAGTGGCATTGCAAAATGAGGCAAAAACAGTAGTGTCTGTTGTTCAAGATAATCAAGTGCTGGGTCTAATTGCAATTCAGGATGCTCCTAAAGTGAATGCCAAAAATGCAATAAACGACTTACATCGTTTAGGCTTGAAAACTGTCATGTTAACTGGAGATAATCAACAAGTAGCCCACGCTATTGCAGAACAGGTGGATATCGATCAGGTAATTGCTGAGGTTTTGCCGGTTGATAAAGCAGCAGTTATTAAAAAATTGCAAGAGAAGCACCATGTCGCCTTTGTTGGTGATGGGATCAACGATGCGCCAGCGCTAACCCAAGCAGATGTTGGAATTGCCATGGGTTCGGGTACGGATGTTGCCATCGATGCAGGCGGTATCGTGCTTATCAAAAATGACCTGGAAGATGTTGTCCGCGCTTTGAAACTTAGTCGCAAGACTTTTAATAGGATAAAGCTAAATCTGTTTTGGGCTTTCATTTATAATGTACTGGGTATTCCAGTTGCCGCTGGCGTTTTTGCGGGTGTGGGTCTCACACTTAGTCCAGAAAT
The DNA here is from genome assembly GCF_000967195.1 of Lactobacillus kullabergensis. Classification (GTDB taxonomy): domain Bacteria; phylum Bacillota; class Bacilli; order Lactobacillales; family Lactobacillaceae; genus Lactobacillus; species Lactobacillus kullabergensis. The sequence goes on from NZ_KQ033871.1 coordinate 636,632, forward strand.
AGCAGGATTAGCAATGGCCTTTAGTTCATTATCGGTTGTAATCAGTTCAGTTTTATTAGGAAAAACAAAAATATAGATATAAAAAATAGCAGTCGCAAATCTTGCGACTGCTATTTTACTGTGTAAGCTTTAATAATGGTGTTTACCTTTAGCCAGAACTGGCTTGATTTGGCTAATATAAGCCAAAATTCCAATAATGAACCAAATAAATGTAATTAATGCACTGTACATTAAGTTGGCGCTACCAGTTTTGATGTAAGTAACAGGTTCTGCAAAAGGGGATAATAAAGCAATTGCTTTTAACCATTCAGGATAAGCTGAAATTACAACTAGTACTCCTGATACTAATTGGGCTAAACTGCTAAAAATATTCTCCAAAAAGTAGGGATCATTCATTTGCCATGAGATGGCCCAAGATACAAAACCTAAAACGCAGCCATAAATACATAAAAGCGGTAGCATGAGTAAAGCTCGTTCAATAATGACTATGGGAGCACCGACTAAGTACAATAGAAATAGGTTAATTAATGCTAAAATGCAACCTATAATAATGGCAACAATGCATTTAGAAAGCCAATACATGATACTGAAAGGTCTTTTGGCAATTAATTCAAAGTCAATTTTTAAATCTGCATCATTAATCACAGCAGAACAAAATGTTTCAAGAGCAAGTACCGCAGCATCTATTGCAATTGAACTGATCGCAACATCCCAGTTAAATTGATTAGAATACTGCATATTGATTAATACTAACAGGGCCAGATTTATCATTGGTGTGATAAAGAAATAAGTTAGTTTTGTACGCCAATTATTGAGAAAAGAAAGGCCAGAGAATTGTGTAGCAAACATTAGATAATTTTCAGAGCTCCTTTCTTTCTGACAAGATCGTTAATTTTTCTCACTATAATCACAATTAACAAAAGCCAAAGAAGTAAACTGCAAAAATAAGCATTCCAGTTGAGACTTTTATTATGGGACAAAGAAGCAATTGGTCCAGTTATAGGAATAAACCACTGAGAAAACAAGGTTAAGGGATTCAAAATGGTCTCATTGCCAAATAATCCTGCTAATAACAAAATAGGGGTGCCAATTAAGCCTTCATAAACCATTGCATTAGGTGAAAGAGTAAGAAATGAAGAAATTAAAATTCCCATTACTGAGCATCCGATCCACAGTAGAAAAATTAGCAAAATCTGGTACAGAGAAATTTTACCAGTAGCTACTCCTAAAATTTTTGCAAGAATATAAGCAATAGGAAATGAAAATAAACCATAACTCGAAGCAGGTAAAAGTAAAGTAATTAAAGAAGCACGCTCGTCATATTGACTGTTTAACAAATATGGCAGCGTTCCTTTGTAACGTTCAAAACCGATGCAACCGGCAACAGTTGTACAAGAAGTCCACATGCCAAAAATACCACTTTGCAGCCACAATTGTGGGTTATTCAAGCTGTGAGAAGCATAGGCCATAATATATTGCATCAAAAAAATGGAAACAGTACTGGTGATTGTTAACCAGACAAAGTACTGATCAGAAAGATAATCTTTTACATGAAAGAGGAAAAGACGAATAAAACGCATATCTAATTCCTCCTTAATTTAGGCGCTATTGCCAAATAAGCTTCTTCTAAATTTTTGGGTTTTTGATTAATTTCTTTTGCGGCCAAACCCAAAACAGCAGAAACGGTGCCAGTGAAAAAAACTTTTCCTGCACCCAGAATAACTACATTTTTAGCTAGCTTTTCAACTTCTGACATTGTGTGACTTGTTAATAAAATACTAATGCCGGAATCTGCTAATTTTTTAATAGTCTTCTGAACGCTTTGCGCTATTTCAACATCTAAACCACTAGTAGGTTCATCTAAAAGTAATAAACTGGGACTATTTAACAAGGAACGGGCGATATGCAGTCTCTGCGTCATTCCTTTAGAAAATTTCCCTACCTTTTTATTTGCGACATTATCCAGCTCAACAATAGACAGAACTCGCTGTATTTCTTTTTTTTGCTTACGAAAGGGTACTTTGGCCAGATCCGCAAAAAATTGTAAATTTTGCTTTGCTGTGGCGTTACGGTAAAACCCTAGATCTCCACCAAAAGAAACGCCTATGTTGGGTCTTTTACGAGCAGTAGTAATATCCTGTCCGTTTAAAATTACTTGACCAGAAGTAGGGAGCAAATAGCCACCTATAATTGAGACAGTGGTAGTTTTCCCCGCACCATTAGGTCCTAATAGAGCTAATATTTCTCCTTGATCAATTGTAAAAGAAACATCGTCTAAAGCTTGAAACTTTTGGTTTTTATCTTTATATGTTTCTATTAAATGTTTAACTTGTAAAATATTATTCAATTTTATCTCCAAAATTAATTTGTTGGAACTTCATCAATTAAAAAGGAAGGATGATCAAGTTCTTTATACACGTTAATTTGAAGATCTTGTTGTGAGCATTAAATCTAATGAATAAAGTATAACATATTTTTATTTAGTTTTTAATTTTTGCAGAAATAAATAGAACTGCTTTTGTTAGAGCAGTTCCATTTATTTAATCAACTGATTTTAAAGCTTCAAGCATATCAAGGTCTTTCAATTTTTTGTTAACAATAAATCCAAGCACTATTGTAATGATACCGATAACTCCTAACGGCCACAGAAAACTTGAGACAGATAATGCCGGATTAAACATGACATTGTCAGGTGGCACCACGTAAAGAATATAGCGGTAAAGCAAATCTCCTGTTAGATAGCCGACTAAAATGCCAATACCTGTTAAAAGAATAGTTTCGCGATAAATATACATCGTGACTTCATTATCGTAGAAACCTAAAACTTTGATGGTTGAGAGTTCGCGAATTCTTTCAGCAATATTGATATTAGTCAAATTATATTGAATAACAATTGCTAGAAGTCCGGCAACTACTATCAAAACGACCATAATCAAGTTCAGAGACTTTACTACCACGTCCAGCTCTTGACTAATTGCAGTGTTTTGCACTACTCCTGCTACACCATTGAGAGCCATAAACTGCGCAGCGATTTTTCTCGTGTTTTTGCGAGTGGAATTTTTTAAGTTAACAAGGTATGCATTTGACGTGAAGCGTTTGTTAAAAATTTTCTGATATTGCGTTTTGTTCATGAAGATGAAATGTCCCATGTACATTTCAGTGATGCCAGTTACCTTCATTTTCCTAGATTTATTATTCTTATCCGTTAGAGATATATAGTCACCTTTGTTCACTTTGAGCAATGTTGACAATCTTTCTGAAATAATAACCCCGTTGTTTGATAAGTGCAATGTCTGCTTGGTTTTACGATTATTTAAATGAACATAGTTCTTCAGTACCTTGCTAGAAGAAGGAGCAATTAAGGTAATATCTTGTGTATCACCAGTTTTACCAGCAGTTTTAGACACTGACTCATAGTAAATTGGTGTTTCTGACTTAATACTGTCTTCTTTTAATTTGCTATTTAAAGCTTTGTGCTGATTGCTTGAAATACCAGGCTTCTGAGCGACGATCATGTTGTAGTGAATGAGATCATTAAATTGCCTGTTATTCATATTAGTAATCGAATTTTTTACAGCAAAGCCGGCAAAGAGCATAGTAGCGGCACCACAAACACCAAAAATAGTCATCTGCATGCGCTTTTTATAACGAAAAATATTACGGGCAGTAACTTTATGAGTAAAGCTGAGATGATTCCAAATAAAAGGTATTCTTTCCAGTAAGATTTTAGAACCTGCTGCAGGAGGCTTAGGTAGTAGTAATGCGGCCGGTTTTTCCCTAAATTCATTTTTAGCGGTCAAATAAGCGGGCAAAACGGAACTGATCCAAGATAGTATTAGAGCAATCAGACTGATTTGCCAGTGAAAGTGTAATTCAATTGGCGGTATCGTGATAGATTTGTAATAGGCATGATAAACAATTTGCGGCATCAAAGTGTGTCCCAAATAAATGCCCAAAATAGTTCCGATTGTACCTGAAATAAAGCCATAAGCGATGAATTTATTAATTATGACCTGATCATTATAGCCTAAGGCTTTCATTGTACCGGAATTGATTCTTTCTTCATCAATAAAGCGGTTCATTGTAGTAAAGGTAACTAGAGCCGCAACGAAGTATAGAAAAATCGGGAATACTTTAGCTAAATCTTCCACTACTTGCGCAACTGTTGTGTAAACTAAATTACCTTCACCGCCTGGTAGCTCGCGCCGATTGTATACGCTATAGCTTGGCAGAGCCAATTTCCGCAATTGCTTTTTAGCTTTTCTAATTTCTTCTTTGCCACTTTTAATTTTATTATTGGCTCTCGCAGATTTACGAGCAAAGATCTTTTTTTCTTGTTTTAATTTTTGCTCGCCTGCAGCAATTTCTTGCTGAGCCTGCTCTAGTTGTGATCTTGCAGCTTGTGGTAAATTAGCTCCAGCAGTTTCAGCCTGAGATATTTGCGCATTTAATTTACTTTTTTGGAAGATTAGTTGTTTTTCTGCGGAACTAATTTGCTCACTTGCAGTCTCTAATTTCTGCTCTGCTTGTTGAATTTTCTTTTCTTGAGGTGCAATTTTTTTGTTAGCAGCAGATAATATTCTTTTTTGCCTTTGACGTGCGGTGTTTTTCAGAGTATCTTGTAAAACTTTTTTATGGTGCTTAACTCTACTTGTATAGACTTTGCCGTAAGAGTCGAGGCCACGCAAGTCTTTATATCTTAGGTTGGCCACTGTATAAACCGTGTGATTAAAAGCATTAGGGCTGACTACTGCATAACCTTTAAGTTCTCCAGTACCACTGTTGCTTTGCCCTAAGTTTACATTTGATAAAATTTGACTGGACCGAACGAAACCTGTAATTTTGAAGGTTTTTCGTTTTAGCAGAGTGCTTCCTAAAATATTCTTCTTTTCTGTAAAACTGATATTTTGGCCAATTTTATATTTATGTGAATAATGGTCTGCCAAAGCAATTTCATTTGTTTTTACCGGCAAACGACCTTTACGCAATTCATATTTTCCTACTGATTTTGGTTTTGAAAAAATACGAAAACTTTCCCGGCTATTTTTAATAACCGTATCTGTCATGTAGCCAAATTCAACGGACTGCAAACCTTTAGTTTGTTTGATTTTTTTTCTATCTTTTTGGTCTAAACCATAATTACAGATAACAGTCAGGTCAGCTGTATTTAGTTTTTGCGCATAGTGATTGCCGGTATCACGCATATCAGGCCCTGTTACCATTAAACCAACTAAGGCAAATGCACCAATCATCATTAATCCCATGATGGAAATAAATTGTCCCTTAGTATGTTTAATTGATCGCCAAAAATCTTTCAGAATAACTTTATTCATGATTAGCCTTTTCTACCATTTAACACTGGCAACATCTGCTGGATTCGTGTTCTCTTCAATTTGAGTAACTTTGCCGTCATGAAAGTGAATCACACGGTTTGCTAGGGGGGCTAAAGCACTGTTATGAGTAACTATGACTACTGTAGTGCCATTGTCACGACTCATATTGATAATGGTTTGCAAAACACTTTTTCCAGTTTGATAATCAAGTGCACCAGTTGGTTCATCACAAAGCAAAATTTTAGGGTTTTTGGCAATTGCCCGAGCAATTGCCACTCTTTGTTGTTCACCCCCTGAAAGTTCTGCAGGAAAATTATTAATGCGGTTTTTAAGACCAACATCTATCAAGGTTTTAACAGGATCAAGTGCATCTGGAACTATTTCCGATGCCAATTCTACGTTTTCTCTTGCTGTTAGGTTTTGAATTAAATTATAAAATTGAAAAACAAAACCAATGTCAGTGCGGCGATAGCCAGTTAATTGTCTTTTATTGTATTTGGCAATATTTTTGCCATCAATAATAACATCCCCGGAACTATTAGTATCCATTCCGCCCAAAATATTTAAAATCGTGGATTTACCTGCTCCTGATGCACCTAAAATAATAGCCAATTCACCTTTTTCCACGGTAAAACTGACATCATTATTGGCTAATATTTCAGTATCTCCAGTTTGATAGCGTTTGTAGTTGTGTCTTACGTCAATATAACTCATGAAAATCTGTCCTTATTGATTTTAAAATAACTGATATAAACTTATTTTAATCTAGAAAACTTTCTAATACTTGTAAAACGCCCATGTCATTATTTGATGGTGCTTCATATTTTGCAATCTTTTTAAGTTTTTCATGACCGTTTTTCATCGCATAACTGTACCCAGCCAATTCAATCATTTCACGGTCATTCATGCCATCTCCAAACGCTATGAGTTCTTCTGGCTTAACATTAAAATACCTCAAAAAATATTTAATGCCTTGCCCTTTATTAACATTGTTGGGCATAACGTCAATATTATCGAAACCACTGGTAGTACAGTGAATATGTTCAGGGTTTGTTTGATTGAACTTTTTTTCTAGTTCGCCAGCGAGCTTGGAAGAACAGTTTAGAGTTAGCTTTGTTAAACTATCGCTTGTAGGGATATCAACTAATTTGGCAATCTCGACTACATTGGGGTAAAAGAAATGCATCATATTTTTGAATTGAGTCGGGGCTTTTTTGTTAATATAAGAATGATCTAATCCACTAGCAGCAATATGTACTTGTGGATAATTATTTTCAATAAAACTGATCAGTTTAATACCCGTTTTATAGGTAAAAACGTGACGAACAATTATTTTATTGTCTTGAGTGAGAATTGAACCATTATCAGCTACAATATCAATTCTGTCCAAGAAATCAAAGAAATCTTGGCGCAAACGTGATAATGGTCTGCCACTGGAAACAATAAAATGAACGTGGTGTTGCCTCAATTTAGTTAAAACTTTTTCAAAGCGTTGATGATCATATTGTTTGTCATCATTTTCAAAAGTACCGTCCATGTCTACTGCTACAGCTTTAAAGGGAATATGTGTCATTTTAATCTCCTTAATATAAGTTCTCAGGTATATTATATAGTAATTATTGTCAGGTTTAACTCCAGATATTCATTAATTTAAAAGCAAAATAAAAGCAAAAGCAGAAATGTTATTAGCAACATTCCTGCTTTTATCTATATTTATTTAGTTGTAATGGGTTTTCTTTTGCCAACTAGCCAGCAGATTAAAATTGCGAATACTGTTTCGATAAGAATCAAAAAGATATTTATACCAATTTTTACCTGACCAAAATTAATGACCGCATTATTAAATAAAGCATTTTTTTCGCCTAAATAAAGGTCAAAGATAATTGAACCAATGATTAAGATGAACATAGTGATCCACTGTTTGCGGTTAAATGCAATGCCATACTCTTCTTCACGATGTCTGATGCTTGGTAATATCACACCTAAGCCAATTAAAACAATAATGGCAATTATGTTGATGATTAGTTCATACCACCAATAACCGCTGAATTTTTTAATATCTTGTGGTGCAATGCCTAAAATAGTAGCTGCAGCAGTAACTATTAATAAAAATAGTCCTGCAAGATATCCTAATTTATCGTTTTTAATAAAGACATAGTCTGAAGTAAACTTTTTAGAATTTTTCCTAATTTGCATGAATGAGAAAAATATCCAGCAAGTTACTCCTGGTGAGATGATGCCATTTAAGTTCAATAGCCAATTAAAAATGTCGTTCATGTCTGGTAAAAAGATACCTAAGAGCATGATAAATGCTGATAAAGAAACGGTTAATACGTAGCCATTGATAGGAAGGCCGTTTTTATCTTTTTTCTGTAAAAATTTAGGCATGTACTTATCACCAGTATCGGAAATAAGCATTCTGGTCATGGCGTCAAGCAGCACTGCTAATAAAGCAGCGTTGTAGAAAACAGAAGTCCAAGCCCATACATAAAGCAAAGTTTTGCCCCAACCGTATTGATGCCCAACCATATCAAAGACATAGTATGCACCATTCATTTTTAAATCGTTTGGAATATGATAACTGTTGAAATATATTCCCAGAGCAAATGAACCGAAAACTGTTAAAAAAATAGTCATTAAGGCAAGTGCGATCATGGCTTTAGGAAAGTCAGACTTAGGCTTTTTCATTTTGGTTACATAAGGAGCAACAAGTTCACAGCCATTTAAGGCATAAATGAGCATTGCGATAGTTGTCCAATAATGCATGTCAAACTTGGGAATTAATGTCCGCCAGGTAAATGGCTGTGTAGCCATATGACCACCTGATTTTGCCAGTCCTAGAAATGCCAGGAAAACAAACATCAGGGTCATAATAAGCATGAGTCCACCACCAATAGTGGATAAGACTTCCATTGAGTGAGAAAAATAATGTTCAACAATAATGAAAATAATAAACATGGCAAATGTCATTAAAGCAAATTTTGTGTTAGAGATTTGACTTTGAAACTTTTCCGAACCTGTCAGTGCCCAGCCAATGTCAACGATAATTTCATTAGCAGAATCAACAGCATAGGGAATAGAAGCAGCCCAATAAGTCCAGGCAGTAAAATATCCCAGAAATTCGCCATTAGTCCCACGAACCCAAGATGATAAGCCTCCACCTTCATGATTGAAAACGGATCCCAGTTGTCCAACCATTAAAGAATAAGGAATAACATAGAATAAACACATGATAATCCAGGAAGTAACAACTGGCATTCCTTGATTTTGGAAGTTGTACATTATATCGTCTAACCCAATAACGGTGCAAAAAGCCATTAAGGTTAAAACGGGCCAAGAAATATATTTTTTGTTTGAATTTATTTCTTCCACTAAAGTTCTCTCCTTTGAAAAACAACTAATGTTTTTATTTTACTAATTAAATAAAAGGATGACCAGAGGCTAGATAAACTTATTTTAATGAAAGCACATTCATATTTAATTAAAAAAGCGGGAGAAATAGTTGCTTGTATTGAAATTTATGGTCCTCTGCGGTAAGATAATATCGTTAATAATGAGAAAAGAAAGAAGGATTCTTAAATGTCAGGACACTCAAAATGGCACAATATTCAAGGCCGCAAGAATGCACAAGACGCAAAGAGGGGTAAGATTTTCCAAAAATTATCTCGTGAAATTTACATGGCTGCAAAGAACGGTGGTCCTGACCCTTCCGGAAATCCTAACTTGCGTATGGTAATGGACAAGGCTCATGCTAACAATATGCCTAAGTCGAATATTGACCGTGCTATTAAAAAGGCAGAGGGCAATTCAGAAGAGCATTATGATGAAATCACTTATGAAGGATACGCACCAGGTGGTGTAGCTATCTTTGTTGAAGCATTAACTGATAATAAGAATCGGACTGCTTCTGCTGTAAGAGTTGCTTTCACCAGAAATGGTGGTTCTTTAGGAGCAACTGGTTCTGTTGCTTATATGTTCAATCGTAAAGGTTATATTGTCATTGACCGCACAACTACTGATGCTGATGAAGATCAGATGTTACTTGACGTAATGGATGCTGGTGGAGATGACTTGCAAACCAGCGATGATGCTTATGAAATTTATACAGATCCAAAACAATTTGCGCAGGTTCGTGATGCACTCGAAAAAGATGGCTATAAGTTAGCCAACGCAGAATTGACAATGATACCTGAAAACACAACACCTGTTCCAGAGGATAAAAAAGAGCAATTTGACCATTTAGTTGATGCTCTGGAAGATGATGATGATGTTCAGAATGTTTATACGGCTGCAGCTGACGAAGAATAAGAAAAATCTTATTTGATTGTTTCTCCAGAATTGATTAGTCAATTCTGGAGAATTTTTTTACTTAATTTTCGGAAGCTTTAGTTTTTTCTGCGCGATCTTCTTCCATAATAAAACGGAGCATGTTGACATATTTTTCAGGTACATGTTGACCTTCATATAATAACTGAACATTTTTATTAGCTATATCCAGGCAGTCTTTTTTATTACTACCTTTTTCTTGACCTAATAAATAATCAGTAGAAACGTTCAGTTCTCGAGCTACCTTAGTCAAAGATTCCGTGGAAGGTTTAATAGTTTTCCACCTATAAATACTATTTTCACCAATTTTGGCTTTTCTAGCAAGTTCTTTAATAGACATGCCATGTTTTTTAGCGGTATCAAAAATACGCGAATATACATTCATTCAAATTCTTCCTTAAAAAAGTATCACAAATGATTGTATTTGTGCTTGACCGCTATCATAAATGGTAATATAATAAAAGCATCCACATAGTGGTCGGCATGATTTTTATCATCGTGTTAACTAATTTAGTAGTCTGCGTTCAACATCGACTACTTTTTTATATACTTATATAGTATCACTTGTGGTAGTAGAAAAAGCAATATCAAATGTTGCAATTAAAAAAAACGGGAGGTTAGTAGTAGCCCAAATAAAATATGTTCAATGAAAATGTTCATATTTAATAATATCTGGGGCAAAGAAAAAATTTTTAGTAGATTTTACTTCTTTGTTAATGATATATACAAAGAGACAAAATAGCAATAAAAAATGTTTTATTGCAATGTATTGATTAGCAATCACAACTAATGGATTTTTACATATTCTTTTTACCTAGCATATAATTTTTGAATTGTAAGAATTCTAATAGTTGGCTTAGGCTGTAATCAGGTTATTTGATTACAACTTAGATTGCTAATCAATATTTTATCAAAAAATATTATATATGTATTTATTATAGCTAAAATTTATCAGTCTCTTTTTTATAACACCTATAACGGTAGATGATAAGGTAAAAATTTGGGAATAAAGAGACATTAAGATGCTAACTTCATTAAAAATTGAATGCTATGAAAAAATGAAACTTGAAAGAGTGGATTAACTTTTTTGGCGTAATAACCGATGATGGGTTTAATTTTTAAGTGAAGTTTATAGATACATATAGGAAAAATGTAAAATTAAGTTAATGATAAAATTGTCTTTTGTTTTTGGTTAAAATTAATAATAAAATAATATATTTTTAAATATTAATGAATAGTTTGCCATAATGAAAAATTGAAAATTGGGGATAACCCTATTTACCTTTTGATAATACTTAAATAATGGGTTTAATAAAAAACTTATATGCAAGCTGCGCTAACTTATATTATTATGAAAAATTGGTAATTGAGACTACAAAAAAGACTTGAATCTGACAGAGTTTTTTCTTTAACTCAGTTAAAAACCAATAGTAATTTTAATTTAAGAACAAAAATTTATTGCTTTTTGACTTAATTATGCTTACCTCTGAAATTATTAAATAGAAAGGGGAGTGATGCCAATAAGTTTCAACCTTAAATATCAACTCATTATCTGTGAAGATCTAATTTTATTATTCCTAGTGTTTATTCATATAATAAAAAATTTTTCTATCTAAATAAGTATGTTTTTAAAATCGCAGTAAGAATAGGTATTTAATGGATTAAAGCAACACGAAAGTGTTGTTTTTTGTTTGAAACAAACACTCAAAACCAAACATTTTTCTCTATTTCATTATATAAGAATTGCAAAAGAGGTGGCGGAAAATATGGCTATAATTGGACTTGACCATTTAGTACTTACAGTTAAAGCTACAAGTAACTTAATAGGGACAAAATTTCTGAAACCTTTTATCCTCCAAGTAGTAATGCAAAATCTAACAGATGAACAGTTAAAAAAGGAATCTGGGAAATATGTTGACTATTTTTTAAGCAACAAATAACTTTCTTTCTCATAGTTATTTTTAGCTAAGCTCAAACAATTGTGCGAGCTTTTTTTGTTATGTGAGAAAAATTCTTTTTTTTGCGTAATTAATAATGGAAGCAAGATGAGGAGGTTTTTATGAAAATCAAAGAAGCTGTTAATTCTTTAATTGAAGATGCAATAAATAAGCATTCAAGTGACATTTTCTTTTTAATGCGGGGAGTTAATCTAGTTGTTAGATTTCGCACAATTATTGGTATAGAAAAGCAGGCTGAATATTCAATAAAAGAAGGCAAAGAAATGATCAATTTTTTAAAATTTGCTGCTCAAATGGATATAGCCGAACATCGCAGACCACAAGTAGGAGCATTCGAATATGATTTTAAGGGACAAATATATTACCTGCGGTTATCAAGTATTGGAGATTTCAATGATCATGAATCGTTGGTAATTAGAATTATTTATCAGATAAGTACGGGTAAATATTTTTTTGATGAACAAATTGAGAATCTGAAAACTTTGGCTCAAAGAAGAGGCTTAATAGTTACTAGTGGCCCTACAGGATCGGGCAAAACTACAACTATGTATAACTTGGCAAAAATGATAGGTCAAAATCAGATGGTTATGACAATTGAAGATCCTGTAGAAATACATGAAATAAGTTTTTTACAAACGCAGGTTAACATGACTGCGGAAATCACATATTCCAAGTTGCTTGAAGCAGCTTTACGTCATAGACCAGATATTCTAATAATCGGTGAAATTAGAAATGCAATAACTGCGAGGCTGGCAATAGATGCTGCTCTAAGTGGCCATCTTGTTTTTGCAACTGTTCATGCCAAAAGTACTTTGCAGACTATTTCGAGATTGGAAAGTCTAAATATTAATACGGCTGATCTTTATAACTGTTTGACCGCTGTTAGTTATCAACGCTTACTGCCAACTAATACGGGTTTTGCCTGCCTAATGGATATTGACAGTGGGCATCAATTACAGGCAGACATAAGCAAGCATAAACGATGTGATTATGTTAATTGGCACCAAAATTTGGTCAGACTAAAGGAAAGGAAAAGAATTAGTGAACAGGTCTTTGAACAATTTCAGGCAGGATAAGCTAACAAATAAAGAACGGATTGAATTTCTAGAATATTTACAAAATAGTTTATCAAATGGCTTTTCGTTAAATACCAGTTTAGAAATGATGCCAATAATATGGCCTAAAAGAAAGAACTTGTTTAATAGATTAAGTAAAAGCGTTCAGTCAGGAAAAAAACTAAGTTTCGAAATGCTTAATTTGGGCTTTTCCAAGACTATTGCTACTCAGATTGAGCTGTCAATGGTACAGGGAAACCTAATTGAATGTCTTGCCCAAATTGCGACTCTAACTCGTTTGAAACATGAACAAATAAAAAAGTTAAAATCTGAAATGACATACCCTTTTATATTAGTGTTAATGATGATTTTTCTTTTATTGTTTATGCAGACTTTTATATCTAATCAGTTTGCTGAATCTGGTGAACATACTGGAGACTGCCTGTTATTACTTTTATTAATTTTGAGTTTAGGCTTAGTTTATTTTATGAGCAGAATACTTCTGTTACTAAGAAAACAAGATTATCACTCTTTGAGTAGACTTAGTCACTTTCCAGTTGTTGGGCCATTGATCAAAATTTATGTGAAATATATTTTGATCTATGATACAGGACTACTACTTGCTAGTGGCTTTTCCTTGCAAAAGATTTGTGACTATTCAGCAATGCAAGTTAAGGGATCTTTACAGCAATATGTGGGCACAAAAGTTGGTAAACAGCTTGCTAAAGGAATGAGTCCGGAAGAGATCATTAAAAATGAACAATTTTTACCCAATGAAATTCTGTTGCTGTTAAAAACTGGATCAAAAAGGGAAGACTTGAGTAAGAGATTTTTATTATTAGGACGATCTCTTTTTAATGATTTAGCACAAAAAATTGAAAAATTAATAGTAAATGTTCAACCTGTTTGTTTTATTTTAATCGGTTTATGCATTATTGGATTATATTTGAAGCTTTTATTGCCAATGTATGCAATGATGCAGGAAATATAGGAGAAAAAAGTGAAAAACATTTTGACAAAAATTAAATATCAGAAGCACAAAGTAAAAGGTTTTACTTTAATTGAGATGGTAGTAGTGGTTGCAATCATAGTAATGCTGCTTATAATCATTGCACCAAATTTAACAAAACAAAAAAATACTGCTAATGAAAGGACTAATGATGCTTTTAAAACAACCTTGCAAACTCAAGCTACACTTTATGAGGATGATAAAGACCGTAATGGTAAAGAAATTAACTTTCAAAATATGTTTGATGATGGCTACTTAACGAAGAAGCAATTCTCAAAGTCTAAAAACTATACTGTAAATGATGGTGTAGTTGAAAAAAATGCTAAATAAGTTCAAGTTGCAAGGATTTACTCTGGCTGAAATGGTTGTTACCCTCACTATTATGCTTGGATTAGTGGGTCTAGGCACTATAAAAATAAATGAATATAGGGAAAAGCTGATATTGGAAAACACGGTCAAAGAGATTAAAAGCTCTATTGAACATGCAGCAAGAAGATCAGCTATACAAAACCGCACAAGTATAGTCAGATATTATCCTCCGTCAAAAAAATTGATAATTATTGGTGGAAAAAAGCCGCAGATAATAAAAATAAAACCACAAATAAGTATAAGTAACTTAAGATTATTAAAAATTTCAATTAGTGGTTCGTTACCACCTCACACAATTACTGTTACTAACCATCACTATACACGAAGAGTGAAGTTGCAAATGACTTGGGGACGAGCAATTGATGATAAATAGGAAAAAGAGCGGGTTCTTAATGGCAGAAAGCATGATTGGTTTGATGATCGCAACAGTCGGTGTCATAATGTTAGCTTTAACAGTCAGAGAAAGTAGAATAATTGAGCGTAAAGTAGAACAAAAAACTGATCGCACATATGCTTGGAGTGTTTTGAAAAAGCATGGATTAAAAAGAATATTAATCCACGATCATATTTATGAGCTTAATGGTAATAATAGCATTTATGATATGGCAGAAAAAAAGACATACAAAATTAAAAACTAAAGGCTTCATTTTGGCGGAAGCAGTATTTGCGGTGTTTGTGACATTTGTGGTAGTTCTAATTTTACAGAATTTAGTAAAAAGTCTTACTCTAGCAAATAAAGTTCAGCATCGAACAGATGACATTGTATTTTCATATGTGCAACTAAACCGATTTATTAAAGAGAAACAGAATGTAAAAGCATTTACCTTACCAGAGAGATCTAATTCTGAAAAGGCTGTTTTTAAGAAAATTGATGCGCAAGGAAAAGATACAATATATCGTTTGACTCAATATAAAAATATGTTGCGCGTGACCACTCCCGAAGGCGGACATATGCCACTATTGTTAGATGTAAAAAGGTCTAGCTTTACAACCAATGATAGAATGTTGAAAATAGAAGTTACAGAAACAGACGGCAGAAAATCAGAATTATATTTTAAATTTAACTCAAGACCGACAAAAAATGAGAAAGAGAAGGTGTTAAATGATCGAAAACAAAAGACTAAGATTAAAAGCTAATGCTTTTCTTAGCAGTATTTTGGTATTAATCACCTGCTTAGTTTTTATTCAATTTTATCTAGATGTTTATCAAGAAAGCATGGAAAATGATTTTTTATTAATTGAGTACTTAATTAATGATTGATTCTCTTGCTCTAATTACCTTTCTTCTATTAAAATATTTAAGAGATAAGGGGAATAAGCAATGGATAATATTGAAAAACTGTTTAATAATTTCTTGGACTGTGTTAAATGCTTGCAAGAGGCATTAAATGTCTCATTTGGTGAAGCTCTGACAGAAACTTTTGATAATCTTGAAAATAGTCAAATTAAGGTTGAACTGGGAGCTCCCGACAAAAAAACGGTTCAAGAATTGAGTCAAAAATATGAAAAATTAGATTATAGCGGACTTTCTAATAAGCTAAAGCTGCAAATTTTTACTTATTTAACTTTAAAAGCAATTAATGAAGACGGGTTGGATGTTAATCAGATGCCGACACCTCCTGCGATTTCAACAGTAATTGCAATGTTTATGTTAAAACTTTTACCAAAGGAAAGGTTGATAATTGCCGATCCTGCTATTGGAACTGGAAATTTATTGTTTTCTGTAGTCAATCAGTTGAAAAGTGCTAATCACTCAAAGTCTGATTTTGAACTCTATGGTATTGATAATGATGAAGAAATGTTGAGCTTTGCTGATATTGAAGCTCATTTGAGTGATATTGATATTGAAATGTTTTGTCAGGATGCTCTAACTCCCTGGATGTTTAAAAGCCCTGATGTTGTTGTAAGTGACTTACCAGTTGGTTATTATCCAATTGATAAAAACGCTAAAAATTTTGCTACCAAATCTGAGAATGGACATTCGCTTGCTCATCTTTTATTTATTGAACAGATCATTAAAAATCTTAAAGCCGGTGGCTATGCTTTCCTGATTGTGCCACAAAATATTTTGTCTGGCAAAGGTGGTGGTGACTTTATGCCATGGCTAACTGATAAGGTTTTTCTGCGTGCAATAATTGAGTTACCCGACAGTGCTTTTCAGAATAAATTTAATCAAAAATCAATTTTGGCCTTTCAAAATCATGGAAAAAATATCAGAAATAGTGAAGTTTTTCTCACAAAGTTAGATTCATTTAAAAGTGAACAAGACCTAATAAAGCTTAATGTTAAACTAAATGAGTGGTATACTAAAAACATTGATTGATTTGTGAAAATTTCAAAGTCAAGTTTATGGAGGAATTACATTTATGAAAAAAGTTTTAGCAATCAACTCAGGCAGTTCTTCATTTAAATATAAGTTGTTTGCTTTACCTGAAGAAAAGGTTTTAGCAAATGGAATTGCTGACAGAGTTGGTATTGACGGTTCTTCTTTTGAAATTGAACTGGAGAATGGTGAAAAACATTCAGAGAATGTTGCCATTCCAGATCAGGAAACTGCAGTTAATTTACTACTTGAAGCATTAAAGAAATACCATGTGATTAACGATTTGAGTGACATTGTAGGTGTTGGCCATAGAATAGTTGCAGGTGGAGAAGACTTTACTGATTCTGCTCTAATTGACAAGGAAAAACTTCAAAAGATTTATGATTTGAAAGAATAC
Source organism: Lactobacillus kullabergensis (assembly GCF_000967195.1). Taxonomy (GTDB): domain Bacteria; phylum Bacillota; class Bacilli; order Lactobacillales; family Lactobacillaceae; genus Lactobacillus; species Lactobacillus kullabergensis. Next base: position 653,402 of record NZ_KQ033871.1, read on the forward strand.
GCCCCACTTCATAATCCGGCAGAAGGGAAGGGCATTGAAGCCTTTATGAAATTACTGCCTGGTGTTCCTGAAGTAGGCGTTTTCGATACCTCATTCCATCAAACTTTAGATCCTGTGCATTATATGTATTCGATTCCCTATCATTATTATGAAAAATATGGTGTTCGTAAGTATGGTGCTCATGGTACTTCTGTTCGTTATATTGTAGGACGCGCTGCTCAGATGTTGGGTAAAGATGTTAAAGATTTAAGGTTAATTGTCTGTCACCTTGGTTCAGGTGCATCCATCACTGCAGTTAAAGGTGGTAAGTCCTTTGATACATCAATGGGCTTTACTCCATTGGCTGGTATAACTATGGGTACACGCTCAGGTGATGTTGACCCATCTGTTTTGCAATATATCATGAATAAAGACCATATTGATATCAATGAAATGATTGAGATTTTGAATGATAAGTCTGGTCTGCTGGGAATTTCTGAAATTTCTTCTGATATGCGTGATCTAGAGAATAATTCTGATAAAAAAGCTGATCTCGCTAGAGCTATTTTTGTAAATCGTGTTATCCAATATATTGGCTCCTATATGGTGGAAATGAAGGGCGCAGATGCAATTATTTTCACAGCAGGCGTAGGTGAGCATGATTCCGACATTCGTGAAAATGTAATGAAATCTTTTGAATTTATAGGCTTAAAGCCTGACTTGGAAGCAAATAAATCCAATGGCGAGAAGTTTATTACTAAACCAGATTCAAGGATTAAAGCTCTAATTATTCCAACTGATGAGGAATTAATGATTGAGCGTGATGTCGTTCGATTAGCACATTTGAATTAATAAAAACAAAAAAATTATGAACCGTTAAGAAACTTTCTTAACGGTTTTCTTTTACTTTGAAAATGAGCTAATATGAGGTTGATTTGCTGATGTTAGAAGTGACTTAGTTATAGAATTTACATATTTTGAATTAACAGTTAACATAAATAAATGTTTAAAACCCTTTAGATATACAATTTTTTATTTTGAAAATTTCTGTATAATGAAAAGTAAGCTTGGAGGCCAGGCTATACAATAACTAACTATTGGAAAGAAACATAAATGATTAAATTAGTAGCTGTTGATGTTGATGATACTTTATTAAATAGTCAAGGTAAGATTCTAGAATCTTCTCGAGAAGCAATTACAAAAGCAATTAGCAAAAATGTTAAAGTGGTCTTATCTTCAGGAAGGCCCTATGCTGGAGTTAAAAAATTCATTGATGAATTGGCGTTGAATAACAATAATCAATATGTAATAACTTTTAATGGTGCCGTAATTGAAACAGGGTTGCACGTAAAATTACTTGAGAAATGTTTGTCTGCAAAAACTTATGAAGCAATTGACAAATTTAGTCAGAAAAACAAAGTTTTTTATAATATTGTGAATGCTGACAGTCAAATTATTACCAGCAATTTGAATGTGAGTAGAATAACAGTAACGCAGGCATGGGAAAACAATGCCGGATTATTGATTAGGAAACCACAAGATTTATCAAGTAATGAAACTGTTATCAAAGCCGTTTTTGGCGATGAAAAAGAAAAACTAGATAAAATTGAAGCTGAAGTTAAGCATGTTTTTGGTCAAGATAATTATGTTGTCAGAGCAGCCGTTAATTTTTTAGAAGTAATGCATGCCAATGTTAATAAAGGTATTGCATTACAGTACTTAGCACAAAAGTTAAATTACAAAACGGAAGAAATAATGGCAATTGGGGATGAACGAAATGACATACCAATGTTTCAAGTAGCTGGAACTTCAGTAGTCATGGATAATGGTTCTGCAGAAGCAAAAAAACAAGCTGACTTTGAAACTGCATCGAATGATCAAGATGGTATAGCCTTGGATTTTGAAAAATTTGTTTTTTGATAAATAAGAAATGATTTTATAATATTAGGCAAGTTTGCTATATTATGCTATAATTATTTCTACCCAAAGCGGGGGTGTTTTGGGATTCGACAGGCGTAGATTCGCATTGACTGCGGTTCGTAGGTCACGTCTACGTAAAAACGTCACAGTTTTATAACTGCAAATAAAGAAAATTCTTACGCATTAGCTGCCTAGTTTAGGCGCATGTGTTGCTTGTTTTCAGATTACTCACGTCTGAATTCAAGTATCAACTTAGTGAGTTACGTTTAACTACCTCATCTGAATAGTTAAAAAGAGTCATTTCAGGTTAGCTAGTCCATACTAGCCCTGTTATATGGCGTTTTGGACTAGTGAAGTTCAAATAATGTAACTATGATCGTAGATGTCAGTGACGGAATGCGTTTGGACAGGGGTTCAATTCCCCTCACCTCCAT
>NZ_KQ033871.1:655824-696796 GCF_000967195.1 Lactobacillus kullabergensis
AAATAAAAGCCTATAATCGTTGTGATTATAGGTTTTTTGATTATTAATGTTCGCCAAATGTTCGCTGAAGTGCTATATTTCATCCAGCACTTTGACAATTTGACTATCAGATTTCTGTTTAAGTTCATCCAACATGTAAGCATATGTATTAGCTGTAATACTCATATTTGAATGACCTAATCTCTTTGAAATAGAGTATAGATCTACTCCCTTAAATAAAAGCAATGCTACATGGGTATGTCTTAGGCTGTGGAAATGGAAACCTTTCTTCTTAATTCCTAATTTACCTAATTGTTTTCGCAAAACTTTATTAACTGCATTTGAAGTAGGAATGGTACCTGCACCATCAATAAACAATCTTTGATGATTATTCACTTTTAATTGTTTTAATATGTCTAATAGTTTCTGATCAACTTTGATTACTCTAGTTGAAGTTTTATTTTTGGTTTCTTTATTAATCTCATTAGAATCATAATTAATAATTTTATTATTATCATAATCCCAGGACTTGGTTATATGTATTTCAAGATGATTAAAATCTATATCGTCCCAAGTTAAAACTCTTATTTCTCCCGGCCTCATTCCAGTATAGATAATTGTTAATAGCATATATCGACTGACATATGATGGCTTAATATCTTTAAGTAACAGAGTCTTTAATTGCTGAACTTGCTTAAAACTGAGATATTCTATTTTTCTTGTTTTGTCTTCGTTCCAAGTTAAATTAATTCTATCAGTGAAATTAATTCTAACTAAGCCATCACTAACAGCATCCTTTACGCAGCTTCTAATTGTACCGTTAGTTTTCTGAACTGTATCTTTTGCATGATTTTTACCATAATCATTAAAAAAGTCCTGATATTTATTACGGGACATTTTTGATAACTTAGTTTTGCCAAAGGTTTCTTTTAAAAGTTGGTAAATATGGGCATATCTATTTTTGGTGTTATTCGATTTTCCAGGTGCTTTGTAACGTTTATACCATTCCTCAAAATAATCTGCAAAAATTGGATCTTGATCTGATATTAAGTTTTTATCTTTAGCGACTTCAAATTCATTAGCCCATTTTTTAGCCTGCATTTTGGTAGCAAAGCCGCTTTTAGTCTTATATTTACGATTATTTTGCTCATCATACCAAGATACCTGAGCTTGCCAAGATTTACCACGCTTTTTTATATAAGCCATTTTAAATTTTATCTCCTATGCTATAATAGGGTATGCAAAAGGGCATACTCCCTGTTGTTTTTAAGCTATTAAGAACTAGTTTTCCAAGCGTATTCTTAGTAGCTTTTTTTGTTTTGTATTCGTTTGTAACTATTATTTTTGTCTTCTTTGCAAATCACATTAGATTTGTCGATTACTTAATGGACAATGTGTTTTCTTTAGAATCTAAATTTTTTACCACAGTTCATACAAATCATATCTACCTTTTTGGTATTTTTACCTGCAAATCCTGCTATAGCACCAAGTCCTCCAGATAATGCTGTACCAGCAACAGCTTTACCAACAGAAAAGCCTTTACGATGTTGACCTACGGCTTGAACATTTGTTGATCTGCATTTTGGACAATGTGGTTGTCGCATGGAGTTTATAACAGATCCTATCATGCTTGTAACTTTTACAGCCTTTTCTAACTTGCTTGTTTTTTCTTCTTGTACTGAATGTTCGGTAACGTTAGCTGTTTCTTCAGTCTGACTGCTATAAGTATTGTTTTCTGATTTGAGCTCTTGGTTAGCATTATCCACGACTTCAGGCTCAGAAATAGGTCCTACATTTTTAGGAGCAGAGGTAACAACAGCTTCTTTTTTAACTATCTCGGACTGCTGTCTTAATTGATTTAAAGTTTTCTGGTGTTCAATGGAATCTTTTAGCTTTTGTTGTTCAATTAAATTTTTGGCTTCTTTGAAAGGTAATCTCCCTTTATCAAGTTCAACCTTTACAGTATCTTTTATGCCCAAAGGTAATTTATAGCCTAGTGCTTTGATTAAATAGTTATTGTCATCAGAACATATTTTTTCTTTACCAACGGAATATCCTTGATTATTAAAAGATAGTTTTTGACCACATATTGCACATGTCTTGCTCATAATATTCCTCCTAAATTAAGTTTTATATATTATAACGTTTTCATTGAGATCAGAATACTAGATCATCATTTTCTTTAAACAGTCTGTACACATCGCCTTTCATACGATAAGGGATACCAAACTGTTCCATAAAAATGCCAGGCTCATCAAATGTTTCAAACTGACTGGATGCATACTTGTATATTAGATTAAGCGAATATAGATCAGCCTTACGTTCCTCAGAATTAACAGGCTTACCACAATAAAAAGCTCCGTTAACATTACCATTCATAATATGACCAATTTCATGTCCTATAATAAAAGGCAATTCAAATTTATTTTTACTGTTTTGATTTATAACTATCAATTTCTTATCAGGTAAAGCTACTGATTGATAACTTTGCTCTCTTCGAATTAAAGCGCAGCTAATACCATGGTCAAAAGCGTATTTTAAAAGGTATTTTACTAAGTCTTCCATCACTCACCTTTACCCTTTCTAATATCACTGTCCATTAAGTTGCGTATGACATCAAGATACTCCTTAGGCACCGGTTTGCCACGATATGAATAAATAGTTTCGTCATCCGTGATGTCAACATAAGGATGGCTTTGTTTATTTACAGTAGGTGAAGGATCATCGGTATTACCTAAAAGGTAGTCGGTTGATGTATGTAAAACTTGAGCCACTGTTCTTAGCTTTTCAGCAGTTGGTGCTTTTTTTTTCCAATGATATATAGTTCTAGTTCCTAAACCAGCTTTGTCATTTACCTCAATTAATGATAAACCACGTTTTTTAGCTAATTCTTTTATACGTTCAAATGTTGTCATATAAGGCTCCAAGGAAAAACAGCAAAAATATTTCGCAAAATTCGTAAATTTATCTTGAAAAATTCGCAATTATGCGTAATAATATATTTGTCAATTAAATTACTTATAAACTTAAATAAATAAAAAAGTATTGAACAGTATGGGGATACCTTTCAAACGCTTATTTATTATACCTTTATATTCGCACTTATGCGAATCAAAGTCAATATAAATTCGTAATTTATTGACAAAATTATTTACACTTTTGTTTTAGGAAGAAGGGAGTGAGCTATGTTGCCAGCAGAACAAGCTTTAGCAGAGGCTAAGTCAAAGATTTTTAGTGCTATCAAAATTGAAATGATAAGACAAGGGTACACAGTTTCAAGTTTGGCAGATCTATTAAATGTGAATAGACCGACACTTAGCTATGCAATTCATGGTGGTACCACACCACGTGATATATCAGTTAGGAAAAAAGTATATAAAGTGTTGGGGATGAATAGTTAGTTAGGAATGAGGTGAATAAATATTGGCGAATGTAATAGACTTGCCGATACCAGTTGAAACTTTGGCTGGCGTAGTTGATCAAATAATGGAAAAGCGAGGATATGTCCCCGCAGAGTCCTTAGTAGGGAAAACAATCAAGATGAAAGAGTTTTCCGAGAAATATTGTGGTAAGAAAGCTCCAAACTGGATAAGGTTATTTATTTTTGACGAATATCCAGAGATAAATGTAAAAAACGGCGGCTGGGTTGTTAATCCGCGCAGAACTGAAGAAGGTAGTAAAACAATTATTTTTGAAAAACCAGCTGCGGAATGGATGGAGAAGCATCGAGGCGAAATAGATTGGAACGCAAAATTACCGCAATAGTAGGAAGGATATTAGAAAAATGGCAACACTTTTTAAACACATACACCGACATAGAACTGAAAAGCAAAAGCTCATTATTAATCTCATTAATAGTAGCTATTGTTGGGCTGGTGTCAACGATTTACGTTCTCAGCTTACGAGAATACATCCCAGGAACATAAAAAAAGCCCGACCGTAATCGGGCATGTATTCAATGAAAACGTATAAAGAATACAAGGAGATTATAACATATGGAAGTAAAAGATGGTAATGAACTAAAGCAAGCTATCCATGACATTAATGTTCAAGAAGAATTAGCAGAGATTGCTAAAGAAGATCCAGATGCAACATTAATTGGTGATCACGAAAATTCAGTGATTTCAAGTTTAATTAAGGGAAGTAATGTTTATAAAAACAATATGGAATTTCTAAAGCATCGTTTAGAAATTAACCATGGCTCCCTAGATAAATTATGTGAAGAATTAGATTATGATCCGTACGATTTTTTAGCAGATTCTTGTGATATTGATGATGGAGACAGTTTTTCATCAATAATTGAGTGGGCATACGGAAGTGAAAGGATAGGCGATGTTTTAAAATGAAACTTTTCGAAATAAACAATGCAATTAAAGAAGTTGCTGATAAAGATGACATTGATCCAGAAACATTAAAAGATACACTTGACGCTCTAAAACTAACTAGAGATGACAAGCTGGATGGATTAGCTGGCTTAATTGAACGAGACACCGCAAACATCGATTTTTTGACGAACAAAATTAAGCAGCTTACAGAGCAGAAACATCATTACGAGAATCAAAAAAACAACCTTCTAAATTATATGACTGAAGTAATAGATGATGCGGGTATTAAAGAACTACATACTGAACATTACATCCTCAAGCCACGTAATTATAAGCAAAAGACCATCATTTCTGATGAGCGTAAATTACCTAAAATTTATATCGTAACCAAAGAAGTTTCATCAATAGATAAGAGAAAACTTTATCAAGATATGAAAGATGGTCAAGAAGTACCGGGTGCTCATTTAGAACCCAATAGAAAAACAACAATTAGCTAGGAGGCTTTTATGTTAAATAAAGAATTTTTAGACTGGCAGGAAGAAACTTTTAAAGCAATTGAATTATGGACTATCCGTTTAAAGAACGAGGCTTTAAAGCAATACACTTATATAGGTGCAATTAATTATCTTGATATAAATTATCCTAGTCCACTATGTGCACATGATGGATCGCCTAGTGAGCAATTTCAATCAGTCATTAGATCAATGTTTGAAGAAGCGAAAAAGATGGTTTATGAGGAAGCACAGTTGCAGGAGATTAAACATGGAAAATCGAATTAAAGAACTGAGCAAAGAAGAAATTGAATATCGTAAGAAACTAAAGCAGATAGCCCAATCTGGAATTGACATGGCTGGACGCGATTATGTACCTAGTAATAACTTTGCAGATTGGTACGCTGATTCATTATCTGCAATGGCACAGCTTTGCATTGCAGCAAACTTGGTGACTTTAACTGAAACTGTTGAAAGGCTAACAGATAAAATTAATGAGCAAATTAAACGTGTTTGAAAAATTATAAACATGTACAAATTAAGACCATATCAAAACGATTTAATTCAGCGGATTACTAAATCAATGCAACATGGTCACCATCGCATTATTGTGCAGTCACCACCGAGAACGGGGAAGACAGTAGTAATGGCAGAAATTGCTAGAAAAACAACTGCTAAAAACAATCGCGTGATGTTTATCATTCATCGTAAAGAAGTATTGGATCAAGCTAAAGCCACTTTTAAAGCACAAGGCGTTAATCCTAACTTGGCAATAATGGGCTTAGTACAGACACTATGCAGACGGGTAAATAAGTTACCTGAACCACAATTAATTCTGATTGATGAAGGACATCATGCTTTAGCAAAAAGCTACCAGAAAATACTAAACAAATTCAAAAATGCTTATGTATTGTTCTTCACAGCTACTCCTAGACGAACTGGTCAGAAACAATTAGACCAAATAGCAGACGACATTATTGTTGGTAAATCAATTAAAGAGTTAACCGATGAAGGCTTTTTAGCACCGTTTAGGTATTTCCAACCGCCAAACGATTTTAATAGTAAATTACTGAAACGCAGTTCGACTGGTGATTATACTAACAAATCAATGGCTGAAGCAATGAACACTAAAATCTTTGGTCATGTAGTTAAGCAATATCAGCGGATTGCAAAGGGAATGCAAGCAGTGGTTTACACCTATTCCATTGAATCAGCTAAAAAGGTGGCTGAGGAATTCAATGAAGCAGGAATTTTAGCAAAAGAAGTTGATGGTAAAACACCAGTAGTCGAAAGGGATGCAATTGTTACTGATTTTAAAAATCAGAAACTAAAGATATTGGTTAACGTCAATCTTTTCACTGAAGGCGTTGATTTACCCAATGTTGATTGCGTAATAATGGCTCGACCTACCACATCACTAGCATTGTACTTGCAGTTTTCAATGCGCTGCCTAAATCCAAGGCCTGGTAAAACAGCAATAATTATTGATCATGCTAATAATGTACAGAAATTTGGTTATCCAGACGATGACCGAGATTGGAAACAGGCTGTGGTCAGTGGTACAAAATCAGTTTCAAGAATAAATATTGATCCAGGAATGGCAATAATTACATGTGATTACTGCTTTGCGGTTGTAAAAACAAGTGAAGTTAAAAATGGCAAGTGTCCACTCTGCGGAAAGCCGATCAAAATTCACGAGGCAAAGCAAGTTAAAGATGTTGATTTAGTTGAGGCGAAAAATCGTAAAAAATTAATAGCGGAAATAGTAAAAAGTGACTTACTTAAAAAAGTCGCTAGTAAGAAAGTTAGTGAATTAAAATCTCCAGCTGAATTTAATGCTTATGCAAAATTACATGGGTATAAGCCAGGATGGATTTATTACCAACTTAAAATGAGAGGAATGATTAAGAAATGATAGTTTTACCAAAACCAAAAAAATTAGAACCAAAGGCACAGCCGCACAACTTTTTCATCTGGGGAGCCCCAATGAGTGGCAAGAGTTATTTTGCCAGCTTTTTCCCGAATCCAATTGTACTTAACACTGACGGCAACAGTGATCAGGGAACCGCACCAGCGTTTCAAATTAGGAATTTAAGAGACAAAAATGGCAAGCCAACGCAACTAGTTACCCAACAGCTTGACGATATTATTTTAGCTTTACAAACGGAAAACGAGCAACGTAAACCAGAAGAACAATTCAAAACGATTGTAGTAGATGTAATAGACGACATTATCGTTATGCTCGAGCAAGCAATCTGCTGGGATAACAATGTTAAGTCACTAGGTGATATTCCGTATGGCAAAGGCTACGCATTATTTAACACGGCATTGCAACAGCTAGTGATGGATTTAAAAGCTTTACCGATGAACATCATCTACATAAGTCGGGAGATTTCAATCACTGATGAAAACACTGGGGCAACAACTTACCATCCTTCACTTAAGACTAAATATTTTAATGTTGTGAACGGGAATTGTGACGTGGAAATCAGAACTAAAAAAGTTGGTGATGGTGTTAATGCTTCCTACTTTAGAGAAGTCAAGAGCTTAAGAACACAATATAATCCGAAAAATATAACAGACCATCGTATTTTAAAACTATTGGAAACATGCAATGGAATTTTTAAAAAGGAGAGTAAATAATGAGTCTTTTAGATGCAATGAACGAACTGAAACAAAAAGGTTTTAATCCAAAAGAGGGTAAGGAATATAACCCATACGAGCCGATCCCAGATGATACTTATTTAATGAGTTTTGACAATGTGACTCACAACGCAAAAGGTGACCGAGATTTTCTGATGCTTACTTTTAGTGTGGTTCAAGGTAAATATGAAGGCAGACAGGAGTCTATTTTCCCATCATTGGCACAAACAAAAGCTAACGGTGATCCAATGCCGAATTCAGTTATCGCTAGAAGCATTTCTGAAATTCAAATTATTGGTGAAACTCTTAACAATCCAGTGCCTGACAAGTGTTTTGCTTTTGAAAATGAAACCGAGGCTTATGATGCAATTGCCGAAGCACTGCAGCCAGCATGTGGCAAAGTTTTAAAAGTGACTATCAAAACTACTCCTAATAAGAAAAATCCGCAATATCCGTTTAGAAATTATACATTTGAAAAACAGGAACAACCGAAAGTAGCCGATGCCAAAGATCCATTTAATGGAACAGGCGATACTGTTGATATTAACGATGACGACTTACCATTCTAGGAGGAAAATAAAATGATAAATGTTAAACAGATTGTTTTTAACGGAAACATTGATAATTTTAAAGCTAAAAATGGTGTAGTAAATATTCAAATTAGTACATCAGCTAAAAACTTATCATTGGACAGTTTAAATGAAATCGCAAAAAATCAGATTCAAGTGGTGCTTGAGTCTAACCAATTAGAAATGATTGATTCTGAAACTAAGTAATTATGCCACTAGAAAATCTAGTCAATTATGCAATTAACTATGCAGCACATGGATTTTCTGTAATTCCGATTGGATCAAATAAACGACCGCTGATTAAATTTGCCGATAAACCAGCACTTACAAGTGATGAAATTAGAAAGGTTTGGCAACGCTATCCATTGGCTAACATCGCTCTTAAAACTGACAAGTTTTTCGTGATTGATGTTGACCGTCATGGCGATGTTGATGGGTTACAATCTATCATTAAGCTTAATCATAATGAATGGTTTAAAGACACTTTGCGAGAGAAAACTGCTCATGATGGTTATCATTTCTTTTTTCAAAAACCTGCAAAAGAAAATGTGACGCAATGCATTGGCCTATTGCCAGGTGTCGATTTGAAAGCTCACGAAAATAATTATGTGGTAGTCGCTCCAAGTAGAATAGATGACAAGTCCTATCGGTGGCTTAATCACAAACCAATAAGACCAGCTCCCGCTGGTTTGCTGGAATTAATTCAGAGCAAGTCAAAGCCAGAGAAAAAGACGATTTTAGACTATAAAATTGCCAGTAAAACGCAGACCTCAAAGCTATTTGAATTAATTGTGAACGGCTTAGGCGATACAGGCAGGCGCAATGATACTCTTACCAGTTTTGTCGGTGGCTTACTATATCGCGGAGTTGATCCAGCTGCAGCAGCTAAATTAGCATTAATTGCAAATAATAATACAACAGACAGTCTTCCGCTAAATGAAGTGGAACGAACAGTAAATTCAGTAATTGAAAAAGAGATTAAAAGAAGGGGGATCGAATGAGTGACGTTATTCATATTGACGAAAAAAACGCTGAAAAGTTGCGCAAAACTACCATTGAACTTGAACGTCAGAATAATGGTGCTGTTAAAACTACTAGCGTTAAAAACGTAGTAATGATCTTATTGCATGATCCCAACCTCAAGAATCTATTTCGATTAAATGAATTTACGCAAGAAATAGATGTCGTAGATAATCGCAAATTAGAAATCAAAAATATTGGCACTGTCATAATCAGTAAGGGTCAATATACAGACCAGGTAACTAACTCAGTGGAATTATATATCGAAGCTCGATCAGATTATGAGCATGCAACTTTTAAAAATGTGATTATCGAGCAGGCAATTGATAATGTGGCCTACATGAATTCCTATAATCCGGTAATTGAGTATATGGATAATGCCTATAAACATTGGGACAAGAAACGCAGGATTGATAATTTCTTTCCTGAATATCTGGGAGCTAAGAAAAACGCCACCACAACATTAATTACTCGGACGTGGTTAATGGGAGCCGTGGCCAAAGCTTACAACCCTGAAACTAAATTCGATTATGTTTTAGATTTAGTGGGTGGCCAAGGCGTAGGTAAAACTTCAATCCTGAAAAACATTGCGCCAATGGGATTATATACAGATCAATTTAATACTTTCACTAAAAAAGATGATTTTGAGGTGATGAAAAACGCTCTGATTGTCAATGATGATGAAATGACTGCCAGCAATGAGGCCAGTTTTGAAGAAATCAAGAAATTTATTACCATGCAAGATTTCGAATATCGCAAGCCTTATGGTCACAAGCCATTACATTTTAAGAAAAAGTTCGTCATAGCACGGACAACTAATGAGGTTAGGCACTTACGTGACCGTTCTGGCGATCGAAGATTTCTATCAATTTACGCTGATCCAGAAAAACAAACAAAAAATCCTGTGACCGATTTGACCGAGGATGTGGTGCAGCAGCTATGGGGCGAAGTAGTTTGGCTTTATAAGAATGCTAAAGATCCATTTAGATTCACACCTAAGCAGGAAGCCCTATTAAAGCAAAATAGAGAAGAATTTCGCTATACATCAGGATTGGAAGACAATTTAATGGACGTTTTAGAAAATAAGTTCAAAGGTCAAAAATTTATCCCTAATAGAGAATTATCAGTTGCTTTGTTTCAAGATCCCAATGCTTTGTCGCGGAATAATAAGCAGACTCGTGATATTCGTTATTATATGGAACATTTAGGATTTAATACAAGTGCTGTAGTTAAGATTAATAAAAAAGCTGTAAGAGGATTTCAAAGGTTACAGTAAGTTACAGTAAAGTTACAGTAACTGTAACCGCGAAATCGCTTGTGTAAGTAAGTAACTCAGGCATTAGTTACAGTAAAACAGTAAATATTGATAAAACTTTTTATTTATATAATATATCGCCTTCTCAGCTTTAAAAAAACTTTTTATGAAATTTACTGTAACCGGTAAAATTTGATAAGCAAAACCCTTGAATGAGTAAGAAAAGAATAGGTTACAGTAACTGTAACCGGAGCGTAACTCTTGAGGAAAACATTATTAAAATTATTGAAGGGAAATTGGAGTGATAAAGATGCAGACTATTAAATTTAAGGGTAGCGCTAGTGATGGTGTTATCAGAACATATGAAAAGCAAGCAACAGATATCAATGGCTTAAATATTGATATTAAAAATAAAAAAATTGTAGTTTACACAATCAAAATCAAAAATAGAATTTACTACATCAACAAAGATGTATTCTTTGATGTTTTAGAAAAATTGCAAAATTTAAATTTACACGATATCAATTTTTGCTGAGGTAAAAAATTAGGAGAATTTAAATGGCAAGAACAGTTTATAGGAAGAATAAGAATGGCAAGGTTACCTGTTTGGGGCATGTGCCACCTGATTACAAGTTAAAAGCAAACGAGTTTTTTCAAAAGTTGCCGAATGAAAATGAAAGGCTTAACTAATGAAATTAATATATTTTCTATGCGAAATATTAGGCCTCATATTCGGTATTATCGGGTACATACTTTTAGAACTTAAGTCTGAAAAGAATTTAATATTTGGAATAGCACTTGCATTGATTGCGGTGGGTTTTATTTTAATAATTGGATCAATTATTCTTGAGAAATATATGTGGTGGACGAGTTTAGGGTGGTAAAGTTGAAAACTATTATAAAAATGGATGATGGACGGACACAGTATGATGTGTTAGGTGATATCGCACTCGATTTAATTAAAAACAAAGAACCATATGCAAAAGTTGATGAGAGTGAGTTAGGTGAGTTATTTATAAACAAAAAACATATTTTATCTATGCAACAAAAAAGAGAATATACGGATGATGGCAAAGTAATGACTATAGATCAGGTACTTAGTGAACAAAAGAAAGCAGATCAATGAATGAAAAAATGGTTATGTCTGAACACGAAATTCAAAAACAGATTATGCGTGCTTTATCGTTAAATCGATGCACTGTGTATCGAGCAAATGTTGGTAAAATTTTCACGCAGGATGGTCGTATGTTTGATACAGGACTGCCAGTTGGGTTTCCAGATTTAGTTGGCTATCGCTGGAGTGATAACAAAATATTTTTCGTAGAAGTAAAAACAAAAACAGGACAACTTAGTCCAAAACAAATTATATTCCATCAACATTTAATGGAAACAAATACTATTCATGGAGTTGCTCGAAGCACGAATGATGCTTTGAAAATTGTGAAAGGAGGCTTGGTGGGATATGGCTATCCCGTATAATTTAATTCATAACTTAGAAAATGAATATGGAACATTATCATTAGTACCAGATAATAATTTAACCTTAAAGTCTATTCAAAAATCGCTGTATGACAATGAAGAAGAAATTATTGACGCTAAAATCACTACCTTAATTAATGATGGTTATTCAATCAACGAAGTAGCAACAGAATTAAATTTTAGCCAAAATAAAATCAGATCAGCTGTTAATCGTTTAGGATTAGAAGTTAAACCATATTTTAAATATGTAGCGATAAATCGAAAAACTGGACAAAAAATATATAGTAAAAACTTTAGTAAATACCGTGTGATTACACATCAGTCTCTACAGTTTATAAAAAGTGCAAGGTTTTACTTAGACAAAAAAGGATATTATTTAAGAAGATTTCGTAAAATTGTCCGTTTTAAAAATCTAAAACCTGGAGATAAGTATTTTTGTAAAAACAAATTATATACCAAACAATAGAAAGGAAAAGAGCTGTGGAAGAAAACATCGATCTACCTATTGATATTGATCAGAAAAAAACCGCTCAGAAGGTACGTGACTTTTTCAAATATAATTTTGAGCACTACCTAATAAGGGCTGGTTATCATCGTACCGATCTTAGCAGTCCACAGCTCGATCCCACGGGTATCATGAGTCATGATGGCAACTCAGCTGAGAATAAAATGGCGTCAATCTTTGATGCGCAAGATAAATGTCAAGCAGTCTATCATGCCATTGAACAATGCGCTGATAGTTCAAAGCAACCATTCAGAACGATTTTAAAATCACTTTACATTGAAGAACTAACTGATTGGCAAGTAGCAGCTAAAGTGCAATACAGTGATTCTAGGTACAGCGATTTGAAACGTTATGCTTTATGTCAGTTTGCAGACACAATTGATACCTGGAAAACAATTTATAATGTGAAAATTCCAGAACTTAAGGTATTTAAAAATCGGGTCAATATCGGGTCAGAATCGGAGAAAGGTCGGGTTGAATAGGTGTTATATTGGTAGCATCAAGAATAAAAGATAATTCTTGAATGTGTATATACAAAAGTAGCGATAGGTTCGAATCCTATCGTTGCTATAACGTGTAATTCAATACGGCAGTCAAAGTATATTATTTAGCGGACTTAACCAATTGATTACACGTTTTTATTATATTCATCTCAAAGAAAACTGGTTTTTATGCCTAGTTTTTTGTAATATTTATTATTAAGAGGTGAATATAATGGAGCATAGTTTTACTGAATTCAAGGATTTTTTCGAAATTAATGGCGAAATGTGGACTGCCTATAATTTGGACCCTAAAACATACGAATGTGGATACTGTGGTTATTGTGTCTCTTCTGATAAAGGGATGTGTTTATCACAAAACACTCCTGAAATGTCAGCATATATATATATATGTAATAACTGTCATTTACCGACTTTAATTTATGATATTAGAGTATACAATTCCTCCGCAGACGTAATAAATGAAATTTACGAACAAATTCCAGGTGCTAGATATGGAGAGCCCATAAAGCACTTGCCCTATAAAGTAGAAAAAATATATGAAGAAGCACGTGATAGTTTTTCAGTCGGAGCATATACGGCGGTTACGCTACTTTGTAGAAAATTATTAATGCATGTTGCTGTTGATTTGGGTGCTGACGAAAATAAAAAATTTATAGATTACGTAAATTATTTTGAAACTAAAGGATACATATCTAAAAATGCAAAGCCTTGGGTTGATAAAATTAGAAAGTTAGGTAATGAAGCCAATCATGAAATTATGATTGGAAACAAAGAAGATGCTAAAAAGATTATAGAGTTTAGTGCCATGTTGCTAAAAACCAATTATGAATATCCAGGTAAGATTGAAGACTAAACAAAGACACATAAATGTCGATAAAATAGACATGGATGTGTCTTTTTGTTTGCTCTAATTTTATAGGATGCTAATTGGTAATTCATATTCTATGTCTTTAGTATAAATGTAAAATGGCTGTACCCAAGAATACTGATTTAGATTCAAATATAGCAGGAATATTATTTGATTGAAATGAAAAATATGATTTTTTAAGCTCCACCAAAAGTTATTACAGAAGGGGCAATTAGATATTATTAAGAAAAGTAAAGAAACTTAGAAAAAATAATTTTATGACAAAATGAGCGATTTTTAAATACCTAAAAACATTTTTTCTTATAATATACCTGTAAAGTAATAAGTATTTTAACAGGAGAATTGAACATGAATTATTCAGATTTTTCAAGTTTGTTTAAAAATATTATAGAATTAGCAAAAAAGATTAAAGATTCTAAGGTAAAAAATGCTATCTTGGAATTACAAAATAAAACTATGGATCTAATTCAAGAAAACATAGATCTTAAGGATCAACTCAGTAGGAAGAAAGACGAGGATGAATTTGCAAAAAATATTAAATTAACAGATGAAGGATACTATTATAAAGATGAAACTACACCCTACTGTATTAGATGTTGGGATGCTGATAAAAAAAGAATACACTTACAAAAAAGTGGATATGGAACTTGGATTTGTCCGGAAGAGATATTTTTAAAAAATAAATGATTTTATTGAAATTTATGAAGAAAAGAGAAAATGTAAAAAGATGTCATCATTATTAGTTAAAAAATTTTTAATTTTTATTTCTAAAAATTGGTTTCCTATTGTTATTCCAGCTGTAATTTCGGCTTTATTATCTTATTTTGTTTCTGTGAGGGCTAATGCACAAATAGCACGAAATCAAAATAGTCGGCAAAGGGAATTGGAAAATTCGCGTACTTTTGAAAAGCTTTATGATTTGCTATTGAGTATGTATAGAAACATTAATCATTTGAACATTATTATGGAGTTTTTTCCCTCAGGAGATTTACCGGCAACAGCTATAAAAAGAATTAGCGAATCAGAAAAAGAACTGGACAAAGAAATTTCAGAGTTTTCTGAGTTAGTTAACCTTAACCCCTCGTTATTTAAAGAAGGAAAAAGAAAAATATTAGTTGAACTTGTAGATGAATTTATGAAAGACGATAAGGAATATTTAAAAGTAGCAACAGGAAAATCTAATCAAGTTAGTTTAGAAAAGTCAAAAGTTTCTATGTTGGATACTTTAGATTATCTTGAACTGGAAAAAGAATATTATTTATATAAATTTTTGAAGTAATTAAAATAACTTAATTAGGAGGTGGTGAAATGATTTGACTGATGCAGAGAAACGGATAGCTGCACAACATGATTATGAACTTGGCATGAAATATAAGGACATTGCAACTAAATATGGTGTGTCTATTAATACGGTGAGATCATGGAAAACCCGTTATAAATGGCAACGCAATAAAAGCAAAAAAGATGTGCACATTAATCAAAATGATGTGCACACAAAAAGACCAACGAGTGAAGCGATTGAGCAACTAAATGAAAGTAATTTAACAGATAAACGAAAGGCGTTTGTACTAGAGTACTTACGCCTTTTTAATGCAGCACAGGCTTACATTAATGTTTATGAAGTTGATTATCAAACAGCAAAAACTAATGGTCCTAGATTGCTGAGAAATGCTCACGTTCAAAAACAGATAAAGCAAATTCGGGAAGCCAAGTTGAAAGAACTAGCAATTGAGCCTTTGGATCTGATTGAAGATGTTGCTAAGGAAGCTAAAGCTGACATAGGCAACTATCTTAACTTTGGTAGCTGGCCAGAGAAACTAGTCGAAAAGGAAAAGACGAAAAAGACTTTTAAAGATGATAAAGGTCATGAACTAAGTACTAATGTTGTTGAAGACAAACCAGTGATAGATGCTGACGGAAAGCAGGTCACAATACACCACAGCTATCTTTACTTTAAGGACAAAGACCAAGTCGATACTTCCTTAATTAAGAAGATAACCAGGGGCAAAGATGGTGCCACGATTGAACTTTACGACAAGACTAAAGCACGTGACCAGCTCTTAGAGTGGCTCAAAGAGCAGAATAACGACAATGACACCACAGTGAACATCAATTTCGACGTGCCAAAGGAGGACAATAATGCAAGTAAGTCTTAAAAACAATATTTCACCTGCGTTTTATAACCTTTTTTGGGATATTCATAACAAAAAACATGCTAATTATTGGCTTAAAGGAGGACGAGGCAGCACCAAGTCCTCTTTTATTTCAATAATGATCGTTCTGGGAGTCATGCAGGACAAAAATGCTAACGCAATTGTTTTGCGTAAGGTGGCAAACACGTTGCGTGACTCAGTATTTGAGCAATACTTGTGGGCAATAGACCTATTACATGTTGATGAATACTGGCAGTCTTCTGTTAGTCCTATGCAGTTAACATTTAAGCCTACTGGTCAGCAAATCAGGTTCAAAGGTGCAGACGACCCACGCAAGATTAAGTCGCAAACCTTTCGTCAAGGATACACGAAATTTAAGCATTTTGAAGAGGTTACTGAATTCAAAGGTATGGAAGAGATTCGTTCAATCAATCAGTCTCTTGGTCGTGGTGGTTCAGGTATCATTACCTTTTATTCATATAACCCACCGGCTAGACAATCTAACTGGGTAAATCAAGCAGTAGACAGTGAGCAAATGCGTGATGATACGTTGGTTAACCTATCTGATTATCGTTCAGTTCCGAAATCATGGCTTGGTGTTGAATTTATAGCAGATGCTGAACAACTGAAAAAGGATAATGAGAAAGCATATCGCCACGAGTATTTAGGTGAAGTTACAGGTACTGGTGCAGAAGTGTTCAACAATATCACAACACGTGCCATTACTGATGATGAGATTGCTACTTTTGACAAGGTTTATCACGGATTGGACTTCGGCTTTGCTCATGATCCGACTGCGTATGTAAAAATTTATTGGGATGCGGCTAGACGTCGCATTTTTATTTTTGATGAGTTTGAGCGCGTAGGTTTAAAAAATCGTGATGCCGTTGAGATGATTAAGCAGCGTAATCTATTAAACGAACCAGTAATTGCAGATTCAGCATCCCCTGGGACGATAGCAGAATATCATGACTTAGGTTTAAACATTTATGGTGCAAGAAAAGGACCAGGTTCTCGTGACCATGGCTATAAGTGGCTTGAGGATTTGAGAGAAATAATCATTGATCCAGTTAGGTGTCCTGATGCGTGGAGAGAGTTCACAGGCTACGAGTTTGAGTTGGATTTGAACGGTAACTATAAATCAGGCTATCCAGATGGCAATGACCATACCATGGATGCAACCAGATACGCATTAGAAAGATTAATTCAGAAAGGAGGTTTCGAACCTTGGAAGTAGAAGCAATGAAAAAGCTTTTAGAGCGAACACAAGGTAGGCGCAATAAATTTAATGAAAAGTATAGTAAGTCGAAACATTATTATTTAAATGAGAACGATATTACTATCAAAAATCATGGCGAATCAAAAACAAAGGAAGATGATGCTAGTAAAGAAAGCAAGAATCCGCTTAGACCAGCTGACAACAGGATCAGTTCTAATTTTCATCAATTATTGGTGGACCAAGAGGCGGGCTATCTGGCCACTAAACCGCCAACGATTGACGTTGATGATGATAAGCTTAATCAACAAATTAAAAATACGCTAGGTGACAATTTCGGCTTGAGATTGAATGAGCTAGTTGTAGATGCAGCTAATGCAGGTATAGCATGGCTACATTATTGGATTGATTCAGATGGTCAATTTAGATATGGACTAGTCCCGCCTGATCAAGTAACACCAATTTATTCAACTGATTTAAATCGTAAACTGGTTGGTTTAAGACGATCATACAGGGAACTTGAGCCAGATACTGCAAAAACCTATTGGGTGCATGAATATTGGGATGAACAGACAGTTACCGCCTTTAAATCTAATGATGATCAATTTAGCGATTTGGAAGCAATCAATGACCGCTTTACTATTTTTGATGCCTCAACTAATGAAAAAATGGGCACATCAAGTGTGAATAAGCATGGTTTAGGGAGAATTCCTTTTATAGCATTTCCAAAAAATAAAGAGCAACAACCTGATTTATATCATTACAAAGGACTGATAGATGTTTATGACAAAATATACAATGGCTATGTTAATGATCTTGATGATATTCAGCAGGTATTTTTAATCCTTAAAAACCTGGATGGGCAAGATTTGGATGATTTCAGAGAAAATTTACGTAGATATAAATCCATTAAAATAAGAAGTATGGGTGCTGGCGATGATTCTGGCGTTGATCAGCTTGCAATTGATATTCCAACTGAAGCACGGAATTCTATGCTTGAAACTACTAAGACGAACATCTTTGTCCACGCTCAAGGTATAGATCCAACAGACTTTAAGACCAACAATGCAACCGGTACGGCGATTAAGATGTTGTATTCGCATTTGGAATTAAAGGCAGCTAAGACGGAAGCTTATTTCAGGGATGCATTAACTGAGCTAGTCCGTGCAATCATGAACTGGCTACACGTACCAGACGCAGATAGTCGACCAATCGAACAAACTTGGACTAGAACAGCAATTCAAAATAATGTTGAAAAAGCACAAGTAGTCAGTCAACTAGCTAACTGGACAAGCAAAGAAGCAATCGCTAAGGCAAATCCAATAGTTGAAGATTGGCAGCAGGAACTGAAAGACCAGCAGGAAGACCTAAAGAATCGCAATGATGAGTACGGCAACCCTGACAACCTAAACGGTGGTGACAATAATGACGACCAAGAGAGAGGTTAATTATTGGAAACGTCGTTTTCTTTTTGAAAAAAAGCAGCAGTTGCAGAATACTGCTGAGTATGAAGCAGCAATGCGTGCTCGTTTAAAAGAAGTCGAACAGGTATTAGAGCAGGAAGTTGACTATTGGTTAAAGCGTTATGCAGCTAATCAGGAAATTACTATTAAAGATGCTCGTAAGATACTGTCAACAATCGGTACTCGTGACTGGCACATGACTTTAAAAGAGTTCAAAGCTAAGGCTAAAGCTGGCGGTTTTGATAAAGAATTAGACGCTGAGTATTTTCGCAGTCAGTTGTCGCGATTAGAGAACATAGACGAGCAATTAACTAACCTGTTAAGTCAATATGCAAGGTCTGAAACGGATAAAATGGAAAGTAGTCTATCATATCAGTATCAGCAAACTTACATGCACAGCATCTATTTAACGCAAATGGAGAGGGCTAAATTAACCAGTAACTTTGCAAATGTTAACGAGTATCAGGTAAAAGCAATTGTGCACAAGCCATGGCGAGGTAGTGATTTTTCAAAGCGAATATGGAAAAACTACACTGAAGTTTTACCCAATGAATTGGGAGATGCATTATTACGTGGTTCAGTCCTAGGTCATTCCCACGAACAGATTTTCAAAATGATGCGCCAACGCTTGAAAGACGTTGAAGACTATCAATTACACAGACTGATTATCACTGAAATGGGACATGTAGCAGAGACAGCTACAGCTCAAGCATATAAAGAGGAAGAAGTTGACCAATACCAATATTTAGCAACGCTTGAATCACACACATGTGATGAGTGCGCTCATCTAGATTTAAAAGTCTTTGACTTGAAAGATAAGGTTGAAGGTTTAAATTATCCGTTAATACATCCATATTGTAGATGTACAACAATGCCATATATTGAAGGTTTGCCCGATAGCTCTGAACGCTGGGCTCGTGATCCTGAAACGGGCAAAAGTATGTATGTTGAAAACATGACCTTTGACCAATGGCAAAAAGAAATAGATAATCAGCGTAAAAATCTAGTCAAAGTGTATAAAGTAAATAAAGCTTCAAGATACATAACAAATAAAAGAAAATATAAGTGGAATGAACTTAATGCAGAGCAGTATAATAAACATGTAAGGGATACGCCTGAATTTAATAACTATAAAAAGGGTCGGAAACGACCATTAAGTGAACTGGTTATATCTCCTGCTGAAGCTCAATCGTTGATTGACAAATATGGAAAGAAAAACGAAAGCGTTAATAAAAATCAGATTCTGTTTAAACATGAATCATATATTGGTTTATGGTCAGACATAAATGGTAAATTATTTCCAACTAAACGAGGACGTATTTCCTATAGAAAAAATAAAGGTGCACATATTACACCTAGAAAGCCAGACAAATTAGATTAGAAAGGTTGAAAAATGGATCCACATAAAATGTCTTTACCAGAAATAATTGCAAATTTTCGCGCAAGAAATGTCACATTTACATTAAAAGATGGTAGCAAGAAAACTATTTTTGTTGAAGAAATCGAAAATGAGGACGATGATCAGCCTGAACTAATCTTCATGGCTGCAGGTGACGATCCTCAAGATATTTGGATTTCAGAAGTGGTCAGTGCAGTACCAGCATAGGAGAGAAATATTATGTCCCAAAACAGCTATGAAACTATAGAATTTAAAATTTTGCAGTATCTTAAAGAATGTAGAGATAATGTAGAACAAATTAATCCTGATCAAATAAAAAAGATAGCTGATAGTGTTGGCTCAGATAAATTTGTGAGTGTTTTAAGTGATTTAGAAAAGAGAGGGTATGTTGATAAAAAAACATTTGAAATAGATCCACAGGGCTTTTTAACAATTAACATACTAAAAGATAGCCCTATTACTGATCAAGGTTTACAATTCTTGTCTGAAAACTCCAGCATGACTAAATTGTATAAAGCTTTAAAAGAAGTAAAGTTTTGGCTTAGTTAAAGTTTATTAAAGCAGCTTAACAGCTGCTTTTTTATTGCCCTGAGCATGGCGTAAAAAGGCTTATTTTTTATACCTTGATTTGTGTTCGCCACACGTAAAAAAAGCGAGAGAGGAAACAAATATGAAACGTGAAGAACTAAAAAAATTAAATTTAACAGATGAACAAATTGACAAAGTAATGAGCCTACATGGCGCCGATGTTGAAAACTCAAAGTCCAAGATTGACGAATTGAATAAGACTAACGAGTCTTTGCAGTCGCAGATTGCAGAGCGTGACAAGGATTTAAAAACACTCAAAAAGCAAGCAGGCGATAATGAAGAACTCACTAATCAGTTCAAAGAGTTACAGAGCAAATACAAGCAAGACACCGAGAATTTAACTAAGGAATTGCAACAAACCAAGCTCAATAGCGCAGTCGACAGTGCATTGGGCAAGGCAAAGGTACGTAATACCAAGGCTGCTAAGGCTCTGCTGAATATGGACGATATACAGCTCAACGACAAAGGCGAACTTGAAGGCTTAGACGATCAAATTAGTTCATTACAGAAATCAGATGGCTATCTATTTGATCAAGGTAGTAAGGAACCGTATCAACCACAAGGTGGTGGAGCTAAGACAGACCCTGATCCTATAGCGGCCATGACTAATATTTTCAAAGGAGAATAAAAGTAAATGGAAGCAATAGTTAATTATGCAGACAAGTATCAAAAAGCAGTTCAACAAGGATTTTATGATGGTCACTTATTTACCAGTGATCTATGGTTATCTCCATCTAATAAATTAATTGATTTTGATGGGGCAAAACATATTAAAATACCTAGACTGACAATTCTAGAAGGTCGAAAAGACAGAAAAAGACGTGAGATTACAGACATTAAAGCTAATTACAGCAACGATTGGGACAGTTATGAACTAACTAATGAGCGTTATTGGGACACTTTGGTTGATCCTAGCGATGTGAATGAAACGAACTATGCAATTACAATTGCGAACATCACTCGTCAATTTAATTTGGACGAGAAAATGCCCGAGATGGATAAATATATGTTTAGTAAGCTGTTTTTAGAAAAGCAAACAAAGGATGGTGGCAAAGGTATTACTACTGACACTTTGGACGAAAAGAACATTCTAACTGCTTTTGATAATATGATGACCGACTTTGATGAGGCTCGAATTCCTAGCCAAGGCAGATTTCTTTATGTAACAACTAAAATTAATGCAATGTTGAAGAGAGCAGAAACCATCAATAGAAGTTTAGTATTAAAAGATCCTAACAATATTAATCGTTCTGTTCACAGCTTAGATGATGTATCAATTATTGTTGTGCCAACTGATTTAATGCAAACAGCGTACGACTTTACGGTAGGTGCCAAAACCATCGATAATTCTAAGCAAATTGATATGATGCTGATTAGTAATGGGGTTCAAATTGCACCAGAAAAATATAATTTTGTTGGCTTTGATGACCCAATGGCAATTAACAGCGGGAACTGTCTCTACTACGAAAGTTCATATAATGATGTCTTATTGCTAAACACTAAGACAGCCGGTATTCAGTTTGTAATTTCAGATAAAACAGCTCCGCAAGCACCATCAACTAAGACAGCAAGCAAAAGTGGGAAGTAAAAATGAACGATGAAAGAAAAAAGGAGATTAAAGATAAGGTCGCCCAATTATTGGGTGACAAATCAAATAATGATCTGATAGATTTCAGTTTAAACAGAGTAATTCAAGCAGTTGCCAATTTTACCAATATTCCAGTAGAAGACCTGCCACCAGAAATAGACAGCACTATTACGGCAATGTGTTTGCAGTTAATTCAGACGCACAGCTGGACTAGTAATGATACCGTTAATTCAATTAGTGAAGGCGATGTGTCCGTTAACTTTGGCTCGCCTGCTGAAATATATGCTCAGGTGCAGAAACTTAACCCAGTTACTGATGACTTTATCAGCGACCTAATTCATTTTCGGAGGTTGCCGCAATGATTGATGCGCTAAATAAATTGAAAGACATAGCTCCGATGTTATGGACTGACAAGGTTACTATTCAGGCTACCAAAAAGGTAGTTAACGAACATCATATAACCACCAGTGAGCCTGTGACGGTTGTTTCAGACGAACCAGCTAAAGTGATACTTAAAGGACTAAAAGCCAGTGAGCAGTCTTTCTTTGGCTCTGATGAGTATGATGCAACGTTACTACTCAGAACAGGAATAGATGTGCCTGCAGGTGCCACTATTATAGTGACTGATGTTAATGGTAAGGTGACGAAGTATAAACGTAGTAGCAAAGGCTATTCTGGTTATGTGAGCCACCAAGAAATCGCAATGACAAGGGATGAAAAAGCATGAGTGCGTTTGGAGATTTCGACAACAGTCAATTTAAAGAATTTGCTAAGCATGTAAATGCCCAAGTAGCAGGTGGTCAGTTAAAAAACGAGGTCAAAAACAGTGTTAAGAATGTAGGTGAAACGTATAAACGCAATGCGGAAGCCAGAACGCCAGTCAAAACTGGTGATTTAAGACGTAGCTGGGAACTTAAAGGTCCTTTTTTTAGTGGCACAGATATATCAGTAGAATTACGCAATAGCAAAAACTATGCTTCATTTGTTGAAAACGGGCATAGACAGACACCAGGCAGATATGTGCCAGCTATTGGTAAGAAGTTAAAGGCAAGCTGGGTTCCTGGTCAGCATTTTCTGCAAAAAGCCACTAAGCAGACTTCTAACCAGATTCCACAGCTGATTACGCCAGTAATGGACGATATTCTAAGGAGGCTGATGGAGTGACAATAATTGAGCGAATTGCTGACGAGATAGCACGGCTATTTCCTAAGGCAACAATTTACACTGAAAATCAATCAGATGGTTTTACTGAACCGTCTTTTTTTATCGAAAAAATTGATACCAGTTCGGCGCCTGAATTGTTTGACCGGCAGTCACGTAAGTATGCCTACCAGGTAATCTATTTCCCAAATCCAGACAATCCCAAAACTGATATGGAACGGATGGAGGACTACTTGTTGAGTGGATTATTAGAGCTAAAGGACTATGCCCCACTTAGACACATTCAGGTAACACAGCAAGAAGACAACACGCTAATTTATCAATTTGAAATATGGGGAAGATATTACCCCGAAAAAGATGAAATCAAATTAAACAAACAAGAAGTGAAAGGACAAATTATATGAGTTGGAAAACACAGAATAAGCGCCGCCCAGGTGCCTATTTTAACGTTGTCGGTAAAGGCAATAACAATAATGGTACGGATATTGGAAGGACATTACTACCAGTTGGCACTCAGCTAAATTGGGGCGCTAAAGGGATTATTAAATTAAACAGTGACTCAAACTTTAAAGCATTGCTTGGGCATGATATTGATGAGCCTGAACTGCAAACGCTCCATGAAGTGCTTAAAGGAGCAAACACTGTATTATTGTTAAACAATAATGACGGTATTGCGGCTACAGCCAACGATGAGTCATTACCGTGGGCCTTCACAGCCAAATACCCTGGCACAGTCGGCAATGATTTGCATGTTACTGTGCAAAAAAGCGATAGCAAGGTGATCGTATCAACTTTGTTAGGCAGTAGGATTGTCGATCAACAGGACGTTAACGTTGATAAGCCAGAAAGTATTATGTCAAACGACTATATTTTAGTTAAATTGACTGACAGAACAACACCAACAAGTCCTACTACCCAGGACAGCGATGACAATTCTAAGGCACCAATTGTTAAACCAACAAGTCTTAATCCATTGGCTGATTTACAACATGATGTGACAGTTGATCTCACAGGCGGAACAACTACGCCAGTAGACATTAGCGACTTATTAAACGATGCACTGGAAACAGAGGACTACGATGTAGCCACTACAGCTGGTTTCCCAATTGATAGTCCGCTACACAAAAAATTAGTTGACGAAATCAAGCATTTGCGTGAAGACAATGACATCAAAGTACGTGGTGTTGTCCCTTATACAGGTGACAAGGTTAATTATGAAGGTATTTCAACAGTGGCTAATGGTGTCATTTTAGGAGACGGTACTGAACTAGATGCCACAGTAGCTGCAGGGTTCTTTGCAGGAGCATCAAGTTCTGCAAATGCAGCCAAATCATTGACCTATGTGGAATACCCAGATGCAATTAGTGCATATCCGAAGTTCAGCAATGATCGGACAATTGAAGCTTTAGAGAATGGTGAAATTGTTTTTACGACCAAACGCAATGAGACAGTTGTGATTGAGCAGGATATTAACTCATTGACTAAGGTAACAGCAGAAAAGCCAGTCTTCTTTAGCAAAAACCGTGTAGTACGGACAATGGATACCATTGTAACCAACACTAAGCGAACATTCGAAGATATGTTTATCGGCAAGATTACTAATAGCTCGACAGGTCGTGATTTATTTAAAGCTAATCGAGTAAGCTATCTGCAAAGCTTAGCCGATGCCAATGTTATCAGTGATTTCAAAGAAGACGACATTTCTATTGAAGCTGGTAATGATCGGGATTCAATTCTCGTTAATCTAGCAGTTAAACCATTGGACTCAATGGAGAAGCTTTACATGACAATGGTCGTTCAATAATAGGAGGTAAAAAGTAATGGCAGATGAAACAGTAAGCACAGTTGGCAGTTTTCTAAACGGAAGAGACACAATCTCAACAAAGGATGCCAAAGTATACGTCACAATTGATGGTAAGGTAATTCCGTTAATTGAATGCAAAAAATTTAGTGCAAAACTAGAAAAGAACAAGGAAGACGTTCAGACATTAGGCAGTCGCTGGAAACACAAGAAAGTTACTTCGGTAGAAGGTACTGGAACACTTGGAGGTTACCTGATTAGTTCAAATTGGACTAAATATGCCTTGCCTTATATTAATGGCGGTAAAGATTTATATTTCGAAATCACAATGACCATTAATGATCCTACCAGTAGAGCAGGTACACAAACTTTGCACTTTGGCGAAGTAAACCTAGATGATGTCCCTTTTGCTGACTTTGAAGCAGATGATGGAGTCATGGATTGGGAATCAGACTTTACCTTTGAACAGGTAAATTTAGTTACCGGTTTTAATGGATTCGATTTGTAATTAGGAGGAAATAAAAATGGCTTATAATGTCGAAGATTTTTTAGCAGAAAATGTCAAACCGAAAAATGAAACTAAGGAAGTAAAAATAAAAGGTTTTAAATCACCATTTATCATTAAAGCACTCACAGCGGATGAATTTAATGAAATGCAAAAGCAAGCAACGACTAGCTATATTAACAAAAAAACGCATCAACGTATTCAAGAAACTGACCAAGGCAAGCTAGTTGATTTGATGATGGCTGAAGCAGTTATTCAACCAGATTTAAATAATGAAAAATTACAAAAGTCATGGGGTTGTATTGCAGATCCTGCGGGTGTGTTAAAGAAAATGCTAAATGCTGGTCAGTATGCTGACCTTGGACAATCAATTCAAGAAATATCAGGATTTGATATTGACAGTATTAACAACTATGTCGAACAAGCAAAAAACTAATCAATGAGTCCTATGGCGATTTTAGCATTTATTATTACTGCCTGAATGAATATCATTGGACTCCTGGACAATGGGCTGAATTGACACAAAAAGAAAAAGCACTAGTAGTAGCTTCTATTCAAATTAGGCAAAAAGAAGAGAAAAAGCAAGAGCGAGAAGCCAAACGTAAAGCTAGGTCTAAACATATATAGAAGGGAGGTAACTAATGGCTACAATAAGCAGTACTTTAAAAATAAATGATGCTTTCAGTAATGTATTAAATAAGTTTAATGCTGGTGTACAACGTAGTGTTAGCTGGAGTTCCCGTCTTAAAAATGCAATAAATGGGGGTAGTAATGGAATGCTATCTCTTGGAAATGGCGCTAGATCTGCAGGAATTGGACTAAAACAGATCATAGCAGGAACTGCCTTTGGCGGAATGATTAGTTCGGCTGCAAGTGCTGCTACTACCGGAATTCATTCAATGATTGATGAACTAAATGAGGCTAGTGTTTCCTGGCAAACATTTGATGGGAACATGCGTCAATTAGGTAGGTCACCAGCACAGATAGCAGCAGCCAAAAGCTCGATGCAAAAATTTGCCCAAGACACAATTTATTCTGCATCAGACATGTCCTCTACTTATAGCCAATTGGCAGCTGTAGGAGTTAAGAATACTACGAGACTGGTCAAAGGATTTGGTGGATTGGCTGCAGCTGCTACTGATCCAAAGCAGGCTATGAAGACTTTGAGTCAACAAGCTACGCAAATGGCAGCTAAGCCGACAGTACAATGGCAAGATTTTAAACTTATGCTTGAACAAACGCCAGCAGGTATGGCTGCAGTTGCTAAGTCTATGCATATGTCAACTCAAGACCTAGTCAAAAATGTGCAAGACGGAAAAATAAAAACCCAGGAATTTCTTAATGCTGTTGCCAAAACCGGTACAAATGCTAATTTCAGCAAAATGGCTACACAGTATAAAACTGTTGGTCAGGCAATGGATGGGTTGAAAGAAACTTTATCCAACGGCTTACAGCCACAATTTCAAAAATTAAGTAAAATTGGAATTAGTGCAATTGAAGGAATAACCAATAAAATGAGTGAGTTAAATTGGAACTCCTTTGGAGATGGCATCATTAATGCCATTAATTACGTTAAACCAATTTTTGACAAGTTTAAATTAGGTTTGCAAGATGTATTCGATGGCTTTAACAGTACTGGCGCTGGCAAAGAAGTTGGTAAAATGTTTCAAACTATAGCTGACGCTGTTAGTGATGTCATTGACACGATGAGCGAAGGAGATGGCAAAACTAGCTTTTTTACGACTTTAGGCTCAATTTCTGGTAGAAGTATTTCGGGAATAGCCAAGGCAATCAGCGCAATCGCAAAAGTAATTGGTAAATTAGATCCAAGCAGTTTGCAGGCTTTAGGTACTGCATTCTTTATTCTGAAAACCGGAACTAGGGGATTAATATTTACAACTGTTGTATATGGTCTAAATAAACTTAGCAAACTTAAGCCTGGTACACTAAATAATATTGCAGGTGCTATTAAAAACCTTGCAATAGCTTTTGCGGCTTTCAAAGTAATAAATACTCTTGGTAAAGGAATTTCAGGTATAGCAAAAGTATTTGGAGCATTTAAAAAAGTAAAATCTCCTAAATTGCCAACAAATAGTGTTCCTGAATCGGGAGGAATTATGCAAAGTGCTGGAGCCTTTTTAAAACTAGGTGCTGCATTGATGGAAGTCGGTGTTGCTGTCGTATTAGTTGCTAGTGGTTTCTGGATACTTGCTCAGGCGGCAAATTCTTTAGCAAGTGGCGGAGGTACGTCGATTGCCGTGTTCTTTGGAATGTTAGTTGCAATTGGCGCTTTAGCTGTAGTAGTTAAATTACTTGGACCGGCTTTTATTAGTTCAGCAGCAGGATTTCTTATCTTTGGAGCAGCACTCCTATTGATTGGGGTAGCCATTTTTATAGCTACGGCAGGCTTGGCACTGTTAGGGATGCAATTGCCTAACATTGCCACCTATGGCGCTCAAGCAGCCTTAAATATTCTTTTATTGGCAGTCGCAATTACAGTTTTCGGTGTAGCAGCAATCATTGGAGCAATCGGCATAGTTGCCCTAGCCTTAGCTATTGTAGTTTTATCTGTGTCTCTAGTGATTTCAGCAGTTGGAGCTGTTTTATTAGGCGCAGGACTACTAATATTAGGTATTTTTGCAATTATAGCGGCAGTTGGCATTACTATGCTGGCAGTTGGTGTTGCATTACTCGCAGTATTTTCAGTTATTGCAGCAGTAGGATTAGTTTTAATGGGAGCTGGTATAGCAATATTAGCTGTTGTTGCTATCGTTGCGGCAGTAGGAATGATGTTGTTTGCTTTGGCATTAATGTTAGCTACACCATTACTTATGATAGCCGCTATTGCAACACTATTATTAGGTGTAGCAGCCGTTGTTCTGGGAGCTGGTCTATTAATAGTAGGTGCAGCATTGATGGTTGTTGCCAGTGGTTTAGCAGCTGTCGGAGTTGCAGTGATGAAGTTAGTAACTATGTTTATCATGGCTGGTACTATGATGGTTACAGCTATCACAAGTGCAATGAGTAACGTTGTAAATAGTGTCAGAAATGGTATTTCAAATGCAGTTAATGCAGCAAGAAGTTTTGCAGGTTCATTAGTAAGTGTTGGTAGAGACTTGATTCAAGGCTTAGTTAATGGGATTAAATCTATGATTGGTGCTGCAGTTAATGCAGTATCAAATGTTGCAGGAAAAGTTGTTAGTGCAGCTAAGAGTTTCTTCCATTTGGGGTCACCTTCTAAATTGTTTAATCAATTTGGTCGATGGTTAGACCAGGGGCTTGCGATTGGTTTAAATCATGACGCGGATATAGCTGCAAATGCCTCAGCGAGCATGGCAGAAGGTGTAGTCGCCGCTGCATCAGATATGACACCAACGCTTAATCCTTTGGTAATGGGTCAAACTAATGCAGGAGATTTGCTTGCTAATGGCTTTGACCGTGCCGCAACTGCTGTAAATAGTGTTGCCAATGCACTAAACGGATTGGATGGAGCTACAGCAGGAATTGGTATTAATGAACAAGATCAATTAGAAACTTCAATCAGTAGCAATGACGATAATGGTTCGAATTTAATTGGAACTAAATTCGGCAGTAGCAGCGCAAATAATGACAATCGGAGTTCAACTGTCACAATTGAAAGTGGCGCTATCCAGATTAACAGCACAGGCAATGCGGACTATGACGCAGACGCAATATTAGCAGCGATTGAAAATAGACTAATTGCTCAGAATGAAAAATCATTAAGTTAGAGAGGTGAATTATATGGACGGCTTTGGTGTCTTTTTGACTAGCTACAAAACAAGTAAGACTATCCAACTACCAGTCAATCCAGCAGAACTAAAGCTCAATTATGAAAATGATGATCAAAGCGAAACGGTAGTGAATTTAGGCGAAATAAATCGACTGGGCAATATTAAGCTAGTAGGAATTACTATCGATTCCGTTTTTCCAAAATACAAAACGACCTATTTAGCAGATGATTCGCCTAAAAAGCCCGACTATTACATTAAGTGGATTAAAAAAATCCAAAAAGCCAAAGGACTAGTCAGGCTGGTTGTTGCCAACACAAAAATAAGCATGTGTATGACGATTGCTAGTTTTAATTATGGCTTTGAGGATGGGTTTGACGAAGAGTACAAGTACACACTTGAACTAAAGCAATATCGGAGTTTTAAAGCTGAGAAAGTAAAAAAGAAGAAAAAACATAAATCTAAAAAAGGCAAAAAACGAGTTGCACCTCCTAAAAAGTTTGGAATTCATTCAACAGTAATCGTTAATGGACGTTTACACTTGGATTCAAATGGCAATGGAGCTGGTGTTTATGAGAAAAATGCCAAACGACAGGTAATTAACATTGCTACTGGGCATAAGTACCCAATATGCGTGGGTATTAATGGCATTGCTCGGGGTTGGGTTAAGAAAAGCGATGTGAAGAAAGCATGATAACGACATTTAAGTTGGTGCGTAGAAGCAATCTGTACCGCAAGTCTAAAAAGAACGGCAAGGGAACCACATACGATTTGCGGAATGTTGTTGCGAATGTTAAATGGTCAACTGATCTTAATTTTAGTGCTGGCGAATTGACGTTTGACTTAATTCAAAAAGCACACCCAATAATCCCTTATACGGGCGATGTCATCAAGTTCAGATGGAGCCATCATAAAATTTTTTACGGCTACGTATTCAATTACAAAGTCAAAGAAGATGACACAGTTAGTGTTACTTGCTATGACAAAGAACGCTACTTAAAAAACCAGGATTCAATCGTTTGGAAATCTGGCACTATTGCTGATCGTTTTAACAATGTTTGCAAACGTGCAGGGATTAAGCACAAAGTAGTTGACAAGCCAACTCACAAGGTGGCAGCCGAAGTTTGTGATGGTAAGACGTACTTCGACATGCTTAAGAGTGCCATTACCAAAACTTTGAGCGCCACTAAGCACATGTATTATGTGTATTGCAATTACGATGTTGTTGAGCTACGAAGGGCGCCCTATAAAAAATTAAAAATCATAATTGGTAGTAAGTCCGCAATGACGGGCTTTTCTTATGCCGTGGATATTAACGACACAGCTAATGTGGTTAAGGTCATCCAAAAGGATGTTAAAAAATCCCAGTCTAAATCAGCCACTGCCAAGCAAAAAAAGGCTAATGGTAAGAATCAAAAAACCACTAGTGCCAAAGCTAAGACCAGTAAAAAGGATGAAGCTAAACGCACTAGCTTTAAGTCTGTTAGTGCAAAAGGCGATTCAACAGAGCAGTGGGGCAAATTGCAAATCACGGTCAATAAGAAGAACAAGGCTAATCACGCTCAGATGGTTAAACAGGCTAAGGATGAGCTGCGCAAGCGTAATCGTGCTAATAAGGAATTGACAGTTGATTGTATTGGCAATGTTGACCTTGTTGCAGGTAATGCTGTGACAATCAAGATTAACGACATTAATAAAACGTTGAAAAATTGCCCAATTTTGAAAGCTGAACATGAATTTGGTACTGATTACATGTGCCATTTGACAATGAAAGTAGGTGCTTCATGGCTGGAGAACGGTTAATTAAGATGCTAAATAGTCGCGGTGGTAAAGACAGTGACTATGCTGATGTTGTCTATGGTGTAGTTACTAGCACGGAGCCGTTGAAGGTGCAGCTATCCAACAATATGGTAATTGACGATAACTTCATTGTGTTAGGCAAACACATAGGCAAATTCAAATTACCTGGCAAAGCAACTATTAATGGCAGTGATGTGATTAAAACCGAAAAAATCAACTTTAAAGATATGGAATTTGACAATAGCTTAAAGAAAAACGATAAAGTGACCATGATCCGCATGGATGGCGGACAACAGTTTTACCTGTTTGAACGAGAGGAGGGATAGCATGGACGATGATAATATTATTGTTACTGACGATGACAACATTGATGATGAGAGCGCCGAATTGGAAGATACCGATATTGACACTGATGGTGACGATGATGAGTCTTTGGACGATGAACCTACCTTAACTTTTAAGATTGAAAATGGACGCATTCGTGGCAAAGTTGATGAAAAGCAAGCCATGATTCAGGCAGTCGACAAGATACTGCAAACGGAACGTCTAGTCTATCCCATCTACTCGGACCAATACGGCAATGACCTTAACGATTTAATTGGCAAAGACATGGGCTATGCCAAGGTAGAGGCTGAAAGGATGATTAAAGAGGCATTATTAGCTGATGATCGAGTGGTTGAAGTCAATATTGACACAGTTAATGAAGTAAGCCGAGATACCCTAGAAATTAAAGGCACCTGCGTTACGGTGTACGGCAATATTAATATAGATAGTGAGGTGAGCGTGGATGACACCAGATGATTTAGCTGAGAGCTACATGGCGGAAGATTATGGCTACTGGCTTGATTTAATGCTGGATTATGTTCCCGATGATATTGATCAGCGAGAAGGTTCAGTAATTTATGACGCATTAGCACCTACAGCTATGGTTTTAGCTCAACATTCTTTGGCAAGTGCAAACATCATTAAACAGACTTATGTAAAGACAGCTCAAGGACAATTTCTTGACTACCGAGCAGCTGAACACGGCACAGCCAGATATGCAGCAACCCAAACGGAAGTTAAGGCTAAATTCTTAGATTCTGACGGCAACTCAATTAATAACGTACAGATAGGCGACCAATTTGCCAGCATTGGTGAAACGCCTATTTTTTATACGGTGCAAAAAATTAATGATGATTTGACCGGTGAATTAACTGCCGATGACCCAGGGACAACAGCCAACTCTTACATCGGGCAAATACTGCCAGTAACGAGCAACGATAGTCTTTCATGGGCAGAAATAACCGAGATAGTGGCTCCTGCTCGAGATGCAGAAACTGATGACCACCTGCGTGACCGTCTGTTAAGGGCAGATGACTGGATTGCTTACGGTGGCAACATTACTGATTACTTGGCAATGCTCAGCAAAATTAGTGAAGTTGGAGCTGGACAAGTTTATCCTGTCTGGAATGGTGCGGGCACAGTCAAGCTAGTTATTGTTGACAATAATCTAATGCCTGCTAGTGCCGACTTAGTTAAAAAGGTTAAGAACATCATTGATCCTGTTGATAATGAAAGCCAGGGCTATGGTCTGGCGCCAATCGACCATCAAGTAACTGTAGTTGCACCAACACCATTGACGGTGAACATAGCAGCCACGGTAAATATTGATGGCACTCATGGAGTAGACATAGTTAAAGCTAAGATTAAGACTTCT
The DNA here is from genome assembly GCF_000967195.1 of Lactobacillus kullabergensis. Classification (GTDB taxonomy): domain Bacteria; phylum Bacillota; class Bacilli; order Lactobacillales; family Lactobacillaceae; genus Lactobacillus; species Lactobacillus kullabergensis. The sequence goes on from NZ_KQ033871.1 coordinate 688,584, forward strand.
ATCGAAGAATATTTTAAGTTGCTACGGCAAAGTTGGAACAATATTGATGCAAAGACTGGGCGAGGCTACTCGCAGACTATTTACCGCTCAAAAATACTGTCACAAATAATGATGGTTGATGGGGTAATCAATACATCAGTTCCAATGTTAAATGGCTCTGATCAAGACATTACGCTTGTGTTTGATAATCAAACGTCACAACTGCCAGTTCTAGGGGAGGTAAAGTTAGATGGCTAATAATTTAATGGACTATCTTCCTGACTATTACAATGACGTTTACGAAATGCAGGCAATCATGCATGCACAAGGAGAAGTGCTTGATAAAGCTGAAAGTGAGCAGTTTCGACTGCTTTTAAATCAGTTTGTTACGCAAACAGATGTGAAAGGAATTTCTGTTTTTGAAGACCAAGTAGGAATTAAACCTGCTCCAAATGATGATTTAGAGGAACGACAAAACAAAGTACTGATGCGACTTTTGCCTCCAAGACCAATCACTATTGAGTACTTGCGTGACTTATTTGCGACACTTAAAATACTTGCGACAATCACAGTTATTGAAAGGGATGCAATCGTTGAAGCTAAAAGTGCCGAAATTAACAGCAGTCAGATTGAGAATATCAAGTATTTGCTTAACATTTATCTGCCAGCCAACATGATCTATGAGATTAGAGTGGCGCTAAACAGAGCTGAAATTAGCAACGACTTTAAAGTTGGTCTGGGGACTTGGCTGAAAGCAACAACTGCAGTGCAAGCCAACGTTTCTCAGTTTATTAATTAGAAAGGAGGAGCAAAGATTTGTCGAAATACAATAAAACGATTTTAACCAATGCAGGTCTTGATTTAGCTGCTAAAGCCAGTTCTGGTAAAACCAAGTTCACGATTACTAGGGCTGCCACATCAACTGAAAAATTGGCGGATAAAAGTATCAGTGAATTACAACAATTAACCACACTACCAAGTTTGATGCAGTATGGTGAGATTAATAATGTAGCGGATTCTGCACAAGACAAGAGCATTGTCATTGGCGCAGAGCTTATTTTTAATAATAAAGATTTATCAAACAGCTACAATATCAATACCGTTGGTTTATTTGCAAAAGAAGATGGTAGCGACAAAGAGTTTCTTTATGCTTTAACTACAGCCGTTGAACCTGAAACAATGCCTGACTTTAAGGATAAAGTATTATTCAAGTTCAACTTAACTATGTTCGTTGTAGTGGGACAGACAGATAATGTTACTGTTGATGTTACTGACAATGGTGTGGTTACGCAAGAGCAACTAGCTAAGGCAGTTCAGGCATTACCGCAGAAGCAGGATATTACCAATCTATTCAACAAAATTGATATAGACATTAACTCACTTCATCAAACAATTGACACTGATATTAAAAAATTAACAGCCCTTAACAGCGATAGTGGCAATAACATATATAATACGAAAATTAACCTTGATACGTTCTCAACGGTTGGGATAAGCAAATTTCTAGGCTGTCAATTACAGTCTGATGGAAAGATGACAGGCTTTGATGCAACGCAAGGCAATTTATATGGTTGGATATTCGATGTTCCTAAATGGAACGGTGCCAAGACTTATGAGCAGATTGTCTACATTAGCGATTACGGTCAAGGCAGTTTAACTTATGTGCGTACCAAAGCTGATAGTACAAGCAAGGAAGACTTTCTCAAAATTGCATCTGACAAAGATTTAGGCAACATTCACACAATTTCAAATCCAATTTTAAAAGATAATAAAACTAACCCTGACTCACTTACAGAATCAGGGATTTATTATTCTAAAAATGGCTTTAATTTCGCTAAAAATGACATACCAGATGACTATCGGAGTGATGGTAAGACATATATATTCGTTCTGGAAGGTGAGAACCCAGGGTACTCGTTAAATTACTACCAACAGTTTATGTTTCAGGCGACAAAATTTAACTTTGAGTGTTGGTACAGAGCAGGGTATAAGTATGGCAGTGATGCTTACTATACAGTCAGCTTTGTTAACATGAAAGACATCTTCGGGAAGATGAAGCAGATCAGCCTTAATGGTGGCACAGCGATTAATCCTGATGATAATGGCGTAGCCAATATTAAGGTTGTCACGAAGGTTAACAATACAGCTCCTGACCAAAACGGTAATGTTATTGTAGATTCTTACTCCAAAGCAGAATCCGACAAGAGGCATAATGATCTGATTTCTAGAATTGAAATTCAAGAAAACAAGGAAATCGTGCATCACTGCGATGACCTTGATAGTGGCATTGCTTACTCTAAAGCCCATCCTAATGTTTTCGTGGCAACACCATAAGAGGAGGTTGACAAATGCTAATGAATGGCAAAGAAGTTAACAATTTGATTGTTGCTGGACAACGGTTTTCAGCTGTAAAAAGTACACTCATTGGGACTAAAATTCAAACAAAAAAAGGTCAAAAAGTTTATTATGTTGGAAATGTTAACACCACTTCGGCAGGGCAGTTTTCAATAGGATCAGCTGTTAAGGATGAAATAGTACCGATTAAGCAGTGCTTGTACTTAATAAAAACTGATAAACTCGAAGATGGAGAGTATTGGATTCAGATTGGCATCACTTTTTCAGATGAGAGTAATAAAGTAATTTATAGCTCAACGCCATGTTATATAAGGCTGTCGGATATTACCATCAAAAGTGAAGTGGGGGGGGTAAATAGTCCCTCCTGTTTACTAATAATATATAACGTGGAGGAGGTGACTCCTTCATGTTGTTAAATGGCAAAGAAGTGAATAACTTGATAATTGGCGGTCACAGATTTACACGAGATGATTTGGCTGGCAGAAAAGTTATGCTTTTAAAAAACTATTACGATGGAACATATTTAGCTATAGATAAAAATAATGAATTACATCTTACTGACCCCTACCCTGGTAAATACGTGTCAAGTGGCTCAACATGGACTATCCTGACAACTTTGGGAAAATATATTTGCATTGGAGTAGCGTGGGTTGATCCAGCTGATGTTAAATTTATAGATTAGTTAGGAGATTAAAAATGGCAGAAAATAAGGAAACTAAAGGCTTTATTCAGGTTTATAAATCAACCAATACGGTGCCATGTGAACCATGGTTTGCACCTGCGGATGCAGAAATTGCATACCCTTTTGTTAAAGAAGCACCTGATCCTAAATTAAAGTCACCTAAATATGACTGGAATAATTATCGATGGTATGAAACTGATGGAGCTGTTCAAGGTCAACAATTAGCAGAAATTGCTAAACAAGTAAATCAATTAAAAGATGACGTAGCTAACGGTAAAGTAAGTGATGAGGCTCTAAACCAACAGCTCGGAACACTTGTAGGCTTGGTGTCACAAGGTGCTATTGAACAACAGGCATCACAGCCAAGCAAAGATGACAAAGCTGACAGTGCTGCTAAATCTGATGGAGGCGATAAATAATGAATATAATGAATGCATTTGAGTCGCTTTACAAATACCTTTTCAGTGTCAATGTTTATACCAAAGAAACGATTGAAGGTTATGTTGGTAAAACTATTGATGCAGATGCTTACAAAAGAATAACAGGTGATGACTATGTGGCACCGTCTGCTAAGTAACATCAATGAGAACTTTGAGCAAACTTTAGCGGGAGCGTCAATAATTGCAATTGGCGCTTCTCTTTGGCTTGATCGTGATTATTTCTTTTGGCCACCAGAATTAACTGAAACCATGAACGACCAGAGATTAGATATTACTATCTCAGTTTTAGGCTTGGCATTAATTTTGTTGGCTATTACTGGTAATAAAAGTAAGGCATGGCAACACATATTTTTAATTTTATGTGGTTCAGTCGTGTGCATGCTAGGATGCACACAACTATGGCATGCCTTTTTAGCTGGACAAATGAGAATGGCACATACAGTAATTGGAGACGTGATTATTTTTATCTTAATCATTAGGGCAGCATATAAAAGTTAGGTAGGTGGTTAAGTGCATGAGTTAATCAGTACAATTCAAGTCTTAACAGCCTTGATAGGTGCATTTGCCACTTTTTTCGCTGTCTTGCATAAGTCGCATCATGAGGACTATGCGGATAAGTTTAAGACGCTTGAGAAAGAGAGGGATAACTTAGCTGAAGACTATGAAAATGAGCGTGAAAAACGGATAGAAATCGAAAAAAAATACGAAAAATTGAAAAAGAAGTTGGAGAACACTGAATAGTGTTCTTTTTTTGTCGAAAGGAATAAAAATGACGCAAATTATTAACTTTTTAAACACATTATTGCCATACGTTGTCCTATTAGCAGTCGGCATTGTGGCTGCTTATCCATACGCTAAACAACACAATCCAGCATTTGCCGAAAAAATGAAATGGCTGTATGACGTAGCGCAATATATCGTTACTCAACAGGCAACACATACCGATGTTTCTGGAGCAGAGAAGAAGCAGGCAGCTACTGACGCATTGCTAGAACAAGCTAAGGCATCTAAAGCTAAATTAACCAAAGAAACAGCTGAAGGGATGATTGAGAAAGCATACCAGGAAGGAGCAACAAAAAATGAAACTAAATAAAAAGTATGCATTGTCGGTTAATGAAGGCTCATCTGCTTTGGCTAAAAGAGATATTATTGTGGCTCACTCCACCGCAACGCCAAATGGTGAAGCCTGGGCAATTGCGCACAACATGAAGGCAGGCATTAATACGGCACAGACCTATGTCCATTTGGTTGTCGATGACAAAGAATGCTACCTAGTAGGTGGTCTGGGCTATGTCGCTTGGGGATGTGGCTACTATGGTAATCAACTGTCACCTATGCAAATTGAGCTGTGCGAATTTAGCAATAAGATACGTGCAAAGAAAGCCTACCGTAACTATATTGGGCTAATTCGTGAGTACGCTAAAAAGTATGGCATTCCTTTAACACTAGATACGAGCGCTAAACGTGGGGTAAAAACACACAACTGGGTAACTCATAATTTAGGCAACACAGACCATAGCGATCCTTACGGCTACTTATCTAGTATCGGTATTAGCAAGGAACAGTTCGCCCATGATATTGCTAATGGAGTTGGCGGTAAAGTAGTGTTATCAAGGAAACCAGCTAAAAGTACGGGTAAAAAATCTAACTGGATTAAAAAGCCTGGTACCTTTATTTTAGGCAAATCTCTCAAATTGCACACATCGCCACACATTAGCGCCCCAGCGATTGCTATGTTGCCTAAAGGCAGTGCAATTAAGTATGATGCAGTGTTGCAAGGCCCTAAACGCTTATGGCTAAGGCAGCCACGAACTAAGGGCTATGGCTATATTGTTGGCAAAGATAAGTACGGTAAAGCTATGGGAAAATTTAAATAGTATTAATTAAGCCACTCTAGAGAAATGCTCTGGAGTGGCTTATTTTGATGCTATAATTTGCATAAAAGAAAAAGGAGAGTATATATGAATTTATACAAGGGAAAGAATAAAAAATCAAAGAAAATAGCAAGGCTTTGGGCCGCATTAATTACGGGATTTATATCTGTGATAGTAGTACTAATTTCTAGATTTATTATAAAAAGCAATTTGTTATTTTATATATCTTATTTTATATTTTTACTATCTTTTTATGTGATTTTTTACATATTTTTATTTTCTATAACAAGCAACTTTAACAAAATTACTTGTTGCTTACTTTGCTTATTTGCTTTTATACAGTTTCCATTCATTATCCGTATTGTAATTAGTATGATTAACTCAATTGTGAAAGTTAAACAAAATTTTTCGTTATTAGTTCCGTCTATGCTGATATTAGTTCTGTGGGTTTTTATCCATTCAATTTACCTTTGGGTTTTTTACTTATGTGTTTGTAAAAAAATACTTACTGAGATTAATCAAGGTGTGTTCCTCTTTTTTACTAAGGTAATTTGGTCAGTAATAACTTCAGTACTAGTATTTTGTTCAGGCACAATATTTATTATGTTATTTAAGAAGGGAGATAATGTTTTTAGCATAATCTATCAGGCTCTTAATATTTTTATAAATACCATCAATCCATTTATTGAAATGTATACTTATGTTAGAGAAAAACTAGATGAATTTCATAAGCAAGAAAAAGAAAAACGAGAGGAACTAGAAAAAGAAAAATACAAGTATGATTTTTATAATTATGATTAAAAAGGCAATTGGATTTAGTTTCAGATGGCTTATTTTTTGCAATAAAAAAGCTCCCACTAGGGAGCATAAGGTAAATGAAGTTAGATCGAAACTTCAAAAATAATTTTAACTTTTTTTAGAAAAAATTGCAAAAAGTAGTTGACAATATACGTTTAAACGTATATTATAATATATGTAAGGTAAATGAATAAAGAAAGGAATTTCAAAATGTCAACTACAAGCTTTAACGATTACAGATTCAAAGGTTTCAAGTATCAAGATCAATCTCACAAATATTGGGATTTTAAGCAGCAGGTTAACGATGATGAGAGCAAGGTATTGATCAGAATTAGTCCTGATAATGTTTTTAGCTACATGGGTAATAAAGGCTGGACTAATTACGTACTTAAATTAGATCGTGACCATTGCATGTTTTTAAAAAACTGGCAATACTTTGAAGGCTATTATGGCACCTATATTCTTTTAGATAAAATTTACTTCAAAGTTGCTGATGCAAGAGAGCCATTTGAAGACATGGTAAGCCAAGGAGACATGTTAACTTGGAATGACGCATTAGACATTGCTAAAGAACAACAAAAAATCATTAGTGAAGATAATTTAGTTTTAGTTGCAAAGGATTAGGAGATGACTTAATGACTAAAGTTAGCGATGCTCAATTAAAAGCTAGCAGAAAATGGGATGAGGCTCATAAAGAGCGTAAAAAATACATCGTTGCTAGATCGCAAGCTAAAAGATTTGTGACAAAATTGGCAACAAAAGAAGATTTAGAAAAATTAAAAAAATTAATTGAAGAAAAACAAGAAAATACTTGACGATCTACGTTTAAACGTATATTATAATATATGTAAGGTAAATGAATAAAGAAAGGAATTTTGAAAATGAAAAATTCAGATTTAAGAATAATTAGTAAGAAATACGCAGATCAAATTAATCAATATGTTGCTGATTACGGTTTAAATGATGCCGATCAGAGAGATGTAATTACTATTTTCGATGATGATTCTAAAGACTATCCTTCAGGTCAGCGTGTTGATGTTACGTTCAAGATGAATACTGAAGGTGATGGTTTACCAGAAGAATTTGACATGAGCGAATTCTGGACTCGTGATCTAAACTTAAAAGATAGTAATTTATCAACACTAATTGACGAATACACAGACGCTATCAGGTAATATCAATGTACTACTCATTTGACTCAACAAGTTTAATTAATGAATTAGAAAAAGATATTGCCGAGTTTGGCAATACTGAAGTTTGGGCATACTGGAAGTTAATGGAAAACGGTCAGGAAATTTATTTTGATTATTTCCCAGTTAATGACCCTGATGAAATAGGAAATCCAGTGTACATGGATATTGAAAGCTTTGACAAAGAGGTTGCAAAAGCATATCCCAATTTTTTAAGAAAGAAGATCAAGTCTAAAGATCTTCTCGAGATTTTTAAAAAAGAAAATAAAACTATTTAGAACCGCTCTAGTTAACCGCTAGGGCGGTTATTTGTTTGTCTAAAAATATTTAAAGCCTTCAGAATTGCACTCTCAGCACCAGCATTTTATAATAATTGCAAACAAATGTTTGGTGGATATTATGAAGAACAATTTTAACGATACAGTAAACAACTTTTTTAAGAATTATCAAGATAGAGGCATGAAAAAATGGCAAGGATTCATGCTTAGTGACCACATAGCTGCCCTTAATCGTGACAAAGAAAACAATGCCAAAGAATATTCCGAAAAAGATACAATGTCTCAGGTGGAGATAAGTCAGATATTATTGCAGGCTTTTGCAAATAATAAATTAGTTTCAGTTCAGCTTAAAGAAAAAACGCTAGATAAGAAGATACAGCCTGATATTGTTGGTCTGGTAAAGGGATATGAGGGCGATAAAATTATTATTGGCGATAATGGGGTAGAGCTAAGTAATATTAATAATATTCAGATTAATTAATGTTCGCCAAAATGTTCGCCAACTTTATATTTAATAAATTTAGCAAACATAAAAATTATCGAAAATTATTGATATATAAAGAAACTAGCTTTAACTATTTTTATCTATTATCTTTATTTACGCCCCTCACCTCCAT
>NZ_KQ033871.1:696816-964400 GCF_000967195.1 Lactobacillus kullabergensis
AGATATATCAATAAAGCCCTATGAATAAAGCATTCATAGGGCTTTATTTTATCTTCGCACGGCATTTGCACAGCATAAAAGAATAAATAATCTAAATATTTTATTCTTTGAATATGAAAACCAAAGTGAAGTGTTTGTTAATAGATAACAATCCATTTTTTGATAAACATTTTCTGTGAAAGATTATTCGGTAAAAATAATATGAAACAATTTATCGTGTAGCAAAAATGCTTATTAACTATATAGACAAAGAGATCAATAGAGTATTATGATAAAAGAGAAGTAGTAAAAAACAATAAGTAAGTGTTATAAAATGAAAAAAATGAAAAAAGTGAAAATAAATGTTACTTGTTATTCACTGAGTATTTAAAAATGATGACTTATAAGCTTATCTATTTCCCTATCAAAATTATATAAAAATTGTTTGATGACTAGGAAGTTGATGAAATGGATCCACATAAAATGACATTGCAAGAGTTAGGAAAACATTTTTCTGGTAGAACTGTTCAATTTAAGTTAAAAAATGGCAAAACGAAAACAATATTTGTCCAAGATATTATGAATGAAGAAGATGATGAACCAGAATTAACTTTTATTGGAGGTTCTGAAGAAAATGAAGTTCGCATCTCAGAAATTGTGAGTGCGTGTGAAATCAAGAAATAAAATTTTAACCAAAAAAATGACCTTCAAATATTTTTTGAGTTTTGAGGTCACATTTTGAGATAATTGTATTTTAATTGGAAGAGTTTAATTTTAGTTAGTTAGTTGTATTAAAGTTTACCATTCTACTTGTAATTATAAATCCGTTTATTTGAAATCTCATCAGATTAGGTAAAGACCTTTTTGTCTTAATACCTGTTCAGATGTTTTATCAGCAGGAGAATAACCATTATTTAGTAGTTCTGATATATACCAAGAATTATATTTGACACAGGTTACAATTCTTATAATTAGTCCTATAATTCCAAAAGAAAAAAATTCAAGTAATTGAATAATTCCAAAAAGAATGGTAAACTTCCAGTCTCCTCTGAAGATTGGTACCCACGCACCAAAGAAAAAGGCTGTCCAACTTGCCCCAGCTTTCACCTGTTTAATTACTCCTGTTTTATCACTTTTCAAATTTGCTTTTATTTTTACACTCCTTAATTTTTACCTTAGGTTTTAGGTCGCTGGCAATATGGACAAATCTTAAGAAAATCTGCTATTCTATTTATATATATTTATTATACTAAAAATAAAGCAAAAAACGATCTGATTTAAAAACTATCTTACTAACAATAAAACTACTTAAATTAATTTAAACTTAAAAACGGCAAATTATGTGCGTTTTAATAGTTAAGTACATAGTCTGTCGTAAATTTGAAAAGAATTGACAATGAAAAATTTAACACAAAAAAACAAACTACTTTTAGGCTATGCCATTTCAGGACTGGGTGACCAATTTTACACTTTTGCAATTCCACTGCTGATGCTGTCTAGAACTCATTCATCAGTCATAATGGGACTGTTGACTGCAGTTGAATATCTGCCCACAGCATTGTTTGGACTAACAATTGGGCCCATTTTTGATATATATTCTCGTAAGAAAATCATGCTCTTTTCTTTAATAATGCAAATGGTGTTAATTATAATTGCACCATTTTTGGTTATAAAAAACATTTCATTATATTGGCTTTTATTGGTAGTCTTTATACTTGGTACATTTGATTTAATTACTTGGACCGGATATCAAATTTTCATAGCCGAGTCAGTTAAAAAAGAAGAACTTTCATCTGTTTCAGGACAAATGGGATTAATTTCATCGATTCAAAAAACTTTTGGTCCAGGTATTGCAGCTGTCATTATTAATTTAATTGATTACGTAGGTGGTTTTTTGCTAGATGCCTTCAGTTTTGGCTACTTAACCTATGTCATTAAAGATTATGAACCGTTGTATAAAGAAAATAAGTCAGTGAAAGAAGAAAAGTCTTTTAATAAAAGCGCAAAAGAGGGAATCACATTTTTATTTGCACATCATGATATTAAATGGCTGATCGTAAGTTTTTTTGTGGCAAACATTGGCTTTCAAGCAGTTGTTCCCATGCTTACTTTTTTGTTAAAACAAGAAATGAAAGTTTCTGTTAATATGGTCAGTATCTTTTACACAGTAGCAGCGATTGCAAGTATTTTAGGCAATTTTATTTATTTGCGCATTAATAAAAGCATGAGACTCGGTACGCAAATGATTATGATTGCCCTGTTAATAATGGGAGGCTTCCTAATTATGCTTGATGTCCAGTCATTTATTTGGGTCACTTTTGGTTACGCATTGGTTTCGTTTGGTAGCGTCTGGTCGCAAGCCAACTTCTTTACTGTTATTCAAGCAGAAACCCCATCTAAATTTAAAGGAACAATAACTTCGATTTCAACTTCACTAACAAGAATAATTGGTCCTGTTATGTCTTTAATTAGTGGTTTTCTAATCAAAGCTGAAGTCCATTCAATATTTATTGTTGCCGCTATCTGTATGTCTTTTTCAATACTTATAACTGTAGTTACTGGTTTAGGTAAATTGGGAAAACTGGAAAAACTGGACTAATTATAGAAAGCAACTTAATACTTATTTTTTAGACAGGGAATGTTCTAATATATTATAAATAGCTGGATTTTTATATATCGCAACAACATCGTATTTTAGTTTAGGCAAGTTTGGTAAAAAAGTAACATATTCATCATATATTTTCGGCAGTGGCAGCTCTTCCGGATATATAGCCATTCCATAATTTAAAACAACGTTTGATAAAGCAGCGTCAAAGCTATCTAAATAATTAATTTGTTCATAACTAATATTCATTTTTTCCAGAATATTTTTAATTTTTGTTTGTACATCATTATTATCAGTAGCAGTCCATTTTTGTAAGAAAAGGGGCTGCTTTTTTATAACTTCCTTTTTGAGTCTTCCTTTTTGATCAATAGCCTTTTGATTCAATAAAATGCCAAAATTGGCTGTTCCGATTTTTCTAACATGGATATTTTTAATTTTACTAACGGCAGTGGAAAACCCAATCAATACGTCATAATCTCCTGCATCGAGTTTAGGTATACTGGCGGCAAAGTTTTCAGTGTCAAGTTGTAATTGTAAACCTGGATTGTTTTTAGCAAGAGACTGAGCCAATTGAACTGCCCAATAATTGAAGGCGTGCAAATAATGAATTCTTATTGTTTGAAAGGAATTGTTTAATTGGCTGATTTTTTCGCTAAACTCATAATATTTGTTTAGTACAGGCACTGCACAATGGTACAAATTAATTCCGGCTAAAGTGACCTTAAAATGAGAAGTTGACCTATCAATAAGTTGAACGCCCAGGTCTTTCTCTAAATTTTTTATTGCATTGCTAATTGCTGTTTGGGAGACAAAATTTCTTTTGGCAGCAGGGGTAAATCCTTGAGTTTCAACGACGTCAATAAAGTACTTATATGTTAATAAACTGTATTTCATCACACTTTGTCCTTTTACTTATAACTTTAACTAATAAGTTATTATCATTATATGTTAGCGCTTCCCAAAAAGCGAGGGTAAAATTGAATTGTAACGACAGTTACCTTTACAAAATTAGTTTTAATACTAAAAAGGAGAAAGTATAATGGCTGAAAAATATATTTTAGCGATTGATGAAGGTACTACTAGTACAAGGGCAATTATTTTGGACCATTCTGGTAAAAAAGTAATTGACTCACGGAAAGAGTTTAATCAGTATTTTCCTAAACCTGGCTGGGTAGAACATGATGCCAACGAAATTTGGAACTCAGTTTTATCTACAATTGCCAATTCTTTTATTAATTCAGGGATTAAACCTAACCAAATTGCAGCTATCGGTATCACCAATCAGCGTGAAACGACTGTTATTTGGGATAAGAAGACCGGCTTGCCGATCTATCATGCTATTGTCTGGCAATCCCGTCAGACTTCGGATATTGCCGATAAAATTATTGCTGATGGCTATACGGATATGATTCATGAAAAAACGGGACTAATTCCTGACGCCTACTTTTCAGCTACTAAAATTCGCTGGATTCTTGATCATGTTCCGGGAGCTCAAGAACGTGCAGAAAACGGTGAATTATTGTTTGGTACTATTGATTCATGGTTAGTATGGAAATTGACTGGTGGCAAGGTCCACGTGACAGATTATACGAATGCCAGCCGGACAATGCTGTTTAATATTACCAAGCTTGATTGGGATGATGAAATACTTAAGTTATTAAACATTCCAAGAAAAATTTTACCGGAAATTCGGTCTAACTCCGAAATTTATGGTACTACAGCTGAATTTCACTTTTATGGTAGTCAAGTACCAATTTCTGGCATGGCAGGTGACCAGCAGTCAGCTTTGTTTGGGCAGTTAGCATTTGAGCCGGGAATGGTTAAAAACACCTATGGCACCGGTGCATTCACCGTTATGAATACTGGCGAAAAACCCAAATTTTCAGCTAATAATTTGTTAACTACTGTGGCTTATGGCATAAACGGCAAAGTAAATTATGCTTTGGAAGGTAGTATTTACGTAGCTGGTTCTGCTATTCAGTGGCTGCGTGATCAACTAGGAATTATTGATGACGCTCCTCAATCAGAAGAAGCTGCCAAGCGCTCAAAAGATAATAATGAAGTTTTCGTCGTCCCTGCATTTACCGGTTTAGGTGCTCCGTACTGGGATTCTAATGTCCGGGGAGCTGTTTTCGGTCTGACTCGTGGAACAACCAGTGATGACTTTACAAAAGCCACATTACAGTCTTTGGCTTATGAAAGTCGTGATGTTATTGATACGATGCACGAAGATACCAAGATTCAAATTCCAAAATTAAAGGTTGATGGTGGTGCTGCCAATAATGACTATTTAATGCAGTTCCAAGCTGATATCTTGGGTATCGAAATTGAGCGTGCGGCTAACCTTGAAACAACAGCATTAGGTGCAGCGTTTCTTGCAGGTTTAGCCATTGGTTTTTGGAAAGACTTTGATGAAATCAAGAAAATTCAAAAAGTAGGTAAAACCTTTAAACCGCAAATGAGCAGTGCAGAAAGAGATCACCTTTATGAAGGCTGGAAATCAGCTGTTAAAGCTGCTCAGAGCTTTTCATATAAGCCATACCAGAAAAACAATTAGAAATTTTTATTAAAAAGAAAGAGGCCAAATCATGGCGTTTTCAATTGAAACCAGAAAAGAAGAAATTGAACGTTTAAAAAATGAAAAATTAGATTTGCTGGTTATCGGAGGCGGCATTACCGGAGCAGGCGTTGCTCTTCAGGCCAGTGCAGCCAAAATGAAGACAGGCTTGATTGATATGCAAGACTTTGGTGGAGGCACTTCATCAAGGTCTACCAGACTTGTACATGGTGGTATTCGCTATCTGAAGACTTTTGATGTCCAAGTCGTTTCTGATACAGTCAAGGAACGTGCTGTTATCCAGCATATCGCTCCACATATGACCCAACCCGATCCTATGATTTTGCCAATTTATGACGAACCAGGGACAACGTTTACTATGTTCTCGGTAAAAGTAGCGATGGATCTTTATGATCATTTAGCAGGTATCGATGGAGATTCACCTTTAATTAAATATGCCAACTACATGATGGATAAGGAAGAAACCTTAAAACGAGAACCACAATTAAATAGTGAGAATCTGCAGGGTGCAGGTGTTTACTTGGATTATCAAAATAACGATTCCCGCTTGGTAGTAGAAAATGTTAAAAAGGCTCATGAATTAGGGTGTCTAGCTGTTAGTCGCCTGAAGAGCATCGAAATTTTACATAATGATCAAAAACAAGTTAATGGTGTTCGCGTTCATGACAATTTAACAGGCGAGGAATTTGATATTCATGCCGATGTTGTTATTAACACTTCTGGGCCTTGGTCAGATTTGGTAAGACAAGAAGATAAAGAAGTTTACAAAAAACCGCGTTTGCGTCCTACAAAAGGTGTCCACTTGGTAGTTGACCAATCCCGCTTGACTGTGCCACAGCCAACATATTTTGGCTCGGGTACGGCTGATGGCCGAATGATTTTCACTATTCCTCGGGAAGGTAAAACCTATTTCGGCACAACGGATACTGACTTTACCGGTGATTATGCTCATCCTACTGTTGAACAAAGCGATGTAGACTACTTGTTAAATATCATCAATAAAAAGTATCCTGCTGCTCATTTAACAATTAATGATATCGAAGCCAGCTGGGCTGGTGTACGTCCTTTAATCGAAGTAGAAGTTGAAGGTAACGAAGCTGCAGATGCAGCAACTGGTGCCAGCGTTTCTGACAGTACTTCAGCACCATCTGCGGTATCACGTGGTAGTTCGTTAACTGAAGCCGAAGATGGATTGATCACTTTAGCCGGCGGTAAGTTGACAGATTACCGCATCATGGCTAATGGTGCAATGAAGAAAATCCAGCAAAAATTTCATGACGAGTTTTCTAAAAACTTTACGTTGCAAGATTCAGCAGAAATTAAAGTTGCTGGTGGCGATTTCGATTCTGACAACGCAGAAGCTGAACTTGCTCGCATTGCGAAAGATGGTGTGGCTGCTGGCCTTGCAGCTGATGATGCAAAAGAGATTGCAAACTTATTTGGTTCTCAGGCGGAGCAAATTTATGACTATGCCCAAACAGTCAAACCAGAAGAAGGATTGAGTATTGGTGAAACTGCAGCTCTTGATTACTCGCTTGCAGAGGAAATGACATTAACACCTGTTGATTACCTATTAAGACGTACTTATCATATTTTATTCAAGAGTGATACCTTAGACCAGGTAAAGAATGGCGTGATTAAACACATGTCTGATTATTATGGCTGGGATAAAGCTCAAAGAGAACAATATGAAAACGAGTTGGAACACGAGATTGCAGAATCAAGACTGGAGGGATTAAAAAGCAAAAGACAGTAGAAGAAAACAATAAAAATAGTAGTAAATTATTCCCCATTTAAAAACCTGTCAAAACAATATGATAGGTTTTTTCTTTGGTATTTTTGAAACGTTATATTAAAATAAACGAAATTATTTATTATAAATATTTTATTATGGAATCAGCTTTTAAAATAATAACATTTGTTTTCATATTTGAAAAAATAGTTTTAAATTTATACTTTAAAAGATTAAACTAATAGTGAGGTGATCATAATGGAGCCATTTTTTCTTAACCCATATTTTAGACCCAAAATTTGGGGTGGACGAAAATTAAAAACTATTTTTAATTACGATATACCTGACGGTAAAGTTGGTGAAGCTTGGGTTATTTCCGGATATAAGGATGACGCTTCAACTATTACAAACGGTGACTTTAAAGGACAGAGTTTACGTAAAGTATATTATGAAAATCCGGAACTATTTGGTAACCCCAAGAGTAAGGAATTTCCGCTCCTTGTTAAGTTTTTGGATGCCAATGATAATTTATCTGTGCAAGTTCATCCAAATGATGAATATGCCCGCAAAGTAGAAAATGACAGTGGAAAGACAGAAAGCTGGTATGTTTTACAGGCAGATCCAGGGTCATATCTAATATATGGTCATACTGCTAAAACACGTTCAGAACTTGCAGATATGATTCACAAAGGCGAGTGGGACAAATTATTACGCAAAGTTCCTGTCAAAGCCGGAGACTTTTTCTATGTCCCCTCGGGAACAATTCATGCTTTGACTAAAGGTATTTTAGTTATTGAAACGCAGCAGTCAAGTGATGTTACCTACCGTTTATATGATTATGATCGTGTAGATCAAAAGACTGGCAAAAAAAGGGAGCTGCACACTCAGAAGTCTATTGATGTCACTCAAGTACCTCACGTTGATCCTAAACTTGAAATAACAACTAGAAAAAAGCAAGATGCCATCATTAAGACCTTGGTGCAACCACCACTATCTCCTCATTTTTATCTGTGGCAAATAGATTTAAATGGTCAGTGGAATACTGGCTTAAATGGGCATCCTTTCTTATTAGTAACAATTATTAATGGTTCAGGTACAATTGAGTGTGAAAACAAGACTTTTAATTTATCTATTGGTACAAATATGATAATTCCAAATAATATTAAGGAATTTAAATTTTTAGGTAATATGAAAATGGTTATTTCTACTCCTGGCAATCAGGATTAATTCTTAAGTCTTAAGATGGAAAGGAAAAGAGAATGATTTATATTGCGTGCGGTTCGATTATTATGGTAGTTGGACTGTTATGGCTGATATCGCCTCCCAAAAGACCACGTCCATTTTATAGTTATTATTCCTACTTGGCCCAAGTTAATAAAGCTAGTTTCAAATTTGCCCAGCACAAGGCAAGTTACTATTTTATTATATTTGGTTTAATCCAATTAGTATTGGGGATTGGAATCCATTTACTTAAATGGGATCGATATTTTTTACTTTGGCTGCTGACATTTTATCTTTTCATTATCTTTCCAATCATGGCTACGGAGAAGAGTTTAAAAAGCTTTTTGCAAAAGCGTCATGAATTACCAGCAGATTACATAGACCCTGACAAAGTAAAAAAGGAGAGAACAAAAGGATTTAGGGACCGAAAATGAAACTGAAAATTTTAATGGTCGAGGATGATCAGTCGGTTGCAGAAATGATGGAAATATTCTTTGAAAAAGAAGGATGGACCACGGATATTGCGACTGATGGAGAACAAGCCGTTAAAATGTTTGCTAAAAATCCAGATCAGTATGATTTAATAACATTAGACCTTAATTTGCCAAAAAAAGATGGCATAGAAGTTGCTAAAGAGGTTTGTGCAATTTCACCTACCATACCAATTATCATGTTGACTGCTCGTAGTAGTGAAGAAGAGCAGATTCAAGGATTTAATGCTGGTGCTGATGACTATGTGTCTAAACCATTTAGTCCACTAGCTTTAATAGCTCGCATCAAAGCTTTACAACGTAGGATTAGAATTGATGATAAGCAGGAACAAACAAAATTAGCAGAGAATACTGAAAAATTTGATGTCGAAACTGATCACATAAAAATTTCTAAAAGTCGGCGTGAGGTGCTTTATGATGGTCAATATGTTGAAAATATTACACCTAAAGAGTTTGATTTACTCTATACCATGGCACAGAAGCCCAAACAAGTATTTTCTCGTGAACAATTGTTAGAGTCTGTCTGGGGTTATGATTATTATGGTGAAGATCGCACCGTGGATGCACATATTAAAAAATTGCGCCAAAAATTGGAAAAAGTAGGTGCAAATGTCATCCAAACCGTTTGGGGCGTTGGCTATAAATTTGATGATTCGTAGGTTTTCACATGAAGTTAATTTATCAGCATATGCTTAGCTTTTTACTAATCATTCTTACTACGGTATCAATAATCGGTTTTTCTGAAATAAATAACGCAACTAAACAATCATATGAATATAATTATCAGAGAATGGAGGATTTTGCCTCAGCTTTAGGTACTTTAGCCGTAAGCGATGAAAAAAATGGCTCGGCCATGTTGAACCCCAAATTTTTGCATAAATTAGAATTCGTTCTCCATAGTGACAGGGTGTATCTCAGTGTTTTTGATGATCAAGGTGCTCAGATTTATCCTAATAAAAATGAAGACATCCGACTAACTTCACAACGAGTTATGCAACTAAAGAAGGGAAAGAAACTTCATATCAAAAATAATAATGATGCACTTTCCAGCTTAGGGCATAAAAAAGATGCTTGTACCGGTGTTCTCTTACCATGGAAAAACAAAGGTAAATTCATTGGAGCGATTTGGTTAGGCGTGCGAGTTGCCAAAGTGGAAAGACCGGTGACAATAGCTAAGCAAAATTTGTTTAGTGCTCTTGTTTCAGCAATTATTGTGGGCTTGATGCTTAGTTTGATTCTTTCTTTTTATGCAACGGACAGAATAAAAAAGCTGTCAAGTGCTACTAAAAAAGTTGCTGCTGGTGATTTTGACGTCCAAACAAATTATAGTGGAAATGATGAGATAACTCAGCTGGCTGACAACTTCAATCAGATGGTTC
This sequence comes from Lactobacillus kullabergensis, assembly GCF_000967195.1. Classification (GTDB taxonomy): domain Bacteria; phylum Bacillota; class Bacilli; order Lactobacillales; family Lactobacillaceae; genus Lactobacillus; species Lactobacillus kullabergensis. Next base: position 706,802 of record NZ_KQ033871.1, read on the forward strand.
GCGTTTTAAAAAAATCAAACCAAGAAGTTAAGGAGCAGGAAAAAAGGCGTGATCAATTTATGGCTGATGCGGCTCATGAAATGCGTACGCCTTTGACTACTATTAATGGTATTCTAGAAGGTTTACAATATGATGCTATTCCCGATAAAGCTAAGCCCAAATCTATTGCCTTGATGAATAGGGAAACTAAGCGTCTGATTCGATTAGTTAACGAAAATTTGGATTATGAAAAAATTCGTAATAATCAAATAAACTTAGTTAAGACCACCTTTAATGCTAGAAAAACGCTAGATGATGTAACAATGCAGCTTAAACAAAATGCTGCCAAGGTTAATGACACAATTACTATCAATGCACCAAGAGATTTGCCTATCTATGCTGATAAAGATCGTTTTACTCAAATAATGGTTAATTTGGTTCAGAATGCAATTCAGTTTACTTCTGATGGCGAAATTCAAATAAGCGGCTATCGGGTTGCACATGCAACAACTATTATTGTTGAAGATAATGGTATTGGGATGAATCATCAACAAATTAAATATGTATTTGAAAGATATTTTAAAGCTGATCCTTCTCGTAGCAGCTCTGGTAAAGGAGAGTATGGCTTAGGATTGGCAATCGTTTCTTCTTTGATCAAACAACATGGAGGCAAAATAAGCGTGCAGTCAGAAATAAATCAAGGGGCTGAATTTACAATTATTTTATTTGATCGCGGATATGAGCAATACCTCGAAAACTAAAAAAATCATTTCCAAATGCGGAAATGATTTTTTGTTGTGCAGAATTTATTCGTTTTCTTTTGTTGCTTCATGCCAGATCTTTGCAGTCGCTGGAATGCTTCCTAAATTGGTAAGGTCGTCTTTATTGACTACAATTAGATTGTTAGGTCCTTTAGCTAAATTATTAAAACTGTCCAAACTCTGATTTTTAAAGTAACCGTCACTTGCTTTAGCCAGGCTGGCTTGTAATTGATTTATTCGATATGCTTCAGCATCTGCTTCTGTTTTGACAGCTTCGGCCTTAGCCTTAGCCGTTGCAATTAAAGCATCATTTTTAGCCTTTGTGGTCAGTTCAATATTTTTAGCTTCGCCTTCAGCTTTTTCAATAGCAGCTATTTTTTCACGATCGGCAGTTAACTGTTTGTCCATGGCTTTTTGAATTTCAGTACTAGGTAAAAGCTCATCAATGTTGACCCTAACTACACGAATGCCATAAATATCCGTTAAATCACCGATAGCATCGGAGAGCTGACTATTTATACTACTTGTTGACCCCAAAGCATCATTTAGATCCATCCGCCCGATAATGTCTCTCAAATGACCACGAATTAGTTCAACCATTGATTTTACCGAGTCAGTATTATTGTAAAAATATTTATAGGAATCAGTTACTAGGTAATTTAGGGTTAAACTGGTAGTAATTTCTGCGTTGTCTTTGGTAATAATCGAATATTTCGAAATTTCTGCCGGAAACATTGCCAGGGAAACTTTGCGCAACCTCTGTATTACCGGAATGATTAGCACTAAACCTGCTTTTACTGTTCTGGAATATTTTCCTAATGTTTCTATTAAACCTTCATTGTTTTGCGGGACGACCCGGCAGCACGAGAGTAATAAAAACAAAAACAGCACAACAATTATGAAAGTTTTCATTTTATCCTCCAAAATTAAAAAATTATGTTTATTTCTTAATTATATGACTTTTTGTGATTTTTACTAGGCTTAGTCTGTTTTTCAATTAAATGATTGCCGGAAACAGATTCAGGAATTTTTGTGATTTCTTCTTCACGACCTTTAAGCTCTGTAGCGTCCGTTTTGTATAACTTAGTAGTAGATTTGCGCTGTTTACTTATAAGAGCAGTGGATTTATTTTTCAATTGCTGCCGGAGGCCTTCCATCTGTCTGTAATTGGTTAAATAGTCAAATTGTGTGGGGTCAACGGGTTTAAATCCGCTAGGAGTGTAAAAACGCAATAAATTATGATTATTTAGTAAGTCGGAGTATTTAAGGGACTTTTTGCCTTCTTTTGCCAATTTTGTGATTTCATATTTTTCCTGCTCGGTAAAATTAATAATCTGCTTGCCACTTTTGCGGTCGTAAACAACGCCTTTTAAGCCTTTACCACCAATAATAACGTATTTTTGACTAACAATGGTGCCATTCCTAAAAGTAAGCCAGGGGCGATATTTTGGCGCTAGCAGATCACTGCCAAATTGAATATAATTGCGATTTGAAACTCCCAGAAGATGGAGCAAGGTCGGCAATACATCTATTTCGCCTGCGACTTCTTGCTTGATTTTTCCCTTTAAATTTTGAGCATGTATCATAAAAGGTACACGTTGCATTTGAACATTATTATAGCTATTCCATGTATCAGAACTTTCACCCACAATTGGTGCCAAAGTTTCGTTTTCAGAATTAGTTAATCCGTAATGGTCTCCATAGATCACAACCATAGTATTTTTAATCAAACCTGATTTCTTCAAGTAATTGAAAAATTCACGGATAGATTGATCCAGATAATGAGCAGTTTCAAAATAATTGTTAATTGATTTGTCTGACGTATCACTGGTTTTAAAATTCGGATCCAAGTCCTCTTCATCCATGTCAAATGGAGTATGATTTGTGACGGTAATAAATTTAGTATAAAAAGGCTGCTGCATTCTTTCTAAATATTTGATGCTTTCAGCAAACATAATTTTATCTTTGATGCCATAGCCAATATGGTCATTTTTATCATGACTAAAGTAATTTTGGTCAAAGAAATAGTTATAACCCATATTTTTATAAACATCATCACGGTTCCAAAAAGTGCCGACATTGCCATGAAATACAGCAGAAGTGTAGTTGCAGTGTTGACGCAAAATTTGAGGAGCAGCCTGAAAAGTATTTGAGCTGCCCATGGCAGTGAATAATGATCCGTCAGAAATACCATAGGTGCTGGTTTCCAGCATGTTTTCTGCGTCACTAGTTCGGCCAATGCCCACTTGGTGGTAAAAATTGGCAAAACTTAATGTATGTTTGTTGTGATAAAGTGAATTGAGATAGGGCGTAACTTCCTTACCGTTGATTTTTAAATCAATTAGAAACTGCTGAAAACTTTCCAAATGAATTATTATTACATTTTTGCCTTTTTCTTTACCAAAATATTCAGTATTTACGGGTATTTTATTTTTTTTGGTGTAAGCCAAAATTTTATTTAAGTCAGCTGTATTGGCGTTTTTATTTACCTGCTCGGTTTGTTCATTTTTAACGGCGTCATAAACTGTATAGGTATCAATACCAAGATATTTAACAATGTATGAACGATCAAATGTGGTACCTAATAAACGTGGTCTCGAAGATTCGGCCAAAAAAACATTCAGCACTAAAATTAATGCACCAACTGAAGTAACAGCAAAAGGTGTAAGAAGGCCAAAGGATTTTTGATCAATTCTGATTTTGTGAGCAATTAGTAATATGATTATTATGAAAAGGTCAAGCCACAATAATAAGTCAGAAGGTTGAAGCAGTGCAACTGCACTTTTTCCCAGACCAGGGGCAACCTTACCAGCATTTGTAATAGTCTTTACGGTAATAAAATCGGAAAATTGACGATAATAAAGAACATTCGCAAATAACAGTCCCGAATTTGCTACATCAAGCAGGACCATTGCACAATATGAAATGACTGGCTTAGAAAAATATAATCCAACGCTCATTAGTAAAATTGCACTACCAACAGGACTTAACCACATGATAATATGTTGATAAGGATCTGAAATACCCAAATTGAAATCATGGTAGGCTGCAAAAATGTACTTGAGCGCAAATAACACAACCAGAAGGCAGAAAAAGCCTATCCGAGTCTGAATGAAGTTAGTCAGATTTTTTTTATTCAAAATGAACTCTCCCTTATCAGACTATTTTAAAAGTTTCTGTCCTTTTAAACAATCTTTTCCGTTTTGTTAGACCTTTTTTAATAATTAATCGCAGAAACTTGAGTATAATTTAAATGAACTATATTTTAGGAATTGAATCAGAATGATATTTTTAGGACCACTATATAACCTGCTTTCGCAACTTTACGCTACTAAAATCAATCATTTTGCTTTGATTAAGTTAATTGTACTGGCACTGGATAAAACTATCTTTTATTTTTTGTTTTTTATGGTAATACGCTTAATCTGGCTAATGACTATTAGGAGTCGGCGTACAATTAAGTCTGAAGCGTCAGTATGGTTATTTGCTTTTTATTTAATTTTAGTGCTGATGTTAACTACTTTTCGTAATACTTATTTTCCCTGGAATCTAACACTTAATCTGCACAGACCTTTAAACGAAATAAATTTCGTCTTCTTAAGGGAAACTTGGAAAATGTATCATGCCCCCAGCAGGCTGGACTTTGTATACAATTCTTTGGGTAATATCCTGTGCTTTATTCCATTTGGATTTTTGTCGCCCTTTGTTTTTTCAAAAAAACAAACCTTTTGGCGTGTTGTTTTGGCCGGCGTCATTTTTTCGGTATTTATTGAAGGGATGCAGTTTTTATTAGAAACCGGCGTGACAGATATTGATGATGTGTTCTTTAATAGTTGTGGAACGGTAATTGGCTATTTCTGCTATTGGCTTGTAATAATATTCAGGAGAAAGACGCGTAAAACTAACTAAAAGCACTGGTATTTATAAAATAAGATTGTTAAAATATTCTTGTGAAATAAATATTTAATTCAGTAAGGAGAGCGTGTTTATGAGTTTAATTAAATTTGATGGTACAAAACTGACACCATTTGTTCACGATAATGAACTAAGCGAGATGCAAGCTTTAGTTAGCGTTGCCGATAAAGAACTTAGAGATGGTTCAGGTGCAGGCAATGATTTTCTGGGTTGGGTTGATTTGCCGGTTAATTATGATAAAGAGGAATTTGCCAGAATCAAAAAAGCAGCCCAAAAGATTCAAAGTGACTCTGAAGTTTTAGTTTGTATCGGTATTGGTGGTTCATATTTAGGCGCTCAAGCAGCTATTGAGTTTTTAAATGGTGCATTTTATGGCAAGGGTAAAGAAAAATATCCTACTGTTGTCTTCTGCGGCAACTCCTTATCAGGCTCGTATTTGCATGATTTGATTGAATGGCTCGGTGACAAGGACTTTAGTGTTAATGTCATTTCTAAATCTGGTACTACTACTGAACCAGCCGTTGCTTTTCGCATTTTTAAAGATAAATTAATTGAAAAGTATGGTGCAGATGAGGCTAAAAATAGAATTTTTGCTACAACCGATCGTGCTAAAGGCGCCTTAAAAACTGAAGCAGATGCTGAAGGTTATGAAGAATTTGTTGTGCCAGATGATATTGGTGGTCGCTACAGCGTTTTGTCAGCTGTTGGTCTGTTGCCGATTGCAGTTTCTGGTGCTGATATTGACCAATTAATGAAAGGCGCTGCTGATGCTAGAGCAGAGTATACCGATACTGATTTAAGTAACGCGACTCCTTATCAATATGCTGCTCTGCGTAATATTCTTTATCGCAAAGGCTATACTACTGAAATTGTTGAAAACTATGAACCAACTTTAAGAATGTTCAGTGAATGGTGCAAACAATTAATGGGAGAATCAGAAGGAAAGGATAATAAAGGTATTTGGCCGGCCAGCGCCAACTTTACGACTGATTTGCACTCATTGGGTCAATATATTCAAGAAGGTCGAAGAAATCTTTTTGAAACAGTTATTAGAGTTGAAAATCCGGCAAATGATGTCAAAATTCCTTCTGATGATCGTAATTTAGACCAGTTGAATTTCTTATCTGGTAAAAGCTTAAACTTTGTAAATGAACGTGCCTATGAAGGAGTTGTTCTGGCCCATACTGATGGTGGTGTCCCTGTTATGACAGTTAATATTCCTGATCAAACAGAACACACTTTGGGCTACCTAATTTACTTCTTTGAACTGGCAATTGCTGTTTCTGGCTATGTTAATGGCATTAATCCGTTCAATCAACCTGGTGTTGAAGAATATAAACGGAACATGTTTGGTTTGCTTAATAAACCTGGTTATGAAGATTTACACGATGACTTAGCAAATAGATTTAAGCAGGAAAAATAATTTTTATTATTGAAATTATTTTAAAATAAGATTAAGATAAATATATGCTTACTTTACATGAGTTATGTTTATATAAGAAAAAGACATATCATCCTGTACATTGTATTTATTCATATAACCATTATGGAAAGGGTAAAAGTTTTTGGCTTTTAGCCTTTTTTTATTAAGGAGATTTAATTTTATGGCAGAAAAGAAAGAAACACCAAAGCGGGTTTTGGCAATTATCAGTTGTGCTTTAATGGCTTTTGTTTCCATTTTGACAGAAACAAGTTTAAATGTTACCTTTCCCACATTGATGAAACAATTTCATATTGGTTTAGGATTAGTCCAGTGGACGACAACAGGGTATTTACTAACAATTTCAGTGATTATGGTTGCAAGCTCATATTTGAATGAGCGCTTTTCAGCAAGACAACTGTTTTTAACTGCTGCAATTGCATTTATTGCCGGTTCAATTGTGGCTGCTTTTGCCTCTAATTTCTGGGTCTTACTCGCAGGTCGGTTGATTTCTTCAGTTGGAGCAGGATTGTCAATACCATTAATGTTTAATATGGTTGTAGAACTAATGCCGCAAGAAAAATGGGGCTTTTATATGGGGTTGACTGGTTTAGTCATTATTCTTGCACCATCTCTAGGCCCTACATTTGGCGGCACAGTTGTTTACTATTTTGGCTGGCCATTAATTTTTGAAATTGTAGCGATAATTGCTGTGGTTATTATGATTTTGGGTTTATTCGTAATAGAACAATACCATGAGAAAAAGCATCCTAGTTTTGACTGGTTAAGTTATATTGTTATAGCCAGTGCGATGTTAATTTTTAACCTGGGTTTCAATAGAATTAGTAATGGTTTTACTGATATTGGTTTTTGGCTCAGCATGATTATCGTGGCAATCTTGGTATACACGTTTATTAAACTGTCACGCACGAGCAAAAAGAAACTAATAAACTTGAATATTTTTAAAAATAAGCCCTTCATTTTTGCTATGATATCTTATTTATTATTGCAGTTTATCAATATCGGCACCAGTTTTGCGGTACCAAATTATGTGCAAATAGTTAATCATGCCAGTTCTTTAATCGGGGGCTTGGTTTTGCTTCCCGGTTGTATTATCAGTGGTATTTTAAACCCTTGGTTTGGCCATATTTATGATAAAAAGGGTGCACCATTGCCACTACTTACTGGAACAATATTCTGCTTAACTGCTTGTTTGCTTTTTTCTTTGTTTAGTTTGAAAATCAGTACGCTGATGGTCGGCGTTTTTTATGGCATTATGATTATTGGTCGCCAGATGGCTTTTAATAATACAATGGCTGAAGCATCGAAATTACAGCCAGAAGAATTGCATACTGATGCAACTGCTGTCTTTCAAACGGGTCAACAGTATGCTGGATCAATGGGAACAACCGTAATGGCAGCTATTATTTCATCTTGGCAAAAAAGACCTGGTAATTATGCAGCACTTACGGCACAAGGCAGTCAGGAAGCATTTTTATTTTTGACATTTGTCAGTGTGATAATTTTGCTCAGTTATTTAAACTTATTCAGACTTGAGAAGAAATTGAAATAAAATCAAAAAATAGCTATCGAAAGCTTCGTTACAAATGACGAAGCTTTTTTTTCACCTCTTTAGTGCAAATCTTTAATTTAAGCAATTTCAAAAATTTGTCATGATAGAGGTGTAGAAAATCTATTTTAGAAAGGAAAACGTTATGAGTAAGAAAGTTTTATTAATTTGTGGCTCGGGGGCATCTTCTGGCTTTATGGCCGCAAATATGCGTAAAGCCGCAAAAAAAGCAGGTTTGGATTTTAAGATTCAAGCTAGAAGTGAAGCAGAATTATCTGATTATGCTAACGATATTGATGCATTAATGGTAGGACCTCACTTAAAAGCTGAATTTGATGCAATAAAAAGTAGAGTACCTGAAAATGTAAAAGTTATTTTGATGAAACCAGATTACTATTCAATCCTTGATGGCAAGGGTGCAATAGAGCATTTGGGAAAAGAACTAGAACAGTAGGATGAGAAAGGAGTTTTAAAAATGAATAGCTTCATGAATTTTTTAAATAATAAGTTCGCTCCCAGAGCGCAAAAAATTGCAAATAATCAGTGGATTGTTACAATTAAAAATTCAATATTGGAAGTGCTGCCATTTATTTTTGTTGGTTCATTGATAACTCTATTAAATATTCCAACTAATTTTTGGAAATGGTGGCCAGACTTGTCACCAATCAGTAGTTTTACTTTTGGCTTAACCTCAGTCTTTGTTGCTTTTTTAGTACCGTTTAATTTTATGGAATTTAAGAAGATTAATAAGCAAAGAATTATAGCCGGTCTATCCTCAGTTGCACTTTTTCTGATGTTGGCCAATCCGTCTTGGGATAAGACAGGTAATATAATCTCATATCAATTTTCAGAACTAGGTGCAGGAGGCATGTTTGTAGCTCTAATTGAAGGAATTTACGTTTCTTTAATTATGGAATTGTTTGGTAAATTTAGTTTCTTTAGTGAAGATACGTCGATGCCAGACTTTGTGACTGCATGGTTTGATTCTATGTTGCCAGTCACGGTCGTGATTGCGACAGGATGGCTACTAACAAATATATTACATTTTAATTTTTATCAATTGATAGTGAATATTTTTGCGCCTTTAACTACTTCACTTGATACCTGGTGGGGTTTTTCCATATTTCTTTTTTTCGAATGCTTTATCTATTCAATGGGTATATCTGGATGGGTGTTAGCAGCAATTGATCAGCCTGTAATGTTTGCTGGTATAGCCGCTAATGCTAAAGCATTTAGTTCTGGACATGCAGTTACACATATCTTTACCAGTGAACTTATTTATAGTTTTCCTTGGATTGGAGGGGTTGGTTGTACTATGCCACTAGTACTAATGATGCTATTTTTAGCGAAATCAAATCGTCTAAAAGCTCTTGGCAAAGCTAGCGTTTTACCAACTATTTTTAACATCAATGAACCAGTTGTATTCGGCACAATAGTTTGGAACCCTTATTTAATGATTCCGTTATGGATAAATGGCATTGTTCTACCTTTAATAACTGCTTTATGGTTTAAAGCAGGTCTTTCTCCAATACCTCACTCATTAATGCAGATGTGGTATATCCCATTTCCTTTTGTCACTTGGATTGTCAGTCCAGCAGTTAGCTCTATGATTCTATTAGCAATCCTTTTTATAGTTGGCGGTTTAATTTATTATCCATTTTTCAAAGTTTATGACAGGAATTTGGTTAAACAAGAAATTGGAAGTGAGGCTTAGAGGTGGAAGATAGTAAACAGTTTAGTGAAGAAAATATCAAAAACACAATGAACATTATTCTAAACGCTGGCGATGCCCGCGATTTCATTAGTAAAGCCCTTGATGATGTCGCAGATTATAATTATGACAATGCAAAAATGAATATGAAGAAAGCAAATGAAAAATTAATAATAGCTCATCGTCTGCAAACCAAGAAAATTCAGGAAGAAGCTGAAGGTAAACCTATAGAATATTCTGTATTATTTACCCATGCTCAAGATACATTGATGACAATTAATAGTGAATATAATTTGGTAAAGCATTTAATAAATTTATTTGAAAAGCGCAATTGTAAATGTGGAGGTGTTCAAAGTGAGAAAAAATAATTTTCCATTCTTCCCCAATAACTTCTTGTGGGGAGGTGCTCAAGCTGCGAGTCAAGCAGATGGTGCGTTTAAAGAAGATGGTAAAGGATTAAATTCCTCAGACATACAGCCATATCTTCAAGGTTTAACTAACGACGAGTTACAGAGTATAGAGTCAAAAGGGATGACACTTAAGGACGTTAAAAAATATAGTCAAGATAATAAAAATTATTTTCCTAAACGCTTTGGCATTGATTTTTATCATACTTATAAAGAAGATTTACAGCTTTTAGCTGATGCAGGTTTTTCAACTTTTAGAACATCTCTAGATTGGTCGAGAATTTTTCCTAACGGAGATGATGAAAAGCCTAATGAAAAGGCGCTAAGGCATTACTCAGACATGATTGATTGTATGGTGCAATTAGGAATTGAACCAATTATCACAATGAATCATTATGAAACTCCTATTAATATTACACTTAAATATGGAGGTTGGCCTAGTAAGAAAGTAATTCCTCTTTTTGTGAAATTTGGCAAAGTATTGTTGAATTGGTTCGGTGATCGCGTAAAATATTGGATTGTAGTTAATCAAATTAATATGGTTCAATTAGAGCCTTGGCTTTCAGTTGGAGTAGCTAGTGATCAATATCCAAATCAAGAACAAGCCCTTTATCAAGCTATGCATAATCAGATTGTGGCAGCAGCCGAAATAAAAAATTATGCATGTTCTTTGAACAATCCTAATATACACGTAGGAACAATGGTTGCTGATGGTACTGTTTATCCTGCAAGTAGTAAGCCGGACGATGTTATCCTTGCGATGCAGCAAAATCGTATGCAATATTTTGTGACAGATGTTCAATTTAGAGGAAAATATCCCCAATTCGCCCTAAATTATTTTAATGATAAGAATATTGAACTTGATATTACTCAAAATGAATTGAAGTTAATTAACGAAAATCATATGGATTTTTTGGCTATTTCTTATTACTATTCTCGTATGGTTGACTCAACAAAAAATAAAATGCAACCAGCAGATAATTTACAAAATCCGAATTTGAAACAAAGTAGTTGGGGCTGGGCTATTGATCCTCAAGGACTATATAATACTTTATCTCAATATTATGATCGCTATCAAAAACCAATTATTATTGCTGAAAATGGCTTAGGTGCTTATGACAAATTGGAAAATGACAAAAAAGTACATGACCCTTATCGTTCAGAATATCTGAGTATGCATATTGAACAAGTAGGAAGGGCAATACATGATGGGGCAGAAGTAATAGCTTATTGCGCTTGGGGACCGATTGATATCGTTTCGTGTTCTTCTCAACAAATGTCAAAACGTTATGGCTTTGTTTATGTAGATATTGATGATAATGGTCAGGGAAGTAAAAAACGTTACTTAAAAGATAGTTATTTTTGGTATAAACAAGTTATTGCCTCAAATGGTAAGGAAATATAAAAATGAAAAAGCAAATACGACATGTCTAAGAAAAATAAATTATTGTCATATTTACAAAACTTTCCCGGATGGCATACTTCTCAAGAATTAGCCATTCAGTTAGAACTATCAAAAAGAACAATAAAAAACTATGTTCAACAGTTTAGAGATCAAGGAATTTTGATATCATCAAGTGTTAAAGGTTACCGCCTTGAACAGTCTAGTTTAGAGAAAAAGCAAGATAATACTAAATTTAAAGTTCATAAATTACCTGATAATAATGAAGAAAGGGTAAATTATATTATAAACGTGCTAGTTAATAGTTCTTCGTCAATAAATGTGTATGATTTAGCAAATAATCTTTTTGTCAGTGAATCAACAATTTTACAGAATTTAAAACAAGCTGATCGTGAGGTAAAAAGTTTTGGAATTAAACTAATTAGAAAAGGTGATTTTTGGAGTTTAGAGGGGAATGAACGACAAAAAAGAAGTTTGCTTAGCTCGCTCATTTATGAGGAAACTTCTGGAGTATTTATGAATAGAAATATTATTCAAGAGAATTTTCCTCAAATAAATATTCATCAATTAGAAAAATCTATATTGAAAATTTTTCATAAGCAAAACATTTATTTAAACACGTTTGAATTAAATAATTTGATACTTCATTTTGCTATTGCAATTGATCGTTGCAGTAATGGTCATAGAATAAAAAATAATAATTCTTCAAGTTCAGTGAAAAAGCAGGGGTTTGGTATGGATTTGGTTAACAGCATTGTTGGTGATTTACAGTTGGTGTTGACAAATGCTGATTGCCAAGAACTTGCTCTTGTAATTGAAACTGATTTAGGTAATGAAAAAACAACTAAAAATATAGTTTCAAAAGAAACACAAAAATTAGTTACTGATTTAATTTCTTATGTTTGGCAAAATTACGAAATTAATCTTGATACATATTCCTTTAAAAAGAGGTTTGCTCTTCATTTAGACAGATTAATTATGCGTTCAAGAACACAAAATATTGAACACAATCCTCTTGCCACTAATATAAAATATTCTTCACCAACGATTTATGAGTGTGCAGTTATTATGGCCAATAGAATATCTGAAAAAGCTAAAATCACGATTACCGATAGTGAAATTGGCTATATAGCTATGCACATTGGCAATGCAATGGCTGAACAAATAACCGATAAGCAAAAAATTTCAGTTGTGATAATAATACCTGAATATTATGACAATTCTCTTGTATTATTAAAAAGATTACAGAAAAAGTTCTCGGCTGAGATTGATATTAAGAAAATAATTCACGATCCCGCAAATATTAGAAGTACTCCTAATGCGATAGATTTATTGATTTCTGTTGGTTCAAATTATATTGATTCTAAAATTAGTACAGTCAATATTTCACAGTTTTTATTATCTAATGATATCCAAACTCTGCAAGTTGCAATCACATCAAGAAGACGCCAAATCAAGAGGGATCATTTTCAAGAGGAACTGCTAAAATTTTTTAGTAGTGATAACTTTATTAAAAGCAAAAAAGTAACAAATATAGATCAAGTTTTTGAAATTGTAAATGAGAAATTCTTTGAACAAGGGGTAGTTGAAAAAGACTTTAAAAAGTTGCTTAAACAACGTGAAAACTTGTCGTCTACAGCTTTTGACAAAGTAGCAATACCACATTCATTGAATATGACTGCCAGAAAAAGTCGTGGTTTTGTCGTTATTAATCCGAAAGGAATTAAGTGGAGTGATGATAATAGGGTGTATTTAGTCATAGCTTTAGCAATTGATCCAAATAATAAACAATTATTTCGTAACGTGTTTGATGAACTGTCTGATATTATCACTAATATTGATAATGTTGTTAAACTAATAAATTCTCAAAATTATGGTGAATTTATCATTAACCTTGTAGAAATGTTATAGAAAAAATAAGATAAGTGCGGAAAAGCCTGAGAATCTTTAATTTCAAGCTCTACCGCATTTTTTCTTTATTAAATTTTATTGGTCAAAAAGCGAAAAAGTGTTTAAATACAGATAAAGTAATGGCTTACACAAGAAAGAAATGATTTTTTGAAAAAAGCAAAGTATCGCGTATTTGAAAAGTTGAGACAACTATTAGATGATAAATCTGCGGTAACCACAAAAGAAGTTGCAAAAGCAATGAACCTTTCTCGAGGTGTAACTAGTTCATATTTGGCACAATTATATCATGAAGGACTACTGCTTAAAAAGGGTACCAAACCTGTTTATTGGCAGCTGATATCTAATAGTCAAGACGCTTTTGAGCAATTGATTGGAGCAAATGGTAGCTTGAAGAACATTGTTAGTCAATGTAAAGCTTCTGTTAACTATCCTCCTAGTGGTTTTCCTTTAATTATTACTGGACCATCTGGTTCTGGAAAAAGCTATTTAGCATCATTAATTTTTAAATATGCGCAACAAGAAGGAGTTATTAACAAAGGCGCACATTTTGTTGTTTTGAATTGTGCGGATTATGCTAATAATCCAGAACTTTTATCATCTGTCCTTTTTGGCTATAAGAAAGGCACTTTTACAGGAGCGGACGCTGATAAAACCGGATTGGTTGATCAAGCAGATAATGGCTATTTGTTTTTAGATGAGGTACATCGGTTGCCTCGGGAAAGTCAGGAAAAGTTATTTGTTTTACTAGATTCTGGTAAGTTTTATCCGTTAGGCGAAAATAAGCATTTTAAGCAAGTTAATGTTCGTTTTATTTTTGCAACAACAGAAAAAATAGAAGATAAACTGTTGAATACATTTTTAAGAAGAGTTCCCCTAAAAATTGCTTTACCTGGATTTTCTGAAAGACCACTTATTGAAAAATATCAGCTAATTGAATTCTTTTTGAAACATGAAGCAAATAGAATAAATCGTACAATAAAAATTTCGTTTAATACTATCCAAGTTTTAGTTAATCAAAAGCAGGAGGGCAACATAGGTTCATTAGCAAACAAAATTAAATTGTTATGTGCTGAAAATTTTAATTCTTCTGATAAGAAGGCTATTGAGATTCCTAATAATAAAAATATAAGTGGACCTAATGTTGATTGGCTTGTTTTTAAGCCAAATTCTCAAGACTTATTAGTAAATTTAGCAAAGGAAAACTCAAAAAAATATTTAAGCACATTGTTAAGCACTTTGTATGACAATGAAAATAAAAATCAAGAAATTTCTGAGCAAAATCTTGTTTTAAACCAGTTTGTAAATGACATTAAAAGGAATTCCGTCTTATTAATATATGACCAAAATTTCGAAAAGTTTCTCATGCAGCAGTTAGCAACTGCTACTGAAAAAATTGGCAAAAAATATGGAATACTCAAATACCTTAGTAGCCAAAAATTATGTGAAGCGGCTAAAGTTTTATCTGTAATCCAGGAATGTTCTGATCTGCCTGATATATCTAATTTATTAACTTTAGTAAGTAAACATTATCCACGAACAGTTTATTTGTGTAAACAAATCAGAAGCTGTTTCAAAGTAGATATCAATAATGACTGGTTTATACCCATTTTTTTATATGCAGTTTTTGACGAAATTGCTGGGAAAATTGAATCTCAAAACCTTTTGGCAATTATGGTTTGCCATGGTGGCAATGTTGCGTCTGACATATGTGCAATCGTAAATGAATTGTGTGGCAACTATATATTTGAAGCATTTGATATGCCACTTAATGTTTCTAATCACGAAATTGCCCAAAAAATTAAGCTTTACATTAGAAAACAAGGACGAAAATATGATGGGACAATTTTATTGTTTGATATGGGATCCTTAAGTAATTTATATAAAGAAGTAAAGGTGTTATTAAATAATGATTTACTGGTAATCAATAATTTAACTACGGAAATTGCTCTTGATTTAGGTTTGCAAATCCAGCAAAATAAAAGTTTCAAAAAAATCGCAGAAAAAGCTGAAAGTTATCCGAGCACAATGAGTGTGAAATATTTTGAAGGAATTTCACAAAAAGCAAATATTATTGTTTCTTGTATGTCCGGTGAAGGACTTGCTGAGGAAATAAAAAGGATTTTGCAAAAAGTTTTGCAGACAGACGTTGAAATTATTACTATGGATTATCATGAGCTAAAGACAACACTTCAAAGACATGATTTGTCATATTTTAAGAATACTAATTTTATATTGACTACAAATAACGTTGATCATCAAAAAGAATTAGATGTACTTAACTTATATGACATAATGGACGAAGATGGGGATAAAAGACTACGGCAATTGTTAAAAGAGATGGGAGAAACTAAAAAAAATGTTGATAAATTAACCAGCGAACTGCTTAAATTTTTCACTATTGGTGGTATTAAAGGAAGACTACGCTTTCTTAATCCTGACGTAGTTATACCTGAAATTCAAGAAATTGTAGCAAAATTTGAAAACTATTATCATGTAGCCTTGACGAATAAGTTTAAATTGAGTTTATGCATGCATCTAGCTTTGATGCTAGAACGTTTAATGCTTGATCAAACTAGTGACCAAGAAAGCAAAGATACTCAAGAAAAAAGTAAGGAAGAGAAAGATTTTTACCATGTTGCAGATAAGATTTTTCACAATATTGAACAAAAGTATAACATAAAAATAAACGATTATGAATTATCTCTTATTTATGAATTATTTAAAACAAACAGTGAATAAAAAATCTGCTTAAGGAAGTGCTCAAAAATGCTCTTCCTTTTTCGTTTTAATTTTAAAAAACCTGGTTATAGCTGTGTTTATTATAAGTTGGCATGATACTTGCTTAGTAATTAGTGACAACTTGGAGGTGAAAGAATGAGAAAATTAGTTTTAGCTAGTCATGGTAGTTTGGCAGAAGGAATTAAAAATTCAGTGGAAATGATTAGCGGAAAGCAGAATAACTTGTATGCGTTTTGCATGAAAGAAGGGGAGAGTCCAGCGGTTTTAAAAGAAAGAATTGAAGAGATTATATTTGATAGTAACAAAAAAGATGAGATCGTGTTGGTTTCAGATTTTCCTGGTGGCAGCGTAAATACATTGTTAATGAGTTTTTTGACTCAAAATAATATTTATCTGGTTTCAGGAATGAATTCAATGTTGGTATTGAATCTTCTTTTGAGTAAAGAGCCTATTGATTCATGCCTTAAGAACGCAATTAATGCAGGAAAAAACACTATAAAGAGAATTGAATTAGAAGAAGAAAATGAGGAGGATGATTTTTTTGATTAGTTTATTAAGAGTTGATGATAGATTAATTCATGGGCAAGTGGCAGTTGTTTGGAGTCGATATTTGAACGTGAACCGCATTGTTGTTGCCAATGATGAAATTTTGGATAATAAAGTACAGATTATGGCATTAAAAATGTCTGTACCAGAAGGAATTAAGCCGTTTTTTGTTAGTTTAGACAAGGCAATTCAATTATTAAATAATCCCAAATCCGATAAATTGAAGATTATGGTAGTTGTCAATAAACCAAAGGACGCGTTAAAAATTGCCAAAAAAGTTTCCAATATTCCACTGATTAATTTGGGTAATTACGGTAGAGTCGGATCAGAAGATATGAAGGGCAAAAAGCAGTTAAGTAAAAATATTTTCATTACTCCTGATGATGAAAAAGATTTGAAAAAGCTTCTAGAGACAAATATAAAGATTAACGTTCAACCAGTACCTACAGATCCAGATGTGCAATTATCAAGTTTGTTATAAAAAGGAGGTAAAAAAATGTTAGTACCAGCTTTATGGGTAGCGTTAATAATGTTTGTGGGAAATTTTTCCGATTGTGGCATGTCCGATCCAATGATTAGACGTCCACTTGTTATGTCAATGCTTGTTGGACTTGCTTTAGGTGATTTAAAAACGGGAATTATTATGGGAGCCTCACTAGAAGTGATTTTTCTTGGGATCAGTGGAATTGGTGGTGCAATGCCTTCTGATTCTATGACTGGTTCTATATTTGGGACAGCCTTTGCAATTTTAAATCATCAAGGAGTTGCTGTTGCACTATCTCTTGCAGTTCCAATTAGTCTCTTAGCCGTTTTTGTCAATCAACTAGTTATTTTTATACGTGGTCTTTTACTCAGTACTTTTGAAAAGTATGCTGAGGAGGATAAGAGTAAATCAATTGAAAGGTTACATTACCTAAGCATATTTGGAGGACCACTTGTTTATGCACTTATTGGCTTTTTAGGAATTTATTTAGGTTCGGGTTCAATATCGGCTTTAGTAAAAGCTATTCCTCCTGTAGTTATGAATGGGCTTACAGTTTTGGGGCAGATGCTTCCAGCATTAGGTATCGCGTTACTGTTAAATATGATTTATGAAAAGGGAAATATGTTGTATTTGCTTCTAGGATTTGTACTTTCAAGCTATTTAAAGTTACCTATCATAGCAGTTGCCTTAATAGGAATCATACTAGCGTTTATTCTTGCATCAATAGATAAGAATATTTTGGAAGTTAAAAATATGAAAACTCCGAAGGCAAAAGCAGTATCAGAAGATTACACAAATAATTCACTTGAGGAGGATTTTTTCAATGACTAATAAAACAACTAAAACTGAAATAATGGATAAAACAACTTTTAGAAAAATATTTTGGCGTTCTTTTCTACTCCAGGGCACATGGAATTATATTAACGGTGCTGGTGTGGGAGCCTTGTACATGATCTTGCCATTTATAAGAAAACTGTATCCTAAGCCAGAAGACAAGTCAGCAAGAGTTTCAGCTTTAAAAAGGGGATTAGCATATTTTAATATTACACCTGCCTTAGCCCCCTTCCCTATGGGAATTGCTTCAAGTATGGAAGAGCAAAACAAAAATATAGCCGATTTTGATCCTAGTTCAATTAATGCCGTGAAGGCAAGTCTGATGGGACCACTTTCCGGAATTGGTGATTCTCTGTTTTGGGGAACAATCAGAGTAATCGCTGCCGGAATTGGTATTAGTTTAGCAAAAGCAGGAAATGTTCTTGGACCTATTTTATTTTTGGTTATCTATAACATTCCAAATTTCATTGCAAGATATTATGGCTTAAGGTACGGTTATGAATTAGGCGGAGATTTTATACAAAAAGCATATAAAAATGGTTATATGAAAATTATTACTAAAGCTGCCGGCATTTTGGGTATGATAATGGTTGGTGCAATGACTTTTAGCACTGTTACTCTGAAAACTATTTTAAAATTTAAAATGGGTAGCATGAGTTTTGATCTTCAGAAAATTTTAGATCAAATTATGCTTGGAATCATACCTTTAACGGTTACTTTAATTACTTTTTGGTTGATTAGAAAAAAGGTAAGTGCAAATAAGATAATTGTACTAATGGTTATTTTGTCATTTGCACTAAGTGCTTTGAAAATTCTTTAATTTTTGAAAGGACTGACATGGAAAAATATTTATATAGACCTAAAAACTGCTTTTTTGGTGATTGTATGCCATTTTATAACAGGCATGACAAATTATTTTATTTATACTTTCAAAAAGATACTAGAAACCCCGTGCCCTTTGGTGAACCTTTTGGATGGGAATTAGTTACAACGAGCGATTTTGTTCATTATAAAGAATATGGTGAAGTTTTAAAAAAAGGCTCCGAAGAAGATCATGATGAGTTTGTTTATGCTGGCAGTGTGTTTGAACAAAACAACAATATAAGAGCTTTTTATACCGGGTATAATCGTAATTTTGTAAATAAAAGTTGCTCATCACAAGTTTTAATGAAAGCTTCAAGCAAAGACGGGATTCATTGGTACAAAGATGGACTTGCAAAAGAACTTTCGCCACAAACTGGTTATGATTCAGATAATTGGCGGGATCCCAGTATTGTCTGGAACCCCGATAATCAAGAATACATTTTAATATTAGGCACACGTTTAGTTTCTGATTTAAAAGCAAAAACAGGAAGGTTGGTTTATTACACATCAAAAAATAGTCAGGACTGGACTTTTAAAGGAGATTTTTGGACGCCAAATTTATATACCATGATTGAAATGCCACAAATTTTTAAAATAAAAGATTGGTGGTACTTGGTCTATTCTGAATACGATCTTAATAAGACTACTCATTATGTGATGAGTAAAAAAATTACGGGACCCTGGTTATTTCCAAAACAAGATACCTTTAATGGCAGGGCTTATTATGCCGCAAGGACTGCTAGTGATGAAAAAAATAGATATCTTTTTGGTTGGGTACCTTCTAAAGAAGCTGGAAAGGACGAAAATAATTATTTATGGGGTGGTACCTTTTTACCTTTGAAAATTACTCAGAATAATGATGGATCATTAAAAACGTCAATTCCAGACACTTTAATTAATACTGTTTCAGAAAGATATAGTTTTGAATCTCAAAAAATAAAATCAAAATATAAAAGGACAGAAACTCAACTTCAAGGTAATCAGCCTAAAAAACATTATTTACTGAAAAATAAAATTGTGTATGAACCTGGCACCAAAAGTTTCTCCTTGATATTCTTTGAAAATTCTGATACCAAAGAGGGCTATGAATTCAATATTGATCTCAATAAACAGCAACTAAGTGTTAGAAGAACACCAAATTTAAGATGGTACCAAATGTTAAATATTGGTTTGTCCAGGCAAGCTAACTTGGTTCCTAATAAAGAATATGATATTTCTTTATTGATTGACGATACTATTGCTGTTATAGAAATTGCTGGTGTTGTATTGAGCTGTCGGGTTCAGAAAAATACCTGTTATGGTTTATCATTTGCGGTAGTTGATGGTATAGTTCAAATTAAATCATTTTAAATAGTTAAAAAAGTCTAATCTCACAATATTGAGATTAGACTTTTTATGCGGTTGATAAATGGGTGTTTCAAATGATATCTAAAAGCAAAAATTAAATTATTTTTAACTTTTTTATGTACATTTTTAAATAAAATGATAAAATACTTAATAATTAAATTTAAGGAGGAAAAAGCAATGAGTCGAATTAGCAATCAGCATATTTCGATTTTGTCACAAATCATTTTGCCGACAATGTATACCTAAGCACTATTATATTAAAGGAGTACAAATATGGCTGATACAACCAATACTAACAAACTAACAGTAAAAACTTTTCTTAACAACATTTTAGCTGGGACTGCAACTGGAATTATCGTAGGCTTGATTCCAAATGCAGTTGTCAGTGCGATTTTAAAGTTATTTGGTCAAAATCCGGTGACGGCATCTATTAATCAAGCATTATTGATTTTTCAGTGTGCTACACCTTTGCTAATTGGGGCCTTAATTGCCATCCAATTTAAAATGGTGCCACTGGATGTTGCCATTGTAGGGGCAGCTGCTTATGTTGGCTCTGGTGTTACAAAATTCGTACCACAAATTGTGAACCCTGCTACTAAAGCTCAAGGTGTCTTTGTTTCGGCAGGAACAGGCGATCTTATTAATACTATGATTACAGCTGGCTTGGCTGTGGGGCTTTTGTTATTAGTGGGTCAACGTTTTGGCTCTGTCAAAATTGTTGCAGCTCCGATTGTTGTTGGTGGAGGAGCAGGTTGGATCGGCATGATGATTTTGCCATATGTAAGCAAAATCACCACCTGGCTTGGGTCAGTAATTAATTCCTTTACTAATTTGCAGCCGATATTAATGTGTATTTTAATTTCCTGTATGTTTGCAATTTTGATAATTTCACCAATATCGACTGTGGCAATTGGAATGGCTATACAATTAAATGGTCTTTCGGCAGGTGCAGCAGCAATGGGAGTCGCGGCAACGACACTGGTATTGGTCGTTCATTCTTGGCGAACTAATAAATCAGGAGTTACTATTGCAATTGCATTAGGAGCAATGAAAATGATGATGCCCAATCTTTTCAGGCATCCAGTTATTGTTTTACCAACATTAATTACAGCAGCACTTTCCGCTATTCCAGTGGCTCTATTTCACGTTAGTGGCACTCCAGCTTCTGCTGGTTTCGGTCTCGTTGGCCTAGTAGGGCCCCTGGCATCCTTAGATGCTGGCAAAGCAAGTATTAATATTGTAATGGCCTTGATTGTCTGGATAGTATTTCCAGTTCTAGTAGCAATGGTATGCCGTTTCCTCTTTGAAAAAGTATTTCATGTTTATGATGAAAAGGTAGCCTTTGCCTATCTAGGTGAATAATTGTAATTACTTAAATCTGTCATAAAAAACAAATCCTTACTTACACCAATTTATTTTAAACATCAAAAAACTCGTGAAAAACAAATTTTGTTTTATTCACGAGTTTTTATTTGTAAACTGATTCCTAATTTAAATTAAATTTTTCCCATGCAGTTTCGATTTGATCATAATTCAATGCTGCTGTCTTAGGAAAAAGTAATTTAGCATCTTTTAGATCCGTTTTAGAGCCAACGCCAACTGATAAAGCACCTGACTTGTTGATAGCAGTGATACCTGCAATTGAATCTTCAATACCTACGCAATCCTGTGGTTTAAGATTAATTGCTTCAGCTGCAGCAATAAAAATGTCTGGTGCTGGCTTACCAGCGGCAACTTTACTTGGATCTGCAATTGCATCAAATGCCTTTGTCAGTTGTAATTTTTCTAGTATGAATGGACCATTTAAGCTAGCAGAAGCCAAAGATAATTTAACGTTGTTTTTCTTTAGGGATGAAATTAATTCACTAATTCCAGGTAAGATATTTGCAGGAGTTAAACTGGCCAACAAATTTCGGAAAATATTATTTTTTTCAGTGGTCATTTCATTAAATTGTTCTTGTGACACGGAGATATTTAAAAATTTTAAGATTGCCTTTAAAGAATCTGTTCGGCTGACACCTTTTGTTTGTTTTTCAAGTTCATCTGGCAATTCAAGGTTAAAATGAATTTTGATTAATTTTCTCCAAGCTTGGAAATGGTATACGGATGTATCTGCAATGACTCCATCTAGATCAAAGAGAACGCCTTTCATTTAAAAACTTCCTTTCACTTGTTACTGGCGTAGTATCAAGTATTTTCTTAATTTGGTTAAAATCTTCGTCTGAAATATTAATAAATGGCAACAGACTATTCAATTCTACCATAGAATTTTCACCAAATTTTTTGAGATTATCGGGATCTTGCAAAAAGTCAAAAACAGTATTGATTGGTCTTAGCTGTTTAACAAGTTCCGCATCGCTCATTAGTTCTTTTACGGGCATATTGATATTGTAGTATTCAATATAACTGTTTTCTGGCACATAAGAAATTGTAAAATCACCGTTAGTTAATTCCAATGGCAAAGATGATTGCTTGCCATTAATTTCTACTTTATCCTTCACTCTAAGTAATTTTACGGTTACTTTTTGACCAAAGGGAATACTAAGGTTGACCTTAATAGTATGTTGGTCATCAGCTTCAAGTTGGTAAGCCATTTTGAGATCACCGTATGAACTGTGGTAGTGACCTGAAATCTTTTTCAAACGGTAATCAAATTTGGGTGCAAAAAGCACGTTTTGATAGCCATTGGTTTGTTTTCTTAGTCCCAAAACTTGTTGATAAACCCACTGCATAATAGCACCGATTGAATAGTGGTTTAAAGAGTTCATTCCTTCGGGATTCATTGAGCCATCTGGCAAGACGGAATTCCAGCGTTCCCAAATAGTAGTGGCACCCAAATTAACTTCATAGAGCCAGCTTGGAAAATCTTCGTTGAGAAAAATTTGTGTCGCTAATTTATGTTCGCCATTTTCAGATAAAACCTGACAAATAAAGGGCGTTCCAATAAAACCAGTTTGTAAATGATTGTGGTCTTTTTTTAGCCTCTGAACAAGATCGTTAACAACGCGTTTTTTCTGTTTTTCTGGTACTAAATCAAAATGAAGAGCTAAAGCATAAGCTGTTTGTGTATCAATTGCTAGACGGCCATTTTTAGTAATAAATTCATCTCTGATAGCTTTTTTAATAGCTTGAGCTTGTCGGTCATATTCTTGAGCATCAGCAGTATTACCTAAAATGCGAGCTGCTTGAGCAACAATCCAACTGGAATAAGCGTAATAAATTGAGGCAATATAGTCTTCGTCAGTTTTTCCACTAGGTATAGCCGGGTTCTCACCGTCTAAAGACAGCCAGTCACCGAATTGAAAGCATCCTGTCCAAAGATTCTTGGTCGTGGTTGCTTGACCAATCCAATCTACCCAGGCTTTCATACTAGAATAATTTTGTCTTAAGATAGCCGGATCGGCAGTAGCCTGATATGCTGTCCATGGAATAACAGTTGCGGCATCTCCCCAAATTGCTGCACCACCATTATCATTTCCCATAGCTGGCGCGTACATCGTTAGCATACCGTTATGTGCAGCCTGTTCAATTTTCATATCTTTAGCATATTTTTTAAAAAATGGATAGGCATTCATATTTAAAATGGCAGTGCTGGCAAAAATGTCGGCATCTCCTGACCAGCCCAGGCGCTCGTCTCGTTGCGGACAGTCTGTTGGAACATCAAAGAAGTTGCTTTTTTGACTCCATAAAACATTCTGGAGCAAGCGATTAACCTTGGTATTAGAGGTTTTGATACCACCAGTAATTTCAAGATCAGAATAAATTACCGCTGCCCTGAAATCATCTTTTCTTAAAGGCTGAGAATTATCGGAAACTTTGACATAACGGTAACCATAGTAGGTGAAGTGAGGTCTAACCCATTTTTGTTCACCGTTTGAAATATAATGAAAGGCTGCACGAGCCTCGCGCAGATTATCCCGGTAAAAATTGCCGTCTTGAAGGATTTCTCCCATTTGTAAGTCAATTTCCTTGCCAGCTGATTCGTGATTGTAAAATTCTGGCCAACCAGCATGATTTTGACCGAAATCGAGGACTGTTTCACCTTTAGGAGTACGTATAATTTCTTTAACAGGTAAATATTCTTTTATTTTTAAGGGCAGGCTTAGACGATCATGCAATATTTCTTTAGAATGCTGCAATATAATTGCAGGCTGCCAATTAGTTATTTTTTTGGTATCGTCAAAGTCCTCTCCGTAATAAATGGCTGATTTGGTTATTTTGCCAGCAGAAGTTTGCCATGAGGCGTCGGTATTTATTATCTGACTGCTGCCATCATCATATGCGATATGCAACTCAACAATAGCCATTTGTTGGTCGCCATAAATGCAATCTTTACCGCCATCGAAACCGAAGTTGCCTTTATACCAACCATCCCCAAGGGAAATTAAAAGTTCCTGTTGTGATTTTTCATTCAGCATCTCAGTTACGTCATAAGTTTGAATCTGTGCCAGTTTGTCATAGGCTGTGACACCTGGTGCAAGGAACTCATTACCAATTTTTTTCTTATTTAAAAAAGCTTCGTAAACACCTAAACCGCTGATATAGAGGCGGGCATTTACTACTTTTTTAGTGATATCAATGCTTTTCTTTAATAGAGTATTTTGAATGTCTTTATTTTGACTACCAATCCATTCTGCAGTGAAAGGTTCATTCATTTTACCAGTTTCAAAGAAACTGTTTTTACTTGTTTGAGTATTATTATCTTTTAGAAAAATTGTTATTTCATAACGGGTTCGGGGCTTTAGTTCCAATTCGAAGTCAAAATAATTATTGTCGTATTGTTGCCACTGACTATCATAAACGGGTTTATGGGCACTTATTGTTAAACGCTTTTGTACATCACTTGCCTTTTGATTAGTTTCAGCACTGAATTCAATTCTTAAATGATTGTCTAAATCGTAACCAAGAGGTTTGGTATAATGGTTGACTAAAATATCTTTGATTTTTAACATTGATTTTCCTCTTTATAAATGAGTTTCAAAATGGCCACAGAATGGATCTACAGGACTTTGCCCGGTAAATTTGTCATGTCCCATCATTTTTTCCAGAAGAGCATCAATTGTGACATCATTGCCTGTGTAAGCATTAATATAAGTTGAAACCATTGGAATATCAAAGAGGTGGTAAGGATTACAAGTAGAAACAAAAACAGTAGGGATGCTTTTCATGAACCACGGAGCGTCCGCTGCCATTAGATGAATCCAATCAAGTCTGGTTGTGGTCTGATTGCTTGCCGTTTCAACGTTAGCCACATAAAATGCCAGGTCAAACTGATCCTTTTCGTATTGCACTCCTCCTGCGAAAACTTCTTTAAAATCAAGATTTTTCCGATCAAAAACTGTAACTTTAAATCCTTTTTCTGTCAGTTTCTCCTTAAATTTTGCAGTTACCTTACCGCCTTCTTTAAAGCCACCATCGTCTGTATCACCTAAAACAACTAAACGAACACGGGGATATTTTTCTGGTGTAATAGGCAATAATTTGTCGCGGTCTTTAACTAAAGTAACAGATTCTTTTGCTACTTTAGCGGCCAATTTTTCATGTTCTGCCAATTTTAAATCAATTTCTTGCGATGCAGGTTCGCAAAGGTTATTTTTTGTATCCATCACGCCTTGTGCGACTTTAGTGGCAATTATTCTGGTAACAGCTTCATCGAGTCGCGTCATTGAAATCTTGCCACTTTTGACTGCCTCAGTCACAAATTGATAGTCTTCATCGATATCCTTGTTGAATAAGATCATGTCGATACCCGCATTAATGGTTGCAGGTAAGGCTTCTGAACGTGGCAAAATTGCATTGTAGCCGATCATTGGTGTGGCATCAGTAATGGTGAGACCGTTAAAATGCAGAACAGTGCGCAAAAGGCCATCAATTAGCAATTTGGAAGTAGATGCAGGACGTAAATCCTTATCTTCAATACCAGGTTGTAAGCGACGTTCCCAAGCTGGTTGCATAATATGGGCAATCATGACAGCAGGCAGGCCATTTTGAATTAAGTGACGATAGATTTGTCCGTAAGATTCCATCCACTTATCTGTAGATAACGAGTTAATTGAGCTCAAAAGATGTTGATCTCGTTCATCAACTCCGTCTCCAGGGAAGTGTTTAGCTACCGGAATAACATGATTAGCGTTAAGAGCTTTGATTTGAGCATCTGACATTTTGATGACACGCTCTTTATTGCTGCCAAATGTGCGCACATTCATTATGGGGTTACGAAAGTTTAAGTCAAGATCTACAATCGGTGCAAAAGCCATGTTGCCGCCAACTTGTTTAGCCTCATAGCCGGATACATCCCCTAAATTATATGCATTCTGTTCGTCGTTAGTAGCTGCAACCTGTAAGGGTCTGCCAAACCATGTGCCTTCAGTTAATAAGCCATTCCCGCCAGCTTCCAAATTAGCAGCAATGAACAGGGGCGTTTGACTTGCTTTCTGCGAAACAGCTATTTCGCGCTGCAATTTTTGGGCTTTATTAGGCCGGTACATGATACCACCTGGTTGATATTTTTTTACAAACTCTGTTAAGTCAGTGTTGTCTTCATCCTCACCAATGACAAAGAAAAGTTGTCCTATTTTAGCAGCAAGTGACATGTTAGTTACTTTATTTTTTATAAAATTGATTTCGGCAATTGTTAAGTTATATGGAATTTGAGTTAAATCCGTCATATTTTCCTCCCAAATTTTGAAATGTCTTGCTTTGTTCTTCATTTTAACTTAATGTAAAAAAGTAAACTATTGTTAAATTACATGATAAAACTGTCTATTTCACAGAATTTAAGTCACTAGTTAAAAGGGATCAAAAATGCATGAAAAAATAATTCAAATGTTACGCCAGAATAATGGCTTTCGCGACTGGAATACTATGTTGCAAGATTTTAAATCAGGTGACTTTAAATTAAAAGTTGCTGGTCGTATTAATAGTGAACCTATTTATGAATTCTTTAATACATATTCAGATAACTTCGTCTTAAACAGTAGTTCTATTACAATTTCTGTTCAGCCTGTACAATCATATATTCCTTTTCACGTTCATGATTATGTAGAAATTAATATACCTTTAGTAGGTAATTGTGTCGTAGTAACAGAGCATGAGCGTATTAAAGTTAATCAGGATAATATGATTTTTATCGGTATCAAAACTCCTCACAAAGTAGAACCAATTGGTAAAAATGGTGTAGTTTTAAATATTGAGCTCCGAACCTCTGCTTTTTCTCTAAATGAACTTGATTTTTTACAATCAAAGGGTAAGGGCGTTTCAATTTCCAACTTGCTTTTTTCTTTATTGTCAGACGAAGATCATGGTGAAGGGCGATATAGTCTGTTCGAGATTGACCATGATTCCAAAATTACTGCTATTATTTACGATATCATTGACGAATATTATGATGACAAAATTCAGTCTGACCAGATCATTAAATTAGAAATGTTGACTATGTTTTCCTTGCTCATCAGAAAAACTTTTTATCGTGAAGCTCAAGTCACTGACTCAAAAAAGAAAAACAATAATTTGCTTTCATTGTTACTTTACATTGAAAAAAATTATTCTGATATCACATTGGAGCAAATGGCGCAGCATTTTGGCTTTAATCCTAATTATTTATCAGATTATTTAAAAAATGAAACTGGATTGTCATTTATTAAACTGGTTCAGTTGCAAAGGGTGAATGTCGCCGCAAAATACTTGACCTACACTAAGGCTTCAATCGAAAAGATTGCTGCCAGAGTAGGATATGAAAATGCGTCCTATTTTTATAAAATTTTTAGACATTACTTTGGCATTTCTCCAGCAAAATACCGTTCTAATACCAGATGATAGCCTCTTTTTTCGATTTCTTATGTTTCTAAAATCTGTGAAATCAACATAGATTGTCTAGCTTTTGCATATTGTTCGCTTATTTCAATGAACATATACTTTAAGAAATGAAAGCGAATTAATAAGATAGGAGCGTAGAAAATGAAAAATTTTCAAAAATGGCTGGAAAAATATCTGGTCCCGTTTTCAAATAAATTAGGACAAAATAAGGTTCTGCAAAGTATATCTTCAGGTATGGTAATGACATTACCAGTTACTATTGGTGCCTCGGTGTTCTCAATATTTGCCAGCTTTCCAATCAAACCTGTTGCAGATTGGTTTGCCAAGGTGGGAATAACCCCGTCAATGTCAGCTATTGTTAATGGTACGATGAACATTTTAGCTGTTTTTATATCTTTTACCATTGCTTATAATTATGCCAAAAGCTGCAAGCAAAACGGAATTGTTGCTGGCTTATTCGGTTTGGCCAGCTTTTTCGTATTAATGCCACAAACTGTTCCCGGTAAAAAGCCTGTTAATGCTTTTCAAATGACATATTTGGGTAGCGAAGGCATAATTGTAGCAATTATTTTGTCAATTTTAATCGGAGTATTTTACGTTAAATTAAGCAAAAATAAGAAACTGACTATTAAACTGCCAGATTCGGTTCCAAGTATGGTCAGTTCTTCAATTGAGCCACTGATAATTGGCATAATCATATTTATTGCTGTCTTTATCGTAAGGGCAATATTTGATTTTTCTCCGTTTAATAATGTATTTGACTTTATTAATAAGTTAATAACCACGCCGTTAATGCACGTCGGTGGTTCACCATTAACTTTAATCCTGATTTTTGCTCTGTCCAATGTTTTATTTACATTTGGAATTCATCCAGCTGCTATCGAATCTGTGGTTATACCATTAATTATCTCAATGATGGTTAGCAGTACACCCGCTTTTCAAGCTGGGAAGACTATTCCATACTTGAGTAATCTGGTAGTTTTTGCATTTTCAAATAATGACGCAGCAGGTGCTACTCTTGGTCTGGTTTTAATGGGTTTAATACTAAGTAAGTCTAAGCGGTACAAGGAATTCTTTAAGGTTTCTGCTTTGCCAAATCTATTCAATATAAATGAACCTATTATCTTTGGTATGCCAATTGTTTTAAACCCACTGATGTTTATACCCTTTGTTTTATCAACCTTTGTTTCTGGTGGCATCGGTTTGTTAGCCGTAAAGATCGGTTTTATTACTAATTACAACCCCAGCTTAGGAATGGGAATGCCATGGACAATGCCGAAAATAATTGCTGATACAATGATTATGGGTTGGCAAGGGGCAGTAGTTTGGTTAATTAACTTTTTACTGATGTTTGTGATTTATCTGCCATTCTTTAGGGTTGCAGATAAGCAGGCATTTGAAGAGGAGAATAAGTAAATATGGACAATCAATTTCATCTTCAAGATGATTTTCCTAAAAATTTTCTCTGGGGAGCTAGTACTTCGGCTTTCCAGGTTGAAGGCGCCGCATATGAAGATGGCAAGGGAGAATCGGTTGCTGATTTAAGATCTCAAAAAAGTAAATTTTTAGATACTTCAGTTTCTGTTGATCATTATCATCATGTTGAAGAAGATGTGGCTTTAATGGCAAAATTAGGATTGAAAAGTTATCGTTTTTCAATCTCATGGTCGCGGATTTTTCCTCACGGCAATGATAAAGAACCTAATCAAAAAGGAATTGCTTTTTATAATAAACTAATCAATTTACTAATCAAAAATCAAATTGAGCCTATTGTAACAATGTTTCACTTTGATTGCCCCATTTCTTTAGTAAAACAGTATGGTGGTTGGGCTAATCGCAAGGTCATTAATGATTTTTATAACTATGCCAAAACGCTCTTTAATGAATTTGGAGATAGAGTTAAATATTGGTTAACTATTAATGAACAATCTCTGCTAGCTAATGTCCCTGAAATGAATGGGATTAAGGATAACGACTTGCGCCTCTTAAGAGAAAAAGGCGAAAATTCAAACTATAATATGTTTTTAGCTCAGGCGAAAGTATACCGGCTTTGTCACGATCTGTTTCCTGACTCTATGATTGGACCAGCAGTCTCCTATATGACTAATTTTCCTTATGATCATACTTCTAAAAATGCACTCAAAAGTAAGAACATGGAAGACTTAATCTCATTTATTGATATGGATGTGGCTCTGAGGGGAGAACTGCCTAGTTATTATTTACGTTACTTGGAAGATAGCAAAATCACTCTTGATTACCATGAAGGGGATGCAGATATTTTAAAAAACGGACGTGCTAATTTCTTAGGGTTAAATTGGTATTCAACGTCAGTTTTTAAGCTGAGCAATGAAGAAAGCCCCAAAATGCTCGCCGGTGTCATCTCCAATGTTGAAAAAGTAACAGACGACCGGCTGATGAACTCCGAATGGGACTTTTCTTATGACCCTGTCGGTTTGCGTTTTGCTCTGCAAAAAGTCAATGATCGTTATCCCCATATTCCGATTATTATTACTGAGTGCGGCTGGCCTGAACGGGAGCAACTTGAAAACGGTCAGGTGCATGACCCAAAACGGATCAAGTATCTCAACGGGCACATTTTTGAACTACGTGAAGCTATTAAAGACGGAGTTAATGTCATTTCTTTTAATCCGTGGTCATTTTTAGATTTGTTAAGTGTTAACGATGGGATGGATAAGCGTTACGGCTTGGTTTATGTTAACAGGAACAATCAGTCAATGCTTGATATGAAGAGATATCCCAAGGATAGTTTCTACTTTTATCAAAAAGTAATTGCTACGAATGGTAAAAACGTGACCAAAATGGAAATTGATGAGTAGGCTTTGATTATAATTTGATAAAAAGTTTTTAAAACAATATTTAAATCGCGTCAAAGCCAGCTTCGAAAATCTAATTATTTTGAATAACAATAAAAGGACTTTAGAATTGTGATTTTAAAGCCCTTTTTGATAGTTGAAAAAGTAATTAAATTACATAACTCATAAAAATGATCAAAATGCTTTCATCGAAAAAATAATTCTAAAAAAGTTTACTAATGCTTACGGATGTAAACATTTTGCAACAATAACAATTAAAATAAATAATTTTAGCAAAACGACTTTTAGGTGATTAAATAACTAAAAAAAGCCCCATTTTTTGCCTAAAAAAAGGTATAATTTGAAATGAATTGAAGGGAGTTTTTTTATAAATGATGTGTGATAATTTGTTTTTTAAAATTTTGTGGGTAGTCGTTTACGCTATTACCGCTTATTTTACCTTTACCGGCAACATGATGATGGCGATGTACTGGATGGCAGGCGGTATGCTGGCCCAAGCAGTAGTTGATCTTGTTTATCATTTTTGGCCAAATCGTAAAAAGTGTTAAAAAAGCAGCTTCTATTAAACGAAGCTGCTTTTTATTCGTCATTTTCTTTTAAAAAGCTCTGAATAATTCTTTCTCTCATAGTTAGAAAGACCTGATTATGACCAGTAGGGTGAATACGATTGGTTAAAAGAATTAAGCCAGACTTTTTTACGCGGTCAAGAAGCATAAGAACACCAGTGAAGCCAGTATGCAGAATCAGTGGGTAATGCAACTGAGGGTCAAAGCGCAAGTCCCAGCCCCATGAGCGTGGCTTGACACCAGCCGGATTTTTATTATCGAATAACATTGCGACAAGTTCTTGACTGAAGGGCAGAATTTGTTTATCTAAGCCCAAGTAACCTTTACTTAATTTAACCAAGTCATTCATTGTGGAGAAAAGTCCCGCTGAACCGCAATCACTGCCAAGCTGGCGTGCTTTAGGATCATGCGGTTCGCCTTGTAAAACTTTTCCTTGGTAAACAGCGGTGGGCACACATAAGTCCTTAGGGGGATTGAACGTCGTATTTTCCAAACCAGAAGGCTCGATTATTAATTTTTGACCAACTTCTTGAACTGGCTGCCCAAATATTTTTTTAA
Source organism: Lactobacillus kullabergensis (assembly GCF_000967195.1). GTDB lineage: Bacteria > Bacillota > Bacilli > Lactobacillales > Lactobacillaceae > Lactobacillus > Lactobacillus kullabergensis. Next base: position 738,465 of record NZ_KQ033871.1, read on the forward strand.
CAACCAAACCCAACAAGATAAAATTCGTATCGGCATAGCGCATTTTGTGTTCAAATTCGTCTGTGACAGGTAAATGAATGATGGCATTGATTAATTCGTCGCGAGATAACTGATCGCGCTTTTCAATCCAGCCACGGATTCCGCTGGTATGGGTAAGCAGATGAAAAAGGCGGACACGTTCATCTTTAAATTCAGGAATAAAGTCGTGCAGTGGTTCAGTAAAATTGAGCTGCCCCTCTTGATATAATTTAAGCAAAATATTTTCAGTAATAATTACTTTGGTCAGACTGGCTAGATCATAAATGGCAAACGGACTAAGCTGCGTAACCGTCGGATAAGTACTTGCAAAGCCGACAGTTGAAGTGAAAACTTGTTCATTTTTTATAAAAGCATAGTTAACGCCCGGTACAATGCGTTCCGTAACCATTGATTCAATTAAATTTTGGGTGTTTGAGTAGTCAATCATATAAACTATCCTTTGTTAAAAGTTTCTTACTCTATTATATACAATTCATTGATTTATTTTTGCAAATAAGTGCGAATGAAATTTTAAATGTTAAAAAACAGATTTAATGGTAAATTTTATGTAATCGCTTGCATAAATGGAATTCTAATGTTAGATTTAAGTTTGTAAAATAAAAGAACTTTTATTTGACGTGTTACTGGTAATGCAGGCAAGATCAAATGTATGTAATTAATAACCGAGATTAACGGTTTTATTTACGTATGTTTGGTCTTTTTTATTGAAATAAAAGAGGAAAATTATGGATAATCATAAAATCGCGCTACAAATCCTAGATGGTGTAGGTGGAAAAGAAAATGTCTCTGGTTTAACTCATTGTTTTACCAGATTGAGATTTGTTTTAAAAGACGAAAGTAAAGCTAGTACGGATAAAGTTTCCAGTATAGAGGGAGTGATTCAGGTCGTAGAGGCCAGCGGGCAATTTCAAGTTGTTTTAGGTAATAAAGTTGAAGTAATCTATGATGAAATCATGCCTCTGCTCGGAACTACTGAGACCGAAAATGATGAGCAAGACAAAAAAGTTGGTATTGGTACAAAGATTTTAAATGTTGTAACTGCTATTTTTACGCCAACTATTCCGGCCATTGCTGCTTCGGGAATGTTAAAGGGTATCTTGGCTGTTGCAGCATTAATTGGCTTAAATGTCTATCACGTTGATATAAAGACATTTAATACTTATATTATTTTGAATGCCGCTTCAGACGCTTTATTTTATTTTATGCCGGTGATTTTGGCTAGATCGGCTGCTAAAGTTTTTAAAACGAATGAATACATAGCTATGACTCTGGGGGCCACGCTATGCTATCCCACTTTGGTAGAGTTGATGACCGGAAATAAAGCAGTAACGCTGTTTGGGATTGGAATTACCAAGGCAAATTATGTTTCCTCGGTTGTTCCCATCATCATAGCTGTTTTTGTACTGGCCTACGTTGAAAAATTTGTTAAAAAAATAATGCCGGATGTGCTCAAAATTATTATGGTACCAACTTTGTCTTTACTTATTATGGTACCGGCAACTTTAATGATTTTCGGCCCAATTGGTATTTATATTGGTAACGCAGTTAATTGGGCATATCACTATATCATGAATTTAAGTCCGATTTTATTGGGCGCCTTTGTTGGTGGTATTTGGTGTGTACTTGTTATTTTTGGTGCTCACAGAGCAATCATTCCGATTGGTATAAACGATGTTGCTAAAACAGGACGGCAAAACCTGCTCGCTTTTGCCGGTGCAGCAAACTTTTCACAAGCTGGTGCTGCTTTGGGAGTTTTTCTCAAAACTAAAAATAAAAATCTGAAAACTGTTGCAGCTTCAGCCACAGTGACAGCATTGTTTGGAATTACCGAGCCGGCTATTTATGGTGCTAACTTGCGTTTGAAAAAGCCCATGGTTTATGCAGTAATTAGTGGTGCTTTAGGCGGTGCATTAATGGGCTGGGGTGGCTCTTACGGAAATGCTTTCGCCAATCAAGGTGTCTTGACTATTCCCGTATATGCTTCTGCTGGGACTAAGGCTTTCGTTTGTTACATTTTGGGTTGTTTAATTGCCTTTGGTGGCGCTTGCATTTTAACAGTTATATTAGGTTTTAATGATTTACCTAGTGATGCAGCTCCTGCAGAAAAAAATAGTTCAAAAACTGACCAGATTGAGGATAATCAGGAAGAAAATCCTGCTAAAACCATTGATGAAGATTTAGTTGCAGATGACTGCGACTTATCTGTAAATTCTCCTGTTGAAGGTAAAACGATACCTCTAACTCAGGTTTCAGATGAAGTTTTTGCATCCGGAGTTTTGGGTAAAGGCATTGCAGTTCAACCTACTTCAGGAAAAATTTTGGCTCCTGCAGACGCCACAGTTAGCATGATATATCCGACTTTACATGCAGTTGGTTTAATATTAGACAATGGAATTGAAATGATGATCCATATTGGCATAGACACAGTTAAACTAAATGGACAGTATTTTGAAAAGCATGTTCAGGATGGAGACCATGTCAAGAGGGGTCAGCTGTTAGTTTCATTTGACATGCAAAAGATTGAACAGGCAGGTTATGACTTAATCACCACAGTTGTTGTGACTAATTCGAAAAACTATGCAGCGATTGGTTCTACAAACAAGAATAACGTCACTAATAACGACCAGTTGTTATACTTGTTATCAAATTCATAATATTTTAGTCTAAAAAAATGATTAAATAGAGGGGTAAAATATGGAAAAATTTGACTCAGACTTTTTATGGGGTGCGTCCTCATCAGCCTTTCAAATTGAAGGCGGCTGGAACGAAGATGGTAAGGGAGAATCAGTAGCAGATTATAATTCTTTTGTTCATGCTGGTCCTGAACTAGCTGATACAAAGGTAGCCAGTGATTTTTATCATCATTATCGAGAAGATATTTCTTTAATGAAAGAATTAGGTCTTAAAGTTTACCGTTTCTCCATTGCCTGGTCGAGAATTATTCCTGATGGTGATGGTCAGGTTAACCAAAAGGGGATAGACTTTTACAATAAAGTGATTGATTGTCTAATGGCAAATGGGATTGAGCCGTTTGTTACCTTATATCATTTTGATTTGCCTCTGGCCTTGGTAGAAAAATATAACGGCTGGGAAAACAGGTCTTGCATTTCTGCTTTTAGAAGATACGCCCAAATATGTTTTAAAGAATTTGGTGACAGAGTCAAGAACTGGCAGGTGATCAATGAGCAAAACCTGATGGTTCGTGTAGATGAGCGCTTAAATATGTATCATGTTAAAGCCAAGAATAAAGAACGTGTCAGAGCACAAATGGATTACAATATGTTTGTTGCAAGTGCCTACGTTATGCAAGACTGTCATAAGATGGTGCCAAACGGTAAAATAGGACCAGCAATATCATCCACCATGACTTATCCGGCATCTACTAAGCCACTTGATGTTTGGGCTGCTAAAATGAATGATAATTTTAAGACTAATTATGCTCTAGAAATGTATTGTCATGGTCAATATCCTGGGTACTATAGCAATTACCTTAAAAAAGTTGGCATTTTGCCATCAATGCAGGATCAAGATGAGCAAGTATTACGGGATGCTCGGCCTGACTTCATAGCAGTCAATTATTACCGTACGCTCGTTGCCAGTTACTTGCCGAGCGATGCCAAGCACCCATTTGGTACAAGGAAAAATGATGTGGATTTTGATCTCTATGGTTATTTTAAGATCGAAAAAAATACTAACCTGTCTGCAACGAAATATGGTGCTCAAATCGATCCTATGGGTTTGAGAATTGTACTAAATGAATATTATCGTCATTTTCGTTTGCCAATGATTATTACCGAAAATGGTTTAGGTACTCCAGACACTATGGCAAAGGATGGCAAGATTCATGATCAATACCGTATAAAATATCTTGCAGATCATATCAAGGCTTGTTATGATGCAATTCAGGATGGGGTAAAACTAATCGGTTATTGTCCTTGGTCAGTTATGGACCTGTTAAGTTCGCATCAAGGATTTAAAAAGCGTTATGGCTTTATTTACGTTAATAGAACTGATAATGAATTAAAAGATTTACGTCGAATTCCCAAGGATAGTTTTTACTGGTACCAAAAGGTTATTGCAAATAACGGATTGGTCAACTAAACAATTGTATGCAATTAGGCGGTGAGCTGATGAAAGTGCTAAAAGTTTTGAATAATTCGCTTATTTTGGCATTAGATGAATCAGGTGCAGAGTGTATCCTAATGGGCAAGGGCCTAGGCTACCATAAAGCAATTGGTTATCCTGTTAAAAAAGATGAAATTCAAAAGATTTTTGTCTTAACCGATAATAAAATGCTAAAAAACTTTATTCAGCTAGCAAGTACGATAGACGAAACTTATCTAAATATGGTTAAGGAAATAATAGATTTTGCCACCGATAAATATCAAATCAAAGTAAAAGATTACCTTTATTTATCCTTGGCTGATCATATTTCTTTTGTGGTAAAACGTGTTAAAGAGGGAAATATTGGCGAAAATTTCAACTATCCTGATATTTTACTTCACCATAGAAATGAATATCAAGTAGGGTTATTTGCAGTTAATTTGATTAATAAAAAAATGCATGTTTTATTACCGAATAGCGAAGCAACGGGCATTGGCCTACATTTTGTGGATGCGGAAGTTGACGTTGGTGACCAACAGAAAAATAGGAAAATAGCTGATTTGGTGAGTAGTCTCGAGAAAATAGCTCAAAGGATTATTGGTGGCAATATCGACCAAAACACTTTCACTTATTCACGATTTTTGACTCATCTAAATTATTTTTGTGAAAGAGTGTATGAAAATAAACTGTTTTCTGATGAAGATCAGGAAGGACTCTACCAGGACTTGGCTGCCAAAATGACTAAGGAGGCTGAAATTATTAATGCTTTCGAAGAGTTTATTAGGGAAAAAATTAACTTGAGGATTACTAAACAGGAGAGAATATACTTGATTGTTCATTTACACAAAGTAGTTGAAGAAAATTGCAAAAAAGTGTAGTTGGTCAAAAATATGAGCAATAATAAAAAACTTCCGGATTGAAAAGCTTTCCGAAATTTTTTCTTTGGCTAAAAACCTTATTAGTTAAATTTAGTTTTTGAACTGAAAGTACTTGACAATAACTGTCTCTTCAAGCATAATAATTACTGTTGATTTTGCCCGCTGGTCAAATGGTTAAGACGCCACCCTCTCAAGGTGGAGTTACGAGTTCAATTCTCGTGCGGGTGATTTAACACTGGGATATAGCCAAATGGTAAGGCACAGGTTTCTGGTTCCTGCATGTTTCGGTTCGAGCCCGGATATCCCAATAATTACATTTTTGCCTTTATATCAGGTGGTTTAAACACTGGTATAAAGGCATTTTTGTTTTTTCAAATTTTCTGAAACTAGCTCAAAATGGGCTAAAAAACTTCATATTAGACTTCATATTTTAAGGCAGACGTGCAAGTGGGCTAATCTTAAATATTTAGCTAAATTGGTATAGTTGGTTAATGGGAAACGTTAATTTTTAAGTGATTTAAAGGGATACCAAGTAAATTGAAAGTTCTTTAAGAAATGTTAAATTAAAGAGTAGTACTAGTAAAAAAGACTTCATATTTTGGATAGAACTGCAAACTGTAGTTAAAAATAAAGTTTTAATTAAGCGAAAGGACTTAAAATGGAATATAAAGAAGATGTAAGAACTTTTCTTAAACGTGATTAAAGCGTATTTGCAGTTCGTTCAGGGCAACATAAAGCTGATTTAATCAAAGCGGCAAAAGATATATTTAAAGGCGTTAAAACAAACACTAGAATTGAGTATGCTAAGAATATTACCACATGTACTATTAAAGCAATTAATGCTTGTTCAGATAAATCAAGAAAAATCTTAACGGGAGTGTATATACTTGATAAAACTAATCGCGAGGTAATGAAAGAAGTAGGCTATAAGAAGTCACGTTATTGGGATTTAAAGCATATAGCAATTGATGAGTTTATGGAGATTTTGCTAAAATCCAAAAGGAAATGAAACTAAACCCGTCATTTAAGTTAATAAAATAAGCTGCAATACCATTCTAGGTACTACAGCTTTTTATTTAGACTGAAAAGTTAGATTTTGGAAAAGTGTTCAAGTTTTTTCAGGTTTTTAATCTACTATTAAGTGACTATTTTCAAATAGGCTAAAGAGAATGAAACCTAGTAAGTATCAGCATTTGATGTGAACCCTAAAATTAGGACACTTTATATTAGCTGCTAACTGAGGACTAACTTGCGATATTCAATCGGTGCTAGTCCCTTTAGTTTGCTTTTGATTCTTTTGGTATTGTAGTAATTAATATACTAGCTGATTTCTTCTTCTAGTGCGCTCAAATTCTTGAAGGTGTAAAACGTTTTCCGCTTTAAGATGCCAAAGAAGCCCTCCATTAGTCCATCATCCAGCGAGTTGCCCTTGTGTGATATCGACTGATCGATGTCATGATTCTTAAGCAAGGCTTGAAATTACTAATACTGGTACTGCCAGCCTTGGTCTGTGTGAAAAACCAAACCATTTAGTGCCGGATGCTTGCCTTAACATGTCCACGGTCTGCTGGTCTGCTTGAGGTTGGGACTGCGTGAAATGATGTAGGCGATAATCTCCTACGCACCCATCAATGATAGGCGACAAGTAGGTCTTCTGATCATTCAATTTAAATTCTGTCACGTCGGAATACCACTTGTGTTCAGGGTAAATTGCCCTAAAACTGCGTTTAATTAATTAGTCTTAATCGGACCTTGGGTACCGCAATAGCTGTTATACTTGCGCCAGCGTTTACTGCTGACTATGCAAAAAAGCTTTTGCTTTTTCATTAGGCGCTGTATTTTCTTGTGGTTAACGACATTATATCCATTTTCACGGTACTGGGGCAGCCAATTAGCCAAGATTCCTTTATTTCATAGCCCCAGATCAAGTGCTGCTTGATAAATCGCTTCGTCTTTAACCAGCACCCGTCTAACGGCCTGCTCCTTAAACGCAATTGAACGGTCGGTCAAGAATAGCTATACCATGACAATTAATGGGGGCTAAGAGATAATTAATAGTAGACGGATTAGCCTGATAGCGGCGGCTAAATTCAGTGTCTCCAACCTGATAGTTTTGCCGAGGATTAAAAATTTCAATTTTGTCTTACTTAGATAATTTAGACATAATAATACCCCCAAATTTGTCCTAAATTTAGGGGGTCATATCAATTTTACTAAGGTTTTATCTGATAAAAAGTAGGTAAAAATGTTAATAAATATCCTGTTTAATTACTACACAGTATATTATTATTTAAAGAAAAAACATAAGCCTATTTTTAGTAGTAATATAATTGATACTATGAACAATATATTTAGCCAAAAGCCCCAATTTTTATAGAATCTTTTAGATTGATTTTTTTTAATCGTACTTATCCAATAAAATAATAGTATAGTGATACCCCACATAATTAAACCGAATATTGCGGCAAGTATTAGAGCTTGACCTAATGAGGCATGTGTGTTTCTCATATTTTGGAATAAGTTGCTAAGTAAATTCATTCCACCAAAAATTGCAAAAGTAATAGCAGTGAAGATACCTAGAATTGTAATGAAATCTGGGTAAACGTCTTTTTTGATCTTAATTTCTGCATCTTTGCTAGCATTATCAATTTTTTGGTACAGGTCATCAATTTGTTTCCTAATATTTTTGTTGGTTATACTACCATAATTTTGTTTATATGAAGTGACCACATTATTGTAAAGCTTTTCATTATTAGAATCTTTAGGTTCAGCGCTTTTTATTTCTTTAAGATAATAAGGCAAATCATCTTTAGCATTATTTCCATTATAATATAATGACTCATAACAACTTTCCAGTCTTCTCTTTAAATTTGAATTGTTACCATTAATAGTATTGTTAATGAGACTTTTAATAGCTTGATCAATGTAAGGTAAAGCGGTTTCATCGCCTTTAAGAAAGTCCACAAGTGTGTCTAGATTTTCGGTCTGCTTTTCTGTCACATATATAGCTGTAAATACAAGGTAAACAAAATCCCAAGCAGCTTGTTTAATATCTTCTATATGCTGTTTTTCTTTTTGGTCCATTTTTTCTCACCTCAAAAATAATTATACATTAAAAAATATCATTTTTAATGTATATTTAGAATAATTGTTGACATATAGTAAAGTAAATAAAAAAAGTAGTTTTGCCAGTTAGATTTTTAATTATTGCTCAATTGTGTAGAAAAGATATTAGCCATATTTCTTTAGTCTAAATCGGGGCCCGTGAGAAAAAATTAAATTTGCATAGGTTACCCAATAAAAAACTAGATGAGTTTTTGATGTGAACCCTAAAATTAGGACACTTTATATTAGCTGCTAACTAAGGACTAATTGCCGATATTCAATCGGAGTTAGTCCTTTTAGTTTGATTTTGATTCTTTTCTGATTGTAATACTCAATGTAGTCTCTAATCGCATCTTCCAGTTCAGAGAGATTCTTAAAGTGCTTTTCAAAACCATAAAACATTTCTCGCTTGAGTATCCCGAAGAAGCCTTTCATTAAGTGCTGCAACAGTTTCTCCAAGACCGACCACGATGCTACCTTCATGCGCATGAAGACCCCATGCTTAATGGGCAGCTAACTATCTGCAGATTGCGACCAGCAACCAGTACCTCATCGACTACGCCCTGTATCCTAACCCGACTAATACCAGAACTCTAGTGCCTTTTTAAGCGCAGCTGCTAGTTTTGGCAGACTTTGACAGTGGGCTACGTCAGCGAGTACAACTACGCCGAGCTGACCGAATGGTTTGGCAAACAGTATTATATTCCTTACACTACTCATGAAAAAGAACAAAAGCGCAATACCGCAATGACCCCACCAAGCCCATTACTATCCGGGACCACCAGGGCGTGCGCTTCTCCTTTAAGAATTATTCAATCAGATGCGACTGGCTATGGCTTTACCAGGCAGTTTAAAGTCTATGAAGCCTAAGTTAGTTCTAAGTCCAGCCCAAACGGCTTTGGCTAAAACGCCCAGTGTCTATCAACGTTGTATTAATTACAACCCAACCTGGCAGTACTTTAAGGACAGCGCTCAAGCAGCTCTTCGAAGCAAGACTTGCAAACGGGTCTACGGTCAACGCAATTTTGATGTGGAGCCAGTCTTTGGTTACTTGAAGAATGTTTTTGGCATGCGCTGGGCCGTTCTCAGAGGTCAAGCAAAGGTGGAAATAATGCTTATGACCATGAACTTAAGTAAATATTGGCACAGGAAGTGGGCCCAAAGGGCAACTGGAACCATCAACCGAAATTCAGTAGAGACAAAAAGCCGGCAAATCACTAAAAAAAGTGGTTTGTCGGTTTTGATTTATTAAGTCACGGGTTCTAGTTTTTTCCCAGATTCTTTTTTCTTGGTTTTATGAATTAGCTCAGAGGAGCTAAAATTTTAATATCTTTAAATTGATGTGTAAGTGGACTAATTCAAGTAAAATTTAGCCAAAGTGGAATCCCGATTTTTATTCAATTTAAGGGTTATATCAAAGTGTTAAACAATGAGTTGTTTTCTCTAACGAACAACTTTATAAAATATATAAATTGTTCTAATTGCAAAACAAGTATATTCCTATAATTAATATTATTGTTAAGAAACCAAGTGCAATCCAATTAAAAATTTTTTTACTTTTACCTATTTTATCCTCTTTTATATAGTCTGTATTTTCTTTGTCTTTTGTTTGTTTAATTTTTGAAATCCAATGAATCCAGTAAAACAATAAATCAATAATTCCCCATAAAATAAAACCTAAAATAGAAGCTAGAATTAGAGCTTGACCTAATGAAGCCTTTGTACTGCGTATATTTTTGAACAAGTCGTTTAATAAATTTGTCCCTCCAAAGATAGCAAAAGTTATGGCCGTAAAAATACCTAAAATAGATATGATTACCGGATAGATGTGACTTTGTACGTGATTACTAACTCTCTCAATTTCTAATTGAGTTTGATGCTGGAAATTATTATCAATTTCATCCAATTGGTTTTGTAACTTTTTCATTTTTTGGTTAGTTTTGACATATGATTCTTCCATTATTGCAGCATTTTTAATAAACCTTAATTTATAATAGAATTCTTCATCATAATTCTTAATTTTAAAAAGGTTATTTAGTTGGTGCGAAAGCCCATTTGTATCTGAACCTAAAATAAATGTTGTTTCAGGATGATCAGTAAAGGTAAGTAATTTCTTAATTGTTTTAGAATCAAGTGAGGCAATTATTTTAGGATCAGGCGAAGAAACAATATTTTTTGCCTTTTTTTGTGTATAAAAGATCTTATTTTCTTTAAAAAAATTGTCATTGAACATTTTTTATTTGAATTCTTAGAATAATTTTGTGTAATTATTTTGAATTTAGAATTAGCATATTTAGATTTAGAATTTATCATTAAATCAAGATATGTTTCATTAGGATAAGCATTATTGATATTTGATTCATCTAATTTATCCCAAGCGCTAAATAAATCAGAATTTTTTATATATTTTTTTCTAATTTCAATGTAAATGCGCCAAAGAGCAGCTACATTATTTAAACCCTCAATTAATTTTTGAACATTTATTTTTATGGGTACATATTTAGTAATATTTTTTTATCAATATTTCTATCAGGTATAAACTTATAATTATTATCAAGTGCATCTACATAAAAATACTCTATATTTTTCCCTTGATTTTTATTGCTTCTTTGACTTTTTACTGGTACTTCAAGTATAAAATCTAATAATTTTTCAATATCTTCATCGTCATCATTAATAGGGTCACCATTGATGTCATATATAACAATATTTTGATTATTCATATAATTACCTCTTTATTTATAAATAAATAATTAAATTAAATAGAATGTAAACTAAAGTAGTGAATATACACTAAAGTTCAAATACAGGTATCACCAAAAAATATATTAAGCCAAACTACTATACATAAAAATAATTAAAGCAAATTTTAAATAATATGCGTATATTTTGTTTCTGAGTTAACCCAACCATTTTTTAGAAAATACTATTTTTTAGATAAGAATAATTTTATCACACTTTTCTAACTTAAAAATATATATTATTTTTCAATACATAACTATTTCAATATATTTATAAATCACAAAAAAACATTCCCAAATTTCACTCAATTTTACAGTTTTAATTGTTTTATACAAATAGTTAAATCACTTTATTAAATTAACAATATATTTAGTAAGTAAGTGCTATAATTGCTAATCATAAAAGCATTTATTAATTTTTAGAATGATCTTAACCACTAAGATTTCAAAACAGTAGAAACTAGATTATTAGATGCAATAAAACTACTATTTTCAAATTTTGTAGAAAGATAATACATTATGATCCTTTAAATAACTCTGTAAAAGTAAATGTCGATATAAATCAGGGTAAAGACGATGGCGTGGTGCATTGACAGATGCAGATATCTTAAAACACCTCTTCTATTACTGATATGAGTTACATGTTTACGGATATGTTCATAGATGGTGATGAAGGATCATTAAATATTGGCGGTAATTTTGCTTCCAATGCAAAAAATGTCAAAGATATGACTTTTATGTTTAATGGCTGTGCAAATCTTGCTAAAATTGATGGAGTCAAAAATCTTAATACCAGTTCTGTAACTTCAATGAAAAATATGTTTCATGGTGATTATAATTTAACTGAACTTGATTTAAGTCATTTCAATACTGAAAAAGTGACTGACATGGCAGATATGCTTAGTTATTTGATCAGCCTCAACTACTTGGATTTGAGTTCGTTTGATACTACCCAAAGTCCCAATATGAAAAATATGCTGGCAAATGATTTGACTCTACCAGTGGGGGCTATTGTGAACGGCAAGGTTGTATACCAATACGCACCAGGTATAACTCTTTAGTTTTAGGCTCAAAAACAAAATTAAGTACCGATGTGGCTTTGGGGCAACCAAATCCTGAAAAAACACCGAATAAAGAGAACTTTATCAACAAATGGCGATTGACCAATAATAATAACGAACCTCAACTAACTACTGCTGAATTAATTCAAAAAAGTCAAGATGGATCTCTCAAGCCGGGGGCTTATACTTGGAAAAAACTAGTAACACCACCAGATGATACCGACAATAATTATCCTGCTCCTAATCCCGTTCCGGTTGAGCCGACAAATCCAGTGGAAAATAATGATGAAAATAAGGACAAAGACGAAAACAATAATAACGGTTCAAGCAGTGAAAAGACTATAGTGTTGATGCACAATGCTTATCTTTATGACAATACTGGTAATCGTGCAAACCAAATTATTTTAAAAATTGGTTCGAAACTAATGACCTGTGGTAAAACGACTATCAACGGACGCAATTTTTACGTTCTAAATGATAAGGGCAATAGCAACATAAAAAATTACATTGCTGCCGGTAATGTTGATCCTGTTGTCCGTAAATTAAAACATAATGCCTACATTTATAATCAATATGGTGATCGCCAAAATAAGAAAGTTTTGAAAAAAGGTTCAACAGCAAAAACATATGGTGATCCCGTCAAAATTAAAAATAAAAAATATTACATTGTAGATAAAAATAGATTTGTTAAGAAAGCAAACCTTTAAGATAATCAAAAAGCATAATTCACTTCTAAGAATTATGCTTTTTCTGTGTTCGTTAAATTACATTTTAATTGATTTTGAAAATTTCATTGTCAATTGTGACATTATCTTTAGAAAAGAAGGTTAATTGGTCATTCTTTTTGTCTAAAGCAATGACCATTACTGTTGGATCATAGCCCTCTTTTTTGATAGCTTCAAAATCAACTTGAACTAGAGGATCACCTTTTTTGACTTCTTGTCCCTCTTTAGTAAGAACTTTGAAGTGCTTTCCTTTAAGGTTAACAGTATTTATGCCAATGTGAATTAGATATTCATTACCCAGAGGGGTGGTAATTCCAATGGCATGACCTGTTTTATATGCGACTGTGATCTTTCCGTTTACTGGTGAGACTATCAAATCACTGATTGGAATAATTCCAACTCCTGAACCCAAAGATTCAGAAGAAAAGACTTCATCATTCACTTGATCTAGAGCAACGACTTTACCATCAACTGGTGCACTGACAACTTCTTCAGAATTATCAATATTGTTACTAGTTATTATATTTCCTGTGCTATTTTCTAAATTGCTTTTGGTCACAGGCTGATCGATTTTGACAAATAGGTAAGTAAAAACAAAAGCTAATACAAAGCCTAAAACCCCAGTTATAATTGCATTAACGAAATTCCCCGGCTTACCAATAAAGTTTACGATAGTGAAAATACCAGGAGAGCCAAAAGAATAGCGAACAACTTTGGTAATCCCAGCATAAAAACCGGCAATTCCACCCGCTGCCATGACAGCATATAGAGCACGCTTGTATTTTAAGGTGACACCATAAAGTGCGGGTTCGGTAATACCAGAAAGGGCAGTAATTCCTGCCGACATTGCAATTTGTCTGTTTCTAGGAGTTTTGTCTTTTACCGCAATTGCAAAAGAACAGCCAGCTTGAGCTATATTTGAAGCAAGCATACCAGGTCCTTGCACGTTTTCACTTCTTGCTGCACTGGCAAATCCCAAAGAGGCTAAAGGTGTTAAGGCTACATGCATACCTACCATAACCAGAAGTGGAGTAAAGGTACCCATAAGAGTTGGCACTAGCCAAGGTACATATTTATTAAGTGAGTTAACTAAAAGTGCTAATAAATCACCTAACCAAGATCCAATTGGTCCAATTAGAATTAAAGCAAGAGGTGCCATAATTAAGAATATTAGTAATGGCCTTAGCATAGTTTTGATAACATTTGGTGAAACTTTTTCTGCAAATTTTTCAACATATGACTGAATCCAAATGCAGAGAATTATTGGAATTACAGTGCTGCTATATGAAGCCAAAGTAACTGGGATGCCAAAAAGTGCAACAGGCTTACCTGCAGCTACCATAGCCGCCCAGTTGGGATGCAATAACACACCAGCAATTGCAATGGACAAGAACTTATTGGTTTTAAAATATTCAGCAGCACTTACTGCCAGCATTACAGGTAAAAAGTAAAAGACTGCATCGGCCATAAAACTCAAAATGGCGTAGCTTTGAGATTTTAGTGAGATTAAATTAAAAGTAGTTAAGATAGAAATAATAACTTTAAACATACCACCAGCTATTAAAGCAGTGATGATTGGAGCCATTATTCCCACTAGAACATTAATTAATCCTCTAAACCAGCTGGCTTTATTTATTTCGGTGTTTTTAGTCTTGTCATCTTCACTTGAAATATGGTAATCTTTTTGAATTTGCCTAAAATATTCATCAACTTTTGCACCGATTATAACTTGCGACTCTTCTCCAGACTGAACCGCCCCTAAAACTTCTGGTTGTTTTCTTAAAAACTGATAGTTAAATTTTGTTTTATCTCTTAGGTAAAAACGAATGCGGGTAGCACAATGATACATACTTGTAATATTATTTGCCCCTCCAATATTTTCAACTATTAAATCAGTCACTTCTTTATTGCTTCTCATATACATTCTCCTTTAATACATCATTACTCTGTGAATATGAATAATAAGATAAGCTAATTCTTCCTTTGAAATTCTTTTGGTATATATCACTTCTAAAGTTTGCTTCAGTTTAAAAGCAATTTTACTTGCTTCAGGATATAAATCAGACACCTTTTCGAGTAAAGTAGGGTCATCCGCAAACATTTGATCATTTATATATCTTTCTGCAAAAAACTTTATATGTGTCACAAAGCGATCGTAATTTATTCCCTCATACTTTAACTTTCCATGACTAATAACTCGTAAAGTTTGTAAAATGTTATCAATCATTCTGGAAATTTCTAAGACATTACTGCTTTCATCTTTGCTTGATGCATTTATAATGTGAAAAGCTATATTTGCTGCTTCTTCTTGTGGCATTTTGATGCCTAAATTTTTTTCAATAATATTTAGTGAGAATATACCTATTTTAAACTCATCTTTAAAATAGGTTTTCATTTCTAAGTATATTCTATTTCCCAGAGTTAAATTTTGCTCTAATCTTTGAGTGGCAAAATATAAGTGATCTGAAAGTGAATAGAAAATACTTGCATCCAGTTTCTCATTTAAAAACTTCTCCGCAAATTCAACAATTTCTTCTGTTGTTTTAATAATATTTGCAGGTATTTTTTTCAAAGATTGAATTAGCTCATTTTGCTTACTATTGTCTACTGAAGTGTAAATACGGCTTATTTTTTCATCAGGTATAACTTGATTGATTTTTGCATGATATCCTATTCCTTTCCCAAAAGCAATATACTCTGTACCATTTTGTTCAATAACAACAACATTAACGTTAAGTATTTTCTTTATTTTATTCATTTTTGTTTGCCACTAAAAAAGCAGACAAAAACAACAATAATAACTAAGATTTAAAACTAAATTTTAGTCATCAATGTAGTCTTGCCTGCATTACCAGTTACATACGCTATCATTAACAAGATAAATATAGCAGAAGTTTTTCAATTATGCAAGCGCTTTTATAAAATGCTGATTTTAAGAACTAAGTTGCAAAAAGTAGGTCAATAAACTCTTTTTTCGCCACTTGTTTTTGTTCTAGTTGCTTGGTTTGCCAATAGCAAAATCTTGCTTGCCGAGTACTTTGTTTAAGAACATCTGCATTTAGCACTTATGTTCATACTACTTCCATTTATTGTTTAAGCCACTTAGCTGAAAGAATCGGCCTCTTACTCACATCTGATAGTCATTTGTTTTTAATCTTGCTATAATTACAAACTAAATAACTTAAGCTAAGATGGGGTAAAAGCATGAACAAAAAAGAGGTAAATGTCACACTAAAATGGGTTTTGAGCAATCTTAATCCCTGGATGATACTTTGTTTATTTATCTTTGGCGTTACCAGTTCTTTTGAAGGAGTACTAAATGGTTATATATTAGGTTATATTCCCAGACTTAACGTCAAAGACGGAAACAGTTTGATCGCATTTGGCATAGCCGCAGTCTTATCATATTTAACCGTTTATGTTTCTCTTTTCTTATTTAGCCTGTTAATGCAAAAAGCAATTCAGACTTTAAATGAAAAGATAAAAGGCATTTATTTTAGGGCAAATTTTGCCAGTTCATTTAACAATCCTAACTTGGATTCATCTGAAGTCTTGAACAACATGACTAGTATTTCCAAACAGATAGAAGAAAAGTATTTTGAACCGCTTTTATTGCTTTTTCAAAGTTTGATGACAGTCATATCTTCTACAGTTGTAGTATTAATGACTAATCCAGTTTTAGGTCTGATTTATTTGGCTCTTTCCTTCATGTCTTTTCTTCCCAGTTATATGGGTAAAGAAAAGATGAAAATTAAGACAGACATGTGGAGCCATTCTAATTCCAATTTTTTAGCGATTACGCGTGACTTATTTGCAGGGCGTTTTGAAATTACGAATTTTGGCGTTAAAAAACTATTTATGCAGAAATTTGATCATTCTTTGCACGATGAGGAACAAAGATATTACCAATTGAATGCTTTCCAATATGTTCTGCAATTTATTTCCTGGTTATTTGCCATATTAATAACTTTAACTCCGATTTTCATAGGACTTTGGATGGCCAAAAACAACATCTTAGGGGTCACAGTAAGTACGATTCTTACCTTGACTCTTACTGCGGATCACGTGGTTGGTGGCTTTCGGCAGCTAACTAATTTTGAAACTCAAATTCAAAGTACAGAAGGAATTAGAAAGATTTCTTGGACTGAAACAAAAACGAATCAAGAAATTTCACAGCCAGTCGCTGACAATAAACTGGTTGTTGAAAACCTGTCGGTTAAACGTGGTGACAGGGAAATTTTTAAAAACCTGTCTTTGAGCCTAAGTGAAAACGACAAAATGATTATTACTGGACCCTCGGGTGTTGGCAAATCAACTTTGCTAAATGCCATAGCAGGATACATTCCAATTGAAATGGGTGATGTGAAATTTGGCGGACACAAATTGAAATATTCAGATTTTGTGTTTATTTCACAGAATATTTGGTTATTTGCAGGAACGATTCGGGAAAATCTTTCTCTTTTGCAAAATTTCACAGACGAAGAATTAGTTGCTTCTCTGAAAAAGGTAGGTTTAGACAAAGAATTAGGGAGCAAGGCACTGGATTTTGAAATTAAAGAACAAGGCAGCAATCTTTCAGGTGGGCAAGCACAAAGACTGGCTGTTGCCAGAGGACTGCTGCGTCATAAGAAGATCTTTTTACTAGATGAAATTACTTCTAGCCTGGATCATCAAAATGCTGATGAAGTTCACCGCTTAATTTACCAACTGCCTTCAATTGTTATTGAAGTGGCTCACAACTTTAACGAAAAAATAGAACAAGAAAACAACGTCAAGAACTTTGACTTAGCACAAAATAAAAAATAAAAATAACCCGCAAAATGTTTCATTGCACACTTTGCGGGTTTTTAATTTATATTATTGCTACTTTTTACATCCCAGCCTTAATCATCTTTTTCTCAGCCATAGTCTTGCGTAAAGAGAGCATAGCAGTATAGGTAGACAAAATGTAAACCTTTTTCGTTGGTAAGTTAGCAATATTGGCAATTACTTCCTCATTGTCGGTGCAGGTAACCATTTTACCCGGGTCAAAACCGGCAACTTCCAGACGAAAGCCCATGTCGTGCCAGCGCTCGCCACCAACCAAAATTTTTTTAATTTGCTTATGGTTGAGATCTTCAAACTGACCATCCCAAATCCAGGAAGTGTCAATTCCGTCGGCGTGATTGGCATTAAGCAAGGCTACTAATGAATAATCATCTTTTTCAGTGTTAAGCATGTGCAGCACTTCATCTAGACCAACCGGATTTTTAACTAAGATCAGGTCAATTTCTTTTCCTTCATATTTAATTAATTCTTGTCTGCCAAAAATCCGCTTGTTTTTTGCAAAAGCCTGAGCAATTTCATCTTCACTGAGATCAAAATAGCGCGCCACAGAATAAGCTGCTAGAGCATTATAAATATTGTAAGTGCCGCCAATGTTAATGGCGTAGTCTTTTTTGCCCATTTGAAACTCAAGTTTATTAGGCGTCTGCTCAATAATTTTGTTCACAGAATAGGTTAATTCTGGTCTGTGATAGTTGCAGTTGGTGCAGAAAAAATCTCCCAAATTGGCATAAATTCGTTCATGATAATGCAAGATATGATCGCACTTAGGGCATAAGATGCCATCGGTATTGACGGGAGCCTTGCTGTCATTTTGCGGCTCATCGCTAGGCAGTTTAAAGCCATAAAAAATTTTAGGATTAGGCAATTCGACTGAAGAAAAGATACTGGCGTCACCATTAGCGATAATAGTGGCCTTAGGTGCCAATTTAATTCCTTCAACAATTTTATCGTAGGTAGTGTAGATTTCACCGTAGCGATCCATTTGGTCGCGAAAAATATTGGTTAAAACAAAAACGCTGGGATGAAGCAGTTCCGTCACCATTTTGACATTTGCTTCGTCAACTTCTAACACTGCAATTGGTCTTGAAGATTTTTTCTTTTTGTGTGCTAAAAAGGCCGTCACAATTCCTTGTTGCATGTTGGAACCCGATGGATTGGTCAAAACATCGCCGTATTTTTCTCTTAGTGCAGCAACGATTAAAGCTGTAGTCATGGTTTTACCGTTTGTACCGGTAACAATAACAGTTTCATATCCTTCAGCCAGTGTTTTTAAAATTTCAGGATCCAGGTCCATTGCTAATTTGCCGGGAAAACTGGTACCGCCTTTTAACACATTATGTAAAAACCAGTAACTTGATTTACCCGCGCTTTTTGCTATTACAGACTTAAAACTCATTTTCTTCCCTCGCTTTAAAATCATTATCAACTATAGCATAGCCACAAACTGAAAACGAGTTTTTAACCATTTAACTACACTTATTTAATTTTTACATTATACTAGATTAGTTAGGTGAATTTAAATGAATCAAAGGAGCAAAAATGGCACAATTATTTTTTGAGTATGGCACGATGAGCAGTGGCAAAACTTTAGAGATACTAAAGGATGCTCATAACTATGAAGCTCAAGGTCGTAAAATCGCTTTGTTAACAAGCGGTATTGATAACCGTAGTGGAGTTGGAACTGTGGCCTCAAGAATTGGACTTCACAGAAATGCAGTTCCGATTGACCATGATTTTGATATTTTTGCTTATATAAAAAAGTTGAATGAGCAGGAAAAAGCACGTGGAGATGGCGCGATTGCCTGCGTGTTTGTTGATGAAGCTCAGTTTTTGGAGCGTCATCATGTAGTGGAATGTGCCAAAATAGTCGATGATTTAGGCATTCCGGTAATGACATTTGGCTTAAAAAACGACTTTCAAAATAATTTATTTGAAGGAACCAAGAATTTATTAATTTTTGCTGATAAAATAAAAGAGATCAAAACGATTTGCCACTACTGCGGTAGAAAGGCTACAATGAATCAGCGGATACACAATGGTAAACCGGTTTATGAAGGCGAACAGGTTCAAATTGGCGGGGATGAAAGTTATTATCCGGTTTGTCGGTTTCATTATTTTCACCCGGAGCAAGAAAGATAGGAAGGGATTAGAACAACATGGATAAGATTATGGCACAGCTTGAAAGTCTTGTTGCTCATTATGATGAATTACAAGAAATGATGGCTGACCCAGAAGTTATCAATGATACTAAAAGGTACATGGAGGTTTCTAAAGAAGAAGCAGATTTGCGAGATGTAGTTGAAAAATACCGCAAATATAAGGCTGATAAAAAAGAGATTTCTGATAACAAGGATATTATTGCTAATGAAAATGATTCTGATTTGGTAGAAATGGCCAAAGAAGAAAATAATGATTTAGAGCAGGATATTGCTAAACTTGAAGATGAAATCAAGATTTTAATGCTGCCAAAGGATCCTAATGATGACAAAGATATCATTATGGAAATCAGGGGAGCAGCTGGTGGGGACGAAGCTTCCTTATTTGCCGGTGATTTGCTCAGAATGTATGAAAAATATGCAGAAAGACAAAACTGGCAAGTTTCTATTGTCGACAGTGAACCAACCGAAGTTGGCGGTTACAAACGGGTTGCCATTATGATTACTGGCAACAAGGTTTATTCAAAACTTAAATATGAAAACGGAGCGCACCGCGTACAACGCGTTCCTGTAACTGAATCTCAAGGTCGTGTTCATACTTCAACGGCAACTGTTGCCGTAATGCCTGAATATGAGCAGGTTGACCTTGATTTAGATCCCAAAGATATTAGAGTTGATGTCTACCGTTCTAGTGGTGCCGGCGGTCAGCATATTAACAAAACATCGAGTGCTGTGCGTATGACTCACTTGCCGACAGGAATCGTTGTCGCAATGCAGGATCAACGTAGTCAGCAGCAAAACCGGGAAAAAGCGATGCAGATTTTAAAATCTCGTGTCTATGATTATTATGAAAGTCAAAATCGGGATCAATATGATGCTAAACGCAAAAATGCTGTCGGGACTGGTGACAGGTCAGAGCGCATCAGAACTTATAACTACCCGCAAAACCGTGTGACTGATCATCGTATCGGCTTGACGCTTAATAAACTTGACCGGGTAATGAATGGTGAACTTGATGAAATCATTGATGCTTTGATTTTGTATAATCAAACTAAGCAACTAGAGGAGCTGGCTGAACAAAATGTCTAAGATTGACACTTTAAAGAGTCTGAGAATCTGGGCTGCGGAAACGGCACCAGAAGAAAGGCCGGAAGACATCGCTTTTTTGCTGGCTGAAAGATTGCAACTCAGTCCAAGTGAGTTTCAATTAAAACAAGATATGGAACTAACTCCTCAGCAGGTTAAACAGGCACAAAATGATGTCCGCAAGCTGGCTAAAGGAATATCACCTCAGTATATTTTGGGTTATTCTTGGTTTTTTGGCTACAAGATTTTAGTAAAACGCGGCGTCTTAATACCCCGCTTTGAAACAGAAGAATTGGTTGAATGGACTCTGCAGGATCTAGCTAATGGTGACAAAGTGCTTGATTTAGGTACAGGTTCTGGGTGCATTACTGTAGCCCTAGCTAAAGAAGCTGCGAAAAAGCAAATTACGAATCTTGATTTATACGCTTCCGATGTTACCGATGCCGCCTTAAGAACAAGCGAAGAAAACTTTTTGATTCATAAAGTGGATGTAACAGTCCGCAAAGCCAATATCTTAATCGGACTGGAAAAATTCGATAAAATAATTTCTAATCCACCCTATATTAAGGAAACAGAAAAAGACGTAATGGATCAGAATGTTCTGCAAAATGAACCGAAAGAAGCGCTTTTTGGTGGTAAAAACGGCATTGAATTTTATCAAAAATTTGTTAAACAGGTGCGCGATCACTTAAATAGTGGCGGAGAATTTTTCCTGGAGTTTGGCTTTAGCGAAAAAGACCAGCTGGCTGAATTATTTGCTCAAGAATTGCCTGATTTTACTATTGAATTTAAGAAAGATTTAGCCGGGAAACCGCGTATGGTTAAGGGAAAGTGGAATAAATGATGGAAACAAAAATTTTTTCACAAGATCAAATAGATGATGCAGTAAAATTGCTTGCTGAAGGGGAGTTAGTTGCTTTTCCCACCGAAACCGTTTATGGCTTAGGTGCGATTGCTACAAATGAGCAAGCCGTTAAAAATGTATACGCAGCTAAAGGTCGTCCTAGTGACAATCCCTTAATTGTGACAGTCACTGATGCTCAAATGATGTCTAAATATGCCAAAGAAGTTCCAGAACGTGCTCAAAAGTTAATTAAAAAATTTTGGCCTGGTCCGCTAACTCTCTTGCTATATGTTAAACCTGACAGTTTGCCTAAAGCTGTAACCGGTGGTCTTGACACCGTGGCTTTTCGTTGCCCTCATGATGCTCTGACTCATGAATTGATCAGTAAATTGGGTTATCCAATTGTCGGGCCTTCTGCAAACACATCAACTAAGCCCAGCCCAACTACTGCCCAGCATGTTTATCATGACTTAAAAGGTAAAATTGCAGGGATTATTGATGGCGGACCTACAGAAGTGGGATTAGAATCAACAATTATTGACCTCTCTGTTCCAACTCCAGTCGTTTTACGTCCTGGTGCAATAACACCGGAAGAGTTGAGCAATGCCTTGGGAGAAAAAGTTTTAATTAACAGCGGCAAGGTTTCTGATAAGGATGTTCCAAAAGCTCCGGGGATGAAATATCGCCATTATGCTCCTAGCGCTCCTGTAGTCGTTGTCGATGATCCGCAGGATTTTGCAAAAATTGATTTAACCAGTGCGACAGGCGTAATGGCTTTAGCCGATGTGCTTAAAAAAATCAATCTGCCGACAGTTAATAAATTTAATTTGGGTGAAAATTTAGCAGATGCTGATCATAACCTGTTCGGGGGCTTGCGTTATTTTGATGATAAGCCCGAAATTAAACAAATTTTTGTGCAGGGATTTAACGGCAGTGAGGACACTCTAGCCTACATGAATCGGCTTAATAAGGCTGCTGCAGGTCATCATTATATGGGAAAATAAAAATTTACTAGCAAAGGACTTTAAACCCTTTGTTTTTTTTATTAAAATACTCGTAAACGTAATTATGTTTATAGGAGGAAAAAGATGGGCAAATTTACGGTTTTGAATCATCCGTTAATTCAACACAAGTTAACAATTATTAGGCGTAAGGAGACAAGTTCCAACGAGTTTCGGCGTATTGTCGGTGAAATCGGGGGACTGATGACTTATGAAATTACCAGAGATTTGCCGCTAAAAGATGTTGAAATTGAAACACCGATTGGCAAGACCACACAAAAAGAAATTGCCGGCAAAAAATTGACTATTGTACCAATTTTACGTGCCGGTATTGGTATGCTTAATGGTGTTATGGAAATGATTCCTTCGGCTAAAGTTGGAGTAATTGGCATGTACCGGGATGAAGAAACCCTTACGCCACATGAATATTTCTGTAAAATGCCAAAAGATGTTGCCGAACGCGAATGTTTGGTAGTTGATCCAATGCTTGCTACTGGTGGTTCAGCTAATATGGCGATTGGTGCGCTTAAAAAGCGTGGCGTCAAAGTTATCAAACTGGCTGTACTGGTAGCTGCTCCTGAAGGTGTCAAAGCTATTCAAAAAGAAAATCCGGACGTTGATATCTATGCTGCTGCAGAAGACGAAAAATTGTTGCCAAATGGCTATATTATGCCAGGTTTGGGAGATGCAGGCGACAGATTATTTGGTACTAAATAACTGTTTTTAGGTAAATTAATTGCAAAATACGCTTACATTTTTCACAAAATTATTGAATGGTGTTAATATTGTATGAGTGTTCGATAATTTGGGCACGAGAAGGGAGGTCACGAAGAATTGGAGCAATCATTTGTTTTTAAATTTCTGGGTTTGACATTTGATCTTTCTGGGATCATCGGCTCAACTTTAATGGCAGCTGTAGTATTGTTTGTCTGCATATGGTTATCACGAAAAGTTGAGATGAAACCGAATAAAAAGCAAAATATCATGGAATATTTGATAGACTTCACTGATGGTATTGTTAAAGACAATGTCAGTGATGTTGATGCGCGAAAGCACCTTTCGCTTTATGCTTTTGTTCTGTTCATCTACATTTGGTTCATGAACCAGTTGGGCCTCTTCCTAGAGGTTAAAGCGGGGGACAATATTTTTGTTAAATCTCCCACAGCAGATCCGGTGACGACAATGTCGTTTGCAATGATGACCTTGCTTCTTTCATTTACATTTGGAATGCAAAAATTCGGTACCGGTGGCTACTGGCGTAATTATGCTGAACCTGTTAGTTTCCTGTTCCCCATTAATATGATTGAAGAGGTCACTAACTTCTTGACATTATCTTTGCGTTTATATGGTAATATCTACGCAGGTGAAGTGTTATTAACTTTAATAGGTAATAGCTTTGCTCCTAGCTTTGGTGTTATCACTTTGGTTTTAGCAGCACCGTTAGCTATGATCTGGCAAGGATTCTCTGTCTTCATTGGCTCTATCCAGGCATATGTTTTCGTAACTTTATCCATGGTCTATGTCGGAAAAAAGGTTACAAAAGAATAATTTTTTGGAGGTTTAAACATGTCACAAGCTTTTAAATATATCTCAGCAGCTATCGTAGCTGGTATCGCTGCTTTAGCAGCTTCTTGGGGTAACGGTAAAGTTATTACTAAGACAGTTGAGAGCATGGCTCGTCAACCAGAAAGCGCTGGTAACTTAAGATCAACAATGTTCATTGGTGTTGGTCTGATTGAAGCCGTTCCTATTTTGGCGATTGTTGTTGCTTTCCTGATTCTCTTCGTTTAATTTTATTTAAAATAATTTAGGTAAAAGAGAGAAGGGCAGTAAATGACATTTCAAATTTTATTTGCAGCCTCAGCAGGTCACATTTACCTTGGAAATACTCTTTGGTATTTAATTGTTTTCGCAATTTTGCTTATTTTGGTTAAACATTATGCCTGGGGACCTGTTTCCGACATGATGGAAAAAAGACGCCAAAAGGTAATCAGTGATCTTGATTCAGCTGCAGACAATCGCAAAAAGGCCGAAGTTTTGGCTAATGAGCGTGAAGCTGCCTTGAAGAACTCAAGACAAGAAGCAACGCAAATTTTGACTGACGCAAAGGCAAGTGCTGAGAAAACCAGTACGCAAATTGTGGCAGAAGCAAATGATAATGCGGCTTCTATTCATGAAAAAGCAAAAGCTGATGCTGCTCAGGCAAAAGCTGATGCCTTAGATGAAGCTCGTGCACAAGTTGCAGATATTTCTGTAACGATTGCGGAAAAAGTGATTTCTAAGAATTTATCTGCTGATGACCAAAAAGATTTGGTTGATCAATTTATTAAGGGGCTGAATAAATAATGGCCTTAAGTAAAGCAGAAATTGCTGCACGCTATGGTACTGCACTATTTGATTATGCAGAAGATATGGATGCCTTGGCTTCAGTTCACGCAGATTTGCAGGAACTGGCGCAAGCCATCTCAGAATATCCGCAAATTTTGAAAGTTTT
The DNA here is from genome assembly GCF_000967195.1 of Lactobacillus kullabergensis. Taxonomy (GTDB): domain Bacteria; phylum Bacillota; class Bacilli; order Lactobacillales; family Lactobacillaceae; genus Lactobacillus; species Lactobacillus kullabergensis. The sequence goes on from NZ_KQ033871.1 coordinate 763,526, forward strand.
TAGCGACCCAATTTTTAACAGTGCTGAAAAAGCAAAGTCGCTTTCTGCGATTGAGCAGGGTCTGACTAAAGAAGTTCAGAATTTTTTGAATTTATTGTTAGACTATGATCATTTTTTGGAATTGCCTGATATTATAAATTGTTTCAATGATTTATATAATAAAAGTCAAAAAATTGAAACTGGCGTTGCAGTTTCAGCAGTGCCACTGGATCAGGAACAATTACAAAAATTAGGTGCTGGTTACGCCCAAAAATATAATTTGCAAAAAGTCATTCTCACTAATGTGGTTGACCAAAATATTATTGGCGGTGTAATTTTAAAAGTTGGCGATTGCGTAATCGATGGGTCAGTCAAAAACAAACTGAAAAAGATTCGTGCGCAGTTAGTTAATAAAAATTAAAAGAGGTGAAACCATTGAGCATAAAAGCAGAAGAGATTAGCTCTTTAATCAAGCAGCAGCTTGAACACTATGATGACAAACTCGACATTAATGAAGTTGGAGTTGTTACTTACATAGGTGATGGTATCGCCCGGGCTCACGGATTGAACAATGTTTTGGCCAACGAGCTATTGGAATTTGACAATGGTTCTTATGGTATTGCACAAAACCTTGAATCAAATGATGTTGGTATCATTATTTTGGGCAATTTTGATGATATTCGTGAAGGTGACCAAGTCAAAAGAACCGGTGAAATTATGCGTGTGCCGGTTGGAGATGCACTAATTGGTCGCGTTGTAAACCCATTAGGTCAGCCAGTTGATGGACTTGGCGAAATTAAAACGTCAAAGACTCGTCCAATCGAGTCTTCGGCACCGGGTGTTATGGAACGCCAGTCAGTTAATCAGCCGCTGCAAACGGGAATCAAGGCTATTGATGCTTTGGTGCCAATCGGTCGAGGTCAACGTGAGTTAATTATTGGTGACCGTAAGACTGGTAAAACAAGTTTGGCAATTGATACAATTTTGAGTCAAAAAGGACAAGATGTTATTTGTATTTATGTCTTTATTGGTCAAAAGGAATCAACTGTCAGATCACAAGTAGAAACGTTAAAGCGCTTTGGCGCAATGGATTATACAATTGTAGTTGAAGCCGGTCCAAGTGAACCGGCACCGATGCTGTATATAGCACCATATGCCGGAACGGCTATGGGCGAGGAATTCATGTACAATGGTAAGGATGTCTTGGTGGTCTTCGATGACCTGTCAAAACAAGCCGTTGCTTACCGTGAACTTTCTTTGCTTCTCCGTCGTCCGCCTGGTCGTGAAGCTTATCCTGGTGATGTCTTCTATCTGCACTCTCGTTTACTAGAACGTAGTGCAAAATTGAGTGATAAACTTGGTGGCGGCTCAATGACTGCCATTCCGTTTATTCAAACTGAAGCGGGAGATATTTCGGCATATATTCCAACTAACGTAATTTCAATTACTGACGGACAAATTTTCCTGCAAAGTGATTTGTTCTTTGCTGGTACTCGTCCAGCTATTGATGCTGGTAACTCAGTTTCTCGTGTTGGTGGTAGTGCTCAAATTAAGGCTATGAAGAAAGTTGCTGGTACGCTTCGTACTGACTTGGCAGCTTACCATGAACTTGAAAGCTTTGCTCAATTTGGCAGCGATTTGGATCAGGCAACTCAAGCCAAACTGAATCGTGGACGAAGAGTTGTTGAAGTTTTGAAACAGCCTTTACATACGCCAATTGCGGTTGAAAAGCAAGTTGTCATTCTTTACGCTTTAACTCATGGCTATCTTGATTCTGTTCCAGTTGATGATATAGCCAAGTTTGAAAAAGAATTATACGACAACTTCGATACTAATCACGCAGATTTACTAGAACATATTCGTAAGACTGGTGACCTGCCAGATGAAAAGAAATTGCAAGAAGCAATTTCTAAATTTGCGGATAGTTTTTCACCAAGTAATAAATAGGAGGTAGTTATATGCCTGCATCTTTACTTGCGTTGAAGAAAAAAATAGCTTCAGTTAAGCAAACTGGTAAAATTACCGAAGCTATGAGAATGGTTTCGGCATCGAAATTAAACCAAACAGAAAAACGGGATAAAGGTTACACGATTTATAATGATCATGTGCGACAAACTTTATCACGCTTGATGAGTGCTGAGGTAGTCAATCACTTGCGTAAAGAGCATGTAGCAATTGACGAAGACAGCATTGGCAAGATTGATTATGAAAATGTCTTTGGCTTAGGGATTGTTTCTGATATGGTTCAGGCACGCAAAAAGATCAATTCTACCGGTTACTTGGTTATTACCGGTGATCGTGGTCTGGTCGGATCATATAACAGTGCCGTCATTAAAAACATGATGGGTCTGTTTGAGGATTCAAAAGTTGAACATAAAGACGTTAAAGTCTTAGCCGTTGGTTCGGTTGGTGCAGACTTTTTCAAGAAAAACAATCTCAATGTCGTGTATGAAAATGATAGCATTAGCGATGTACCAACATTCGATGAAGTTTTGCCTATTGTTTCAACTGCGATCAAAATGTATTTAAACGGAGTTTATGATGAGCTGTATGTTTGTTACACCCACTACATTAACTCGTTATCATCTGCATTTCGGGTTGAAAAAATGCTGCCGATCGTTGACATTGATATTGGTGTCAAAGAAGCTGAAGCTCATAAAGACTTAGAATACGATATCGAACCTGATGTTAATGCCGTTTTAACGACACTAATTCCTCAATATGCCCGTTCTACAATTTACGGAGCTATTCTGGATGCAAAAACTGCAGAACATGCCAGTTCAATGACTGCAATGCAGAGTGCTACGGACAACGTTGATGATTTGGTTTCGAGTTTAACTACTAAATTAAACCGTGCAAGACAAGCAGAAATCACTACTGAAATTACTGAAATTGTCAGTGGTGCTAATGCTTTGAAATAATTAAGAAAAGGAGGTAGATGTTTTGAGTGAAGGTGAAGTTGTTCAAGTAATCGGCCCAGTTGTCGATGTCAGATTTCCGCTTGACAAAAATCTGCCTGATATTGACAATGCTTTGCGCGTCGTTAAGTCGGACGATGAATCTGTTGTTCTTGAAGTTACCTTGGAACTTGGCGATGGCGTTTTAAGAACAATTGCCATGGAATCTACCAATGGTCTTAGACGGGGCATGAAAGTTGAAGACACAGGTGGACCTATTTCTGTACCTGTTGGTAATGACACTTTGGGTCGCGTCTTCAATGTTTTAGGTCAGCCTATTGATAATGGTCCTAAATTTGCAAAAGATCATGCTCGTGACAGCATTCATAAGAATGCTCCTAAATATGATGAGTTGACTACAAGTCAAGAAATTCTTGAAACTGGTATTAAAGTTATTGATTTGCTTGAACCTTATGTTCGAGGCGGAAAAGTTGGATTGTTCGGTGGTGCCGGTGTTGGCAAGACCACGATCATTCAGGAATTAATCCACAACATTGCCCAAGAACATGGTGGTATTTCTGTCTTTACCGGTGTCGGTGAAAGAACACGTGAAGGTAATGACCTTTACTTTGAAATGAAAGCATCTGGCGTTTTAAGCAAAACAGCCATGGTCTTTGGTCAAATGAATGAGCCGCCTGGTGCCAGAATGCGTGTAGCATTGACTGGACTTACTTTAGCTGAATACTTCAGAGACGTTGAAGGCCAGGACGTGTTGCTCTTTATTGATAACATTTTCCGGTTTACTCAGGCTGGTTCCGAAGTTTCCGCTCTGTTAGGACGTATGCCTAGTGCCGTTGGTTATCAGCCAACTTTAGCTACTGAAATGGGGCAGCTGCAGGAAAGAATTACTTCAACTAAGAAGGGTTCTATTACTTCGATTCAGGCGGTTTATGTGCCGGCCGATGACTATACTGACCCGGCTCCAGCTACTACTTTTGCTCACCTTGACGCTACTACCAACTTGGAACGTAGCCTAGTTGAGCAAGGTATTTACCCGGCTGTTGACCCGTTGCAGTCAACCTCCAGTGCTTTGGACCCAGAAATTGTCGGTCAAGAACATTATGAAGTGGCAACAGGTGTACAGCATATTTTGCAAAGATACCATGAATTGCAAGACATCATTTCAGTTTTGGGAATGGATGAATTGTCTGACGAGGAAAAGGTCATTGTTAGCCGTGCTCGTAAAGTACAGTTTTTCTTATCACAAAACTTCTTTGTGGCAGAGCAATTTACAGGTGTGCCTGGTTCTTATGTTCCGATTAAGGAAACAATTAAAGGCTTTAAGATGATTTTGGATGGTCACTTAGATGATCTTCCTGAAGATGCATTCCGTAGTGTAGGCCGAATTGAAGATGTTTTAAAGAAGGCTGAGCAAATGGGTGTAACTCCTAGTGATCCAGAAGCTAAAGCATTATTAGAAAAGTAAGGTGATGTCAAATGGCAGATCCAGAAAAACTTTTTATGGTAAATGTTGTAACTCCAGATGGACTGATATTTTCTCACCACTCCAGTATTGTGGAAATGCGGGCAATTGACGGTCAACGTTCAGTGATGTACAATCACTTGCCGATATTGACCCCTCTGGCAATTGGTGAGATTAAGGTCAAAAGAAGCCGCGAAATGAACAATATTGTCAATCACATTGCTGTTAGCGGTGGCTACTTTGAATTTTCTAATAATGTAGCTACGATTATTGCTGACAGTGCTGAACGAGCAGGCAATATTGATGTATCTCGGGCTAAAGCAGCTAGAGAACGTGCACAAAATGCACTGAAAAAAGCTCAAGCTGCTCATGACCAGCGATCACTTGAGAGGGCACAGGTTGCACTCAGAAGAGCCATCAATCGAATAAGTGTTTACAATTCAGACAAATAGAACTAAAGTTTTAAGCGGATGCACTGCTTTGTGCGTCCGCTTTTATTGTGACTTAAGAAAAGTGATAAAGAATATGTTTCAACTTGGCGTTCACGCCCTAATTAGTATAGTAATTTATTTAATTACAATCGGTTTGTCCTTTCAAATTATGAAAAGCGTCCGTATTGAAAAAATAATTCGTAAAAACAGGATCTTCGAAGCACAGCTGCTGCTGATTTTTGCTGCGATTGCTCTAGGTTTTCTTGTTGGTAATTTTTTCATCACATTAATTGATACTTCTTTGCAATTAAGTAATTTCTTTTAAGACTTGGTAAAGCGGATAAAGTCGCAAACAAACTTGAAATCTTTATGGTAAAATATACATTGAATATGATGGAGGATTATCGTGGCAAGAGATATAGGAATAGATTTAGGGACAGCAAATGTGCTCATCAATGTTTCCGGCAAGGGAATTGTCTTAAATGAGCCATCAGTTGTTGCCGTTAATACAAGTACAAATAAAGTAGTAGCTGTCGGGACAGAAGCATATAAGATGGTAGGGAGAACTCCGGGCAATATCCGTGTAATTCGTCCTTTAAAAAATGGTGTTATTGCCGATTTTGATATTACCGAAGCAATGCTGTCATACTTTATTGAAAAGCTAAACGTCAAGGGCTTTATGTCCAAGCCAAATATTTTGATTTGTGCTCCTACAGGAGTAACATCAATTGAACAGAAAGCGATTATTCAGGCTGCTGAAAAATCTGGTGGTGGAAAAGTCTACCTTGATTTTGAGCCTAAAGTTGCTGCTGTTGGTGCTGGTCTTGATATTTTTAAACCTCAAGGCAACATCGTTATCGATATTGGCGGTGGTACTACTGATATTGCTGTTCTGTCAATGGGTGAAATTGTTACCAGTCAATCACTGCGCTATGCCGGTGATCATATGAATCAGGCTGTTGTTTCTTATATCAAAAATAAGCATAACTTGCTGATTGGTTCTCGTACCGCTGAACAAATTAAAATTGAAATTGGTAGTGCTTTTGAACCAGATAAGGATGAAACAATCACTGTTCGCGGTCGTGATGTGGTTGATGGCTTGCCGAAGCAGGCCACTGTGACTGCGCCTGAAATTCAGGAAGCACTTCACGATGGTTTGATGACTATTATCGCGTCTACTAAAGAAGTTTTGGAAAAAACACCACCTGAGCTTTCGGCGGATATCATTGATCGCGGTATCATGTTGACTGGTGGTGGGGCGCTTTTGAAAAATATTGACAAGCTGATTTCATATTATCTTAAAGTGCCGGTACTTACAGCTGACCACCCACTTGAAGCGGTAGCACTTGGTACCGGAATTTTGCTCAAGAATATTGAAAAGCATCAGCGCCACTAATTTTTGGAGGCTCGATTTGCGAAAAATACTGATTTATTTAGTTAAAATTTACCAGAGATTCATTTCTCCGGCTTTACCAAAATCTTGCCGTTATTATCCAACTTGCTCAACCTATATGGTTGATGCATTAACCAAATTTGGGCCATTTTTAGGACTAATAATGGGGATTTGCCGGATATTGCGTTGCAATCCTTTTGTGCGCGGTGGAGTTGATCCTGTACCAGATAAATTTACTATTTTTCGAAATCCTCATCCAGAACGATATGAAGATGAAATTATAGCGAAAAAGTTTCATCCAAATATAAAGTAGGAGAATTTATGTCAAAAAAACCAGAAAATATTAACGTTGAAATCAATGAAATCAAGGGTAAAGAAAACCCTACCTGGGAAGTTGTAATTCCTCAGAAAAAATCTATTGGTGTAATTGAAAAAATTGCAGGTCGTTATCGGGCTACAACTGGCAAAACCAATAGCATCTTGTATGCAAAAAGCTTAGAAAGCAGCATTAATGATTTGCTTTCATACTTTGCTTTACATGAAAAATAATAGGTTGTGATAATTAATGGTCAAAGTACAAAATAAAACCAATCTTTTTGATCGAATTGCCTGGAATATTGTTGTCCCTGTGCTATTGCTGGCAGCAGTGGGCCTTTATTCCATTTATTTTGCGGCAGTTGATGATCCCAGTCACATGGGCAGCCCGGTAAAAGCTGTGGCAATGCAGGGACTTTGGTATATTATTTCAGTGGCCATCGTTGTTTTTGTAATTCAGTTTGATGCTGAGCAATTGTATAGGATTGCGCCTTATGTTTATGGGCTGGGTATCTTGCTCTTGATTGCGGTTTTGTTCTTTTACAATCGCAGTATTGCCGCAGATGCCGGCGCCAAAAGCTGGTTTAAGCTGGGGCCAATTTCTTTTCAGCCATCAGAGGTCATGAAACCCGCTTTTATACTGATGCTGGCACGGGTCGTGCGCGAGCATAATGACAAGTTTGCCCATACTATCAAAAATGATTGGGTTTTAATTGGCAAAATGCTGGCTTGGCTTTTACCGATTGCCATTCTGTTAAAATTGCAAAATGACTTCGGTACGATGCTGGTCTTTATTGCAATCGTAGGGGGCGTTGTATTAGTTTCCGGTATTTCTTGGAAAATAATTGCACCGATGTTTGCGGCGGTCTTTATTCTGGGAGTCGTAGTCATTTACATGGTTACAACGCCTGGAGGACAATCAATTTTAAGTCACTTTTTCCAACCATACCAGTTCAGACGTATTATGTCTTGGCTGAATCCATCTACTGATACTTCCAAAGCTGCCTATCAATTGTGGCAAAGTATGCAGTCGATTGGTTCTGGACAAATTTTTGGCAATGGCTTTGGCAAGCTGAGTGTTTACGTACCAGTGCGGGGCTCTGACATGGTTTATTCAGTAATTGGTGAATCATTCGGCTTTGTTGGTAGTGTAGCCGTCATTTTGCTTTACTTATACTTGATCGTGCAGATGGTTCGCATCACATTTGATACTAAAAACGCCTTTTATTCTTACGTCTCAACCGGGGTAATTATGATGATACTTTTCCATGTGTTTGAAAATATCGGCATGAGTATTGATCTCTTGCCGCTCACAGGTATTCCATTGCCTTTTATTTCCCAGGGTGGTTCAGCCCTGATTGGAAATATGATTGGTATTGGGATGATTTTGTCCATGAAGTTTCATAATAAAGACTACATGTTCAGCCAAGCGGGCGATTTCTAAAAATTTAATAGACACAAAAAAAGCATTTCATTTCTGAAATGCTTTTTTTCTACTTGGTTAAGTTTTCGTTTGAGCGACAGACTAAGACGTCACAATCAGCAGTTCTGGTAACATATTCTGTTACGCTGCCGATTAGTATGCGCTCAACAGCGTTCAGACCTGTAGCTCCTAATACGATTAAATCAATTTGGTGCTTTTTAGGAAACTGATGGGCAATGATTGCCTTGGGAGCTCCAAATTCAATCGAATAGTGAACCTCCTTTACGCCAGCTTCCGTAGCTTGCTTGTAGTAATTCTGCAATTTTTCCTTAGCATCATTTGATACTTGCTCAACCATCTCTGAATCAAAGCTGGAGACATTTTGGAAAGATCTGGTATCAATGACATGCAGAATTTCCAATGCAGCATCGTTCCGTTTAGCAGCAGCGATAGCTTTTTTAAAAGCTAAGTCGGCTTCCTTGGAGCCATCAACTGCGACTTGAATACGGTGATATTGTTTCATCATTTAAAACACCTCTCTTACCATTATTTTACCAAATTTCTGGGCAATTAATCACCCTTTTGATTAAGTATAAGACTAAAAATTAAAATAGTGATGCTGCTGAGAGCTAAGGTAATTAAATTCAGATACTTATTTTCATGAAATACTAAAATCAAACCTAGCAAAGTTTCTAAAAGCAAGATGATTGCAGTCCATGACATGATAGAGCTGAAATTAGAAATGTTCTTACTATTATAAATCAGAAAATGACTGTGGCGGTTATGCCATAAATAAAAGGCAGTCAAAAGTAATATTGCTAGATATATCGTGATAACAACTTTTATAGCCATAAAATCTCCAAACAAAAAACGGTCCGCAGACCGTTTCCTAATATTCTCAAGAAATCCGAGTCATCGAAACATAGCAAAACAATGCTTGTTGAACCCGCAGTGTTCAAAAAATGAGACGTATCGCAACGAATGTGGATCCTATCGCAAAAGATAGTTTTCCGATTCGAAAGTTATTTACTATCTCGCATGTCTTATGTTTGACCGGTCAACCTTATACAATTAAGCTATTCGATCGACTCAGATCAATTATTATACTACTAAGCATCATAACTTTTGTCAAGATAGAAAACTAAATATCTGTTCCAGCAAAAATAAAATATTTTATTTGTCCAAAATCAGTGCTATATATTTAATGCTATTTTTTTGCTATTTATTTTTTATAGTCTAAAAAGTTGTACAAATATATTACAAAAAATAAGTTTTTTATTACAAACTTTTACTAATAAAAAGATAAATTTGTTATAAAACTTCTATGATTAAATTATATTCATGTAATTTTAAATATTTTTCAAATTTATAAACAAGAAATATTTTATTATCTAACAAACCCTATTCCTATAACGAAACGAACATCACTAAAAGGTGATTTATGGTATTATTTAAAATTCAAAAAAACATAGTTTTTAATCTCACAATTTTATTTATAATAATTATTTTCTTCAAAAAAACATACGAAAGTCAATTTTTTTGTAAGTTATAATGTTATTTTTTGTAAATAGTAGAGTAAATTAATAAAAAATTTAACTTTTACAGCATTTCTTAGTATTTAAAATTTATCAATTTTTAAATCATAGTTATTTATAAATACCATATTTGTTTTAAATATTATATTGACAATACAAATTTACAATCCTAGAATAGTATTCGAACATACTAATCATACATACTTTTTAGGAAGGATAAATATGCTAGGAAAAAATAATTATAATGAAAGACTAAGGAAGATGGAGATGCAGGACAAGCAGGACCACTTCTCAATTCGTAAATTGAGTATTGGTGCTGCTTCTGTTTTGCTGGGTTTTACTTTCTTTGGTTTGAATAGCCAAAGCGTAAAAGCTGATACTATAGATCCATCGCAAAATGTCACAGAGGAGTCGAACAGGGATAACTCTAATACTGAAACTAAGGAAACAGGTACTAAGGATAAAACCAAGGCAGACGCTGCTGCGTCTAAAAAGAAGAATGAAACGGACTTGTCAACTTTTTCAGGTTTGAGTTCATTCTTAAAAGACTCAAAGAGTGATGAAGTAAAAGATACCAGTTCTAAGGACAAGACTGATACTACTGCTAAAGATAAAACTGATAAGGATAAACAGGAAACTTCTGATTCAACTGGCAATAGTGCAACTACTCCTGCAACCGGCTCAGATAAAGGTAATCAAGATACCACTACTGATAAAACTCCAACTGACATAACTGGTTCAGATGATCAAAATTCTGATAGTAGTAAGTTGCCAACTGACGTGACTGGTGACACTACTAATTCAGGTAAAGATACTGATACTACTCAAGATTCAAAAGCTAATGAAGCTAAGAAATTGGCTAATGATACAGCTAACGACGATAAAACCGGTGACTATGCAACTGTGGTAAATGGCGTAGCACACGCATATAATTGGAATCAGTTTCTCAATGCTTTTAAAAATGATGAATGCTTTAAAAATGTAAATCAGCCTGATGAGACTAAACGTATATCTGAGATTGATATTATGCAAGACATTTACGCTGACAATGGATCTAGTAATAGTTCATATAAATATATATACGGCAGAAAGCTCTTGGTAAAATCATATGGAAATGAACGTAGAAAAATAGATTTCAATGGATATGATCCGTGTGTAAGAGCTTCTAGTAGTGAAGCATTGGATTTGACTTATGAAAATTTGAATTTGTATAGTGGTGATGATTATGGTGTTATCAGAACTGACAACTATAGAAAAGGTTGTGATGTAACATTTAAGAATGTTGAATATCACGGAACACAATTGGTTCATAGTACATCTGGTGCAAGAATCCACATAAAAGGCAATGTTTTTGCGGAAACAATCTACGTTCCATATGTAAGACATGATGGAACAAACAGCGCTTATGCAGACAATAAACAACAGCTTTTTGAGTTCACCGAATCTAATAACAGTATTGATTTTGAAAGTAATTGTACTTTCACAGGAACTACATTTGGTGGAAACGTCATTGAAATGCGCGGCGATAACTGCAATGTCACGGTCGAAAAAGGTGCAAAAGTAACCTTAAATCCAAGACTTAATTCTGACGGGAAAACGTTAGGAAATAATCCAGCAGAAAATACTGGTGTAGTTCACGCAATCTATATCTCAGGTACTGGAAAAGTTGATGTTAAAGGTGAATTAAATATTAATGTCGGAATTAATTCTGGAGATAACGCATATCAGGGCACACTTGATGCAAATAGAGCTACAGCCATCAGATTAAATGACAAGGCATCTCAGTTTACTGTTGAAAGTGGTGGCTCGGTTAAAGTTACAACAAACGGTGATATTTCAGACTCTAACACTGGCAACCTGATTTATGACGGTGGTAATTTTACTGTCAAGCCTGATGGAAAATTAAGTATTATCGGTAAACATATGGGTGATTATAAGGGTACTTTGGTTCAAATTGCTGGAATAGCTAATGTCCAAAATGGTACATTCGAAATCAGACTTGAAGAAGACCCGAACCATCCTTATGATAAAAGCGATCCAACCAGTGCTCAAAATAAGGATGCTCAAATCTTTGGTGCAGGAACTAACCCAATTGTGTTAGTAGACGTTACTGGTAGTGATAGTAAATTGATTGTGAACAACCCACAATCACTTGTACTTGATTCACATTTAAACACAGCAACAGGCACTAGTATTATTGGTGATGGTAATGATGTCACGATTACCAATGTCCGCCAGAAATTAAACTTTTTAGGTAATAGTTTAACCTTGCCACCATTCCATACTTTACAAGTTAGCAAAGATAAAAAGACTAAAAATATTATAGTTGATAAACTTGTACTACTTAATGGACAAGGTGATGAAAATAACAAATATATGTTCACACCTGAGTTGTGGGAGAAAGTTAGTCAATTATCTTACTTTAAAATTCCAGCATTAAAGAACATTAAGATTTTATTAGATAACTTGGCTGACGAGAATAAACCAATAAACTATGATACAATTTTTTCAAAAATTATTAATGAAGCTTTCTCCAATCCAACTAACATTGGGTATAATGACATTGCCTTTGGTCCGGCCAATACTTCTGGATTTTTAGATATCAAGCCTGAAAATGTCACTGCTACACCAAATGTTGATGCTTCAGGTAAAAAAGATGGTTCTTGGACAATTTCTGGAATTGTAGATGGTTATAAGAATGAATATGATGGACCTGATTCAGACCCCAAAAACCCATTTAGAGAGTTTTTGAAGTTGCCTCTTGGCACTAAAGCATATATCATGGCAGAGATAGATTATGGAAAAGGTACTAAACCTTTAAGCTTAAATAATAATATCGAAGATCCTCCATATCAATATACAAATAATGATGATAAAAAATTGCCAACTGCGTTTGCTGGTGAAGTTACCAAATCTGAAAATGGTAATTATATATTTAAGGTTAATGTACCTGCTGATGTTGTGGGTAAGATTAAATCCGATACTAAAATTAAACTAACACCTACTGCTAACTTTATTGACTACAACCCATTGGAAGAAAATCGACCTGTATCTGTAAACATCTTAAAAATAGCCCAGGATACTGCAGCTAATAATATTAATTCAAAAGTAAACGCAGCTAATGATTTAGATGGTCAATTCCCTAAGTCAGATCCTAAATCGAAAGAACAAGTTGCTCTTGAAACTGCAATTAATAATGCAGCAGAAGTTGCAAAAACTGCACTGGATCCTGGTTACGAGTCTGGGAAATCTGTATATGGTGCGGGAAATGTAAATGAAGTATCTCAGCGTGAAGAAAATGCATTAAAAGATTTACAAACAGCTATGGATGCAGCCCAGAAAGTGGTTAAACAAATTCATGACGCTAAAGAGGCTAAAGACAAGGCACAAAAAGCTATCACTACTGCAGCTAATAACGCGATTTCGCGTGTAGAGCAGCAATCAGCCTTAACTGATGCGGAAAAAGCACAATACATTGACGCCATTAATAGCGCTGAAAAGGTCGCTCTGGAAAACCCTTCGACTAACAAGAATTCAATTTACAATCCTGCGAATAAGCCAAGCGATATTACAAACATCCAAAATGCATTTGAAAACAAAGTTAATAAAGAAGCAGCAAAAGCCGAAGTTGCTGGTTATACTGAAAACGGCAAGAAAACTTTAGGTGTTTCTTCAGATAAAATTGATAATGCATTGTCTGAACAACTTAAGGCTATTGACAATGCTACTGACATAGCTACGGCTGAAAATGATGCCAAATTAAACATTTTAGGCAAACTAAAGGATGCCGCTAAAGCTAAAGTTAAAAATGATGCTGAAGCTGCCAAAGAAGGTCTTGGAGTTAAATCCGACACCAAGATTGATCAGGCCGTTAGTGAAGCTGCAAAAGCTATTGATGATCACACTGATTTTAATGAAATCAAGAAAGATATGACTAATGGTCAGAACAACGTCTTAAGCAAATATAAGGACGCTGCTAAGAATCAGCTTGCTGAAGTTGCTAAGTCCGATAAAAAGGCACTTGGTGTAGAATCTGACTCTAATATTGACCAAGCTGTTGATAACGCCAATACTTTAATTGGTCAGGCTAGCTCGGTTGAATTAGTTACTGAAGATTTAAACAGTGCTAAGTCCAATATTGCGGACAAGTTCAAGGACTCTGCTAAGAAGCAAGTTCAAGATTATGCCGATGAAGCTAAGAGCAACCTCGGTGTTGACACAGATACTGGTATTGATGCTGCTGCTAAGACGGCTGAAGATGCTATAGATGGTGATACCGCAGCAAGTGCCATTGGTACTGATATTACTAACGGTAAGAATGCTATTTTAGCTGCCTACAAAGACTCTGCAAAGAAGCAACTTGATCAAGCTGAAAAGGATATAGAAAGCAAACTTGAAAACGTCAAGGGCTTGACTGCTGATGATATTGAAAAAGCTAAGAAAGTAGCTAAAGGTCTGCTAACTAATAACGAGAAGACTGGTTACAAGGACAAAGTTGATGCTGCTGAAACTTTTGAAGATGTTAATACTGCCACTAAGGATGGTATTGCTGCTCTAAACAAATTATTGACGGACAAGTCCTCTCTTGGTAACAAGAACGATGCAATCGATGCTATTAATCAAGCAAGAGACAAAGCTATTAATGATATTAATGATAAAACTAAATATCCTAACTTATCTGATGAAGATAGAAATTCATTAATTAACACTATTAAAGATGATGCTACTGAAGGTGTTGACAATGTCAACAAAGATACTGATCCTGCTAAGATCACAGCTGATAAACAGGCGGCAATAGACAAAATTAATAGTGTCACGGCCACAGCTTCAAGCAAAGATTTGGCAGATCTTAAGAATGAGCAAAAATCACAAACAGCAGCTTTACAAGATGCAGCTGCAAAAGCTAAGGAAACTATTGACCAGATTGATAACAAGTATCTTAGCCCAAGTGACAAGCAGTACTACAAAGATTTGATTGATAAGCATGCTGCTTCCGCAACTAACGCCATCAACTCAGCAAGTAACAAAGATGATATTGATACTGCTGAAAAAGACGGTGAAAGTAACATAAATAGTGATCTTGTTTCAGCCCAAGTTGCTGCTGCTAAATCACAAGCAATTGCGGAACTGAATAAGGCAAAGAGTGATGACAAGAAAGCTATTAATGATGTTCATAAGAACGGTACACTTTCTGACGATGACTGGGAGAAAGCTCTTGATGCTATTGACAATGCCTATACCACTGCGATAACTGCTGTATCTAATGACCATACTCCAGCCGATATTGTTACTGACAAGAACACTGGTATCAATGCTATGCAGACAGTTGTTGACAGCGTTTCTGGAAATGCAGAACAGGCTGAATTAGCAAAAACTAAGAATAAAGCGATTGCAGATCTGAAAGATCAAGCTCAAGAACTGCATGACCATATTCAAGCAGACCCTAATTTATCTAACACTGAAAAGAACGATTACCTTGACCAGGTTGCTTCTGCTTTGAATAATGCAGAACAAGCTGTTAGCGCAGCTGATAAGAACACTGTTAATTCAGCACACAATGCAGGTATTGAAGAATTAAATAACATTAGAAATAACGCTGACTTGCAATCTGCTAGAGACAAGGCTCTAACTGATTTACAAAACGAATTCAATACTGATAATGCAGCTATTGACGGCTTAACCAATATTAGCACTGCTGGTAAAACTGGTATTAAGACGGACCTGCAAAATGCGTATAATGAAGCCGTCAACAAGGTTAAAGATCCAGCTTCTAATACTATTGCTTTGATTAATTCGGCAAGTGATGCTGGCATTACCAATATGGAGAATATTCTGGGTAAGGCCAAGGGCTTAGACCAGACAATAGCTGATGATCAGCAAAAGCTGGAAGACTATGCTCAAAAAGCAATTGACCGGATTAACAGTTCAACTATGTCAGACGCTGATAAAGGAAAAGCCATTAAGGATATTCAAAATGCCCGTGATGATGCTCAAGGAGAAGTTGGCAACAAACTTACCGTTGAAGATGCTAATCAGGCCGAAAAAGATGGTGAAACCAGCATCCAAAAAGCTGAAGCTAATGCTAATCAGACAGATTTGAACAAGGCCAAGGATGCAGCCAAAGCTAGAATTGATGGTGCTAGAGACAAAGCTTTACAGAACTTAAAGGATGTATATGATACTCTAACTGACGATGAAAAGAAGCAAGCTCAGGCTGCATACAATAAGGCTGTCAAAGATATTCCAGCACTTGCTGAACAAGCTGAGGCCGCAATTGATAATGCCTTTGACAAAGGTGCTATTAGTGACTTAACTAACGATACCATCAATTCAATTAACTCAACTGGTGACACAGCCAACGTAGCAATGACTAAGGTTGTCGCTGTTCAAGCTGTTAAGGATGCTGCACAAGCCGCTAAGGATAAATTGACTAACCCAAGAGACAAAGCCGGCGTTGATGATGTTGCTAACTTAGGAATTGCTGATATTAATGCGGCAACTACCAGTTCGACAGTACTTGACATCAAAGATAATGCCCTTAACAGTATTAAGAACATTAAAGATTCTGGTACTGGTGATACAGATAAAGATAATGCTCTCTGGGATAAGAAGAATAAGGCTAATGCTGAACTTGCTCAAGAATTAGCCGATACTACCGCTGCTATTGACAAGCTGACTGATCTAACTTCTGATCAAAAGAAGCAATTTAAAGCTCAGGCTCAGGCTGCTCACGATAGAGCACATATCAGAATTGAAGGTGCTGCTGAAACAGACATTCAGTCAGAAAAGGGCATTGGCATTGATAATATTGATAAAGCACTAACAGATGCTAAACTGCAAGCTGTTAAGAATGTTGCTAAAGCAGATGTTGACAAGACCGCTGATGATGCCATTGATAAAGTTAATAAGGACGATACTATTAATAAAGATGATAAACAAAATATCATCGATAATATCAACAAAGACCGCGACAAGACTAAAGAAGACATTGATAATGCCGACACACCTGATAAAGTTAATAATGCTAAAAACGATGGTGAAGGAGAAATCAAGGGTCACGTTGATAATGGTACCTCATCAGCTAAAGAGAAACAGACTGCTAAAGATAAGCTTGCTGCTGCCGCTGATAAAATTTATGACCGTCTGAAGAATGACAGGAATAGTGGAAAGCTAGATTATAATCAATATCAAGACCTGAAAGACAAGGTAGATAATGCTGTTGATGCAGCAAACGGAGCTATTTCAAATGCTGATGGTACATCAAACATTAATGGTGCTGAAAGTGATGGTGAAAGTGCCTTAAGCGGAATTAATACCGATATAGATAAAGTCGAAGCAGTTAATACCGCTTTAGGCAAATTATCTGATGCGGTTAACAAAGCTAATGATGCAGCTGATGCGGTTGCTAAAGAAGTAGGCAAGACTGAGAAAGAGCAGCAAAAACTTGCCAAACAAATGAAGGATGCTATCGAAAAACAGCGTGCTGCTGCAGCTAAGAACATTAAAGATGCTCAAAATGCGGCAGATGATCCATTAAATGCCATTAAGACTGCTGGCCAAAAAGGTGTTGATTCCATTACAGGTCTGACTAATGATTACACCGATAAGGTTGACCAGATTAAGACTCTGAAACAAAAAGCCGATGCAGCTAAGGACGATCTTAACAATCTTAAGACAGATGAAAATGGCAACCCTGTACTTACTGCAAGCGATGTTGCACAAGGTGAAGCTGATATTGACGACGCTGTGCAAACTGGAATCAGCGATATTTACCAAGCATCTTCTGTAGATGATGCAAAAACAGCGGAACAAAAAGCTGAAGACGCGGTTGGGTTAGCTAAATTACCAACTGAACTTCTTGCAGAAAAGAACAAACAGATTGCTGCTATCAACCAGTATGCTGCTGATGCTGACAAGACAATTGATGGTTTTGCTCAATCCGATCAGAATAAGGATGGTCTACCAGCTGATACTATCGCAGAACTTAAGGCGCAAGTTGAAGCTGCTAAGAAAAAGGCTATTTCTAAGATCAATGCTGTTACTTTAGCAAAAGGCGCAAGCCAAGGTGACTTTGACAAAGCTAAGGACAAGGTTGATAAGGCAGAAAAAGGTCATGCTGAAAGTAACGAAACAGTTGACTTTGGTGAAGCTGGAATTGACAAAGTTAAGACGCTTGCCAAGCAAAAAGCCGATGTTGTTAAGGCTAAGAATGACAAAATTGCTGAACTTGAGCAGAAACAAAAAGATGCCAATAACGATATCGAAAACTCTGGCATGTCTCCTGCTGATCAAGGACCTTTGAAGGATCAAGTACAAAAGCTCGTTGATAAAGCTAAGGATCAGATAATTAATATCTCTGACACAGATGATAAGGGTAATGTTAAGACTCCTGAGCAGGTAAAAGATGAAGCTGATACAATTATTAACAATACTGTTGATGGTTTCAAAGATCCGGATGACAATAATAAAGTACCTGGAATTAGCGATATTATTAACAATGCTCAACTTGAAGGTGCTAAGACAACAGCTGAAAAAACTCTTAATAATAAGCGTGCTCAAGCGCATGACATTATTAACGGGTCACAATTAACTGCAGATCAAAAGCAAAAAGCTAATAAAGCTATCGACGATGCCTTTAATACCGAAAAGTCTGATATTGATGCTAAGACAAACATAAATGATGTTCCAAAAGATGAAGATCAGATTGGTCAAGCAATCGATGCTATCTGGAACAAACCTACTTCTTCTGATGAAAAGAATGAATGGTTCAATGACGAAGAAAATAATGCTTTGTCAGGTACAGATGGTGTAGCTGGTTTAGAAACTGAAGCTGGTCTTGATAAATTAACCGACAAGCAGAAGGCTGATTACAAAGACTACATCGACGATATTACTAATGCTATTACAGCAATTAAAGATGCTAAGAACATTAAGGACGCAAGTTCAGCTTACGACAAGGGTATGACTTCACTTAACAAGTTGAAGGCTCTTGAACAAGTTAAGGCAGATGCTGATAAGGCTAAAGGTGATATTGATAAGAGTGATTTAAATGATACAGCTAAAGATCGTCTAAAAGGTGACGTTGAGAAAGTTGTTGAAGACACCAAGGACAAGCTTAACCAGATCGATTCTTCTATCGGTAACGCGTCAACTAACAAGGACAAGATTGATCAGATTACCCATGATGCTCAAAGCGATATTAGCACCATTAAAGACGACTTCGGTATTGAAGACCAGTCTAATGATGTTGTTAATGCCAACGATGAAATTTCCAAGAACCATAGTGATGCGATTGATACCATTCACAATGAATTTGGTGATGACAGCAAGACGCCTAAGACAGATGATGCGTATGAAAAGAACAAACATGTTCATAGTACAACTGATGAAGGTATCAACTCTGATAAGACCAATGCTGATAAGGAAATTTCTAAAGGCGCAATTGACGATGCAGCTGATATTGCTAAAGATAAAGTCAACCATCTGAAACATGAAGACGGTACCGATTACACTGATGCAGATAAGAATAAGATTAATGAGCAGATTGATAAAGATGCTAAAGATGCCAAGGATAAGATCGATAAAGCTGACAAAGTAACTGATATTGATAATATTCGTAATAACGGTATCCACCAAATCCATCAAGATTGCTCTGACCCAGCTACAATTGATAATATTTTGCATGGTAATAACAGCAATGACAATAACGGTGGTGGCGGAGTTGTTGCTCCTATTCAACCAGCAAATCCTGCTAAGAAGCCGACTACCACTAACACTTCTGATAAGGATAAACCTAACGGAACCAATGTTGATTTGAGCAATGCTTCAGATGTAACTTTGATGCACAACGCATATCTTTATGATGAAACTGGCAAACGTGCTAACAAGATAACTCTTGGAGCTGGCTCAGTCTTGACTACTTATGACACTAAGACCATCAACGGTAAGGACTACTACGTCCTTGTTGATAAAGGTGCTAACAACAAGAAATATTATGTTGCTGTCGGTAATGTTGTTGCGGCTACTCGCAAACTGAAGCATAACGCATATATTTACAATCAATTTGGCAAACGGGTAAAGAATACTGGCGTATTCAAGAAGGGCAAGCTGATTAAGACCTTCGGTAATGCCGTCAAGATTCGTGGCAAGAAGTACTTCATCATTGACAAGAACCGCTTCGTTAAAGCTGCCAACTTTGCTAAAGGAGTTGTTACTGTAAGCACAGCCAAAGTTGAAGTAGTTCCAACAAGTGCGGTTGCTGAAAAACCAAAAACTATTGTTGAAAAGACTTTAATGCATAATGCTTACCTGTATGATCAAAATGGTACTCGTGCTAATAAGTTGATCTTCCAGGCAGGTTCTAAAGTCGGAACTGTTGGCAAGAAGACAGTCAACGGCAAGGTTTGTTACGAACTTCCAGATGGTATGTTTATTGCAGCTGGCAATATTGATGCCAAGAAGTTGAAGTTAAAGCACAATGCCTATGTATACAACCAATACGGTCATCGTGCAAACAAGAAAGTGCTGAAGAAACGTAAGTCAGTTAAGACTTATGGTAATTCAGTCAAGATAAACGGCAAGAGATATTTCATTATTTCAAAAGGACGTTTTGTTAAAAAAGCTAACTTTTAAATTGAAATAGTTTAAATAAAGTGTCGCGAATTGTTAAAAACAACAATTCGTGGCACTTTTTTTTGCATTTTTTTAATTTTTATAAATAAATACTATATAAATATAATTTTATATATTATTTATTAAAACGATAGATTTAATTTTAAAAAATTAAGCTATTAAAGGGTTTGCATAAATAGTTGAATATAGTAAATAGCATTTAAAATCACGTATAGTATATATAAATATATGAAGATATAAAGTAATGAAAATGTTTCTTATATACATAAAAATATTACAAATTTCCGTTTTTTTATAAATTATTAATGTTATTTTATATCAGAATAAACCTTATATTTATAGATAAATTAAGATATTTTAAAGTTATTTAAAAAAACTGAATTTTTATTTTTTATCTATATGTTATTTAAGACTAGTTTATAATGAATACTATATTGACACAAAATACACCTAGCATTAAAATATTGCTATAAATAGTATTTTTGAGAAAGGATTATTTTATGCTAGGTAAAAATAATAATAAAGAAAGAATACGTAAAATGGAAATGCAGGCAAAGCAAGACCACTTCTCAATTCGTAAATTGACAATTGGTGCTGCTTCTGTCTTGCTCGGTTTTACTTTCTTTGGCTTGAATAGTCAGACCGCTAAGGCTGATACTGTTGATCCTGCAAAGGAAGAAATTAATACTAAAACTAATGAGTCTCAGACAGAGCTTGATCAAACAGCAGATAAAGCCCAAACTCCAAGTGAAAACAAGCAAAGTAACTCAACGAAAAAGGATGCAGACTTAACTACATTTTCTGGTCTGAGTTCTTTTTTAAAGAGTACCGATACTGAAAAACCGATCACTTCAGGAAAAGATTCTACAGATAAAACTGAGGATACCAAGACTGAGGATTCCAAGACTGATGATTCAAAAGATAAGGACAAGGATAAGGATAATACTGTTGACGACAGTTCCAAAACACCTGATCAGGATCAAAGTAATGCTAAGGATCCAGCTAAAACTGATGATGACACAAATCAGGATACTTCAGAAACGAATAATCCTGAAAAAACTGATTCTCAGGATCCTCAATTAGTTGATAAAGATGCAAAAAAGGATGCTACCAGTCCAATTGCTGAGGTAAAAAATTGGGACGCTTTTTGTGATGCTTTACTAGATGCAAATGTAAACGAAATTCGTATCATGAATGATATTGCTGCCCCAGATGGTGGTGGACGTAAGTCCATTGGTAGAGTTCCTGGAAGAACGTTGCGCATCATATCCGATGGGGATACGCGACATTTAATTGATTTTAAACGAAATCACCCTGGAATTATTCAGCGTAATTCCTTTGACGTAACTTTTGAAAATGTTGCAATGAAAAGCACAGATTATTATGGTGTATTTGATACTGATGGGCTAAATAATAATCAATATGCCAACATTACCTTTATAAATACAACATTTGAAGGTTCTCAGTTAATTTATTCTGGTCGGAACACTCACATCTTCTTTCGTGGTGATAACGTAATAAGAACGGTTAAAGGAAATTCTGACGGTGACAACCAGCAGTTATTCCAGTTTACTGGTCCAAATTGTAGTGTTGAATTTGTAGACGGTACATTCACAGGCTCTACTTTTGGCGGCAGCGTGATTGAAATGGAAAGCGATAATGACGTTGTTACAGTTCATCAAGGTGCCATTGTTAATTTGACGCCCTTATTAGAGTATGATGGTTCTCATGGTTCAAATGGTGAATGGGGGAGACCATTTACTGTTATTGCTATTACCGGTAGTGGCACCGTAAACGTTGCCGGCGAACTGAATATTAATATGACTGATAACTCAAAGGCAAATCCATATAAAGGAACTCGCAATGACAATAAATGTAGAGCCATATATTTACGGAATTCTAAATCTAGCTTCAATATTGAAACCAATGGTACAGTAAATATTACTACTAACGGTAACATCAGTGACGCAAATGGTGGCGGCTACCTTATTTATGATGGTGGTAATTTTAACATTAAACCTAAGGGCACCTTAAATGTCAAAGGTCAGGACATGGGTGACTATAGTGGAACTTTAGTATTGGTTAAGGGCAAAGCTGATGTTGAAAACGGTGCTTTTAATATTGTTCTCGATGGTTCCACCGACATTGGTAACGGGACTGGTGCCGGAGACGGTAAAAAACCTATTACGTTAGTAGACGTTCAGGGTGGTACTTTAATTGTCAATAACCCAACCTCTCTAATTTTGAATGCGCAGGCTAACAAGAATCCAGATACCAGTATCGTTGGTGAAAATAATATTACTATAACAAACGTACGGCAACAATTTGATCTTACTAATTTAAACATTGGACTTGGCAAAATTACTTTACCGCCATTCCACGTTTTAAATGTTAGAAAACAAAGAAAAGGCACCATTCTTGTAGACAAACTTGAGCTGCTGAATGGTAAAATGACGCTAACTAAAGATCTATTGGATCAATTAAAAGCCAAAATAACATCTGCTGGTATTAATTATGAAAAGTTACCAAATGATGTGAAAGAATCTTTAGAAGAAACTGCAGGCAGCAATAGCAATAATACTTTTGACGATCTTTTTATTGATATTATTCAAAGAGCATTCAACAATAGCGAAAACTTTGGCTATAATAATATTGCCTTTATTCCTGCTAACCCAAGTGGTTTTATGGACATTGACACCAGCAAAGTCACTGTCACTAGAAATGACGATGGTTCAAACACTATTACGGGTGCTGCAGGTAGTGTAATAAATTATAACCCTGATATAGATGGTCCGGATGATCCTAAAGGCAATCCGCAAAAGTTTAAAAATCCATTTAGTTTGATTATGCCTGTAGCTACCAAGGCTTATATTGTTGCCAATATTGTTGATGATAAAAATAAGAAAACTATCTGGGCAGATGATTCTATAGCAAATCCATACCAGAATACGGTTGACAATGCCAAAAATAATACTCATAACCCTTCACTAAACCCTCTGCCAACTAAGTACGCTGCTGTTGTCAATGACGATGGTTCATTTACCATTAATATTCCGGCAGATAAAACCATTAAATTTAATAAAAATTATAGTATTGAGTTGTCTCCGAGTGCTAACTTCATTGGATATGATCCGACTGATACCAGTAAGCCTGTCAGAGTAGGTTTGGATATTCTGACATTGAGTGAAGCTCGCGATCAAGCTGCCCAGGCTATTAATGATGCAATTAACACTGCTAAAAATAATAAGCCTAATAATTTGACGGATGAGCAAAATAAAGCATTTAATGATGCAATGACTCAAGCTGCTGCAGCAGCTTCAAAGACCATCAATAGTGCTAACAAGGAGACATCTGTTTACTCCTCTGATGCAAATACGATTTCGATTGTAAACAAGCGTCGGGATGATGCTTTAAAGATTATTGATGATGCGATTAAAGCTGCTAATGGCTCAGCTCAAATTGAAACTAATAAAACTAATGCCATTAATGAATTGAATAATGAGGCAAGTAAACAATCTGGATACTATCCTTCACAAACTCAGGCAATTAATCAAGCGCGAGATAAAGCAATTGACCAGGTTAAGGCTGCACAAAATAACAATGATGTTGCTACAGCTAGAGATGAGGGAATAAAGGCAATTGATCAAGTTGCTCTTGTCTATAAGGATTCTATCAAATCTGATCTTAATAAGCAGATTGAACAGGTAAAAACTGATATAGCAGAAACTGCAAAAGATTCTAACTTAAGCGACACTGAAAAAGAAGAGGTTAACAGCTTAGTTGATAGACTTAAGCGTCCAGAAGCAATTGCTGCAGATCATGGTGACATTGATAAGGATTCTGATGAAAATTCGGTTAAAGGTCACCAAAAAGAAGCTCAAGATACGATTGATGCTCTTAAGAACACTATCAGTACAATTAAAAAATTGCAAGATGCCGCTAAAGATGAAATTTCTAAGCACAGCGACAAAACGACTGATATTCAAAATTCTTTAAATGATGCTGTACATAAAGTCATCAATGGCGATGACCCTGACGGCTCAGAAGGTCTTGAAGCGATCAAACAGGTATATGCGGATCAGGAAGCTGCCAATATTAATAAGGCAGCTGAAGCAGCCAAAAAGAGAGTACAGAAATCAGGACTTGCAGCAGCAGATCAAGCAGATTACTTAAATGCAATCGATAATGCTGCTAAAGTTGCAACTGCTAAACCTGGCGCCCCAGGCTATGATGCAAGCAAATCTATTTACGGTACGTCAGATGGTGCGGCTATAAAGCAAAGAGAAGCTATAGCACAGACAGCTTTTGATAAAGCTGCAGCAAAGGCTGAAGTTGCAGGTTTTGCTGTAACTAATCAAAATGATTTATCAGTTAACTCAAATAGCGATATTGCAAAAGCAATTAGTGATGGGTTGGCAAATATTGATAAGGCAGCTGACTCTAGTGCAGTAGCAACTGCAGAAGATACTGCCAAAAAGAATGTGCTTAAAGCAATTTCTAAACAGAAATTAGCTGATGTTGAAGCTGATGTTGAAAATCAAATCAGCAACATTTCCGGCTTGACCGCTCAAAATATTGACGATGCCAAAAAGAAGGCCCAAAAGATTTTAAGCAATAATGTCGATCCACTGGGATATACTCAAAGGGTTGATCAAGCTGACTCGCTTACAACAATTGACGGAGCCAGAAATGACGGTATTACAGCTCTGAACAATCTGTTGACTAAGCAACAAGAGTTAGGTAAGCGTAACACTCAGGTAAGTGACGCTGTTGCACAAATTAGGCAAAAGCAACAAGATGCTGAAAAAGCTATTAATGATATAACAGGCTTAAGTGACCAAGATAAAAAGACATACCTTGATCAAATTAAGAAGGTTGCTGACGACAGTATTAATGGTTTAAGCAATATTGACACTGCAAAGATTGATGATGCTGTGACAACAGCCAAAGGTAAAATTGACAGTATTGTTGCTGATGCGCAGAATAAAGGCGATAGTGTAATCAAGGATGCACGGTCAAAAGCATCACAAGCAATTGACGAGGCGGCAAAGTCTGCCAAGCAAAAGATTGAAAGCATACCTGACAGTCAACTTAGTCAATCAAACAAGAAACACTATGAAGATTTGATCGATCAAGATGCGCAAGCCGCTAAAGATAAGATTGCTGCTGCTCAAGATGAAGACACTGTTAAATCAGCTACTCAAGATGGTGCAAACAATATTACCAGGGACTTAAACGATGCACAGGTTTCTGCGGCACGCGCTAAAGCAATTTCTGATTTGCAAACTGCCAAGAATAAAGCCAGAGAGACCATTTCTGCAGCACATGATAAGGGTTCACTTAAAGACAAGGACTGGGAAGACAAATTAAACCAGATTGACAATGCCTATGACCAAGCTGTTCAAGCAGTAACAGGTGACCTTAATGTTTCAGATATTAATGATGATGCTGATAAAGGCAAAAAGAATATTCAAAGCATTGTTGACAGTATCTCGGATGATGAAGCAACAAAAGATTTGGTAGCAAAGCGTGATGATGCTATTAAGAAATTAAGACAGGCTCGCGATAATGCGAATACTCAAATAACTACTGATCCTAATTTAAGTGTTACCGAAAAGAACGATTATTATAACCAAATCTCAAATGCCTTCAATAATGCTCAATCGGCTATTCAGTCAGCAGGTAAAGAAGACGATATCGATGACGCTCTTACAAATGGTACGAGGAAACTGACTGAGATTCAGGAAGCTGCAAACCTCCAATCTGCCAAAGATCAAGCTCTAAATGACTTGCTTGCGGAAAGAAGCAAAATTAGAGAGCAAATTGGCAATATGGATCAAGTTACAAGTGCCAATAAGAATGATTTACGTAATAAAGTTGATGAACAATATAATCAAGCTGTCAAGAATATTAACTCTGCAAGTACATCTTCTATTCAACAAGTTACTCAATATGCCCAACAAGGAAAAGCTGCTATTGATAATGTAATCAGTGATCTGAACATTAACAAAGTCATTAACAAGCAAAAACTTGATGATTATGCTCAAAAAGCAATAGATCGCATTAGCAATGCAACAGATATTGCTCAGACAGTGAAGGACTCCACTATTGCCGGAATCAAAGCTGCTCGTGATGAGGCGAAGGCTAATGTCGATAAGGTCGATAAGCAAGAAGATATCCCAGCTTCTAATCTTGCAGAACAAAATGGTGAACTGGCAATTGATGCGGCAGAAGCAAAAGGTAACGGTCTTGACAGCTATAAGGAAAGTGCCATTGATCAAATTTCTACTGCTGCAGATGACGCTACTTCACGTTTGACTGAAATTTATAATGGTCTTAGTGAAAGTGAACAAACAGCTGCTAAGGACGCATTTGATAACGCTATTAATACTATTCAGCAAAGTTCAAGCGATGCAATTGATAGTATTAGGAACGCAACTAATAAAGACCAGGTAGAAAAAACTACTAAAGATGCAATAGCTGCTATTAACAAGGCAGAAACAAGTGCTGACTTGGCTGCTGCCAAAGCTACTGCAATAACTGCAATTAAAGAAGAGGGTGCTAAAGCAAACACCCAACTTACAAACCAAAAAGATAAGGATGCAGTCAAAGCTGTTACCGATCTTGGTGAGAAAGATATAAACGTAGCAAGTGATATTGCAACAGTTAATAAGATTAAAGGCAATACTATCCAAAGCATACAAAATATCCTTGATATTGCTTCTGCTTCTAATGCAGATGAAATAAGAGATCAACGTAATCAAGCAATTGATGAACTTGACCAAGCGCTTAATGGCGGCGGAAATTATGTTGGAGTCACTAATCAAATTGATAGCCTAACTGATCTAAGTAAAGACGAAAAGGATAAGTTTAAGAACCAGGCTCAAGAAGCGCATGATCGCGCTGTAGCCAAGGTTGATGGTGCCACTGCTGACCAGATAGATACGGAAAAGAATACTGGATTAGTGGACATTAACAAGGCACTATCTGATGCTAAATTGCAAGCAGCTAAAAACAAGGCTAAATCTGAAGTGGATAAGACAGCAGATACTGCTGTTAATAATGATTCAAATGACAAAGATGCTAAAGATGCTATTAACAACGAACGTGATAAGGCTAAAGACAAAATAGATCAATCAGATACTATTGACAAAGTTAATAAAGCTAAAGAAGAAGGCCAAAGTGCTATTACGGGTATAGAGCAGACAGGTAAGGATGCTCAACTTGCAAATGATAAAGCTGCAGCTAAAAATGATCTGAAAAGTGCTGCAGACAAACTGCAACAACGGATTGATCAAGATTTAGCCGATAAGAAACTGGGTCAAGACCAATATGATAAGCTAAAAGACAAAATTGATCAGGCTCGTTCAGATGGTGAAACTAGGATAAACTCGGCCACTGATAAAGGTAGTTTGTCTAATGCCCAGAACCAGAACAAAAATGATCTAAGTCAAATCGGCGCTGAAATTGGTAAAGAAGAATCACTGACAAATGCGTTAACTCAGTTGCAAGATGCCGTCAATAAGGCTTCTGCTACAGCAGACGAGATCGCTAAGGATGATCCAAATCTGGCTGATCAAATGAGAGATCAGATCAAAGCTGAACGCGATAAAGCTGCGCAAAACATTCAAAGTGCTAAAAATGATGTAAACGATCCTAACAACGCTATGAATCAGGCCGCACAAGATGGGGTTTCAGCAATTACTGGTTTAACTGATCGCTTTGCAGCTAAGAATGAAGCTATTAACAAGTTGAAGCAGCATGCTCAAACTGCAAAGAACGGCTTGCAGAGTGATCATCTTGATGCTAATGAAATTAGCCAAGGCGAAAAAGACATTAATAACGCTCTGCAAGGCGCTATCAGCAACATATATGGCGCCCAAGATAGTGACAATTTAACCGAAATTGAAGCTGCTGGCGAAAAGGCCATCAATCAAGCTAAATTGCCGAGTGATTTGCTAGCTGAAAAGAACAAGCAGATTGCTGCTATTGATGATTATGTCAAAGGAAAAGGTGATATCAGTTCAGTTGCCTCTAGTTTAAGTGATGAGCAAAAGGCTGATTTGCAAAAGCAACTTGATGAAGTTGTGCAAAGTACCAAGGACAAAATCGGCAAAGTTACCTTACCTGAGAATGCAACTGCATCTGACTTGGAGGCAGCAAAGAATAAGCTGTCTAATGTCGAAAAAGGTGTTCCAGAAAATAATGAGCCAATTAACTTCGGTGAAGCCGGTGTAGATAAGATCTACGATATAGCTAAGAATAAACAGGATATCTACGAAGCTAAGCAAGATGCTATCAAAGAGCTGCAAAATATTAAGGATGAAGCTGATAAAAAGATTGAAGATTCTGGTTTATCGGCAGCTGATCAAGATACGGAAAAGCAAAAAGTACAGGATATCTTTGACAAGAGTAAGACAGAAATAAATGATATACCTGTCAAAGGAGAGGATGGTACTACCGATAGAACTGCTGATGAAGTCAAAAACGATGCTCAAGCTATAATTGATAAGGCCAAGAACGGCTACAAAGATCCTTCAACTGGAAAAGATGTTCCTGGTATTTCAAATATTACTGATCAAGCAGATCTTGCCGGAGCCAAAACCCAGGCAGAAGGCCATCTGAAAGAAAAGCAAAATCAGGCTCATGATATTATTAATAAGTCGCAGTTAACTGATTCTGAAAAGAAGGAAGCTATTAAGGCTATTGATGATGCTTATGATGCTGAAAAAGCAAAAATTGAAGCTATTAAAGATGTTGACAATGTTCCAAAAGATAAAGATCATGTTGGAACTAGCATTGATCAGATTTGGCAAAATTCTTCTGAATGGGTTGTTAAAGATAAGCATGATGCTGTAAATGGCACTAATGGTTTGCAAAATGAATATGACAAATTAACTAGTGACCAGAGAGCTAATCCAAAGTATAAGGATCATATTAAAGATATAACTGATGCTCTAGCCAGCATCAATAAGGCCGACAATATTCCGGCTATCAGTTCTGCCTACGATAAAGGCATTACAGCTTTGAATAAACTTAAAGCTAAGGAAGAAATTAAAAATGCTGCTGACAAGGCCAAAACTGAGATTAACAATAATAAAGATTTAGACGATAAAACTAAGCAAGATTATATTGATAAAGTTGATCAGCACGTTACAGAAAGTAATAATGCAGTTGATCAAGTTAATGCACCTAGTGATGATCCTGCTGGTAAGAAGACTAATATTGATAAAGTAGTTGACACGGCTAAAAACGATATCCAAGTTGAGGTTAACAAGACAAATCAAATTAGCAAAAACAAGGCTGATCAGGAAATTGCTGATAAAGCAAAAGAGGCTATTGATAAGATTCATAAAGAATTTGGTGATGATGCTGATACTTCTTCAATCCAAAATGCTTTTGACAAAAACAAACACACTGAAGGCAATTCTTATGATGAGATTCAAAAGAATAAACTTGAAGCTGAAAAGGAAATTGCCAAAGGTGCCGTTGATGATGCTGCTAAGAACGCTAAAAAGGATGTTGACAATAATAAGGGCAAACACCAAGATGGCACTGACTTAACTGACGGTGAAAAACAAAAGGTTAAGGATGAGATCGACCGTCAAAAAGATAATGCCAAAGATAAAATTGATCAATCAAATAGCAGTGATGATATAGACAAGCATCGTGATGAAGGGATAGATACTATTCATCAAGACAGTTCTGATCCGTCAACAATCGACAAGGTTATTCAAAGCGGAAATAATAACGGTGGTGGTTCAGGTACTGGAGGCGGTTCTGCAGTAACTCCTGTAACTGATCCAAATAAGAAGCCTGACGACAATGCTGACAGCAATAAAGACGATGGCAAGGATAAAGATTCGGATGTTGATTTAACGAACTCTTCTGCAGTCGAATTGCTGCATAATGCGTACCTGTACGACGAAACTGGCAAACGGGCTAACCAGATTACTTTAGGTGTTGGTTCAATCCTTACTATCTATGGTACTAAGACAATTAATGGTAAAGAATACTACATCTTAGTTGATCAAGGTGCCAAGAACAAGAAGTACTATGTTGCTGTGGGTAATGCACAGGCTACTAAGCAAAAGTTGACTCACAATGCGTATATCTATAACCAGCTTGGCAAGCGGGTTAAGAAGTCAGGCGTTTACAAGAAGGGGCAGACGCTGAATACTTATGGCGATGCCGTTAAGATCCGCGGTAAGAAATACTTTACTATTGGCAAGAACCGCTTTGTGAAAGCAGCAAACGTTAAATTGATAACTGCTTCAAAATCAGCAAATGAAGAAGTAGTACCAACAAATGTCAATACTGTTGAGAAACCTGTTGTAACTGTTGCTAAGAACTTGAAGCATAATGCTTACCTCTATAATGAAAGCGGCAAACGTGCGAATAAGCTGATCTTTAATGCAGGCTCGGTAGTTGAAACTACCGGCAAGAAGAAGATCAATGGTCGGACATACTATGCCTTACCTGATGGACTCTATATAGCCAGTGGCAATATTGATGCGAAGAAATTAAAGCTGAAGCATAATGCGTACACATACAACAAGTATGGTCATCGAGTAGGCAAGACAGTGCTGAAGAAGCGTAAGTCCGTTAAAACTTATGGTAATTCAGTCAAAATAAATGGTAAGAGATATTTCATTACTACAAAAGGACGTTTTGTTAAAAAAGCCAACTTTTAAATAACTTGAGCTTTAAAACATACAGCTTAAATATCATGAAAGAAGTGTCACAATTGTGGCACTTCTTTTGTATTTTCGGATCAAAGATAATAAAAGTTTTAATAACTATTACAATTAGTTATTTTTAAAGGGGACGTGTTTTCTTCTTTTTCTGCAAATCAAATTAAAAAGCGTATAAATTTAAACAGATAAAAATGATCTAAACAAGTCGGAGAAATGAAGTTTACCTAATTAATCGTGTTAAATAAATCACAAACATATTCATGTATACACAGCAAAACACTATATTGTATATTATATATAAATATTATTTTTAAAATTAAATTGAATTTATAGATAATATATAAAGTGCGTATTAATAAATGCAATTATTGTTATTTTAATCATAAATATGTCTATAAAACAGTATTTTATCCTAAAGTATAGTTATTTAATAAACATAAGTTTTAAATTTTATTACATATTTAAGTGCATAATAATGTTACTAAATTGACAGTAAAAATAACAGGATTTACAATTAATATGTAATCATAATTTTGAGGAAGGATTATTATGCTAGGTAAAAATAACAATAAGGAAAGAATACGTAAAATGGAAATGCAGGCAAAGCAAGACCACTTTTCAATTCGTAAATTGACAATTGGTGCTGCTTCTGTCTTGCTCGGTTTTACATTTTTTGGCTTAAACAATCAAACAGTGAAAGCAGATACAGTTGATCCGGCAAATGAAGAAGTAAATTCTCAAAAAAATGAGAATGAAACAACTAAAACAGAACAAACTGGGGATACTGCAAAAACTGCAACTACAGAAAAGCAATCAAGTCAAGATAATACAAAGCACGATTTAAGCACTTTTTCTGGCTTAAGTTCGTTTTTAAGAGATAGTGGCAGTGACTCAAAAGCTAGTCACAGTTTATCAACTGGTCAGAAAAAATTAGAAAAGACAACCTCTGAGCCAACAAATAGCTCGGAACAACAGTCTAGTCAGGATCAACAAGCCAATGATGTTTCATCTCCTAAAGGAGATACAACAAAGCCTGTTGACTCAACTGCTGCAGTGGCTAATGATTCAAATGCTGCTGAAAACACAGAAATAAATACTAGGGATGCTAGTTTAGCACAGGTCCATAACTTTACTGAACTTATAGCTGCATTTCAGAATGAATCTATTTCAGAAATTGACGTCATGAACGATATTACTGACGGACCAGAGAATGGATCACAGGCGTTCTACTTTTACGGCAGGAAAATGCTGATTAAATCCGCTGGCAATGGTAATACCAGATTTAAAGTCGATTTAAAAGGTAACCACCTCCAATTAAATAGTGGCAGTACGCAGGATCTAGATATAACCTACGATAACCTTGATTTATGGAGTGCTGATATCTGGGGCGTCATCATGACTGATGATTACAACAAGGACGGGCATTTTTCAAAAGTAACGTTTAATAATGTTAATTTCCATGGTTCGCAAATGGTTCACTGTGGTAACAATACTAAAATTTACTTTACAGGAACTAACTATGGTGAAGTGACTCATACACCATATCCTGGCATTACAATCTCAAGTGGTGATGTTCAACAACTATTTGAATTTACAGGTTCAAACAACTCAATTGATTTTAGCGGTACTTTTACCGGTAAAACCGTTGGTGGTAACGTATTAGAAATGGCTGGGAGCAACAATGTTGTTAATATTGCCAAGGATGCCAAGGTAACACTTGCTCCTCGAATCTATGTTCCTAATAATAACTTAGGCTCTAACGCTGCTGAACATACTGGGCTTCCTTTGGCCATCGCCATGTTAGGTAATAATGAAGCCGTCAACGTTGATGGTGAGCTGAATATTATTACTGGTAGCGATCACTATAGTGGCACAAATGACAACGATCAATCCAGTGCAATCCTGATCAATGATGGCAACTCTGTTTTTAATATTAATAGTGATGCGAAAGTCAATATTACTACTAACGGTGATATAGCTAATAACTGGGGCAATAGAAACCTGATTTATGATGGTGGTAATTTTAACATTTTACCAGGAGGATCGTTAAACATTAACGGTTCAAATATGGGCGACTATTCTGGCACGTTAGTTCTTATTAAGGGTACGGCTAATATAGAAAACGGTGGTTTCAATATCGTTCTTGGAAAGCTAGGTCCAAATGGTAGATACGTAGATGGCGGTAATGGCCAAATACTTTTGGTAGATGTGCAAGGCGGGAAGTTATTTGTTAATAATCCTACTTCATTAATTTTGAATGTCCAGGGCAATACCAATCCTGCTACAAGTATTATAGGCACAATGCCGATTACCTTAACAAATGTGCGGCAGCAGTTTGATTTGAGCTCAACACAAACTGGAGTTGGTAAAGTAACATTGCCACCATTTCACGTTTTAACTGTTAGGAAAACTGACAATACAATTGCAGTTGATAATATTGAGTTGCTTAATGGTCAAGAAAAGCTAACTGCAGATAAATTAGCAGAAATTAAAGCACAGGCAGCCAAAGCTCATATTTCATTTGATAAATTGCCGGCTGATGTTCAAAATTCGTTGGCTGATGGTATTAAGAACGGCTGGACTTACGATCAAATCTTTTCGGATATTATTCAAAAAGCATTCAACAATAGCAATAATTTTGGCTATAACAACATTAGTTTTATTCCAGCCAATCCGAGTGGTTTTTTGGATATTGATCCTGGTAAGGTACAGATAACCAGAAATTCTGATGGTTCACAAACAATTTCCGGTGAACCAGGCAGCGTAATTAATTATAATTCTACTGTTGATGGTCCGGATTCAGATCCAGAAAATTTGAAAAACCCATTTAGTTTGATTCTTCCAGTTGCGACTAAAGCATATATTATGGCTAATTTAATTGATAGTATGGGAGTAAAAACTGCGTGGACACCAAAGGATCAAAATGGCAAGAATTTAATTGACAACCCATATTCGCAAACAAGAGACACTACAAGAGATTCAAGCAACAGTTCTTTGAATCCTTTACCAACAGAATTTGCAGCGATTGTAAATGATGATGGTTCATTTAGTTTTACTATTCCAGCCGATCAAACGATTAAGTTTGATAAAGGCTACTCTGTAGAATTAACTCCAGATGCAAACTTTGTTAGCTACGATCCGTCTAGTGTAGCTGCAGGACGTCGCCCAATAATTAAAAACTTGGATATTCTAACTTTATCAGATGCTCAAGATCAAGCTGCTAAGGCAATTACTGACGCAATTAGTGATGCGAAAATTCATAGACCTAACAACCTATCTGAAGCTCAAGTTAAAGACTTTAATGAACAGTTAGATAAAGTTGCGTCTGCTGCATCCAAAACAGTTGATACTAATAACGAAAAAACTTCAGTTTATGCTTCAAGTGCAAACACTTTAACAGAGGTTAACAATCGTAAGAATGCTGCCCTTGATGCAATTAAGAATATCGTAAGTCAGGCGCAAAATTCTTCAACTATCGAGTCGTCTCGGGATAGCGCAATAACGAATTTAAATAATGAAGCCATATTGCAGTCAAAGAGATTCCCTACAATGATAGATGCAATTAATGCTGCACGTGATAAAGCTATAAATACTGTGAAAGCTTTTCAAACTGATAAAGGTATTTCAGAAGCAGAGAAGAATGGTATTAATGCGATTGATCAGGCAGCTTATGGCTATAAGCAGAGTATTGAAATTGATCTTAAACAAAAAATTGATCAGGTCTATGTCGATACTTACAAGCTTGCAAACGATCCTAATTTGAGTAAAGAAGAGAAGGACGAAGTATTAAAGCTAACTAGTCGTTTGTCGCGCGCTCAGGCTATTGCTCAACCGGAAGGTGACATTGAAAAAGACCTTGATCAAGTATCAGTGGATGGACACCAAAAAGAAGCTCAAGGTATAATTGATCAAGTTAACAAAACGATTCAGGCCCTAAAAGACCTACAGGCTGTTGCTCAAAATGAAATTAAAAACCATGCCGATAAAACTGCAGAAATAAAAGATTCTTATAATCAAGCAGTTCATAACATTATTACCGGTGATGATCCTGATGGTTCCAAGGGTAAGGAGTCTATTAAGGAGATAAATGCTGATCAAGAAGCAAGTAAAATTAATGCTGCAGCTGCGGCTGCCAAAAAGCGAGTACAAAATTCAGGCATTAGTTTAAATCAACAGACTCCTTTACTAGATGCAATTGATCAAGCAACTGAAGTTGCAACTGCTAAACCAGGAAGTTCTAAGTATGATGAGCAAAAGTCAATTTATGGCACTTCTAATAACACTGCGATCAAACAAAGAGAAGCAGCTGCACAAACTATT
This sequence comes from Lactobacillus kullabergensis, assembly GCF_000967195.1. Taxonomy (GTDB): domain Bacteria; phylum Bacillota; class Bacilli; order Lactobacillales; family Lactobacillaceae; genus Lactobacillus; species Lactobacillus kullabergensis. Next base: position 798,631 of record NZ_KQ033871.1, read on the forward strand.
TTTGATCAAAATGCTGCAAAGGCTGAGATTTTGGGTTATGCGAGCGCCAATGAAAATTCGTTAGGGATTTCTTCAAACTCTGATATCGAGAAAACAGTAAATGATGGTTTGACCAATATTGATCAAGCCAGCGATTCTGCTGCTGTTTCAACAACCGAGGAGTCAACTAAGCGATCAATTTTAAGACAGCTTTCTAAGATTAAACTTGCTAAAGCTGAAAGCGATATCGAAACCCAACTGCGTAGTTTGCCTGGTTTGTCAGCAAATGATATTGATGATAGCGTTGCGGCTGCACAGAAGTTACTTAACAATTTAACAACTCCTCTTGGTTATAACCAGCGCATTGATCAGGCAGACAGTTTAACTGCAATTGATTCAGCGCGTAATGATGGTATCAATGCCTTGAACAACTTACTGGCTTCAGCTAAAGCTAAGGGTGAGCGTAACAATTCCTTAGCTGATGCTATCAAGCAGATCAGACAAGCGCAAACAAAAGCTAATAATCAAATCGATCAGACAAGCAATCTGACTGATGAACAAAAGAAAGCATATCATGATCAAATCAGCAAGGTAGTTAACGACAGTATAGATACTTTAAACAAGGTCGATAGTTCTAAAATCGCTGAGACAGTCACTAACGCTAAAAACAGTATAGATAATATTGTAAGCGATGCACAGGGTACTGCCAATAAGGAGGTAGAAGAAGCTAGAACCAATGCAGCTCAAGACATTGATACAGCTGTTAATGATGCAAAAGCTAAAATTGAAAGCATTGATGATAGTCAACTCAGTCCTTCAAATAAGAAGTATTATGAAGACCAAATTGATCAAGATGCCCAGGCTGCAAAGGCTAAAATTGCTTCGTCTCAAAATGTTTCTGATATCACTTCGGCAAAGCAAGAAGGTCAAAACAATATTCTTAAAGTTTTAGGTGCTGCTCAAATCACAGCCACTAAGGCTCAGGCAATAAGTAAATTGCAACAGGCCAAGGCTAATGCCAAAAATACTCTTGCAAATTCTCATCTTGATCCGGCAATAGTTCAAGCAAAACAGGACCAGATTGATGCGGGTTATGATCAAGCAATCCAGGCGATCACTAATGACCATACAGTAACTGATATTAACACTGATGCTCAAACAGGAATTGATGCCATTAATTCTGTTATTAATTCTCTTTCTCCTGATCTCGAAGCTCAGGCCTTAGAACAACAGCGTCAAACTGCAATTGGAAAATTAAAAGATGCGCGTGATTCTGCAAGCAGTCAGATTACTAATGATCCTAATTTAGGAGTAACCGAAAAGAATGACTACTATAATCAGATTACCAATGCCTTCAATCAGGCTCAAACTGCCATTCAAGGTGCAAATAAAGATGATATAGATGCAGCATTAACTAAAGGTAAAAATGATTTAGCAAACATTCAAACTGCAGCAAACTTGCAGTCTGCAAAAGATCAGGCTTTAGCAGCTTTAATGGATGAGCGCAATAAAGTAAAAGAACAGATTGGCAATATGGATCAGATTACCAGTGCCAACAAAGCAGATTTACGTGCAAAAGTGGATGCTATATATAATATCGGTGTTAATGGAATTAATAATAAAACCACCACTACTAACGGGCAACTTAATGAAATCGTTCAAAGCGGTAAGTCATTAATTGATAATGTGATTAGTGATGTAAATGTTAACAAGATTCTCAATAAGCAAAAGCTTGATGATTATGCTCAAAAGGCGATTGACCGAATTAATAATTCGTCGGATATTACCAATGATGCCAAGAACACAACGATTAGTAACATTACATCCGCACGTGATAATGCAAAATCAGCAGTTGATTCTACAGATGCCATTTCCGATGCTAATACAGCTGAGAAAAAGGGCGAATCAGATATTGACGCTGCAGAAGCTACAGGTAATGGTTTTAATACATCTAAAACTGACATTAAGAATAGTATTGCCAATGCTGCTAGCAGTGCCAATAATCGCTTAAGTGACATTTTTAGCAAATTATCGACAGACCAAAGAAATGAAGTAAAAGATAAATTTAATGATGCAATTAATCAACTTGGTACAATCCCAACAGATGCAAACAGTAAAATTGACGCTGCCACAAATAAAGAGCAACTAACCGGTATTTATCAAGATGCATTAAATAAAATTAATAACATTGAATCTGCTGCCAAGTTAGCTAGTGATAAAGTTGTTGCCACCGATTTGATTAAAAATACAGCATACGCGGCTCGAGCTAAACTAAATGATTCACGAGACCAAAACGCAGTTTTTGCAGTGGCTGATTTAGGCATTAAAGATATTGGAGCGGCCAATGATAGCGCTACAGTTGAGAAAATCAAAAACAATACCTTACAGGGAATTAGTAACGTAGTTGCTAATGCAAGTAAGAGTGATGCAGAGGATATTCGTAAGCAAAGAGATCAAGCAATTAAAGAGCTTGATAAAGCTCTTGGAAAGGACTCAACTGATACCGGTGTTCTACCAGAAATAAATGGTTTAAGTGATTTAACCTCTGATCAGCTGGCTAAGTTTAAACAGCAAGCACAAGATGCTTATGATCATGCGGTTGCAAACGTTAGTGGCGCTCTATTAGAGAACATTGACACAGAAAAGAATACGGGTTTAAGCAATATTTATCAGGCTTTAGCTGATGCTAAACTGCAGGCGGCCAAAAATAAAGCAAAATCTGCTTTAGATGATAAAGCCCAAACTTCAATTGATGGTGATGCTAAAGATAAATCTACAATTGAGAGCGAGCGGGATAAGGCCAAAGACAATATTGATAAAGCTCAAAATCAAGATGATGTGCAAAAGGCTCAAGATGAGGGTAATAAAGCAATTGAAGCAATTGTTGATACAGCTAATGATGAGAACATTACTAACGCTAAGACTTCTGCTAAAAATGATTTTGATAATTCAACTAATAAATTACAACAGCAAATTGATCAAGACTTAGCTGATAAGAAATTAGGTCAAGACCAATATAATGATTTGAAGAATAAAATTGATCAAATTCGCCAGTCTGGTGAAACCAGAATTAATTCTGCTACCACTCAGGATCAATTAGCTGATGTTAAAGGTCAGAATAATGCTGATTTGAATAAAGTTAATAATGAAATTGTCAAGGCAGAATCTGTCAATAATGCATTGACTAAGTTGCAAGATGCAGTTAACAAGGCAAATGAAGCTGCAGATAAGATTGCTAAAGATAATCCTAGTTTGGCAGATCAGATGAGAGATCGCATTAAGTCAGAACGTGATAAAGCTGCTCAAAATATTCAAGCTGCTCAAAACAATTCAACAGATGCCAATAGTGCAATGAATCAAGCAGCGCAAGCTGGTAATGATGCAATTACTGGTTTAACCCAGAGATTCGAAGAAAAGAACAAGCAAATTAATACTCTGAAAGAATATGCTGAAGCTGCTAAGGCAAAATTGCCAAGTTCAGGACTTGATCCAAACGAAATAAACCAAAATGAAGCTGCAATAAATGACGCGATGCAAAAAGCTGTTAGCGACTTATATAGTGCCGATGATAATGCAGACTTAGGTCAAGTTGAAAAAGCTGGTGAGGCCGCTATAGATCAAGCAGGTATTCCAGCCAATTTACTAAGTGAAAAGAATAAGCAAATTGCGGCTATTGATAAGTATGTCAAAGATAAGGGCAGTATTAGCCAAGTTGCCAGCGATTTAACTGATCAGCAAAAGGCGGATTTACAGGATCAACTTAATCAGCTGGTTCAAAAGACCAAGGATGAAATTAGTAAAGTTGCTTTACCAAGCAGTCCGACAACAACAGATCTCGAAAATGCTAAACAAAAATTGCAAAACATTGAAAAGGGGCTCGATAGCGAAGGACACCCAATCAATTTAGGTGAAACTGGAATTAACCAGCTTTACCAAACTGCCCAAGATAAAGAAAAAATATATCAAATTAAGCAAAATGCTATTAATAATCTTCTTGAGCAAAAAGCAGAAGCTGATAAAAAGCTTGAAGATTCTGGTTTAGTAAACTCTGATTTACAAAAGCAAAAGCAGAAGATTCAAGATATTTACGATCAGAACAAAGCAAAGATTAATGCAGTTCCAACAATAGATAAGAACGGAAATGAACGTTCTACAGATGACGTCAAAAAGGACGTTGATCAGATTGTCAACAATGCAACTCAAGGATATTCTGATAGCGATTCTGGCAGTCACGTTCCTGGATTTGCTGATGTCGAAAAAGATACTGATCTTGCTGCTGCCAAAGCAAAGGCCGAGGATATTTTACAAAGAAAATATGCAACAACTCACAACATTATTGGGTTATCTCAACTAACTGCCGCTCAAAAGAAAGCATTAAATAAGATAGTTGATGACCTATATGCAAATGAAAAAGCAAGCATAGAGCAGCAAACTGATATCAACAAAATTCCGACTGACGAAAATCAAATTGGTACTAAGCTAACTAATACTTATCAAAATACTTCTGAATGGTTTGATTATAATCAAGCTAATGCCTTAAAGGGTGCTGGAAATGAAATAACAGGTCTAGAAGCTGGATACAATGGGTTAACTGAAGAACAAAAAGCCAATTCTGATTATCAAAGGAATATTCAAGCTATACGTGAAGCAATTGATGCAATTAAACATTCAACAAATATTGGCTCTACAACCCAGTCGTATAGCAAAGGAATCAATGCTTATAATGAGCTAATGGCCAAAGAACAAGTTAATGATATGTTTAATAAAGCAAAGGACACGCTTAATGATATAGATAGTCTACTTCCTCAGGATAGGGATCATTTCAAAAATAGACTTGATGGCATACACGGAAGTATCAATACTGTGCTTACTCAGGATGCTCAAGCTGATGCATCTTATGAAAATATTGCCAATCAGATGAACCATGATATTGACATGACAAGACAAGCAATTGATCAGTTAATGCAGCAAGCATTGTACACAGTTAAGAGTTCTGCCAATAGGGATATTGAGGCTGAGTACAAAGGTGCAGTTGCTCAGAATCAAAAATATTTTGGTGATTCTGCATGGATTTATGCAACTAACAGTGAGCATGACAAATATAAATATATCTCTGGTAATTCTTACGATGAAGTTTCGAATAATAGACTAACTGGAATAAGGGAAATTGCCAAGGCTGCTGTTTCTGATGCTGCTACTAATGCTAAGAAGAAAATTGATAATAACAAAGTAAAGCATGAGAATGGTGATAATTATACTGACGATGAAAAAGCTGTGATTAAGACTGAAATCGACCGCATTTTAGCTGATGCTCAGGAAAAGATTAATCAAAATAATACTCTAACTGATATTGACGGCAAGCGTGACGATGGTATTGAGACGATTAATAAGGCTTCATCGGATTCAACTGTCATTGATAAAATTATTAAAGATAGTGCCAACAGCAATAATAATGGCAATAATGATAATTCCAATTCCAATGGTAATGGCAGTGTTTCATCTATTCCTACTAACCCTGCTGACCCAGCTAAGCAACCAACTACTGATAAAGAAAATGGAACAAATGGAACTCCAAATGATTTAGGTGAAAGCACTAATGTGACTTTAATGCACAATGCTTATCTTTATGACGAAGATGGTAAACGCGCAAACAAGGTTACTTTAGGAGCTGGCTCTACAATTACCACTTATGGTACCAAGACAATTAATGGTAAAGAATACTACATTCTAGTTGATCAAGGTGCCAACAATAAGAAATATTATGTTGCTGCAACAAATGGTCAAGCTACTGCCCAAAAAGTTAAGCATAATTCTTATGTATATAATCAAGTGGGCAAGAGAGTTAAGAAGTCTGGAGTGTTCAAGAAAGGTAAAACAGTTAACACTTACGGCGCAGCAGTCAAAATTCGCGGTAAGAAATACTTTACTATTGGTAAAAACCGCTATATCAAAGCTGCTAACGTTGCACCAGTCACGGCAGCCCAAACTGCTAAGGAAGAAGTGACAGCAACAAGTAGCAATACTAGTACTCCAGCAACTACCACTGTAGTTAAAAAGTTAATGCACAATGCTTATCTCTATGATGAAAACGGCCAACGTGCCAACAAGTTAATCATTAATTCCGGTTCAGAAATAGAAACTATTGGCAAAAAGACGGTTAAGGGCAAAACATATTATGCCTTAGCAGATGGTCTACTGATAGATAGTGGTAATGTTGACGCTAAGAAATTAAAGCTGAAACATAATGCTTATATCTATAGCAAGTATGGTCATCGTTTAGGTAAAAAAGTTTTGAAGAAACATAAAGTTGTAAAAACTTATGGTAATCCAGTTAAAATCGGTCATAAGAAATTTTATGTTGTAGCTAGTGGTAAATATGTGAAGAAGGCAAACTTTTAGGCAATTAATCTTTAAGATTGACTAGTTGCTAAAACCACAAAATACCCCAAATTTAAGGTAAATTTGGGGTATTTTTGCGTCTGGACTTTTTATTAAAACACTATTCTTAATTACTGCTAAAAATAGGTTTGCTGCTTTAAGCTGCTAGTTGCTTTAACATAAATAATTGGATATTACAGCGCTTTGCTTTCTGGTCGTAATTCCAGACGAGTAATTTTAGTTTAATAGCAGGAAAAGTAAATGAATAGCCACTGAAATTTTAAAAGAAAGTCTTAGCTATTAAGTATGTGGCTGTTTATTTGCTATAGTTTTAATGCCGGCAAAATGATCATAACAAAAGAAGTTACATTTCTAGACTAAAATTAGCACTTCCAGGGTTAGAACCAAGCAAAAATTATTTTGATGACCAGTCAGAGTAGAAATTAAAGGTCATCATTTCATGTCTGTTAACGAAGTGATCAAGTCGCAAAATCACCTATTTAAAGAAGTTATTTCAGTTTATTTAAATGATATTACTCCCAAATTTTGGCTAGATTTGGGAGTATTTTTGTGGGCAAAAATTTACTACTAATTTAAATAACATAGTTAAAAATAATAAATAAATAAGTTATAACCAAAAATAATTTGTATGTGTTATTTAATATACGAAAACATACTAGATAAATTTGTATCACAAATGTAATAAAAAACATTTTTAAACTAATTTGCAAAATAGTTTTTCCTTTAATCACTTTTAGTTATTTTTATTTAATTGGCTTAAATAGCAGTAAAATAGTAACTTATAAAAATAATAAAGTTATTTTTAATCAGAATTAACATTTTTAAAAATAACAGTTATTTATAGCTTAACACCTATTGCTAAATACTATATTGACAATTAATAACGATAGTTATAAAATTCAAAATGTATTTTTAATTTCAAGGAAGGACAACTTATGTTAGGCAAAAATAACTTTAAAGAACGCTTAAGAAAAATGGAAATGCAACAAAAGCAAGACCGCTTTTCAATTCGCAAATTGACAATCGGTGCTGCTTCTGTTTTGTTAGGATTCACTTTTCTGGGTTTAGGCAGTCAAACGGTTAAAGCCGATACTGAGCCATCAACTCAACAAGTCGATAGTAAAACTGAAACCAAATCATCCGAGTCTGATTTGAGTAAAGCTGCATCAGAAAATAAGAAAGCTGATTCTCAATCAACTCAAAATGATAGACAAACCCAAAAGACCGAAAAAGAGCCAAAATTATCTACCTTTTCAGGCTTATCTTCATTTTTGAAGAGTAGTGATGAAGACTCGAAATCTGTCAGCAAGACAAAAACCACAAAAGAGCAGACAAAGAAAGATAGTAAAGAATCCGATCAATCTACTGCTGTTAAGCAGCCAGATACTGAGGCAAATGATGCAAATGCAGTCACACCGGGAAAAACTGATTCAACTGGTAAAGACACTAACACTGATATTACCTCAGGAGACAACACAGCCAGTGATGGCAAATTGCCAGAAGATTCACAGGCAAATGTGATTAAGCCGGGTGATGATACTAGCAATAATGATGAGCAAAATAACAGCACGGATAAAATTGCGCCTGCTAAAAATAAAAATCCATTAGTCAAGGATGCTGGCGATGGTTTTTCTTATCAGGTTTATAACTGGAAAGATTTTCAAGATGCGCTTAACAATATAAATATCACTGAAATTATTTTAATGAATGATGTTAGCGCAAATCCTAATAATGGTAATAATAATTTTGATGTTCCAGGGCGTACTCTTTTAATTAGATCAAACGGAAATGCCAAATATAAACTTGATTTCACTGGTTATTCACCTAAACAAACCAGTCGTACAAATGCAGATGTTACTTATCAAAGTCTTAGTATGCGCAGTGGGGACTATTATGGTGTTTGGAATACCGATAATGTAAATGGTAATTATCATGCCAATATCATGTTTAAGGACTGCTCGTTTGAAGGGTCGCAATTAATCTATGCTGGTAGCAATACTCATATCTTTTTTACCGGAAATAATGATGTTCATACCGCAAAATGGCCCAACCATAGTGATCAACAAATGTTTGAGTTTACTGGTGGTAAGGAAAATGACAGCATAGAATTCTTGGATGGTGAATTTGTCGGTTCAACGTACGGTGGCACTATAATCGAAATGAAGAGTAAGACTAACACTGTTAAAATTAACAGAGGTGCAACCGTAACACTTAATCCCGTGCAAGACTTTGATGAAAACAGAAGCACTGGTGAGGGGGGCAAACCTTTTAGCGCCATTTACATGGAAAGCGGCGGAATTGTTCAAGTTGGTGGCGTCTTGAATATTAATATTGGCCTAAATAAAGTGAGACCTTATAAGGGCACAAGAGATGCCGGTAAAGCCAGGGCTGTTTATTTAAAAGATTCGGGTTCAACATTTAACATTTTACAGAATGGCCAAGTCAATATTAATACGAATGGTAATATTACTGATGCTGCTTCAGGAAATCTATTTTATGATAACGGTAATTTGAACATTAGTCCTAATGGCGAATTAAATATTCTGGGTAGTAACATGGGTGATTACTCAGGCACACTAGTTTATGTTACTGGCTCTGCTGATGTTGAAAATGGTGCCTTTAATATCAGATTAGGCGATGATCCAGGCACAGGAGCTATTAAACTACTTGATGTTCAAGGTGGAACTTTAAAAATTAACAACCCGACATCATTTATTTTGGATTCTCATAATAATAAAAACACTGCAACCAGCATTATTGGCAATAACAAGATCACAATTACTAATGTTCGCCAGCAGCTGCAAACTAACTCTGGCAGCAGATTCACATTGCCGCCTTTGCATGTTTTACAACTGCAGAAATCAGCGAAGGGTATTTCTGTAAATACTATCGAAATGCTTGATGGCAATAAGACTTTGACTCAAGAGCAGTTAGATGAAATTAAGAACGATCCTGCCATTAAAGATATTATTAACGACAGAAAATTTGGTTCTTTCTTAACTGCTGCTGAAGCTGCTGTTAAGAATCTAGAATCTAATAGATTAGATGATATTATCAAAAATGCTTTAGAAAATGCTCTCAGCAGTTCAGATTCTGACAGCTATAATAACGTGACCTTTGTTCCTGCTAACCCAAGTGGATTTTTGGATATTGATGATGATAATTTACAAGTTATCAAGAATAACGATGGTTCTAGGACTATCAAAGGCAAAGTTAAGAACTACACCGAAGCAGAAGATGGTCCAAGTAATGATAATGCCTTTTATAAGTACTTCCCCAAGGGTACTAAGGGTTATGTAATTATTAGATACATTAGCAGCAATGCTAAATATAACCAGGTTATTCAGGAAGATAAAAATCTGAAGCCTTATGCCAATACTAATGATACATACCGTGGCAATATTATTGACCGGGTTCCGGAACTGCCTAAGGTCTTTACTTCCGCAATTAACCCAGACGGTACTTTTGCAGTAACAATACCTGCTGATATTACCCTAAATATGAATAAGGGTGATAAAGTTGAAATAACACCTAACGCCAATTTCGTTGAATACAGTCCAGAAGTTGTCGCAGTAGGTTCTCGTCCGATAGTTAAGAGTATAGATATCCTTACTTTATCAGAAGCTCAAGACGACGCTGCTACTACGATCAGAAACGCGATAAAAGATGCCGAAAGCAAGAAGCCAACTAACTTAAAAGAAAGTCAATCACAGGCCTTTGAAGATGAGCTGGCTAAAGCATTGGCAATGGCAGATTCAGTCACTGAATCTAATAAAGACACAACAGTGTATGGTGCAGATACAATTGCTGAAGTCAACAGACGTAGAGGAGCGGCTCTTGATCTTGTGAATAAAGCTTTGCAAATTGCTAATGAAGAATCAGCAGAGCAAGATAAATTAGCTTCAGCCAAAGAAGCTGCTAAACAAGCACTTGAAAATGAACTTAATGGTAACGGTACTTCTGGGATGCCGGGTGTAGTTAACCAAATTGCTGATTTAGCAAACAGTGGTTTAACTCAGGACAACGTTAAGATATATCAAGATCAGGCTCAAAAAGCATACGATGCCGCAAAGAAAGCTATTGATGACTGTGAAAGTTTTGATGAAATCACTAAAGCGCAAGCTAAGGGTGTAGCAGACATTGATCAAGCTTTGACAGATGCTAAAACACAACAACTTATTGATAAAGCTGCAAGTGACTTAAAGACTGCTAAAGAAGACGCTTTGGACGAATTAGCAGCTGAAAAGGCAACTGTTGAAGATAACATCGCTAATTTAAAGAATATCAGTACTGAAGCTAAAACTGCATTTAATAAGGAAGTTGAAGCTTACTATCAAGACGCTGTTGACAAAGTTAATAACCCGTCACCAGCAAGCGTTGAACAAGTAGACATTGAGAAGAACACTGGGATTATAAACATTAACAGTGTTTGGAACAAAGCTGCAGCACTGGGTAAGGAAATTGTTTTTGACCAGAAAAAACTTGATGAATACGCCCAAGCTGCAGCAGACCGCATCAATAAGACGGACATGTCTGATGAAGACAAGCAAAAAGCAGTAACCGATATTAACAAGGCGCGTGATGAGGCCAAGATAAATGTGGGCAAACAATTAACGGCTGAAGATGCAGATAAGGCAGAAGATGATGGCGAAAAGGCGATAAAAGCAGTTGAAGACAACGCAAATGCAGCCAACATTGAAGCTATTAAAACTTCTAACATTGCTAACGTTAACGCTGCTGCTGATAGCGCAATTGACCGTGTGAATAAAGCTTATAATAGTTTGACAGAAGCTGGTCAGCAGGAAAAAGCTGCTGCCGATAAAGCGGCTGCAATTTTAGCTATTAATCAGGCTAAAGCCGCAGCCACCGAAACGATTAACGCTGCTACAACCAAAGATGCAATCATCAATGCCTTTAATGCTGCTAAAAACAAGTTTGACAATGCGGCAACTACAGCTGAAGTTGCTTTTGCCAAAATAGCAGCTATTGATGCTGTCAAGAAAGCAGCTGAAACTGTCAAGCCGAATTTAAGTGCAGCTGATCAACAGACAGTTGATGGTATCGTAGCAACAGCTAATAGCGATTTCCAAAAAGCGACAACAGTCGACAAGGTCAACAGCATTAAAGATCAGGCAATTAAAGATATTGCTAATGTTAAAACTACTGCTGATGTAGTTAAGGAAGCCGAAATCAAGGCTAACAAGGATACTCAAACTGCTAATATTGATACGGCAGCCACAGCAGCCAAGAAACGGATAACTGATGCTTACAATAAGTTGTCACAGGCTAACCAAACTAGTTACCAAGAATCGTTACAGAAAGCTTTAGATGATATTGACCAAGCTGCAAAAGCTGCTAAAAATAATATTCAGAGTGCCCAAAATGTGGCAGACATTATAACTGCAGCAGAAAAAGGCACACAAGCAATTGCTGCTATTGAGACTAAGACAGAAGTAACATTTGCCCAAGCCGATGCTAAAGAAACAATTGCAAATGAAGCTGCTAAGGTTAAGCCGAATTTAAGTGCAGCTGATCAACAAACAGTTGATGGCATTGTGACTACAGCTAATGGCAAAATTGATGCGGCTACAGATATTCCAACAATTAATAATATTAAAAATCAGGCGATCAAAGATATTGATCAGGTCAAAACCACCGCTGATTCAAATTCAAAGGAAAAAGTTGAAAAGGCAAAAGAGCTGAATAGGACTAGTATTGATGATGCAGCTAAAGCAGCGGTTGCTCGCGTTGAGGCAGCTTATAAGAACTTAACACCTGCTGAACAGTCGGCTAATAAAGCTGCTTTTGACCAAGCTGTTACCGCCATTAAGAATGCCCAAACTACAGCTGAAGCCAAGATTGCAGCTGCGACTACTGAAACTGAAGTTGCTGCCGCAGCTAGTGAAGGTACAACAAACATTAATAAGCTGGCAGATGCAGCTGAATTAAACTTTGTCAAGATTACTGCTAACGACGCAGTACAAGCTGAAGCTGGAAAGGTAAAACCCAACCTCAAAGAAACAGCTGATCAAAATAAAGTAGATGAAATTGTTGACCAAGCTAAAGCCGACATTGGTGCTGCTGAGACCGTTGATAACGTAAACAGAATAAAAGAGAATGCAATCAAGGCAATTGACAACGTCAAAAGTAATGCAGAGCAAACAATTCAAAAAGCACAAGAATTAAGCAAGGCAAGTGTTGATGCCCAAGCAGATGCCGCTAAGAAGCGGGTCAAAGATGCTTATGATAAGCTCACAGCTGATGAGCAAAAGACGACCGCAGTTCAAACTGCTTATAACGCAGCTAATAATGCCATTGATAAAGCTAAGACTGTAGCAGAGACTGCAATAGCTGCTGCACAAACTAATTCAGAAATTACGACAGCTGTTGATAATGCTAATAAAGCCTTTACACAAGCAGCTTCTGACGCCGAATTGGCCTTTGCCAAGGTGGCTGCGATGGATGCAGTTCAGAGTGAAGCGGACAAAGTCAAGCAAGGCTTAAAGCAAACAGTTGATCTTAATAAAGTAGATAGTATAGTAACCCAGGCTCAAACTGATTTGAACAATGCTGATAGTGTTACCAAAGTTGACTTCATTAGAGACCAGGCAATTAAAGACATTGATAATGTTAAAGCTACAGCTGATGCAGCAATTGACAATTCCCAAACAGTTAATAAAGCTAATATTGATAAAGCTGCAGCTGATGCAACTCAACGCGTTCAGAATGCTTATAACCAGTTAAGTGCACCTGAAAAAGAGCAGGCTAAGTCAGAATATAATAAAGCTCTCAGCGATATTAATGACGCAAAGAATACTGCGGATGCGGCAATTCAAGCTGCAAAGACAGTAGATGATGCTACCAGTGCCGCTACAACAGGAATTTCTGCAGTTAATGATATTGCCAACAAAGCTGAACTATCATTTGCAAAATTGGGAGCTAAAGTTGCAGTTAAAGCAGCAGCAGATGCTGTCACTAACGGTCTTGATAATGAAAATAAGCAAAAGGTACAAGAGATAGTAACTACAGCAAATTCTAACATTGACAATGCTACTACTATAACTGACGTGGTTAGATTTAGGGACCAGGCTATCAATGATATTAATGGTGTCAAAGCTGTGGCAGATGCTGTTAAAGAAGCACAGCTAAATGAAAACAAGAAAAACAACACCGCTAATGTTAATGAAGCTGCTGACGCTGCTAGAAAACGTGTCGATGATGCTTATAACAAATTAAATGATTCTCAAAAGAATGCCAATCATCAGACTTACCAAAACGCCCATGATGCGATTGACAATGCTGCAACTAGTGCGAATAACCAAATTGCACTGGCACAGTCAAGTGATCAAATATCAGAGACAGTTAACACTGCTAAAGCTCAGTTTGATAATGCAGCCACAAAAGCTGAAATAGATTTTGCTAAGGTAACAGCTGTTGCAGATATTTCGAATGAAGCTAATAAGGTTAAACAAGACCTAAAGGCTGATTCTGATAAGAATCGGGTTGACAATATTGCTACTACTGCTACTACTAGTATTAATAGCACTAATACTGATACTGTAACTAAAGTAACCAGTATTAGGGATCAGGCCATTAAAGATATCGACGCTGTTAGAGCTGAAGCTAATGGTGGTGAACAAGCCAGTCTGGAAGAAACTAAGAATAATCGGACTGGTGATGTTAACAAAGCAGCAGCAAACGCTAAAACCCGGGTTGATACGGCATACGCTCAGCTGACACCTGCTGAACAAGATGCAACAAAGCAGGCCTATACTGATGCTCTTTCTGCTATTGAGAATACGCGTCTTAAAGCAAATAACGATATTGCCAGTGCTGAAACTAAGGATGCGGTAAGCGACATAGCAGCAACAGCAGAGCAGGAACTTGATCAAGAAGCAACAAAAGCAGAGGTAGCCTTTGCCAAAACAGCTGCTAAAGATGCGATTCAGGCTGAAGAAAAGAATGCTATTGCCGATCTGAAAGGTCAAGACGATAAGACTTCTGTGCAAAATATCGCTAACAATGCTATTACAGAAATTGACCAAAATTCAACAGATACTGTTGCCAAAGTAAACAGCATTAAAGACAGCGCAATTAGTGCTATTAAGGCTGTTAAAAATACAGCAAATGCAGTAGATAAAGCTATTGTTGACGAAGCTCGCAAAGACAGCTCTGAGAATATTAATGAAGCAGCTGAAACAGCTAAGAAGAGAGTTGAAGCAGCATATAGTAAGCTGACGGGAACTGAACAAGCAGTTGCCAAACAGGCTCATGATGACGCCCTTAGCGCAATTGCAAGTGCACAAAAAGCTGCTAATGATGCAATTTCTTCATTAAATTCAAAAGCAGAAATTACTCAGGCAGCAAATGAGGGTATTAATAAGATTGATGCAGCAGCAAACGAAGCAGAAGTAGCTTTCGCCAAGGTAGCAGCTAAGGATGCAGTTCATGAAAAAGCCAAATCTGTCATAGATCAGTTAAATAAATCTGATGATAAGAAAAAAGTGCAGGAAATTTCTGATCAAGCAGATAAAGATATCGACGCAACTGGAACAGATACTGTAGATAAGGTAAACAGCATTAGAGATAAAGCAATCAGCGATATAAGTAATGTAAAAGCAACTGCGGATGACAATGAACAGAAAGAACTGGAGCAAACTAAGGAAAATAATAAGACTAGTGTTGATGATTTAGTTAAAGCTGCTAAAAAACGTGTTCAAGATGCTTATGACAAACTCGGAAAAGACGAAAAAGTTTTAGCTGCAAGTGATTACAATAAAGCCATGGCTGACATCACTCAAGCCCAAGCAACAGCAAATGATGCGATTAGTGCGGCTGCAAATGCGGATGCAATTGTTAAGGCGGTAAGTACTGCGTCTACTGCCTTTGATGCGGCAGCTACAACAGCTGAGGTGGCATTTGCTAGAGTGACAGCTAAGACTGCAATCCAAGCTGAAGCTGATAAAGTCAAAAAAGGTTTGAAACAGGAAGTTGACCAAGCTAAAGTCGATAATATAGTGTTACGGGCAGAAAATGATCTTGCTGCAGCTGTAAGCGTAGATAATGTAAATACTATTGCGGCTCAAGCTATTAAAGACATCGATGCCGTTAAAGATACTGCTGAGGAAAATGAGCAGAAGGATTTAGCTAAAGTTAAGGATGATTCTAAGCAGAGTATTGATCAAGCTGCCACAGCCGCAAAGCAAAGAATTAAGGATGCATATAATACTCTTAGTGCAGATGAACAGGCAGCAACTAAGACAGATTATGACAAGGCAATCCAAACCATTACCGATGCTCAAACTGCAGCTAAAGCTGCTATAGAAAAAGCAACAGATAAGGATGCCGTAAGTAAAGCTGTCGGAGACGCCGATCAGGCTTTCACCCAAGCAGAAACGGAAGCTAAATTAGCATTTGCCAAAGTAGCAGCTAAAGATGCTGTTGATAAAGTGGCAAGTACTGTTAAGGGTAATTTGAGTAAGGATGCTGATAAGAAACAAGTAGATGTAATTTCAACTCAAGCTGATACTGCTATTGATAAAGCTACCGATATCACAATGGTCAATCAATTAAGAGATAAGGCAATTAGCGACATCAATGCTGTTAAAGCAACCGCCGAGGCAGTCGACAAAGCTACCTTGGAGCAAGCTAAGGATAATGGTAAGACCAATGTTAATGGTGCTGCTGCTGATGCTAAAAAACGGGTAGAGAATGCTTATAATAATCTTAATTCTGACCAAAAGAATGATAATTATCAAGCATACCAAAATGCTCTTACTGCAATTGACAATGCCGCCGATGCAGCAAATATCAAAATTGGTCAAGCCCAAACTGCTGACGAAATTAAAGGGGCAGTTGATGATGCTAAGACTAAGTTTAATGATATTGCAACCAAAGCTGAAGTAGCCTTTGCTAAAGTTATAGCTAAAGCTGCTGTTCAAAAGGAAGCAACAAAGATTAAGAATGATCTGAAGTCTCAAGCTGATAAAAGCAAGGTTGATGGTATTGTTACCCAAGCTAATATCCAGTTTAACGATAGCAATACGGACACCGTGCAAGAGGTAAACAGCATTAGAGATAAAGCAATTGATGATATTGATGCTGTTAAAGACGCAGCTAATGGTAATGAGCAAGCAAGCTTAGAAGAAACTAAGAATAATCAAAAGAGTAATGTGAACAGTGCAGCAGATGCAGCTAAGGCTCGAGTAGAAAAAGCTTATGGGGATCTAGAAAAAGATCAACAACAAAAAACTAAGCAGGCTCATGATGATGCTATTACTGCCATTGACAATACACTTCAAAAAGCAATTGCCGATATTCAAAATGCTGAAACTAAAGATGCTGTGGTTGCCATAGCAGCAACAGCAGACCAAAAATTTGATCAGGAAGCAACAAAAGCAGAGGTCGACTTCGCAAAAGTAGCAGCTAAAGATGCAGTTCACAAAGAAGCCGCCGATGCCCAAAGTCAGTTAAATAACACTGATGATAAACAAAAAGTTAAAAACATTTCTGATCAAGCAGATACTGATTTTGATACTGCTGCAACAGATACGGTAGACAAAGTAAACAGCATCAAAGAGAACGCCATTAGCGCCATTAATGCTGTTAAAAATACAGCATCAGCAGTAGACAAGGCTTTGCTAGATCAAGCTCGCAAAGACAGCACTCAGAATATCACTAATGCCGCAGAAGCAGCTAAGAAGCAAGTTGATGATGCTTATGAAAAACTAAGTTCAAGTCAAAAGGCAGCAACAAAACTTGACCATGATAATGCAATTACCGCAATTGACAATGCCAAAACTGCAGCCATTGATGCAGTCAATGCAGCAACAAGCAAAGATGCTATTACTTCAGCAGCTAATGATGGAGTTAACAAGATTAACGAAGCAGCAACTACTGCAGAGGTAGCTTTTGCAAAAGCAGCTGCTAAAGATGCGGTTCAGGCTGAAGCTGCAAATGTGATTAAGAATCTGAAAGATGAAAAGGATCAGGAAGCAGTTCAGAAAATCGCTGACGATGCAGTGGCAAATATTGACAATGCTTCAATTGATACAGTGCAAAAGGTCAATGACATCAGAGATCAAGCTATCAATGATATTGATAAGGTAAAGAATACTATTGAAACCGCTGAACAAGCTAAGTTAGAAGAAGCTAAGGATAACAGTCAGGCAAGTGTTGATGAAGCTGCTGCAGCCGCTACAAAACGGGTTGAAGATGCATATAATAAGCTTAGTTCGCTGCAACAAACCATGACTGAAGGAGATCATGATGTAGCTATTACTGCAATTAAAAATGCACAAAAAGCAGCAAATGAAGCTATTGCGCAAGCAAAAGATAAGAGTGCAGTGGCTGGAGCTGTTTCAACTGCAAATACAGCCTTTGATCAGGCGGCCACTCAGGCTGAAGTAGCTTTTGCAAGGGTAGTTGCTAAAGAAGATATTAGGAATGAAGCAGATAAGATCGAAAATGGCTTGAGCCTTGAAAGTGATAGGACTAAAGTTGAAGGCATTGTCAACGAAGCTAATACACGGTTAAATACAGCTGATACAGTGCAAAAAGTCAATGATATTAGAGATCAAGCCATCAGTGATATTGATAGTGTCAAGACAACTGCAGATCAAACTGCTGCTACTAAGCTTGATAATGACAAGAAAGATGCAATTACTGCTTTAACTAACAAACAAACTGAAGTTAAAAATGGCATCGATTCCCTGAAAAATGTCAGTGCTGAAAACAAGACCGCTCTAAAAGATAAAGTAGATCGCTTCTATCAAGATGCAGTTAACAAGATTAAAGATGCAGGTACAACTACTTCTGACCAAGTTAACAGTGCTAAACAAGAAGGCATCGATAACATGAGCAAAGTTCTTGAGGATGCAAAAGCTTTAGATACAGCTATTACAAATGACCAAAAGAAATTAGATGATCATGCTTCTGCAGCAATTGACAAGATTAATAAGTCTGATTTATCTGACGCTGATAAAGAAAAGGCTATTGAATCAATCAATAAAGCTCGTGATGATGCTAAAGAGACTGTTGGTTCGCAGCCAACTGTCGAAAAGGCAGACGCAGCTGAAAAAGCTGGAGAAAGTGCAATTGATACAGCTGAAAAAACTGCTACAGATACAGATTTAGGAAATACTAAACTAACCGAAAAGACCAAAGTCGAGGCTGCGGCAGACAATGCTAAGAAACAACTTGATGATGATTATAATAAGCTGACTCTTGACCAGCAAAAGGAAGTTAAAGATAAGTATGACAAAGCTAAAGCAGATATTGATCAGGCTAAAGCTGATGCTGAAAAAGCAATAGATTCAGCTACTTCCAAACAAGATGTCAATAATGCTTCTGATAAAGCTAAGACTGACATTGACAAAGCTAAAAATGACGCTGAATTAGCTTTTGCTCAAGCTGCAGCTAAAGACGCAGTTAAAGCAGTTGCTGAAGATATCAAGAGTGGCTTAAATAAACAAGAGGATAAGAACAAGGTTGACGATCTTGTTACTCAAGCTAATAAAGATATTGACGCTGCAACTACAATTGATTCTGTAAATAGCACTCGTGACAAAGCGATTACTGCAATTAAGGGTATTAAGAATTCTGCAGATCAATCAGATAAAGATGACTTAGCTGCTATCAAGTCAACTAATAAAACAAATGTTGACCAGGCAGCAACTAAAGCTAAAAACCGTGTTGATGAAGCTTATAACAAGCTTGATGACACTCAAAAAGCAACTACTAAAACTGATTATGACAATGCTTTAGCCGCTATTGAGGATGCTAAGAAAGCAGCCGAAGCTAAGATAAACAGTGCTACTAATGCAGACGCGGTTGCAGCAGCAGTTGACAATGCTTCTAGACAATTTGATTCTGCGGCGACAACAGCAGAACTAGCCTTCAGTAAAGTGGCTGCAAAAGATGAAGTCAATAAAGCAGCTTCTACAGCTAAACCAAGCTTGAGTAAAGATAATCAGGATCGGGTAGATGAGATAGCAAAACAGGCAAGTGTTGATATTGATTCAGCTGAAACTGTTGCCAATGTTGATAGAATTAAGCAAAACGCTATTGATAAAATTAATGCCTTAAAAGGTAATGATGAAAAAGACTTAGCCGAAGCTATCTCAGATGCCAAAGCAGAATTGAGTAAAAAGCATGATGATGCGGTAGCAAGACTAAAAGATAAGTTTGGCAAAGATGCAGATACTACTGAAGTAGATAAAGCATTCAACTCGAATAAGGACATCACTGGAGCATCGGTTGATGAAGTTAAAGAGCACGAATTAGCAGCCGAAAGGGAATTGGCTAAAGGCGAAGTTCAAGATACTGGCACAAATGCTAAGAAGAAAGTTGATGAATTAAAGCACAAGGATGGTACTGACTATACCCAAGCTGAAAAAGATGCTATCAAGAACCAAATTGACCAAGACGTTCATCACGCTATTGATAAGAATGGTACTATTGATCAAGCAAGCGATTCAGCTGGTGTGGATAAAGCTCGTAAGGATGCAATTGACAAGATAATTGGTGAAACAATTCCTGACAGTCAGGAAGTTAACAACGTCATAAATCAAGATAAAGACGTTCTCAGTCAAAGACTAGCCGCAGCGCGCACGGCTGCTTCAAAATATTTGAAAGATAAGTTTACTCCTGACACTGATGATAGTACCATTCAGCAAAGTTATGAAGCTGCGCTAGCAAAACTTAAAGCAAATCCTACAGACTTAACAACTGAACTTGAAGGTGAAAAGCTAATTGCCCAGGGTGCATTAGCAGATGCACAAAAGGCTGCCAATAAGCTCGTTGATGGTAATTCTGATTATGATTCTGATGCTAAAAAGCAAATCAAAGAGCATATTGTGAAGGATTACAATGAATTTTTGAACAGTATTAATGCATGTTCAACAGTCAGTGAGGTAATCTCTGCGCAACGTAACCTTGGTATTGATCAATTAAAACGCGATGCCACGGAGTCTAATGTTAATGTAACCAATATTATAGAAAACGGTGGTAGCGGACAGCAAGTTCAACCGATAGCACCTGCTCAACCTGATAAGACTGATGATAAAGATAAGGAAACTGATAAGAAGAACGAAGACTCTGAAAGAGTAATCTTAATGCATAATGCCTACCTGTACAATAGTAAAGGTAAACGTGCAAATGGCATTACTTTGAGAGCCGGATCAATTCTTGATACTTACGGTATTGAAACAATTAACGGTGAACAATATTATGTTTTAGTTGACAAAGGTGCCGATAATAAGAAGTACTATGTCTCAGTTGGAAATGTTAAGAAAACAGCTCAAAAGCTGAAACATAATGCATACATTTACAACCAATACGGCAAGCGGGTTAAGAAGTCAGGTAAACTGAAGTCAGGCAAAGTTATTAATACTTACGGCAGTAGCGTTAAGATTCGCGGTAAGAAGTACTTCATCATTGCCAAGAATCGTTATGTCAAAGCGGCAAATATTGCAAGCCAAAATGTACCTTTAAAGACAACAACGGCTAATCAAACTGCTGCTGTTGAAGCAGGAGACCAATCTCATATCATTGTTAATAAAAAGATAATGCACAATGCATATCTTTATGATCAAAATGGTATTCGTGCAAATGGCTTAGTAATAAATGCCGGTTCAAACATTGACGTAGTATCGCAAAAAGTTGTCAACAAGAAGTTATATTACGTTCTTGAAGACGGGTTGTATATAGCTGCAGGAAATATAGATGCTAAGAAACTGAAATTGAAGCATAATGCTTATGTATACAGTAAATATGGTAATCGCCTAGGTAAGAAAGTACTGAAGAAACGTAAATCAATTAAGACTTACGGTAATCCAGTAAAGATTAAAGGTAAAAAGTACTACACTATAACAACAAGTAAATTTGTTAAAAAAGCCAATGTTAAAGGTTAGTTTAACTAGCTGATAACGAGAGAAGAGCCACAATTGTAAAAAATTATGGCTCTTTTTTTCTAAATATTTTTTGACTTATCAATATATAACACATTAAAACTATAACCAACTATTTCAGTTAATATTTAACACTAAAATCAGTTGAAAAAAGCTTTAAAAATTAAAATAAAATATATTTATATATAAATATAATCTATAACAAGATTTTGTATAAATATATTTATTAAAAACCAAATTTTCATGCTTATACGAGTATTAAAACTGCTATATTTACTTTGACTTTTGATATTAAAAATTAAATAAATATAACAGATGTAATACTACTTATATTAAAATAAGTAATATTTATAATTAAATACAAAAAAATATACATTATATTGACAGTAAATAACAAATGTTATAAAATTTAGGTGCGTCTAAATAACAAGGAAGGACTAATAATGCTAAGTAAGAATAACTATAATGAGAAATTAAGAAAAATGAAATTACAAGCAAGGCAGGATCATTTTTCAATTCGCAAATTAACAATTGGAGTAGCTTCTGTTTTATTGGGATACGCTTTTTTCGGAGCTGGCAGTCAAACAGTTAAAGCTGATACTGAATCGACAGCACAGCAAGCCGATGCTAAAACAGAATCAGTTTCTGATAAACCTCATGTTAATGATAATGTTGTCAAACTTGGTTCTAGTAAAAATACTGGGACTGATGGTGACAAGAAAAATGCCGCAAGCACTTCCTCTGTCCAAAAGTCTGCACCTGATAATACTGTTTCAGGTGTTCAAACAGACGTTGCTAAAAAAGCTGATACTGATCAAGTTGCAAAAAACGGTCTTACTAAAGAACACTTGAAAAAAGATGGATCCGATCAAGGTGATATTGAATCAGTACGAAATAATAGAAAATTTGATATAACATCTACAATTCAAACTGTGCAAATTAGAGTAAATAATGCATATAGTTCTTCCTCAAAAGATCAAGACGACTTGAACACTAAAAATGATTATTTGGCTCAGATTGATAAAATTGATACTGATGTGATAGCTAAACTCAATGCAGGAAAAAATGTCGAAGAAATAGATTCAACAGCAGAAACTGCTATTAGGGACATTTTAAATCTTGCAGCGGCTGCAGAACTGCATTTTGCCAAAAAGACAACTATTGATGCTATTACAAGCAAAGCAAACGTTGACGAACAAGCTAAATTAGCAGCAAGTAAAGCTAATAGTCATGCCAATATAAATTCTGCAGCTAATGCTGCAAAAAATCAGATACTTGAAGCTTATAGCAAACTTAGTACGACTAATAGGACTGAAACTGGAAAAAAATGTGTAGCTGCTCTTGATGACATTGAGGCAACTGCAACAGAGGCGAATGATCAAATTGATAAAGCTGATGACGCTAATTCCATAACAAATATAGTGAAAACGGCTGTTGATAAGTTTTTTAAAACAGTAGACAAAGCGAAAATTGCTTTTGCCACTGCACTTGCCAAGGACCTAGTTGGAGAAGGAGCAGATAAAGTTAGTGATAGCTTATCAAGTCAAGCTGACAAAGACTTGGTTAATGAAATTTTAAGCCAAGCTGATACAGATTTTGCCACTGCTGACTCCCTTCAAAAAGTATTTGAAATAACGAGTAAAGCTATAAGAGATATTGATGCTGTCAAATCAGATGCATTAAATAAGCTTAATCAATATAAATTAGCTGCTAGTAAAAAGTTAGGTGACGTACAGTTCTGTGATAATGAAGATATTGATGGTTTACCAAATATTAGTGCTGAAAATAAGAGTACTCTAAAAGATAAAGTTAACTTGTATTATCAGACTGCTATCAGTAATATAGAAAATGCTGTCGATTTTGACCAAGTTGATAAAGAAGAAAATGCTGGTCATTTAAATATGGGTAGGGTAGTAGTGGATGCTCAAAATCTGAATAAAAAAATTGCGTCAGACCAAAAGCAACTTGATGATCATACACAAAAAGCAACTGAAAATATCAATAATTCTAATTTATCAGAAGCTGATAAAGAAAAAGCAATAGAGGCAATCGGTCAGGCTCGTGATGATGCCAAAAATATAGTTGGACAGCAACCTACTGTTGAGAGGGCAGATGCGGCTGAAAAAGCTGGAGAAGCTACTATTGATGCGATTGAGCAAGCAGCTTATTTAACTGATCTTGAAAGGGCTAAACTTATTGAGAAAATAAGAGTTGAAAATGCAGCCGAAAATGCCAAGAATAAAGTTGAAGATGAATTTAATCACTTGGACACTAGTGGCCTAGATAAAGAAAAAGACAAACTTGAAACTGCATTAGAAACTATTGAAAAAGTTAAAAATGATGCTGAAACAGCAGTTTCAAGTGCTACAGATAAAAATGCTGTAAGCACCATATCTAAAACCGGAATTGATAAGATTAATGGTGTAGCAGATGATACTTCACTAGAATTTGCCAAGGAGGCAGCAAAAGAAATTATTCAACAAATAAGTGATATTGTCAAACAGAATTTAAAGGACCCGAAAGATCGGAATGCTGTTGATGAGATTATTAAGGAAACAACCGTTGACTTGGCTAAAACCATTCACGATGTGACCAAGATTCGGGAATATATTATCGACGGAATTAAACAAATTAAAAATACAGCTGACAATAAAGAAAATAATGACTTGTCTAACGCTAAAAGCAGCAGTAAAGATACAGTCAATGTAGATGCAAGTGCAGCACTTGATCGTGTCAAAAAAGCTTATGAAAAATTAACCGAAGCTGAAAGAACTGCTAAAAAAGATGAGTACGATACTGCTATTAAAGCTATAAATGATGCCAGGACTGCTGCAGAAGATAAAATTGATAATGCTACAAATGTAGATGCTATTATTGCTGCAGTAAGTAACGCAAAACAAAATTTCAATACAATTGCTACTAATGCCGAGGTCTCTTTTGCAAAACTGGCAGGTAAAGATAAGATTCAAGATGCTGCTGCAGAGGCAAATAAAGTCTTAAGTCCTAAGGGACAAGCTGCCGTTACAGAAATTGTAACTCAAGCTAATAGTGACATTGAAGATTCAGAGACTGTTGCAAAAATTGAAAAAATTACTGAAAATGCAATTAACAAGATAAAAGCACTTCAGGATAGTGAAAAAACAGACTTAGAAAATGCTATTAGGTATGCAAATGATGAGTTTGAGAAAAAATACAAAGCAGCTGTTGTAAGACTGAAGAAGGCATTTACTGATAGCGCTACGACCACTGAAGTTGATAAGGCATTTAACTCTAATAAGGACATCACTGGTAAATCGGTTGAAGAGGTTAACGCAAAAGAAATAGCAGCCGAAAGGGAATTGGCTAAAGGCGAGGTTCGTGATACCGGTACAAACGCAAAAACACGAGTTGATAGTCTAAAACATAAGGATGATACTGATTATACCGATAATGAAAAGAAGGCTTTAAAGAATCAAATTGAGAAAGATGTACTTGAAGCAAACGGATCTAAAGATCAGTCGGGTACATTAGATAAACCTTCCGATACAGAAGGTATAGATACTGTCCGTAATGAAGCTGTTAACAAGATTATCAGTGAATCGATTGCTGATAGTCAAGAAGGAGAAAATGTTCTGCAGCATGATCCGGATGTTTTGCTTGAACGTCTTGCTAAAGCTCATAAGGCTGCAATTGACAAGTTACAAAAATTTGGTCCAACCGTTAATCATGATCAGACCGATAAGAATTATGAAGATGCCAAAAAGGATCTTAGTTCTAATCCGACGGATTTAGCAACTGAACTCGCTGGTGAAAAATTAATTGCTAACGGAGCTTTATCTGATGCAAAGACAGCTGCTGACAATATTGTAGACAGTAATACTGATTACAGTTCCACTGTTAAGGATAAGATAAAGCAGCAAATTCAAAAGGATTTTGATGAAGCAACTAATCGCATAAAAGAAAGTCCAGCAGTAAGCGAACTCATTACCCAAAAGCGTAATGATGGCATAGATCAACTACATCGTGATGCAACTGATACTAATGTGAATGTTACCAACATTATTAATTCAGGTGGCGGTAGCAATCAGATCACGAATATAACTAATACTAATCCTGATAACAATCAAAACAACCTGACTCCTAATACACCAGAAAAGAACCAGGAAATAGCTAAGAAAGTAAGAGTTGTTCTAAACCACAATGCCTATCTTTATGATAATAGCACTCATCGTGCCAATGGAATTATCTTAGGGATTAGTTCGATACTTGAAACGATTGGTACTGAGACAATCAATAATAGACAATATTATGTTTTAGTAGACCAGGGAGCAAACGGTAAGAAATACTATGTTGCGGCTGGCAATGTCAAAGGTACCGCTAAACAATTGCATAATAATGCTTACATTTATAATCAATACGGCAAACGTGTCAGGAAATATGGTAAGCTTAAAGCCGGTAAGGCAGTTAGGACTTATGGCAGTTCTGTTAAGATTCGGGGCAAGAAATACTATATTGTTGCCAAAAACCGTTTCGTCAAGGCAGCAAACTTCACAAGTCATAAGGCAAAAACAACTGTAAAGAAAGCAAAAGAAGTTGCTGCAGTTGATGCAGCTGATCAATCTCAAGTAATTATCAACAAAAAGGTAATGCACAATGCCTATCTTTATGATGAAAACGGTGTTCGTGCAAACGGATTGGTAATAAATGCCGGTTCCACGATTGATGTTTCAACTCAAAAAGTTATCAATAAGAGAGTGTATTATGCACTTGAAAATGGCTTGTATATAGCTGCAGGAAATATCGATGCCAAGAAACTGAAATTGAAGCATAATGCTTATGTATACAGTAAATATGGTAATCGCCTGGGTAAAAAGGTCTTGAAAAAGCATAAGTCTGTAAATACTTACGGAACACCAGTCAGAATTAAAGGTAAAAAGTACTACACTGTAACTACCAGTAAATTTGTAAAGAAAGCAAATGTTAAAGGATAGTTTAACTAGCTGATAACAAGAAAAGTGTCACAATAGTAAAAAATTGTGGCACTTTTTGAATTATTTTATTATTTTAAACCATTTTTCTGCATTTCATGCAAAGTTTCGTATTGTTTTTTTAATCCTTTTTCAATTTTAGAATTACCTTTAGGTTGAAAATATTTTTTCCCAACCAGTTTATCTGGTAGATACTGTTGTGGTACCCAATCGCTTGCAAAAGAGTGAGGGTAAATATAACCTTTGCCATGCCCTAATTTTGTGGCTCCAGAGTAATGAGCATCTTTTAAGTCCGCCGGTATTCCGCCATAATCTTTATTTTTTACATCTTGCAAGGCTGAATCAATGGCACTAATAGCGCTATTGCTCTTGGGCGATAATGCCAATTCTATTACTGCATTAGCTAAGGGGATGCGCGCTTCTGGAAATCCCAGATTCTTTGCTGCTTGAATGGCAATTTGTGTGTGCTGCACAGCAGCGGGATTTGCTAGACCGATATCTTCATAAGCAATTACACTTAATCGTCGGCAGATTGCCACTAAATCTCCTGATTCAATTAATCTGGCCAAATAATGCAAAGATGCATCCGTATCAGAACCACGAATTGATTTTTGGAAAGCTGATACCAAATCATAATGACCGTCACCTTTGGCGTCAAAGTTTTGACTGCGTAACTGAATAGAATTAGCCATTTCATCTTGATTTATAGTTATTTCATCTTCATCATTTTGACCAGCTGCAATCATTTCCTGCTTGGTTGATCGCACTGCCAGTTCCAGTCCATTTAATGTGGCGCGTAAATCACCGTTGCCTTTTTGCACCAATAATTCTCTGGCATCATTAGTTAATTTTACATGGTATTTTCCTAAACCATTTTTATCATCTATAAGCGCACGGTCAATTGCCTTATTTACGTCTTCTTTTGCCAGTGGTTTTAGTTCAAAAATCTGACAGCGAGAACGAATAGCGGGGGAGATAGCAATATAGGGGTTTTCAGTTGTCGCCCCAATTAAAATAATTTGTCCTGACTCTAAAAGTGGCAAGAGAAAATCCTGTTTCGTTTTATCTAACCGATGAATTTCGTCTAGTAACAGTATGACAGTTCCACTTAATTTTCCTTCAGCTGCTACTTGTTCTAACTGCTTTTTGCTATCAGTGGCAGCGTTAAGCTGGCGAAAGGCATATTTAGTGGAGCCTGCAATAGCACTGGCAATACTGGTTTTGCCGATTCCAGGGGGGCCATAAAGAATCATCGAAGATAGCATTTTGGCTTCGACCATTCTCCGAATAATTTTTCCGGGACCAATTAAATGTTGTTGACCAACAACTTCATTCAAATTTTGCGGTCTCATTCTATAAGCTAATGGCTTCATTTAATTGTCTCCGTGGAAAAGCCTATGCCAAAAGCCAGCTTTTTTTTGATTTATATTAGCAAGCTGAGCTTTTGGCATTTCCGGTGGATAAACTTGACTTATTTCAATGCGCATTTTGTTAATGGCACTGGAAGCTACCACTAAAATTGCTGAATCATCAGGCCCCGTTTTAGCTGTCTCATTATTAACAATGGTAAAAGAAGTTTCGTATTTGCTACAATAAGTTTCTACCTGATCAACAAAATTATCATGCAAATTACCGTTTATCAGTATATTGTAACCGACATAATCTTTGAAATGCTGTAAAAAAAGGCTGGTTAATTTGGGATCCTGCACTTCAGAATTAGTCATTCTAACCAAAACTCGTTCACGAAGAGACCCTAAAAATCTTCTGCGTTCGTCAGGTTTTGTCTGTGGTGTGATGCCTTGTGCAGCATTTGAAACTCTGGTATTTAAATCTTCAGTCATTGATGAGATTTCCTTTCGGGTAGCAAAAACCCCTCTCCAAGTAGGAAAGGGGTTTTGTGAAAATGTAGAAATTAAAGTAACTTGTTGTAGTATTCAACAACTAGAGCTTCGTTAATTTCTGGTTCCATTTCATCACGTTCTGGAAGACGAACAAGTGAACCTTCTACTTTGTTCTCATCAAATGAAACAAAGGATGGACGGGATACAACTGCTTCCAGTGCATCCTTAACTTGTTGCAAGTTCTTTGACTTTTCCTTGAGGCCAATGGTTTGACCAACCTTGACTTCGTATGAAGGAATATCAACACGCTTGCCATCAACAGTAATGTGACCGTGGTTAACCAATTGTCTTGCCTGTTCTCTAGTAGTAGCAAAACCTAAGCGGTAAACAATGCTGTCTAAGCGACATTCAAGCAAAGCCATAAAGTTAGTACCGTGTTCACCTTCACGAATCTTACCAGCACGTTTGAACAAAGTTCTAAATTGACGCTCGTTTAAACCATACATCCAACGTAACTTTTGCTTTTCGTGCAATTGCTCGCCGTATTCTGATAAACGACCACGTGAATTAGGACCGTGTTGACCAGGAGCGTAGTTACGACGGCTAAGCTCCTTACCAGTGCCTGAAAGTGAGATTCCTAATCTTCTGGAACGTTTCCAACTTGGACCTGTATATCTTGACATAAAATCCTCCAATAAAATCTGATAACAGTTTTTGGAGTAAAATAATTACGTATAAGCTTAACATTCGTGCATCTTAATTTTCATTTTCGCCTATTGCAGCGTCGGTTACTCGTTCACTAAAACGTATTAAGATGTTGACGTTCTTGCCACTTATAGCTGCAAATATTTTACACGTTTTATATTATAGTTGTATTGACTTATTAAAGCAAGGAAAACATTGACTGCTTTAATTATTATAGGAAAAAAAAGAAAATTTGGTTTATAAAGACATATAAAAGTCAATATTTTGTTTAAAAGTAAGGTAGCATTTATCAATACTGCATATCAATTTTTATAGCATAATGAAATATGCTAGTTTAAAAAACTCTTGCCCACAATAATGTAGAAGTTTGGTATAATTGGGTTAGTTTTGGAGGAAGAATATGTCATCGACTCAATCCATAGTTGTAATCATTGCAATTTTAATCATTATTATAATTATAGCACTTATGATCATAGTCAATCGACGCCAATTAAGGCAGATTCTTGAATTGGACGATTTGATCACTAAAATTGCCAAAATGCATTTAGAAACAGACATTATTAATCTGGATAAAATGGATTTAGCAGGTGAGAGTCTGACCACACTGACTACTTGGCGCAAAAGCTATGAGCAGGCATCAACTAAAAAAATTCCTGCTGCACAGAGTTTTCTTGAACAAGCTGCTGACCAAAACGCTCATTATCAAATATTTAAGGCCCACAAAAATATTAAACAGGCTCAGGAAATCATGGGTTCAACTTATAAAGACGCTAAAAACACAAAGGAAGTTTTTACCGAATTACTTGAATCAAACCGTGAAAACCAAAAGCAATATAATGACTTATTCAATCAATTTAAAGAATTGCGTAAGGGGGTTTTGGCAAATTCATACGAATATGGTACTGCACTTGATAAAATTGAAACTGATTTGACCAATATGGAAACTGACTTTTCAGAAGCCAAGAGTTTGACTGCTCAAGGAGACCAGGTTGAGGCAAAGCGTATTTTATCAAAGATTAAAGTAGCTTTGACAAATATCAGTTCCGTTCTTCCAGAAGTTAAAAATGCGTGTCACCAAATTGATACAGTTTTTAAAGACCAACTGGATGAGCTTTCTGATAGTTATAAGAAAATGATGTCTTCAAAATACTACATTACTCAAGTTGACGTTTTAGCCGAAATTAAAAAAATTCGCGGTCAAGTGGCTGATGCAGCAAGATTACTGACAGAATTAAAAATATCTGATTTAAACACAAGTATTGCAAAAATCAAAAAGGAAATTGCTGCTCTATACGATACTTTGGCTAATGAATATAAGGCAAGACCTTTTGTAGAAGAAAATCAGGACAAAATCCAGAGACTTCTTGCTCATGAACAGGTTGAGTCCAAAAACTTAGTGGCCAAATTGCGTCACATCGATGAGAGTTACGAGCTTACGCATAATGAGCTTGCTACCAGCAGACAACTAGAGCAGGAAGTCAATGACATGGAACGGCAATATACAGTTGACACGCAAAATGTTGCTGATGGCAAAGGAGTTTATTCACAAATCAAGTCATCGTGGTTAAACATGCTTGACCGTCTACGTGAAATTAGCAATCAGCAAAAGACAATGTCGCAAGACGTCGATGGCCTTTATGATTCGGAGAATGTTGCTAATGATTCAATCAATCGTTTTAAACAAGAAGTGTCTTTAGTTTATCGGCGGTTAGAACGTAAAAATTTGCCAGGTAATCCGGATTCTTTTGTTCAAATGTATACTCTAGTTGTTAATGAAATCGGTCATGTAGCAAAAGAATTGAGTCAAGTTCGTTTAAATATGGAAAAAATTTCTCAGGAATTAATCCAAATCTCTGATGACGTTGAAAGACTAAAAAGAGAAGCTGATGACATTATTAATTCTGCGGATTTAGTCCAACTGACTTTGCAGTATTCAAACAAATATTCTGACAATGGTTCAATACAAAGTGCTCAGAAAAAGGCAATGGATCTTTATGAGCAGGATTATAATTATAAGGATGCTCTTGATACCATTGCAACTGCTATTGAAAAAATGGAACCGGGTTCGTACCAGCGTTTAGAAAATTTATATTATTCGGATAAGAAAAATAATGACTAAATACTGCTAACTTTTTGTTGAAAAATTTCAGCTTTAAAATTTGTAAATGATTTTAAGGCTTTTTTATTGCTAATGAATAAATAATTGAAGCTGAGTTTATTTTAAGTTACAATTTATAAGTTAATAGCTGACCTTGTAGTGTATTGGAGGAGAAATTCCGTGATTTACTTTGATAACAGCGCCACGACCAAAATTGATCCTGCTGTTTTAGCGACTTATGATAAAGTAGCACAAACTATTTGGGGTAATCCATCTAGTTTACATAAACTGGGAGACCGTGCTTACCAACTTTTGGAAAGCTCGCGTAAACAGATTGCTAATCTTTTGGGTACAAAGCAGGATGAAATTTTCTTTACTTCCGGTGGTACAGAATCAAACAATTGGGCTATAAAGGGCACAGCATTTCAAAAACGTCAATTTGGCAAGCATCTCATTACATCGAGTGTTGAACATGCTTCTGTCGCTAATGCTTTTAATGCGCTGGAATACATCGGTTTTCGCGTAACTCACTTGCCAGTTGATAAACAAGGGCGTGTCAATGTCAATGATTTGCGCAATGCTCTTGATTCTGACACCACATTAGTTTCAATAATGGGTGTCAATAATGAGATTGGTTCAATCCAGCCAATTGATGAGATCAGTGATTTATTGTCTAACTATCCGACTGTGAGCTTTCACGTTGATAATGTTCAGGCATTGGGTAAAAATATTTGGTCACGAGTTTTTACTCCTCGTGTTGATTTCTCTAGCCTTTCCGCCCATAAATTTCACGCACCCAGAGGTACTGGTGTCCTTTATAAAAAAGAAGGCAAGATGCTGGATCCCTTACATGATGGTGGCGGACAGGAAAAAGGTCTTAGATCTGGCACAGAAAATTTGCCGGCGATAGCGGGGATGGCTAAGGCTGTACGCTTACTTTTAGAAAATGAACCGGAAAAAGCCGCGAGAGAGGCTGCTATTAAGGAGAAAATAGTAAATTATTTGCAGGGCAAGCCTGGCATAACTATATTTTCTCCTGTCGATGACAATTTTGCGCCTCATATTTTATGTTTTGCACTTGAAGGCATCAGGGGAGAAACTTTAGTCCATACACTTGAAGAATATGACATTTATACTTCCACTACTTCCGCATGCTCCTCTACTAAAGTTGATCAAGCCAGCACATTAGTAGCAATGCATGTTGATGATAAAATTGCCACCAGTGCAATTCGTCTCAGTTTTGATGAATCCAATACGCTTGATGAAGCGGATGAGTTTATAAGAGTTTTTGACAAAATTTACCGTCATTTTGCCCCAATTAATCATTTAGGAGAATAGATTTTTTATGAAATATACTGAAATAATGGTGCGTTACGGTGAGCTTTCAACAAAAGGAAAGAACCGGAAAGATTTTATCGGTCGCTTAGCCGGTAACGTTACTAAAGTGCTGCGTGAATTTCCACAGGTTGAAATTCACCCACGCCATGATCGGATGCATATTGTTTTAAACGATGCTCCTTTTGAAGAGGTCGACCAACGTTTAAAAAAAGTTTTTGGCATACAAACTTATTCACCAACAATTAAAGTAGAAAAAACGCTGGCGGAAATTGAAAAAACTGCACTTGCTTTAATGAAAGAAACTTTTAAAAAAGGAATGACTTTCAAGGTTAACACTAAGCGCAGTGACCATCAGTTTTTATATGATACTAATGAATTGAATAAAATGGTTGGTGACTACCTTTTTTCACACATGGATGATCTAAAGGTAGAAATGAAACATCCTGACATTGTGCTCAGAATTGAAGTGCGTAAAGATGCAGTTTACATTTCTAACCAGCTGCTTCATGGCGCTGGGGGAATGCCAGTTGGTACTGGTGGTCGAGCTGTCATGATGCTATCTGGAGGCATTGATTCGCCAGTGGCTTCCTATCTTGCCCTAAAACGTGGTGTTGATATTGATATGGTGCATTTTTACAGCCCACCATATACTACCGAAAAAGCTTTGAATAAAGCTAAAGAATTAACCGGTATTTTGGCTAATTATGCTGGTAAAATCAATTTCATTGCAGTACCGTTTGCAGAAATTCAGGAAACCATTAAGGAAAAAATTCCCGAGGGCTACTTGATGACTGTGCAAAGAAGATTCATGTTACAGCTAGCTGATAAAATTAGAGCTAAAAGAAGAGGATTGGCTATTTTTAATGGTGAGTCTGTTGGGCAAGTCGCTTCACAAACTTTAGAGTCAATGGCGGCAATTAACGATGTAACCACTACACCGGTCGTCAGACCAGTTGCTACAATGGATAAAACCGAAATCATTAAATTAGCAGAAGAAATTGGAACATTTGATTTATCTATTCAGCCGTTCGAAGATTGCTGCACCATTTTTGCACCTCCTCGTCCAAAAACAAAACCAAAAATTGAAAAAGCACGTGAATTTGAAAATCGCCTTGATGTAGATGGCTTAATTGAACGTGCACTGGCGGGCATACAAGTGACTTCGATTTATCCAAATGATAAGTTTTTAGCAGATAAAGCAAAAGAAGATGCTTCACTACTTTAAAAAGTATGTTATAATACGCCCAAAGCAATAATTGAGAGGTATTAACCTTATAGATAGAGAAAGGCTCGTTGATGGTGAAAAGCCGAATGAAGGTTAATTGGTAGCTCGATTGGACTGGTTGGCTGAACTGAAAGTAAGCTAATCCGGCAAATGTGCCGTTATCATTTTTAAGAGAAGCAGAATTTATTCTGCTTAACCTTAGGTGGTACCGCGGTTAATTATATCGTCCTAGACATTTTGTCTAGGACTTTTTTATTGGGAGGAGAATTATGACAGATTTAGCACCAAAATACGATCCGAAAGAAGTCGAACAAGGCAGATACCAAAAGTGGCTTGATCAAGACTTGTTCAAGCCATCCGGGGATAAAAAAGCACACCCATATTCTATTGTTATTCCGCCACCAAATGTTACTGGCAAACTTCACTTAGGGCATGCCTGGGATACAGCAATTCAAGATACATTAATTCGACTCAAAAGGATGCAGGGTTATGATACTTTGTATCTTCCAGGGATGGATCATGCAGGAATTGCAACTCAAGCTAAAGTTGAAGCAAAATTACGCAAACAAGGCAAAGACCGACATGAAATGGGTCGTGAAGCTTTTGTTAAGCAAGTTTGGGACTGGAAAGATGAATACGCTGCTATTATAAAGAGTCAGTGGGCAAAATTAGGTCTGTCTCTCGACTATTCCAGAGAGAGATTCACTTTGGATAAAGGCTTATCCAAGGCAGTTCGTCGCGTTTTTGTGCAACTGTATAATGAGGGTCTAATTTACCGTGGTGAATATATTATTAATTGGGATCCGGAGCTGCAAACAGCTTTAAGTGACATTGAAGTTATTCACCAAGACGATAAAGGTGCTTTTTACCATATTAAATATCCGTTTGCTGATGGTTCCAGTTTTGTTGAGATTGCTACTACTCGTCCTGAGACAATGTTCGGTGATACTGCCGTTGCTGTGGCACCTGGAGATGAACGCTACAAGGATATAGTGGGCAAGGAACTGATTTTGCCAATAGTAGGACGTCATATTCCAATTATTGAAGATCAACACGTTGATCCAGAATTTGGTACTGGTTTGGTAAAAATTACTCCGGCTCATGATCCTAATGACTTCTTGGTAGGCAATCGTCATAACTTAAAACGGATTAATGTAATGAATGACGACGGTACTATGAACGAAAATGCCGGTAAGTATGAAGGTATGGACCGTTTTGAATGCCGTGAAGCATTGGTTAAAGATTTAAAGGAGCAAGGCTACTTAATTAAAGTTAAGCCAATTGTACACTCAGTTGGACACTCGGAACGTTCTGGTGTTCAAGTTGAACCACGTCTGTCAACTCAATGGTTTGTTAAGATGAAACCTCTAGCGGATAAAGTTTTAGAGAATCAAAAAACTGCGGGCAAAGTCAATTTTGTACCAAAGAGGTTTGAACAAACTTTAAATCATTGGATGGAAGATGTTCATGACTGGGTAATTTCACGTCAATTATGGTGGGGACACAGAATTCCAGCTTGGTATAACAAGAAGACTGGCGAAATGTATGTTGGCGAAGAAGCACCAAAAGACATTGAAAACTGGAAACAGGACCCAGATGTTCTAGACACCTGGTTTTCAAGTGCTTTATGGCCATTTTCAACATTAGGCTGGCCTGATGAAGATTCTGCTGATTTTAAACGCTATTTCCCAACTGATGCTTTAGTTACCGGTTATGATATTATCTTTTTCTGGGTTTCACGGATGATTTTCCAGAGTCTGCATTTTACCCACAAGAGACCATTTAATGATGTTGTTCTTCACGGCTTGATTCGTGATGAACAAGGTCGCAAGATGAGTAAATCTCTGGGTAACGGTGTTGATCCAATGGATGTTATTGATCAATATGGTGCAGATGCTTTACGCTGGTTCTTGCTCAATGGTACAGCTCCTGGACAGGATACACGTTATAATCCTAAGCAATTGGCATCTGCATGGAACTTCATTAATAAGATTTGGAATGCTGCCAGATTTGTGATTATGAATTTACCAGAAGATGCAAAAGCAGCTCATATGCCTGATACCAGCAAGTTTGATCTGTCAGACAGCTGGATTTTTGACCGCTTAAATCACACTGTAAGTGAAGTAATTCGTTTATTTGATGATTATCAATTTGGTGAAGCTGGGCGCGAACTTTATAACTTTATCTGGAATGATTTCTGCGACTGGTATATCGAAATGGCCAAAGTTGCTCTTAATGGTTCAGATGAAGAACTGAAGACTAGAAAACAAGAGAATTTAATTTGGATTCTTGATCAAATTTTACGTTTGCTTCATCCAATTATGCCATTTGTGACTGAAAAGCTGTGGCTATCAATGCCTCATGAAGGCAAATCAATCATGGTTGCGAAGTACCCTACACCTCATGATGAATTTGTTAATGATCAAG
The DNA here is from genome assembly GCF_000967195.1 of Lactobacillus kullabergensis. Classification (GTDB taxonomy): domain Bacteria; phylum Bacillota; class Bacilli; order Lactobacillales; family Lactobacillaceae; genus Lactobacillus; species Lactobacillus kullabergensis. Next base: position 834,519 of record NZ_KQ033871.1, read on the forward strand.
CAAGGCGCGATATGGCTTTCTTGATCGAAATTATTAAAGCTGTACGTAATATTCGAATGGAAGTTAATGCACCACTTTCTTCACCGATTGATATTATGATTCAATTAGAAGACAGCAATAATGAACGGATTTTGACTGAAAACGAAGATTACGTCAAGAATTTCTTACATCCGAAGAACCTGACTATTGCTGCCAATATAACTGCTCCAAAATTAGCTAAAACTGCTGTGATTGCAGGAGCTCAAATTTTTGTTCCACTAGCCGATTTAGTTAATATTGATGACGAAATCAAGCGCATGACAAAGGAGGAGAAAGATCTCCAAGCTGAAGTTGAACGCTCAACCAAAAAACTGAACAATCAAGGCTTTGTAGCTCACGCACCAGAAGCAGTAATTAATAAGGAAAAAGCTAAAAAAGCTGTTTATGAAAATCAACTGCAAAGTGTTCAGGAAAGAATTCAAGAATTAAAGAAGAGTGAATAATGTGACTTTTACTAAAGCTCAAGATGTGATTAATTATTTATATTCACTTCCTAAATTACATGAAAAGGCAGATCTATCTTACATAAAAAAAGTGCTGACCTTTTTGGATAATCCGCAAGATAAAGTTAAAACAATTCACGTCACGGGCACTAATGGTAAAGGATCTACTTCATACTATTTGAGCAGCTTGCTGCAAAAGGCCGGTCAGAAGACTGGCCTTTTTGTTTCGCCATATGTATTCGAATTTAACGAACGTATTCAATTAAATGGGCAAAATATTAGTGACGCAGATTTAGTAAAGACAGCTAATGCCATAGAATCAGCTTTGACAAAAATTCGTAAAACAAACAACAATTTTTCTTTAGTAACTTTTGAGTATGAAGTGGTAATGGCCTTTTTCTATTTTGCAAGAAAAAAATGTGATTATGCTGTCATAGAAGTCGGTATAGGCGGTGAACATGACAAGACAAACGTGATTACACCTGAAGTCAGCATAATTACCACGATTGGTTTAGATCATGAACAAATTATCGGACCCACACTTCAGGATATTGCGCGTGAAAAAAGTGGAATAATTAAAAGGAATCGTCCTGTAGTTTTGGGTAATATTTCTAAAGAGGTGTTGCCCATAATTCAGCAAAAAGCACAAAAAGAACATGCGACAATAAAACTATTAGGAAAAGATTTTAAAATTTCCTTGCAAGAAAATTTAACTTATCAAGATCAAAATAAGAAAATTTCCTTTTTACCCAGACCTTTAGTAGAAGGTTATGATGTAGGTATCGCTATTTCTGCTGTTAGCCTTTTGGGAGTGAAACTTTCTGCAGCTGAAATTAAAGAGGCAATAAATCAAACCAAAATTCCTGGTCGTTATCAAATAGTGCAAAATAACCCATTAGTTATTCTTGATGGCGCACATAATATTCAAGCCATGCAAAACCTGCTTAATTTTGCTCATTTTGACCAGAAGAAAAAACAGGGCAAAGTTAAAGTTTTGATTATGATGATGAAAGATAAGGATATTGAGCAAGTATTTAAATTGTTTAAACCAGAAGATGAAGTATACATTACAACAATTGATTATCCTCGTGCAGCCAAGAAAAAAGATTTCCCGACTTGGATTCAAGAAAAATACCAATACCAAGCTGACTGGGAAACATCTTTTAGGAGTTTAAAGCAGAAGAGTCAAACAAATGATATACTGCTAGTGACGGGATCGTTTTATTTAGTCGGAAATATTTTACAAATGGAGACAAAAAATGCAGGTTCAAGGTCTTAATGATGAAATTAAGGGAATATTATTCGATATGGACGGATTGCTAGTCAATTCTGAAAATTTGTATTGGGAAGCTAACATACAGGCTGCTAAAGAAGCAAATCTAGGTACCCCAGACGATATCTATCTTAAATTAGTTGGCTCAACAACCACTGATATGGACGATTTTTATCGTAAATACTTTAAAAATAAGAAGCAGCGGGACCAATTTATTAAGCGTACGGATGAGTTGGTGTGGCAGTGGACCGAGGAAGGTAAACTAAAATTACGCCCCGGAGTCCAAGAAGCTCTTGATCTTTTTCAAAAAGCTGGTTTACCTATGGCAGTGGTTACCAGTAACACCGAAGATGTGGTAGAGCATAATTTGTGGGCAACAGGTAGCCGCAATTATTTTCAGTTTCATTTAAATTATGATGATGTTAGAAAAAATAATGTTCAGCCAAAGCCTGCTCCGGATATTTATCTTTTGGCTGCTCAAAAATTACATGTTCCTCAAAATAAAATTCTAGCCTTTGAAGATTCTTCTCCCGGATTGCTTGCGGCCGTTAATGCAGGTTTAAAGTGCGTAATGGTGCCTGATTTAATTCCGGCAAGTAAAAACGACTATCAAAATGCTGCATTTGTCTGTAAAGATTTTTATGAATTTCTGAAAAAGGTTTGTTAATTTTCAACGTATTTAATAGTGAAAGGAATGGTTTTATGGAATTGATAAAATCTAATCACTATTTATTGAAAACTGACTGGGAAATGTTAAACAGCCTTTTTGCTGAGTTGAAAGAACGTGGAATAGAGAAGTTCGATGAACTTTTTATAAAACTGACAGAGCTAAAAATCATGAATTTCGATGATTTGCTCAAATATATTTCTGGCAGTCAATGCGATAAAAATTTAGCTGTTCTTTGTGAGGGACTGCTTGAAAGACTGAGGTCGGCGGTTCCAGATCGTGAACTTATTATGACATCCAGTGATGAAGTAGGTACCTATTTATTGGATAAGTTGGCTGGTCGTAAACAAGAAGAGCTTTGGGCAGTTTATATTGATAACAGTAATCATATTGTTGCTGAAAAAAGATTATTTCAAGGAACTTTAGATAAGTCAATTGCTCACCCACGGGAAATTTTCCGTTGGGCAGTAATTTATGCCTGTGCTGGCTTTTTTGTGGTTCATAATCATCCAAGTGGCAATTTAATTCCATCAAAAAGCGATATAGAGCTAACAAAAATGCTTTTTGCAGCTTCTGAATTATTTCATATTGACTTTCTTGATCATTTTATTGTGGGGAAGGGACAATATGTGAGTTTGCGTGAACGGCAATTATTTTAAATTCATCTTAAAGTTACATTTCATTTTCTTTTTTAAGTTGCACTTTATGCTATAATTATTCAAGATTTAGAGACTGCAATAATTAAGGAGAGATTTACGTGTTTGGATTAGGAGCAAAAAATATTGGCATCGATTTAGGGACGGCCAATACTCTTGTTTATATGGAAGGCAAAGGAATTGTTTTAAGGGAGCCTTCTGTTGTGGCTAAAAATACCCATACTGGAAAAGTAATTGCGGTAGGGTCAGAAGCAAGAGAAATGATCGGAAGGACACCGGAAAGCATAGTGGCTATCAGGCCAATGAAAGATGGTGTAATTGCTGATTATGATACAACTGCCTCTATGCTTAAGTATTTTATAGAAAAGACTGTAGGCAACTCCAAACCTTCAGCTATGATTTGTGTACCTTCGGGAGTAACTGAAGTTGAAAAACGGGCAGTTATTGATGCCGCTCGTGTAGCTGGTGCGCGTGAAGCCTTTGTAATAGAAGAACCGTTTGCAGCCGCCATTGGAGCTGGATTGCCAGTAATGGATCCTACTGGTTCAATGGTCGTGGATATTGGTGGTGGGACTACTGATGTAGCAACGATTTCTCTTGGTGGAATTGTTTCATCTACATCAATTCGTCAAGCTGGTGATAAGTTTAATACTGCAATTGTAAATTATGTACATTCAAATTTTAATCTTTTGATCGGTGAAAGAACCGCTGAAGACATAAAAATCCAAATTGGCTCCGCTTCAGTTGAAAAGGCAGAAGGAATTGAATCTGTCAATATTCGTGGACGTGATTTAGTTACCGGATTGCCAAAATCAGTTGATGTTAAAGCAGTTGATGTTTCAAAAGCAATTCAAGATGTTGTTCAAGATATTATTGTTGCTATTAAAGAAACTCTAGAACAAACCTCTCCTGAAATTGCAGCGGATGTAATTGATCATGGTATTGTGCTAACTGGTGGCGGTGCTTTACTTAAGAATTTGCCAGATGTTATTTCAGAAGCTACTAAAGTTCCAGTATTTATAGCACAAGACCCATTAGATTGTGTTGCAGTTGGTACAGGTGAGTCTCTGAAAAATATTGAAGTAATGCGTAGAAGTCGCAGATAATACAAAAAGTCGGCTATTATTGCCGATTTTTCTTTAGGGACTGTTTCCAAATGAAGAAATTTTTACAGAATAAAAAACTGTTGTCAGCATGTCTTGCAGTTATTGTAGTATTTATAGTTTTAGGTGGTAGTGTTAGCTTGCGTAATAAGCGCAACACTCCATTAATTATTCAAAGCTTTGGTAATGATATAGTCGCTGTAGGGTCAAGGATTATTGATTTTCCTCTTAGTTTTGTGTCTGGCAGTTTAAATAATGTGCATGATTTGCTGAATACTCAAGATGAAAATAACTATCTTAAGAGCCAAATAACCGATTTGGAACAAACAAAGGCTCGTAACTCAAGTCTTGAAGCTGAAAATAAACAACTTAAGTCCGCTTTAAAGTTAAAAGAAACTTTAACTGACTATAATATGGTTCAAGCCTCGGTAATTTCGCGTTCACCAGACAGCTGGACAGACCTTTTGGTTATTAACAAGGGAACTACTTCTGGCTTACGTAAAAACATGGCCGTGATGTCGGGCGGTGGAGTTATTGGTCGTATAATAGAAGTAAATGCTGCTTCTGCCAAGGTGGAATTAATTACCACTAGTGACAAGTCGGCAAACCGTTTTGCAGTTCAAGCTCAAGCCACAAATGGAAAAAAGGTTCATGGCATAATTACAGTGATAGGTAACAAGACTTTAGCCTTTACTCAAGCAATGGATAGTAAAAAACTTAAGCGTGGTACGAAAATTTACACTAGTGGAATGGGTGGTAATTCTCCTAAAGGATTATTAGTAGGAACTATTTCTGCTACAACACATGACTCATTTGGCTTATCTGATTTAATCAAAATAAATCCAGCTGGCGAATTAAACGATCCTTCAGTTGTCACTGTTATCAAAAGGAAAGTGAACGACTAATGAAGACACTGCGAAAATTTACTCTTGTCTTAGCATTATATGTTGCTATAGCTATTAGTGGCAGCTTGTCCTTTTACCTGCATCAGTTTTTCTCATTTGGCAAAGCTTCTAACTTATTAGTACCTGTTAGTATGATGCTAATCGCGCTATTTGATGACACTAATGATAAAGAAATTTGGTTGGCTTTAGGTGCAGGTATAGTCAGTGACATTTATTTTTTTGGCATTATAGGTATTTACGCAATTATTTTGCCAATAGTTTCATGGCTATTGCAAAAATCTGCACGATTTTTGCCTGAGGTATTTTGGGCCAGAGTTCTAGCAGTTTTAATTGCTTCTGTTCTAACTCAAGGCTTCATGTGGCTGATTTTGAATATGACAGGTTTGTCAAGTATTGGTATTTTGAAGCTGGTGCAAAGTATTTTGCCAACTCTGTGCTGGGTATTTATATTTATTTGTGCCACCTATAAATTATGGTGGAATCTGGCTCTTAACTATCCTTTTATGGTTAATTTAGAAAATTACCGGCAATAAAAAACGTGAGATATAAGTCTCACGTTTTTTATTCGAAAAAGCCAAAGCTTGATAATGCACCAACAGCCTGCATTACAACTGCCGCTAATGTAATTATTGCCATCAGCCAAGCCATAGCAATTGTTAATTTTTGAAATTTGGATCTCTTTTTCTTATGTCTTCGCGTCATTGATTGACCTCCTACTTGAACAATATTTTATGCTACTTAATAGTTTTTTTCAATCGCGGAGTAAGATAAAATAGATATTAAATGATAGAGGATGTAGCCAATGTTTTTAATTATCTTGATACCTGTTATAGGTCTTGCTTTAGCTTATATTGTTAATAAAATGTTTCCTAAAGCTCAATTTAGGGGATATGACCTATTGCCTTTCTTTTTTATATATGCATGTCACTTAATTACCATGCACCAAAAAAGACCTGAGTTTTTGCCTTATGGTTTCTTCGTTTTTTTCTTCTTAGTTATAGTTATAGCAATATCTGATGCTGTTAAAAATAAAAATCTCTCTTTAAGTCAAACTCTGCGTAAAATCTGGGATTACTTAACTGTGAATACTATTTTTTGGTATCTGGGTCTATTATTTTTGATGATATAGTCAAACTTTTTAATAAAAAAATTTTAAAAAATCTAGTCGCAAACCTGAATTGGTTTGCGATTTTTTCTTTTTGTGTCATTAAAAAATAAATATTTAACTTTTTTGACTAAAAAGTGGTAGGAAGTGGTGAATTGTGGTAAATTATTTAGTGGAAGGGGGCTAAGCCATGTTCATGGGTGAATATCATCACAATCTTGACAGCAAAGGGCGTTTAATTATACCTGCCCGTTTGCGTAGCCAAATAGGTGACAAAATGATATTTACTCGCGGAATGGAAGGCTGCATTTTTGGCTATACTACTGAGGCGTGGCAAAAAATTGAAGCTAAATTAGCGCAACTTCCATTGACTAAGAGAAATGCGCGTAGCTTTACGCGTTTGTTCTACTCTGGTGCGATGGAATGCGAATTTGACAAACAAGGTCGTGTGAATCTGACCACAACGCTGAAGAAACATGCTTCCCTTGTCAAAGAATGTGTCATTGTAGGAGTTTCTGATCGAATTGAAATTTGGTCTAAGGAACGTTGGGAAAGCTTTAGTGATGAAGCCAATGAAAACTATGATGATATCGCAGAAAATTTGGATGAAATTGAACTATAATTATGGAATTCAAACACACCAGTGTACTCTTACACCAAACAATAGATAATTTAAAACTAAAAAATGGTGGTCTTTATGTAGACGCAACTTTTGGCGGTGGCGGTCATGCAAAATATTTATTGAGCAAACTTGCTAGTGGTACCTTAATTGGTTTTGATCAAGACGAATATGCAATAAATTCGGCTAAGTTAAACTTTGCTGATTTACTTGTTCAAAATGCCGATCCTAAATTACAATTGGTACATGATAATTTTAGCCATTTAAAAGAGAATCTGGTTGAGCTGGGTTACCAAAATGGTATAGATGGGATTTACTATGATTTGGGAGTTTCCTCGCCACAATTTGATCAGGCACAAAGGGGTTTTTCTTATCGCTTCGATGCTAGATTGGATATGAGAATGGATCAAGAGCAAAGTCTTGATGCTTATCAATTGGTTAATAACTCAAGCCAAAAAGAATTGGCGAATATTTTGTATAAATTTGGTGGAGAAAAATATTCTCGCCAGATCGCCCATAAAATTGTCCTTAAGAGACAAAAAAAGCCAATTGAGACAACATTTGAACTGGTTGATATAATTAAGGAAGCAATTCCTGCGTTTGCAAGAAGGACTGGTGGGCACCCAGCAAAAAAGACCTTTCAGGCTTTGCGTGTTGCTGTGAATCACGAGCTTGATGTTTTAACTGAATCACTTGAAGAGGCGGTTCACTTGTTAAAACCAGGTGGCCGAATTAGTGTGATTACCTTTCAGTCTGATGAAGACAAAATTGTAAAAAATATTTTTAAAAAATACTCTGAAGTTGATGTACCTAGGGGAATGCCAGTTATTCCTGACAACTTGAAGCCAATGCTTCGTTTAGTTAACCGCAAACCCATTGTTGCCTCACCCGAAGAGCTAAAGAATAATAATCGCTCACACAGTGCAAAGTTGCGAGTCGCAGAAAAATTGTAAAGAGGAAAAACAATGGCTGATAATTTAGCAAGAAAAGTAGAGTTTAATCCTAATGAGCAAAGAGATCCAAAGAAGAGACAACGTCAAGTTCTCAATCATCACAACGTTGCTTGGACCGGCTTTGAAAAGTCCTTGCTTGTATTGGGAACAATAATAACCATTGGCTTAATGACAATGCTAGTTTCTTCCAGTATTTCTGCTACTTCAGCTCAACATGAACTTACCAATGTGCAACGCGCAGTTGCAAAAGGGCAAAGTCAAGTTGGAGATTTGCATCAAGAATTAGGTGAGTTAACCTCAAGCTCTCGTATGAGTAAAATTGCACGTAGCAAGGGGTTAGCTTTGAATGAGAAAAATATTAGGACTATACGCTGATGAAAAAGCATAATAGTAAGATAAGTAACTCTAATTCCAAAGCTCACGGATACCGTTTTACAGTCGGGAGATTTCTCGAGGTAGCTGTTGCTTTGGTTTTTCTCGTATTTATAGGAAGATTTTTATATATTGGCATTTCAAAGACTGTTAATGGACAAAATTTAACTGCTAAAACTGAGCAATTATATATGCGTAATCAGGTATTAAAAGCTAATCGCGGTACGATATATGACCGTAATGGCTTGGCAGTTGCTCAAGATTCTCATTTATATACTATTTATGCTATTTTAGATAAATCTTCTATCAATTATAAAAATAAGCCTGAATATGTTGTTGATAAAAATAAGACTGCTAACAAATTAGCTCAAGTCTTACCTCTTAAAACTGACGAAATTTTAAAATATCTTAATCCTGCACGCCCTGTTTTTCAGGTACAATTTGGTACTGCAGGTTCCAATTTATCAAAACAGCAAAAAGATAAAATTGAAAAGATGAATTTGCCTGGTATTAAATTCTTTGAAACCCAGTCTCGGCTTTATCCTAATGGTAATTTTGCTTCACATGTAATAGGAATGGCTACCCCGGTATATGATAAAAAAACCAAGCAGCAGAATCTTGAAGGTACCATGGGACTTGAAGCATGGTATGATGACGTGCTTACTGGAAAAAACGGTTATCAGGTTTCCGCAGTAGATGCTTCTAATTTTCAGACGCCAAATAGCGCGCATAACTATAAGGCACCAGTCGACGGTAATAATATTTATCTAACCATTGATTCACAATTGCAGGAATACCTTGAAAATAGGCTCTCCTATGTCCAAAATACGTTTAATCCGGTTTCCATGACAGCTGTCGTTGAAGATATTAAAACGGGTAAAGTTTTAGCTGCTTCTCAAAGACCAACTTTTAATCCGCAAACGAAAAAGGGTCTGAAAAACTCATATCGCAACATTTTAGTACAAGATACTTATGAACCGGGCTCTGTTTTTAAAGTTCTAACGCTGTCATCATCTGTAAATAGTGGAAATTATCATCCTAACCAATACTATAATTCAGGATCAGTTTCTGTTAATGGATCTGTAATTCACGATTGGCAGCCTCACGGTTGGGGAAGCATCCCATTTTCACAGGCTTTTCCTCGCTCAAGTAATACTGGCTTTGTTCATATTGAGCAGCAAATGGGTGCCAAGACTTGGAAAAAATATTTGAAAAAATTTCATATTGGCGAAAAAACTGGAGTAACCTTGCCCGGTGAACAACCGGGAACCATAGCATTCAATTCTCCGATTGATCAAGCTGTAACCAGTTTTGGTCAAGGCGTTGATGTCAATGTTATGCAAATGATGCAGGCATTTAGCAGTCTGGCAAATGATGGGCAAATGGTAAAACCGCAATTCGTTGAAAAAATTACGGATGCTGATAATCATACTATCACCGGTTATCAAATTAAAAATGTAGGTCAACCAGTTTACACTAAAGAAACTGCATCTACCGTACTTGAAAATATGCGTCGAGTTTTAAATAAACGCATTGGAACAGGTTCCGCATACCAAATGAAAGGTCAGAGTATTGCCGTTAAAACGGGTACTGCTCAGATTGCTAACCTTAAAGGCGGAGGCTATCTCAAAGGTAACAATAATTACATCTTTTCCGTGGTTGGAGTCACGCCTGCTAAACATCCACGATACTGCATTTATATTACTGTCAAGCAGCCACGTAAAATGAGTAAACCAGCTGAAGTAATACTTTCATCAATTTTTAAACCAATGATGAATAGAGTAATTCTCATGTCTAAAAATGGTCTAAGCAGTTCAACGGCTGTTAAAACACCTAACCTAAAAGGTTTAAACTACAAAAAGGCCGAAAAGGTAGCACAGCGTGTCGGTTTAAGACTTGCTAAGATTGGTACGGGTGATAAAATAACTGAACAATCCTACTCGGCAGGTCAAAGACAACAGTCAGGAAAATTAATGCTTGTTCGTACTGCTGGAAGTATAGAATGTCCAGACATGAAGGGCTGGTCTATTGATGAGTTACACCAATTTGCAGCTTTAACAGGAGTTAAATTACGGATCAAAGGCACAGGAATAGTTTTTAAGCAAGGTCTGGCTACAGGTGAGCCTGTTAAACCGGGTACAAAAATAAAAATACAATTAAAGGAGTAGCATTTTTATGCTGATTATTAGCATTATTGCATTAGTAAGTTCACTAGCGTTGACTGGGATCATTCTGCCTTGGATGATTATTTTCATGAGGACACATCACGAAGGACAAGAAATTCGTGATGAAGGTCCTAAATGGCATGAAAAGAAATCAGGAACACCCACAATGGGTGGGGTAGTCTTTGTTTTGGCAGCTACAGTATCTACCATTTGGGTTAGTATTTGGCAACAGGAAACGTCTAAACTAATTTGGATTTTACTAATCAGTTTGCTTGGCTACGGAATAATCGGCTTTTTAGATGATGGTATTAAACTGTTTTACAAGCGCAATTTAGGTTTGCACGCCTGGCAAAAATTTTCCTTACAAATATTGGTTGCTATTGTGATTGTCTTTATTGCAGCTACAGATAATTTTCAATTTAAACTTTTTATACCATTTTTTGGTATTGTGAACAGTGCGATTTTATTTACCATTTTTGTAATTTTTTGGCTGGTTGGCTTTTCCAATGCTGTTAATCTCTCAGATGGATTAGATGGTCTGGCAACGGGACTTTCAATTATTGCTTATGCTACTTATTCTTATATTGCACTTAAACAAAAGAACTTTGCTATTTTAATTTTTTGTATGAGTGTTATAGGTGGTTTGATTTCATTTTTTATTTTTAATCATAAACCTGCTAAAATTTTTATGGGTGATGCCGGATCCTTGGCATTAGGAGGTGGATTGGCTGCTGTCAGCATCTTTTTAAACAGGCCATGGTCTCTTTTATTAATTGGAATCGTGTTTGTTTGTGAAACTGCAAGTGTAATTCTACAAGTAATCTCTTTTCAAACTACAGGTAAAAGGATTTTTAAAATGACACCAATTCACCATCATTTCGAAATGCTGGGGTATTCTGAATGGAAAGTAGATATTATTTTCTGGATAGTTGGATTGATTGGTAGTTTTTTGTATTTAATAATATGGGGATAAAATTAGGCAAATGAAGCAGATTAAGACTTATCAGAACAAAAACATTTTGGTTTTAGGTCTGGGCAAAAGCGGTTTTGCAGTTAGTAAATTGCTGCTTAAACTTGGTGCAAAGTTGACTTTAAATGATCAGGCTGATTTGAGTAAAAATAAAAATGCACAGGAATTGAAAAAACAGGGAGTCCGCGTGATTGACGGCAGGCATCCAATTGAATTATTAAGTCAAGAAAGTTTTGATTATTTCATAAAAAATCCTGGCATCCCTTATGAAAATCCAATGGTACAAGAGGCTCAAAAACTAAACTTGCCTATTATAACCGAGCCAGAAATTGCATTGAGTGTTAGTGATGCCCCTTATATTTGCGTTACAGGTTCGAATGGGAAAACCACCACAGTAATGCTGACCCAGAAAATTCTTGATCATCATTTGTCTAAAAATGGACATCATGCATACGCAGTAGGGAACATTGGCGTACCTATATCTGAAGTGGTTGAAAAAGCGACCAAGGATGATATTCTAGTCTGCGAAACTTCCAGTTTTCAGTTACTTGGTGTTACAGATATTGATCCTAATGTGGCAGCGATCATTGACATATACCATAATGTTCACTTGGATTATCATAAAACTTTTGAAAATTATGTTAATGCAAAACTGAATGTTACTCGTACGCAGAGTTCAGATCATTATTTTTTGGCCAATTTCGATCAAAAAGATATTTTGAAACAAGAAAGGAAAGTTACAAGAGCAAAATTCGTAACTTTTTCTGAAAATAGTCAAGATGCCGATTATTTTATTGCCGATGGGTATTTACAAAATCAGCACGAAAAAATAATGAAGACATCTGACATGAAATTACCTGGAATTCATAACCAGCAGAACGCCTTAGTTGCTAGTGCAATTGCACAAATAATGGGTGCAGATACCAATGATATTAAAGCCGTTTTAACAACTTTTGCTGGTGCAAAGCACCGCTTGCAATACGTGATGACATTAGAAGGTCGCAAAATATACAACGATTCTAAATCTACAAATATTGAAGCAGCTTCTGTTGCAATTCCTTCTTTTGAAGATCCAGAAGTCTGGATCGCTGGTGGCTTAGATCGAGGATTTACTTTTGATTCTTTAGTACCTTTTTTAAAAAAACACGTTAAAGCGGCCGTTTTATATGGTGAAAGTCGTTATTTATTAGCGGATGCTGCTAGAAAAGCGGGTATTAAACAAATTGTAATTAAAAACACTTTACAGGAAGCAGTTCCTAGCGCATATGAATTAACAAAACCTGGTGACGTATTGTTGTTTTCACCGGCTTGTGCGTCATGGGATCAATTTAGAACATTTGAAGAACGTGGGGACTATTTTGTTAATTTTGTAAAGGAATTGAAGACGAAATAAAATGAGAATAATATTTACTGGTGGAGGAACCGGTGGTCATATTTATCCTATTATGGCTATCATTGAAAGATTAAAAGAGCGCAACATAGCTACAAATGATGAAATTCTGTTTGTAGGTACTAAAAATGGCCTTGAAGCAAAAATTGTTCCAGCGGCTGGCGTAAATTTCAAAACGATTGAAATGCGCGGGTTTTCACGTAAACATATAATGAGTAATTTTGCTACAATTAGGTTGTTTCTTAAAGCTACAAAAAAGGCTCAAAAAATTATTAATGAGTTTAAGCCTGATATTGTAATGGGAACTGGTGGCTATGTGAGTGGTGCTGTAGTTTATGAAGCAGCTAAAATGAAAATACCAACCTTGATTCATGAATCGAATTCGGTTGTTGGAGTTGCTAATAAGTTTTTAGGTCACTATGTAAATAAGATTTGTTATACGTTTGATGACGCAGCTAAACAGTTTTCTGAGAAGAAAAAATTGGTAAAAACTGGGAATCCTCGTTCTCAGCAAGTACTGAACTTATCATCGACAAAAGTTGATATGCAAAGTAAATGGAATCTGAATCCAATAATACCTACAGTATTAGTTTTTGGAGGATCTCGTGGAGCTTTAGCCATCAACAGAATTATGCTTAAGTCACTAACTCGTTTGCAAAAAAAGCCATATCAGATAATTTGGGTAACCGGAACATATTATTTTAAAGAAATCCAAGAAAAACTGGCTAATATAGACTATGGTAAAAGTATTAAAATTTTACCATATGTTAAAGATATGCCTGCACTTTTGCCTAAAATGATTTGTGTAGTTTCACGATCTGGAGCAACCAGCATTGCGGAATTTACAGCTTTAGGTGTTCCCGCCATATTAATTCCCAGCCCGAACGTTACTCATAACCATCAAATGAAAAACGCACTTGATCTGGAAAAAGCAGGCGCTGCGACAGTAATTGCTGAAAGCGACCTTAATATCAATAATTTTATTTCCTCAATTGATCATATCGTTTTAGATCGTAAATATTATACAGAAATGAGTAAAGCTTCAAAGAAATTGGGCGTTCCAGATGCTTCTGACGAAGTAATTAAAGTAATGCAAGATATATCTAAGTAAGAAGAAGGTGAGGCAGTTGACTATGAAGCGAGTAACAAAAATTGATCCAAAAGAAAAATTATCACCTTATTTAGATCACGAATCTAATCAGAAGAAAAAGTTTAAAGCTAAAACAAAAGTCTCTGCCTCTTTGTCAAAGTTACATAATGAACGTAAAACTGCATTATTTAAACGTTTGGGACTTGTTGTGGGAATCTCAGTAGTGTCCATTTTGGGACTAGGTTATTATATTTCCCCTTTAGCAAATGTGAAAAGCATTCAAATAAAAGGTGAAAATGATTTACCAATAAAAGAAGTTGTAAAAACTACTGATATTAAAGCCAGTGATAAAATAATTGACCATCTGTTTAATAAGGACAGTATAGACCATAAACTGTCATCAAGATACTCTGAAATAAAAACCATAAATGTTCATGTTAAAAATTTTAACCATTTGATTCTTAATATTGACGAATACCATACGATTGGTTACATTAAAAATGCCAAAGGATACCGGAAAATACTTACACAAGGCAAATTGGGTTCCCAGATAATTCCGTGGTCAAAGGTGAGTCCGGATAAGCCAGTTTTTGTGGGATATAACCATGAAATATCATTGAAAGAAACTCTTCACTTGTTTAATAGTCTGCCTTCAGATTTTCAAAATCAGATAAAATTGTTAAGCGGCAACACTAGGAGAAAATCACAGGTAATTTTTCTAATGAAAAATGGAAATGTAGTAATTGGTAACGTTTCTACCCTCAAAAGTAAATTAAAGTACTATAATAAAATAAAAACTAAAGTGGGAAAAAATACTTTAATTGATTTGGAAGTAGGTGCGTTTAGCAGGCCGCTTACACCAAGTGAAAAGAAAGCTTATGGTTTAACTTAGGCTGAATTTGAGCTACTTTTATGGTAAAATTTTTGTAAAGAGCACTGACAGGGGGTAAATTTTGGACAATACAAATTTATTAGTGGGCTTAGATATTGGTACCACAAGTGTGAAAGCGGTTGTAGCAGATACAGGTAAAGTTATCGGAGCTGTAGCTGTTCCCAATAGGGGAATGCGCCATGGCAATATAGTTGATATTGATGAGACAGCTGCTGCTATTAGTAGAGCGTTAAAAGAAATAGCTAAAAAGACAAACGCAAAGATTTATCGAGTTGTAACAGGCATACCGGTTGGTATGCTTCAACTTGAAACTGCAAGCGATTTGGTTAATGTAAGCGATAATGGTCAGGAAGTTGGCAACCATGATGTCAGACGTGTAGTACGTGCTGCTATCAGGTCTGCAGTAAAAAACGAACGTGAACCTATTGCTTTTTTGCCAAGCCGCTTTTTAATTGATGGTAAAACGGAAGTCGATGATCCCCGAAAAATGATTGCTCATTCTCTGTCAGTGCAGGGCATCATGCTTACGGCTCCGGCAAGTCCTTTGCATAATATTAAAAAGGCTATAGAGCGAGCAGGTTATTCTAATAACTTTTTTGTTCCAACCCCGCTTGCTATTGCCAGTGTTGCTTTAAATGAAAGTGAGCGACAGTTTGGCTCAATAATCCTTGATTTAGGTGGTGGCGTGACTACTGCCACGGTCATTCACAATAATCAGATTAAATATGCTAATATTGATTTTGAAGGAGGAAGCGATATTAGCAATGACATCTCTGTTGTTCTTAGTACATCAAAAAGGGATGCAGAACAAATAAAACTTGATTATGGCTATGCCGATCCAAATCTAGCTTCTGAAAAAAATAAATTTGCTGTTAATAGCGTAGGTTCAAATGGTCAACAGATGGTTGACGAAAGCTACTTAAGTGAAATTATTAATGCTAGAGTTATGCAGACCATTGACAGAATTGAAAAAGGTTTGGTTAAACATGATGCTTTAAGTTTGCCTGGTGGTGTCATTATCACTGGTGGAAGCAGTCTGTTACAAGGTTTTGATGGCATAATAGCCAATACTTTAAATGTCAAAGCCAGAATCTATCAACCTGACCAAATTGGAATGCGCAATCCAATTTATTCAGCTGCATATGGAGTCGTTAACTATGCATATAAAATGTCTGATATTGACTTTTTAGTAATTAACGCAATATACGGCAAGGATGCACTTGGTCAAGAAGAAGTGACTGTTCAAGAAAAAACAAAAACTTCGAAAAGAACAGCTACTGTTAATGAAAGTAAAAGAAAAGAAGAATATAATAGACGTGAGTTACTGAAACGAGAAAAATCTTCGCAAAGTAAAACGAAAAATAATACGCAAAATAAAGATAAAGGCTTTAAGAACTTCTTCAAAAAGTTCTTTGATTAAAGGTGGTTAATTAGATGGATTTTACGTTCGATTCTGACGACAATAAAAATGCTGTCATCAAAGTTATTGGTGTCGGCGGTGCTGGTGGTAATGCTGTTAATCGAATGATCGATGATGGCGTACAAGGAGTATCTTTTGTAGCTGCTAACACAGATGTACAAGCATTAAATAGTAATAAAGCTGAAAATAAAATTCAGCTGGGGCCAAAGTTGACAAGAGGACTTGGAGCTGGCTCTCATCCCGAGGTAGGTCAAAAAGCTGCTGAAGAAAGTGAGCAGACAATTGAAGATGCGCTAAAGGGTGCAGATATGATTTTCATTACCGCTGGCATGGGTGGCGGTACGGGAACTGGTGCTGCGCCAATTGTAGCCAAAATTGCACGAGAAACTGGTGCATTAACAGTTGGCGTTGTTACTCGTCCTTTTACATTTGAAGGACCCAAAAGGTCTAAAAATGCAGCTGAAGGCATTTCTCAGTTAAAACAGTATGTTGATACGCTTGTTATCATTGCTAATAACCGGTTGCTGGAAATGGTCGATAAAAAGACTCCTATGATGGATGCCTTTAAAGAAGCAGATAATGTTTTAAAACAGGGTGTTCAAGGTATTTCTGATTTAATCACTTCAACCGACTATGTTAACTTGGATTTTGCTGATGTTAAAACTGTTATGGCAAACCAAGGTGCTGCTTTAATGGGAATTGGTCGTGCAAGTGGGGAGAACCGGACTGTTGAAGCAACTAAACTGGCAATTTCTTCACCGTTGCTTGAGGTTTCAATTGATGGCGCTAAGCAGGTTCTCCTGAATATCACCGGTGGACCTGATTTGACTTTATTTGAAGCACAAGATGCTTCTGAAATTGTTTCAAAGGCTGCAGGCGATGATGTTAATATCATTTTTGGTACGTCCATTAATCCTAATTTAGGAGATGAGGTTGTTGTCACTGTTATAGCTACAGGAATAAATTCACAAGCAGAAGAGGAAGCATCTAAACAGCTTCCTGGTCACAGTCACCAGATAAAGTCACAACCTAGTCAAACCAATTCCTCTGGGCAAACTACAAATTCGGTTGAGAGACCTGTTGAGCCCAGACCTTCAACTGATGATGGCTCGCAAACTGTTCAGACTGCTCCAAAACATAAACCTATGGTCGATCCAACAAGTGTATGGGGTTTGGATAACGATGATGAAGGAAATCGTCGCTCAACACCATCTGCCACAAATCAGGAGGAAAGATCGAGCTCGTTTGATGACGACGATCAAAGCAGTATTTCACAAATCGAAACCAACGCTTTTGATGACGATGATACTGATGATATTCCATTTTTCAGGCATCGTGGTGAAAACTAATAGGAGGCAAGAAAAATGGCTTTTAGTAAAATAGGTAAATTTTTCGGTGTTGCAAATGATGACGATGAAATGCTGGATGATGAATATGCAGAAGACCAACAATTAAATAATGAGGACAATTATTCTGCTAGTGCTGTTGATCGTGACAATGTAGTTTCGATAAAATCCGGTATGAATGCGGCAAAGAGCAAAATTGTTCTTTACGAGCCACGTGTTTATTCTGATGCCAAGGATGTTGCACAAAACTTGTTGAATAACAAAGCAGTGATTATTAATTTTAGCAGGATGGAAGATGCTTCTGCTAGGAGAGTTGTTGATTTTATCACGGGGACAGTTTATGCCCTGAATGGTGAAATTCAACGTATCGGCGATAAAATATTTCTGGCAACACCTCCTAAATTCGTTACTAATGGCAAAATTAGTGACTTAGTTGATAAGAAAGATACTTTAAGTTAATGGCAGCAAATATCATATATTACGGTATTAATATTCTTGATTATATAATATGGATCTACAGCATTATTATGGTAATTGATGCAATTTTAAGTTGGATTCCTTTTTTACGTGATTCAAGTCTCAGTCGTATAATTAATCTGATAATTGATCCTTATTTAAACCTTTTCCGTAAGGGACCGATTTTAAGACTCTCTAATGCCACCGGGTTGGATATTTCATTTCTAATTGGCTTACTTTTACTTTATTTTGTGCAAAATTATGTCTTAAGATGGATCGCAAACATTTTATTTAGATTGTTTGTTTAATTTTTATAAAGAGCTGATGAATTTCATGATTTGTCAGCCTTTTATTTTTTTGAATAATGCAAATAGTTTTCTTTGTTAAATGAATGTCTTTTAAAGTTCATGCTATAATAATTTTAGAAAAGACCAATGTGTCTTTTTACCTTCATTAACAGGGGGCATTGTGTGAACACAAAAAACATAGCAAAACGAAGTGCTTATGCTAAGAATGTTTTATTTAAAGGTGATTTATCTGATCGGAAAATAGTAGATAAGATGACTGGACTCATAAATAACGCTCTTGACAAGCATGAAGAAGTTTTAACAGATTTTCTGAATCCTGGAGAAAGGGATATTCTTAAAAAAATAGCTGGTGCTGAAGTTTGTTTGCAGAGCTTTGGTGGGCATTTAAATGCTGAAAAGAAAAGAGTTTTTATAACTGAAGACTGGGATAATATTGCGCCTCTTGCATATCAGGTTACTGTTTTTAATATTGAGTATCCTCAGAAATTTACTTCTTTGTCACATAGTGCAATATTAGGAAGCCTAGCTAATGCAGGTATAGAAACCTCAACATTTGGCGACATTATTACTGATGGCAATGGCAAGTGGCAATTTTTTGCTAAGAGCGAACTAACAGATTTTTTTCAACATGAAATCACCTATATAGGTAGGACAAAGGTAAGAATAAGACCTAGTCTAAATCAGAAAGTAATAGCAGTTGATGATGAAAGTGAACTGTTAAGTGCAATTGTTTCTTCACTGAGGCTGGATGCAGTTTTAGCTTCAATCACAAATGATAGCAGGCAGAAAGTAAAAACATGTATATCAGATAATTTAGTTAAATTAAATTGGCATAGTGTCAAAGATTTTAATATAATGGTTAATGAAAATGATGTCCTAAGTTTAAGACATTTTGGCAGATGTGAAATTAAAGATATATCAAGGACACGAAAAGGCAAGTATAAGGTGGTGTATAAGCTATGGCAGACGAAAAAAAGGAATCGCAGAAATTGACTCCGCTTGAAATTCATAATAAAGAATTCAAAAAGAGAGGTTTAAGTGGCTATGATAGGCGCGAAGTAGACAGTTTTCTCGACCAAATAATCAATGATTATGGTGACGCGTTGGATCAAACGGTTGACTTGAAGAATGAAATTGTGCATTTGCAAGAACAGGTTTCAGATTTACAAAAACAAGTTAAACAGTACAAGCAGAATGAAGATGCTACGAAAGAAGCTGTAGGTAACGCTAAAATTCAGGCAGAAAGAATTATCAATGATGCTACAGTTCAAGCCAATAATACTACTGAACAAGCAAAAATTGATACTGATTATCAACGTCAGCAACTTGAAACTATTAAATCTGACTATGAACGTGTGAAAAAGGAAGCTTCAGGTTATCGCTCTTATATTCAAGATCTTTTACAAAAAGCAATTGAAAATCTTAATGATGAAAATTGGCAAAAAGCACTCGATAAATATTTCGATACTGAACGATTTTATCCCCCAGATGGTGCTGAACCAATAATGTTAACTGATGAAGACGAAGATGTCGATGAAGACGATGATGATGAAGATATCGACGAAGATGAAGAAGTAGAGGTTGACAATGGCATTGATGATGAAGTAAACTTTGAACAAGACACTGAAGAAGATAATAATAGTCCTAAACCAATGACTGGTGACAGTCCTAGTGTTGAAACTGTTAATAACGAAGATACTAGTTCTAATAATGGCTCTGGTACTACTGTTATTTTCCCAGATGACTATAAAAATCATTAATAACAAACTGACAGTAAAACTTGAGAGCAATTCAGCGAATTAGCGGTGGTGTGAGACTAATATAAGAGCTTAATGGTTGATCAGCTGTTAGGATTGGTTTGTTACGTTAGTTGCACGATACGCAATCGTTAAGTGGAGTTTAACAACTCAATTTAGGTGGTACCACGATATTAACCTCGCCCTAATCTTAGGACGAGGATTTTTTTATAGGGAGGATTAAAAAATGAGAGTGAAAAATACACTTAATATGGGTAAAACCAAATTTAAGATGCGGGGCAATTTGCCAGTTCGCGAAGCGCAATGGCAAAAAGAGTGGGAAGAAAACAAATTATATGAACAAAGATTAAAACTGAATAAAGGAAAGCCGAGATTTGATTTACATGATGGTCCTCCTTTTGCAAACGGTAATATTCACATTGGCCACGCTATGAACAAAGTTTCAAAAGACATAATTGTTCGTTTTAAAAATATGAACGGCTATTATGCTCCCTATGTTCCTGGTTGGGATACTCATGGTTTACCAATTGAACAGCAATTAACCAAACAAGGCGTTGATCGCAAAAAGATGAATCTTGCGGATTACCGTCAGCTTTGTCAAGATTTTGCTAGTAAAGAAGTTAAAAAGCAAATGACTGACTTTAAGCGTTTGGGAGTAATGGGAGACTGGGACCACCCATATATTACTTATCAACCTGAATATGAAGCTGAAGAAATTCGTGTCTTTGGTAAAATGTATGAAAAGGGTTATATCTATAAAGGTAAGAAACCTGTTTATTGGTCACCTTCAAGTGAATCAACATTGGCAGAAGCTGAGGTTGAATATCATGATATTAAGTCACCTTCGATTTATGTTTCATTTCCTGTAAAAGACGGTAAGGGCATTTTAGATCCGAAAAATACATATTTCTTAATTTGGACAACTACACCTTGGACCATCCCTACTAATCAGGGTATTACAGTAAATCCAGGGTTTGATTACTCTGTAGCTCAGGTCGGTGATAAGCGTTACGTTGTTGGAACTGAACGTTTAGAAGCTGTTGCTGAAGAATTAGGTTGGAAGGACTATGAAGTAGTTCAACATCTTAAGGGTACTGAAATGGACCATATGGTTGCCAAACATCCTTTATACGATCGTGATTCTATTTTGATGAATGCAATGCACGTTACTGCTAGTGATGGTACTGGACTAGTTCATACGGCTTCTGGTTTTGGTGAAGATGACTATAATGTTGCTCAAAAATATGGTATTCCTGTGTACAGCCCAATGGACGACAAAGGTTGTTTCACTGAAGATATTAACGATCCAGATTTAGTAGGGCTGTTTTATGATGATGCCAATAAAGTCGTCAGTGAAAAATTAAAGAAATCAGGCAATTTACTTAAGCTTAGCTTCTTTACTCACTCTTATCCTCATGATTGGCGTACAAAGAAACCTGTGATTTATCGAGCTACTACACAATGGTTTGCTTCAGTTGAAAAGTTCCGCCAACAGATTCTTGATCAAATTGATAAGGTTAAATTCACGCCATCCTGGGGTCAATTGCGCTTGCACAATATGATTAAGGATCGTGGTGATTGGGTAATCTCAAGACAACGTGCTTGGGGAGTTCCATTGCCAATCTTTTATGCAGAAGATGGTACTGCGATTGTCACACCAGAAACTATTGAACATATTGCACAGATTTTTGCCAAAGAGGGGTCAAATGCCTGGTATAGAAGAAGTGCTAAGGAATTGTTGCCAGACGGATTTACTTCTGAGCATTCACCAAATGGTAAATTTACAAAGGAAAAAGATATTTTAGATGTTTGGTTTGATTCCGGATCATCTCATCAAGCTGTTATGGCTAAAAGACCAGATTTGAATTTCCCGTGTGATCTATATCTTGAGGGCAGTGATCAGTACCGTGGCTGGTTCAATTCAAGTCTGATTACAGCTGTAGCTGCAACGGGTAAAGCACCTTATCGCGGTATTTTGTCTCAGGGCTTTGTTTTAGATGAAAAAGGACATAAAATGTCTAAGTCGTTAGGTAATGTAATTTCACCTAACGATGTCATCAAACAAATGGGAGCAGAAATTATTCGCTTGTGGGTAGTTTCCGTAGACACTACTTCTGATGTTGCTGTTTCACAAAATATTTTGCGCCAAACTTCTGAGAGTTATCGTAAAATAAGAAATACTTTCCGCTATATGTTGGCTAATACTTCTGATTTTGACCCGCAAACAAATAGAGTCGCTTATGAAGATCTAAACTCCATTGACCAATATATGGAAGTTAAACTCAACGATTTGGTTAAAATTTGTCTTGACAGTTATGAGCGTTACGATTTTAATAATGTTTATAAAAAGATTTTTGCATTCATTTCTAATGATCTTTCAGCATTTTATCTGGACTTTGCCAAAGATGTTCTTTACATTGAAAGTAAAAACAGTCATGCAAGAAGGTCAATGCAAACAGTAATTTATGATGCGGCAGTTAAGTTGGCTAAGGTT
Source organism: Lactobacillus kullabergensis (assembly GCF_000967195.1). Taxonomy (GTDB): domain Bacteria; phylum Bacillota; class Bacilli; order Lactobacillales; family Lactobacillaceae; genus Lactobacillus; species Lactobacillus kullabergensis. The sequence continues at coordinate 856,942 of NZ_KQ033871.1, forward strand.
TTGACCCCTGTCTTGCCACATACTATGGAGGAAGTTTGGTCTTTCTTAAAGGAAAAGGAAGATTACGTCCAACTTGCCGAAATGCCTGGAATTGAGCATTATGCAAATCATGATGAGCTCCTTGACAACTGGAAGAAATTTATGAATTTCCGCGATGATGTTTTAAAAGTCTTAGAAGAAGCGCGTGATCAAAAGTTAATCGGTAAATCTTTTGAAGCAGCAGTTACAGTTTATCCAACTGATGAGATGAGAGCAGTTTTAGCCAATCTGGATGCAAACTTTAGGCAAATTTTAATAGTTTCTAAGTTAACTATTGCTGACGGTGAAGCACCTGAAAATGCCGAAAAATTACCAAATGGTGCATTTGTCGTTGAACACGCTGATGGCGATGTTTGTCCTCGGTGTCGTATGATCAGAACCGATGTTGGAGCTGATAGCGAAGTACCAATGCTTTGCGGCAGATGTGCTAAAATTATTGAAGAAGATTATCCTGAAGCTGTACAAGAAGGTTTAGAAGAATAATGCGTTACGGTAAGGTAAAGCAGTTTGATCAAAACAGTAGTTTTGGTTTCATCACTGACGATGAAAATCAGAAGGCGTACTTTGTCTTTTATACTGCTATTAAAGAAGAAGGATATCGTCGCTTGCGTGTCGGACAAAAAGTTAAATATCAGCTCGCTCAAGGAAAAAATGGATTGCAATGTGTTAATGTATATTTAGCTGATTAGCAGGAAAGTGAATAATGGATTTAACAGAAACTGAAATCTCTTCAAAACAAATTTTTACAGGTCGTATAGTTGATCTTTCAGTGAGAACGATCAAATTGCCTAATGGTGATACTGCTACAAGGGAAGTAGTAAAACATCAACCTGCATCAGCTGCTATAGCTGTGAATGATAAGCAGGAAATGCTGTTAGTTGAACAATGGCGTGAGCCTATCAAAGAGTTGACTTTAGAAATTCCAGCAGGTTTAATAGACGAAACTGATGCTAGTCCACTTGATGCAATGAAAAGAGAGTTAAATGAAGAGGGCGGTTATCGTGCTGATTACTGGGAAAAAATAACTGAGTTTTATTCATCTCCCGGTTTTACTAATGAGAAGCTCTACTTATTTTATTGCGACACATTAACTAAATTGACTGATAAAAAGGATCTTGATCCTGATGAGTTTTTAACTAGTCATTGGTTTAGTTTGGAAGAGTTGAAAAGACTTTCGGCACAGGGTAAAATCGTTGATGCCAAGACATTATATGCAATGAGTGTTTGGGAAAACATGCTGCTCACCGGTGCTGACGCAAAGGAATAAAATGACTGAAAAACGATCTGATTACCGTAAAAAATTAAAACATAAAAAAAGCAAAAACTTTTTAAATACAATTAAATCTGCTTTTGATGATAGTGATGATGAAGTTGATGTTAATCCTGATTTTACCCGTGATGAAAATGAAGTTGTAGAATCAAATGATTTTGCAAATGACAGGGTAAAAGATCAAGAGCAGGCTCCAAGAAGAGAAGAGAACAAATCTCAGTCTCAGTTAACTACGAGTCAAGAAAAAGCATTAAAGCTGAAAGGTAAACTTAATCGTGCAATTTTGATTGTTGCTGTTTTAATTATTTTGGTTTTATTAGCGTTATTTCACTTATAAAAATAAAACGAGGGTAAAAATGAAGATAGCGATTATTGTCCCAATGGAAATTGAGGCTGAATATTATCATAAGTATTTTCACTCTGGTCACAAAGAAATGTTCGGATCTACTATATTCGAGCATTTTTGCGTTAACCACAATGATTTGTACATAGGTTTGAGTGGAATTGGCAAAGTGCAGGCTGCCATGAATTTAGCCAGTTTACTAAGTAATGTTGATATTGATTTGATTTTCATGACTGGTACGGCAGGATCATTACAAAAGCAAGTTCATAAAGAAGATTTGATTTTAGCTGATTCATTTGCATATCACGATGCTCATAATACTTTGGCTGGCGATTATGCTGAAGGACAAATACCTGGGGAACCAGCCCAATTTGAGTTAAATTCCTCTGAAAGAAAGGAATTTGCACAGTTTTTGCAAGAAAACAACATTGAATTTAAAGAGGGATTAATTGTTACAGGTGATTCCTTCATTGGCTCTGAGAAGCAAAAAGATGAGATAAAGCAAAATTTTGCTCACGCATTAGGTGTTGAAATGGAAGGAGCTGCTTTTGCTCAGGTAGCTTATCATTTTGAAAAACCTTTGATAGCTGTACGAGCTATTTCTGACAATGGAAATCAAGACGCGAACGAAGATTTTGATCATTTTGCTCAAAAAGTGGGAGCTAAAGCTGCTAAAATTATTTGTACTTATATAGAAAAGATGAATTAACAGATGACAGAAATTTATCTGGATAATGCCGCTACAACACCAATGTCGCCCCAAGTAATCGACGTAATAACTGGTGAGATGAAAAACAATTATGGTAATGCCTCAAGTACTTATGACCTGGGCCGTAAAGCTCGTCATGCCATTGATCTGGCAAGACGTGAAGCTGCCAGAATTATTAACGCAAAGGAAAATGAAATAATTTTTACATCCGGTGGTTCAGAAAGCAATAATACTGCTATTTTCGGGACTGCTCATAGTCGCCAAAATATTGGTAAACGCATAATCACAACTAAGATTGAACATCCATCCGTTTTAAAGCCAATGCAACGATTAGAAAATGAGGGTTATGAAGTCATATATCTTGATGTCGATGATAATGGTTGTATTTCACTTGCCGATTTAAAAGATGCACTAACTCCACAAACTACCTTGGTTTCAATTATGGCTGTCAATAATGAAATGGGTACAATTAATCCACTTATTGAAATTGGCAATATAGTAAAGAAAAGCAATGCATATTTTCATGTTGACGCTGTACAAGGACTGGGCAATATAGATCTTGATGTTGTTAAGATGAATATCGACTTGTTATCAACTTCTGCTCATAAAATAAATGGTCCGAAATTCCTTGGCTTTTTATATGAAAAAAACTCGCTCAATTTGCCACCTCTTATTTATGGTGGAGAACAAGAAACTAAGCGCAGAGCGGGAACAGAAAATGTACCAGGAATTGCTGGTTTTGGTGAAGCTATCAGTGAAATTGCAGCAATAGATAAAGAAAATTTGCAAACTAAATATCAGAACTTGCAAAATATTATTTTGGATGAACTTAACCTAACTAAAGTGAAATATCAAGTTAACGGCGGAACTGCAAAGTTTGATTCTCATCACGTGTTGAACTTGCATTTTAATGGTGTTTCAACGACTGTTTTGCAGACAAATTTGGATTTGGCAGGTTTTGCAGTTTCTGGGGGTTCTGCTTGTACTGCAGGTTCAATTGAACCATCCCATGTTTTAGTGGCTTGTTTTGGTAAAAACTCTCCGAGAATCAATGAGTCAATACGCATTTCATTTGGCCGTTACACTACTGAAGAGGAAGTAAAAGCCTTCGCAACGGAACTAGCTAAAATTGTGGGCAAAATTCAAAATAAATAAAAATAATTGCTTTTTTAGTTAAATATGCTTATTATTAGTAAGTGAGGTAGAATTATGGCAAATACAGTTATTATTAATGGTGATAAACGCAAGTTTACTCTTAGTCCAAAGCTCAAACTATACGCATTGATTGATGCAGGCTTTGTTAAAACCGTTAAGGGTAATTTTAATTATGAGCATCCACTTTATAATGATTCGCCGTATAATGCTCCAACTAAATTGAAGATGACCATAAATAAAGAGATGACTCATCTGACCATGGTTGTCACAGACAAAAATGGTTTACAAAAGGTTAACATTTTTAAAAATGAAAAATTGGCTCCCACTGTTGAACTTTTGGATTATATATTGAAAGATTTAGAGGAGCGCAATATTATTGTTGCTGTGAAGGATTGATTAATTTGGTAAAGAAAAAAACCAGAGTTGTTGTCGGTATGAGTGGGGGAGTAGATTCTTCCGTTTCGGCACTTCTTTTAAAAGAGCAGGGATACGATGTAATTGGTGTCTTTATGAAAAATTGGGATGACACTGATGATTCCGGGGTTTGCACTGCTACTGATGATTACGAAGATGTAAAAAGAGTTGCCGATCAAATCGGGATTCCTTATTATTCAATCAATTTTGAAAAAGAATATTGGCACCGAGTTTTTGAGTATTTCTTAAATGAATATAAAAAAGGTCGTACGCCGAATCCGGATGTTATGTGCAATAGTCAGATTAAGTTTAAATCATTTTTAGAATTTGCACTTAATCTTGATGCAGATTACATTGCAATGGGTCATTATGCAAAAACCATAACTGATAAAAATGGTATTACTCATATGATGCGCCCAAAAGATGGCAACAAGGACCAAACATACTTTTTAAGTCAGTTAAACCAAAATCAGATTAGTCGCGTTATTTTTCCGTTAGCTAATTTAACTAAACCACAGGTGCGCGAAATTGCAATCAAAAATGGTTTAGCTACAGCAAAAAAGAAGGATTCAACTGGTATTTGTTTTATTGGCGAGAGAAATTTTCGCAAATTTTTGAGTGAATTTTTGCCTGCTCAATCTGGAGAGATGATCACACCAGATGGAAAAGTAGTTGGCCATCATGCGGGTCTAATGTATTATACAATTGGTCAAAGATCAGGATTAGGACTGGGTTCAACAAAAGAATCAACTGCCCCGTGGTTTGTAGTCGGTAAGAATTTACAAAAAAATCAGCTAATAGTTCAGCAAGGTTATGATAGCAAATTGCTTTATGCCACTGAATTGGAGGCTAGTGATATGTCCTTCTTTACCGGACAGCCCGATCACGATTTTAAGATTCATTGCAGCGCCAAGTTTCGTTATCGTCAGCCTGATGTTGGCGTGACAGTATCCTATGATGCTGCAAAAAATAAGGCGAAAGTTTCCTTTGATGAGCCAGCACGTGCTGTTACCCCTGGGCAAGCTCTTGTTCTTTATCAGGGTGAGGAGTGTCTAGGCGGCGGCAACATTGATTGTGCCTATCAAAATGATCGTCAACTTCAATTAATTTAATGAAAACTTGAAAGGAAAATGTTTTTTGTGCATTTTCTTTTTTTATTTGTCTTCGTTTTTTCTTTTAAACTATTAAATGATAAACTAGAAAATAACAGTTACAGAAAAGAGTAATTAATGAATGCAGATTTATTTTGTCAGACATGGTAAAACAGAGTGGAACTTACAGAAACGTTTTCAAGGGGCTCATGGTGATTCACCACTTTTACCTCAAAGTTTAATTGATATTCAAAAATTAAGCGATTTTTTAGGTGAAACAAAATTCGCAGCAATCTATTCAAGCCCTCTGAAAAGAGCCAGAACTACTGCAGAAAAACTTACTAATAATCTGGGTAATCCCTTTTCTGTCAAGATAGATGATCGTTTGCGAGAATTTGATTTAGGAGCTATGGAAGGACTCACGTTTACTGAGGCTAAAGCCAGGTATCCGAAGCAGGTCACTGATATTTGGGACAAACCTGAGAAATATGATGGTCACAGCATCGGAGGAGAAAATTACCCCGAGGTAATTGCACGTGGTAAAAGCTTTGGCAGAGACGTTGGACTACAATTTAAACAAGATGATAAAATACTGGCAGTGAGCCATGGAGCAGCTTTGGGAGCGATTATGGGTGGATTATTGGGTTATTCATTGCCGGATATCCGCCAGAATGGTGGTTTAAGCAATACTAGCCTTACTATTTTGGAAACAAAAGATAGGGGTAAAACCTTTAAGGCTCTGATATGGAATGAGACGAAATTTTTGGATAGGAAAATGGTAGATTCGGATTCATTATGAGACAAAAAAGAGAAATAGCTGATAATTCAAACGGAGTTTCCAAAAAGATACACGAATTAATAACAAAAATTGATGAACAACCACATAATAGTGAAAACTATTTAGAATTGGCAACCTATTTAATAGAGCAGGGTAGCAGTGACCAAGCCACCGAACTATTAGAAAAAGCAAAAAAGCTAGTTGCTCATCCGCAGGATTTAGATTATGATCTGGCAGTTTGTTATTATTTACAGGGTAAATTTGATACAGCATTAAATATACTGAATCAAACTCCTAATGATGATTTAGTTTTATACCAAAAAGCACTTGTTTTTTACAAAATTGGTCAAAGTCAAAAAGCATTGGCATACGCTCTAACAATTAAGAATGTTGATGCAAAAGTGTTGGAATTAATAGGGGATATTTGGCTAAGCCTTGGTAAAACCCAAGAAGCCGAGTCAACTTATAAAAAAATAGCTACTGAAAAAAGGTCAGCCAAAATCAATTTCATGTTGGGAATCACAGTTTTAGCTAGAAATCGCCAAGAGGCTGAAAAATACTTAACCGAGTCAAAAAAGCAAGACCATAAAGTTTTTGAACAAGAGCAAAAAAAGTATGCCTCAGTATTAAAATTAGTGAATGATGCGAGAAAAAACAATGACTGAATTTACTGGGAAAATCAACCGAATAGTTTTTGAAAATGATCAAGATTTGTATAAGATACTTGATGTTGCCATAATCGGAAAGTTAGAAAAATATGATCGAGAAGATATTAAAGTAACCGGCAGCTTTGGTGACGTTCAAGTTGGTGCAACTTATACTTTTTCAGGAAGATTGATTGTGCATAATAAATTTGGTCTGCAATTTCGTTGTGATAATTATAAATTAGCCTTGCCTCATGAAAAAGGAAGTTTGATTAATTATTTAAGTTCCAGCAAATTTCCTGGAATTGGTAAAAAAGCAGCTAATGCAATAATTTCAGACTTGGGAATGGACGCACTGACAGTTTTAAAGGAAAAACCTGAAAAGGTTGGAACTTTGTCAATTTCGAAAAAGCAAAAAGAGAGTTTGTTAAATGGTGTCAGTTCAATGGATTCATATTCTGAAACTATATTGAAGCTGGCTCAATTTGGCTTGAATAAGAAGGTAGCAAGCAGACTGTATCAACTTTATCATGGCGAAACTTTAGCTAAACTTGAAGAGGATCCGTATGCTTCTATTGCTGAAGTTACAGGTTATGCTTTTAAGAGTGCTGATCGAATCGGCAGTAAATTAGGAATTAGTTCAGATGATCCCAAAAGAGTTAATGGTGCTGTTTTTCAAATTTTACTTGATGAAGTTGCTAAAGAAGGCAATACATACGTTAAACTCGAGCAGTTGCTGCAAGAAGCGGGTAAACTACTTCAAATTAATGAGTATGACACCATAGCAACTTGTGTTAATAATCTCCAACATCAAGGTAAAGTTGTAGTAATGGGAGAAAATGCTGCATTACAGGAAATTTATGAAACTGAAACTGATATTGCCAACGCAATGAAAAATCTAGTTGAAAGAAAGCAAAAGAGTTCAAGTTACGGTGAAAAAGATTTAAACCTTGCAATAACTAACGCTGAAACTAAGCTGAAAATTCACTACGATAATACTCAAAAGGCAGCGATTAAAAACGCACTGACTAATCCAATTTCAATTTTAACTGGTGGTCCCGGAACTGGGAAAACTACTATCATAAACGGTATTTTATTAGCATTGAAAGAGCTGGCAGAAATACCATCATCGTCTCTTTATAGTATAGACCCACCATTTTTACTTGCTGCTCCCACTGGTCGTGCAGCTAAGAGAATGGAAGAGATTACTGGAATTACAGCCAAAACTATCCATCGTTTGCTAGGTTTAGGGATTGGTGAAAATGATGCAACTGATCTGAATGAATTAAATGGTGAAATTTTAATTATTGATGAAATGTCGATGGTAGATATGTTTTTGTTTAGGCAACTGGTTTCCAGCATAAACGAAACTAAGCACATTGTTTTTGTTGGTGATAAGGATCAACTGCCATCAGTTGGTGCAGGAAACGTTTTTGCTGATTTAATCAAATCACAGGCCTTTCCTACTACCGTTCTTAAGCAAATTCACCGTCAAGGAGATGATTCCAGCATTATTACGTTGGCTCATGACATTAATGAAGGAAAGAATCCCCAGGAATTATTTAAAAAGACCAAAAACTACTCATTTATTTCATGTCCACCGCATGAAGTCTCGCATGTTGTTAGTCAAATAGTTCAGCGAGCTTTAGCAAAGGGTTTTGATCCTGATGATGTTCAGGTACTAGGAGCAATGTACCAAGGTGATGGCGGGGTTAACAATTTGAATAATGTTATTCAAGAAATTATTAACCCTTCAAAGCCAAACAGTAAAACACTGGAAGTACACGATGAAATTTTTCGCATTGGTGACCGCATTTTGCAATTACAAAATAATCCGGAAAAAGACATTTATAATGGCCAAATCGGTAAAATCCTCGCAATTGATAATGATAATTCTCAAAAATGCATGGTGGCTGATTTTGATGACAGAGAAATAACCTTTAGTAAAAAAGATCTGTTTGATTTAACCAGAGCATACGCAATTACCATTCACAAAGCTCAAGGCTCTGAATTCCCGTTAGTTATTTTGAGTTTGACTATGCAAAACTATGTCATGCTTAAACGTAACTTATTGTACACTGCTGTTACTCGTGCAGAGAAAAATTTGGTTTTAATTGGCGATCCCCGCGCTTATGAATTGGCTTTTAATACTTCTGGTAATGACCGTCAGACAGGATTAACTGTTAAACTGCAAAAAATATTAAATGTGCAAGATAAATCTGTTCAAGAAAAAGATTCAGGTAAAAATAAAAATGAACAAGAAGAAGCAAATTCTGATGTGTTTGAAAATCTAACTCAGGATCATATATTAACACCGGAGTTGATTTATTCGGGTCGAATTGATCCTATGATTGGGATGCAAAACACTAAATTAGAAGCAAGAACAAAATGAGGGACTTTTTAAAACGATGACAAAGATAAAAAAAGAAGGTTTTATAAACTTACGAAAAGAACTTGCGGAATGGGTTGCCACTAACACTCATATTTTAAATTTTGGTCCAGACACATTTGAAATTGAAACTATTTTTAAAGATTCATTTGGCGAATCGGTGTATTGCTTTGTCGAGAAAATTGAGTTTGATAAATATAACGTTACAGATGATGGTCGTATACTTTTTAAGTTAGATCCCAGCGCAAGTGACGAAGAATTGATAGCTGCCAGCGAGGATTTAATCATAGCCAGTGGCTTTTCTTTTAATGTTGAAAATGGAGTGATCAGCTGTGAATGTAATGAACAAACTTTGGCTGAAAACATTATGCAATTAGGACAATTAGAAGTAAACGTTTCATATCTTAATTAAAAAGCTATCACTAAATACTATTTTTTATTGCTAATTTTAAAAAATAATGATTAAATTATTGGTATCATTTTAAGCAAAAGGAAGAAAAACTTATGGCAATTATTTTTGATAAGGTAAAGAAAAACTACGGTAAGAAGCCTGTATTTTATAACCTAAATTTTAAAATTCCCTTAGAACCAACAGTAATTGGTTTGGTCGGACCTAACGGTGTAGGCAAATCAACCATGTTAAGACTCCTTGCGGGGGTATTGGAACCAACCGAAGGATTGATCAAAAATGACCAGGCTAACCAACCATATGTTAAGTGGTCCAGTTTGCATACCACTTTCGTTGCTTCAGGTGAAAGGGGTCTCATGTACAGGCTAAATACCCTTGAAAATGGGATGTATTTTTCTTCACTTAAAGGAATTAGTATTAAAAAAACAGAAAACAATATTCGAAAAATGGCGCAGGATTTCAATTTTTCAAATGAACTTAACACTTATTTTCAAAATTTGTCTACTGGTTTGAAGAAAAAGTCTGCTATCCTTGTGGGAGCAGCAATGGAAACAGAAGTTTTACTTTTGGACGAGCCTTCAAACGGACTTGACATAGCTGCTCAGGAAGATTTAGCGTCCTTTATTCTGGATTTGAAAAATAAATACGGTAATACTATTTTTATTTCATCGCATGACACACAAATGCTTTCTGGTGTTGTTGATCATTATCTGTTTTTAAGAGATGGCCAAATAGAGGAAAATATTGGACATAAAATGACTGAAAATGATCTGATTTCTGAATACCGTGAAATTTATCAGCGAAAGTAGGATTAAAAATGAAAAAAATTAAAAAGCTATTTAATATTTTTTGGGTACAATTATATTTACAGCTAAAACTGCAATTTCGTTATGTTAATTCTGCGATTAGTTCGCTGGTTTTATATGCCGGAGCTTTCTTGATTGTTATCTTTTTCACTGATCCTGCACAACTTGGTCAGGCATATGGTACAAAGCAAGGGGTTTTATTTACCATTGTTGGTTTTTTGTTTTGGAGTATTGGTATTGCCTCAATGGGTCAATGTAGTAACGGCGTAGAAACTGATGAGCAAACTGGTTTGCTTGAAAGTGAAACTCAGTCTGTTTTTCCTTTATGGACCCTATATTTTATTGAAACTTTGGCAAATAATTTGTTTGTATGGATTTATCTTTTAATCATAGGCTTTATTGCTTCGTTTTTTTCAATTTTCACGGTAGCTGAATTATTAGAAGCTTTATTATTAACATTTGTATTTTCTTTAATTTCCAATTTTGGAATGTTTGGCATCGGGATGATTTTTGCCTCTGGTTCTATTAGATTTAAGAGAATGGGTCAGTGGTCTACTATACTGCAGGCTTTATTATTGATGTTGTCAAATGTTTATTTACCAGTATATAATGTCTTTCAGGAGGTCATTCCCTATGTTGGTGGCATCGAAATAGTTCGGCAAATATTTCTGGGTCATGGAGTTTCATTGCCAAAACTGATAATATTTATAGTGGTAAATGTTGTTTGGTTCTTAGTTGGTATTTTAATATTCAATTATTGTATTAAGAAAGAGCGCAAAGATGGCTCATTTGATGCTTTTTAATTTTAAGAAAGGTGATATTTATTTTAACGTTCAAAAATGTTAAATGGGGGACAAAAAATTATTTTAAAGTAAGAAAATTATATTTAGGCGCATTTCCCAAAAATGAACGATTTCCATTTGTCGGGTTGCTGGCGATGGCTTTGCAAAAAAGAGTTAATTTGCAAGCAGTCTATGACCATGATAATTTTATTGGGTTAATTTTTTGGACATATGCCGAAAAGATTATTTATATTGGTTATTTGGCTGTTGACCCAGTTTGGCGTGGAAAGGGCTACGGCAGTCAAATTCTAAATTCGATGAAACAACGTTATTCTGAAAAAGAAATAGTTTTAGATATTGAGCCAGTTATTAAAACAGCAAAGAATTATTCTCAAAGACTTAACCGGTTATCATTTTACAAGCGCAATGGCTTTAGACTAACTAAAAGTAATTTGGTCGATGAGGGTGGACATTACTCGATACTAAGTTCTGATGGAAGCTTTAAAAAAAGCAATTTAAGTCAATTACTGGAGCAAATGAGTTTCAATTGCTATAAGTTTAAAATTGTTTCCAGATAATTAAACAAATAGTTATTTTGACCAAAATTATACGTTTATTTTTCTGTATACCTTAGCTTGTTAATATTTTAAAAATTAAAAGGATGTGTCTGGGAAAAAACTAACTCCCAGATAACAAAAGACGATCAATTTAACTCTTAATTTGATCGTCTTTTTCTGTCTCTTTTTATTCTTGAATAAAAAAGAATGGTCCTTAGGCCATCTTCTGTGCCAATATTTGCTTAAATTCATCATCATGAAGGCTATTCCAACATCGGTTTCTACCTTCTTTTTCCCTCTTAAATGGGTTCGTCGCATGCCAAAGACGTTCTTCAAATGCCCGAAAACTGGCTCGACATCATACTTTCTCATGCTATAGTTGTGTCTGCCTTCGGGACTTTGGAGAACTGCTTTGGCTTTTTCTTTTAAGTATTGCCAGTTAGGATTATAGCGTACGTGGCGTTGATATCCGCTTTTGGTTTTTGCCAATTGCTCTAGTTCCGGCGTTAGTTGTACTTCATCTGCTTCATAGACCTTAAAATCACGTACTTGACCAGTCAAGCGCTCCTGGCGCTGGCTATAATATTTGAAGTTGAATTTAACGCCATTTTGATCAAGGTAGTAATCGTCTTTTTCATTATAGAACCAGTTAATCAGCTTAGTCGGATCATTCTTATATTTCCGAGTTTGTTCCTTTTCGTACATAGTATAGGGAATGTAGTACTTTTTATTTGAATACTTGTCTTCTAGCAGTGAGTAGTTATATTCACTGCCATAACCAGCATCGGCGACAATCTGGTCAAACTTATCCAGTGTCGTCATTTGTTTTAAAAATGGTTCTAGGGTCTTAAAGTCAGTTGGATTAGGATACAAAGCAAAGTCAACTACATACTGATCCGTTGTGGCTGCTTGAATATTGTAGCCTGGCTTGAGCTGCCCATTCTTCATATGATCTTCTTTCATATGCATGAAAGTCGCGTCATGGTCTGTCTTGGAATAACTATTGCGCCCGGCAAAGATTTTTTCTGCTTCTTCATATTTCTTCATTCTAGGAACATAATCTTTTTTTAGCTGATGAAGCAGCTTCTTAAGACCACGTCTTCTGGCTTTTTTAGGAGAACCACCAGGAATGACTTTAGGCTCTTGCGCAATTTCTGCAGTCAGTTTTTCAATTTCAGCTTCGGTTTCACGCGCCAGTTCGGTCAAACCGTGGCTGGTCTGCACTTGCTCTTGCGCCATTGCTTTAACGACTTCTTTAGCAATCAGTTCGTCATAAAGCTCTGCTGCTTGACCCTTTAGCTTTTCATGAAACTTCTCGACCGCCTTGCGCCAAACAAAAGTATAGCGATTAGCATCAGCTGCAATTTTTGTGCCATCAATGAAGAGCGCCCCTTCATTGATCAGGCCTTCTGCCTCTAAAAGATTAGTAAAGTAAAGGAAGCTTTTCTTAACCAATTCGTTAGCGTGGTCGCTTGATCTAAAGTTATTGATCGTATGATATGAAATCTGCTGGTGCTCAGCTAATACCATCATCGGCAGATTTTCTGCTAGCAGCAGCTCAATCTTTCTGCCTGAAAACACTCTGCGAGAATAAGCAAAGAGCAAAATCTTCAGCATCATAGCCGGGTGATAAGCAGGCCGCCCAGTTTTGGCAGCATCGCCACTCAGCAAAACATCTTCTGGGATCGAGTCGACGAACCAGCCAATCACGGTCGCTAAGTGATTATTAGGAATAGTAAAGTCTAAATTAAGTGTTAAAGCAGTTTGGCCTGTGATATAATCTTTGTACATGTTAGTTTCCACCTTTTTGTTTTTATTTTGTGGTGATTTAATAATATCAAGGCAGAAGCTAAAAGTATAGCAAAAGAACGATGAAATCCGTAAGGAAATCATCGTTCTTTTTTCGTGGTCTGGGAACTAGTTTTTTCCCAGACACATCCTTTTTAAATTTATTTAATGTATCCGACTTTATACCATAGGACATGCCCATTATTATTTTCAGATGGTTTAAGGGAATAACCTGAAATGTGGTCGTTGATTGCTCTAATTTTGTATGAGTTAACTGTTGGAATCATATAAGCTTTATCAAAAATATACTGTTGCCAGTCATGAAAGACTTTAACACGGTATTTATGATCAAAAGCTTTTTGTGAATCCATTTCCTTAAGCAGTTTAGTATTTTCTGGTGTCACGAAACGATCATAGTTTGCTGCGGTGCTGTCACCATACATTCCATCCTGTGATGGTTCAGTAGACATATACCAACCAGTTTCAAACATATCAACCTGAGGGTCATCTTTGTTAAGTTTGTCGTAAAATGAATTTGTTTCCGTCAATCGCCCATTTAATAAATTAACATTTAGTCCTATTTTATGCCATTGCTGGATATAATTTTGTATAATTGGACCTTGCGTTGGATCACCAGCTTTGGCCATAAATGTAATCTTTAAAGGTTTGCCATTAGGTTGTACACGCCATTTACCTTTTTTCTTATATCCGGCTTTATCAAGAATAGCGTTGGCCTTTTTTAAATTATAATCATAACCCTTAACATTTTTATTGAAATAGTCACCAAATTGAGGTGGAATTAGGGTGGTTATATGAAAAGTTAGTCCATGAGTATAATGTTTAGTGACCTCATCAACATTCATCGCATAACCAATTGCTCTGCGTAAAGACGTATTGTTCATTTTGCTATTGTGATTCATAATGCTCTTATTGTGTTTGGCATCCCATTTACCTAATTTAAAGCCAATGAACCAGTATGAAAGAGGGACTTCTGCTATAAACTTAACTTTTTTAGTATGCTTTACTTCATCCCATTGGGAATTCACAACATTGATGACGTCGAATTTATGACTCTTTATTGATTGCGATGATGAGTTAGGAGAAATCACCTGATAAATAATTCTATCTAGCTTGGGTTTACCACGCCAATAATATTTGTTTGGCACCCAAACAGCTGATTGTCCACGAACTAATTTTTCTAACTTATAGGCACCGAAATACAAAGGCTTTTTCCTAATCTTATTAGATGACTGTAATTTGTTAAAAGGGACATCTTTTAAGTAATGATAAGGAGCTGTATATTCTGAAAAATATCCATTTCCACTATTGTACATACCTGGTTTTAATTGCTTAAAGTGTAAAATGACTCTTCTGCCATTTTCACCATCAGGCATTTCAATGCCTGAAATAGATTTAGCTTTTCCTTCATGGTATTCTTTTAAGCCTTTAATAAGTTCAAACTGGCTGGAATACCTTTGTGAATCAGTACCTTTATTAGATAATATTTCATATGGGTATTCCACATCCTTGGCCGTGACCTGTCGACCATCTGACCATCTAACTCCTTTTTTAACTACAATTGTAATTGTCTTATTTTTATTATTAATCTTTAGGGTTGCAGGCCCTTTATTAGTGAAACGGTAATTATCATCTGTATCGAATAAGGATTCCGAACCAGGAGAGGAGATGTCAGCATCTGTAGCAGTTACTTGTAATTGATCAGAAAAAATACCTGTGAATGGTGTATCAGTCTGTAATGCTACTCTCACAGTACCGCCTTGTTTCGTTGGTTTTGAAGGCATTTTTGCAGGAAATTTGCTTGCTTCTTTTGCGCTATTTTCTTGATTATTGCCGCTTTTACCGCAGGCCGTGAGGGCTAGAGCTGTAGCCGCCAAAATACCAATAGAGCTTAAAACATTGCTTTTTTTCATGATTCTTCATCCCTTATGAGTACTAGTTTATGATGATTTAACACATCAAATGATACCACATTAAAGATACATTTTAAATATAATAAATAAAAATTAATTTTTTAATATAATTTCGATGAAAAAGGAGCTAAGCAGTTAAGGCATAGCTCCTTTAATTTATATTTTTTTAACGCAATAAGTTAAAACTTGAAACAGAAAACTCAATATTAAAAGAATTTCTTTTTATTTCTTCGCCATCAACTTGAGCGAATTCTTTTTTTGTAGTAGTGACTTTAATCTTTTCGGCTTCAAAATAGTGAAACTGTGGATCATTAACGTGTGAGCCGTCTTTAAGAAGATTAATAAATAATTTTACCAGTTTTGCCAGGCTAAATTTTTCTACTACAACGGTATCAATTTTGTGATTGTCAATTTTAGCACTGGGTAAAAGAGGAAGGCCGCCACCCAGGTACGGATGATTAGTAGTGGTAACCATAAAAGCGTCATCAAAATAAATTTTGTGACCTTCTCGTTCAATTTCAACACCAAATGTGTCCTGTTTCGTAACAGTGGCTAGAACATTATAACCGTAAATTAGTTTTCCTTCGTTAAGTCGGTTTAATAGTTTTTTAAGTTTAGATATATTACTATTGTGGTTTACAAATGCATCAAAACCGATACCAAAGCTGTTTGCAAAATAATATTTTTTATCAATAGCGATATCTGGAAAAATAAAAGAACCACAATCAATTAAATCTGGTTTAAAGCCTTTTTTGAAATGCTCTAAAAGAATTTGGGGATCATCAGTTAAACTAGCTGCACGAGCGAAATCATTGCCAGTTCCAGCCGGTAAGTAACCAATAGGTGTATTCGGATTGCTTGACCACTTAATTCCGTTAAGAACCTCATTGAGCGATCCGTCACCGCCAATAACTAAAAGAACTTCATTTGGCAAATGTCTTTGATTACCATAATCCTGCGCTATACGAATTGCTTCTCCAGCATAATTGCTTTTTTTAAGGTCAAAATTTATATTTTCATTAATTAGTATAGATTTTGTTTGCTCAAGAACTTTTTTAGCGTGACCATTGCCAGCTACTTCATTAACCAAAAGATGTATTTTTAATTTGTTATTCATATATACTATTCATTATATAAAAAAGCCCTGTAAAATGGGCTTTTGCTTATTTTTTCTCAACTAACATTGGTAAAATCATCGGCCGTCTTTTAGTTTTAGAATACAGGAAATCAGAAAGATTAGCAATAATTGCATTGCGAATTACGCTGTCTTTAGGATGATCCATTTTGTCCATTTCTGATTTAATAATATGGTAAATATGTTTCTGAGCCTGATTGATTAGTTCAGTAGATTCGCGCATATAGACAAATCCCCGACTTAAGACATCAGGCCCTGCTAAGACGCGCTTGTGCTTGTAATCGACTGTAGCGACAACGACAACAAGTCCATCTTCAGATAAAACCTGGCGATCATGAACAACTACATTACCAACATCAGCTGTGCCTGAAGTATCAACGTATACGTCACCTGCTGGAATATGACCGGCTATTCTTGAACCCTCTGGACCAAAACAAACAACTTCACCATTTTCTAAAACGAAAGTATTATCAGCAGGGACTCCAGCTGCTTGAGCCAGTTCAGTGTGGATGACTTGCATGCGGTATTCGCCGTGAACAGGAATCATATATTTGGGTTTAGTTAAGCGAACCATCATTTTTAGTTCTTCTTGGCCACCATGACCTGAAGTATGAACATTATTGATTCGGCCGTGAACAACGCTAGCGCCACCCTCCATTAATTTATTAATTAAATGGTTAACGCTCAAAGTATTTCCAGGAATTGGGTTTGATGAAAATATAACCGTGTCACCAGGCTGTAAACTAATTTGTCGGTGCGTGCCATTAGCTATTCTTGAAAGAGCAGCTAAAGGTTCACCTTGAGATCCGGTACATAAAATCATAACTTCTTCTGCAGGAGTATGGTTTATTTCGTTAGCATCAACAATTAAGCCGTCAGGTACATTTAAATAGCCTAGATCAATGCCATTTTGCACTCCGTTTTCCATACTACGCCCGAAAATTGCGACTTTGCGACCTGTATCTTTGGCTGCTTGGATAGCAGTTGAAACACGATAGAGGTTAGATGCGAAAGTTGCAAAAATTATTCTTCCATGTATCCCAGTAATAATGTCATGTAAGGATTTAGCAACAAAACGTTCAGACTTAGTAAATTGGCTGACTTCAGCATTAGTCGAATCTGATAGTAGTGCCAAAACTCCTTCATTGCCTAATTGAGCCATTTTTTGAAAATCTGGAGCAGGTTGGTTCATTACAGGCGTTAAATCAAATTTAAAATCTCCTGTAAATACGACTGCACCAAGTGGGGTATGTACGGCTATACCTAAAGTGTCAGGAATCGAGTGAGTTGTTCTGAAGAAAGTAACCGTCAACTTCTTGAATTTAAGAACAGTGTCTTCGTGTTCTTCATGTAATTCTGTAGTCCTCAGAATGCCGTGTTCTTCAAGTTTTCCTTTGATTAAAGCAAGCGCGAAAGGTGTGGCATATACCGGAATTTCCGGAATCTTTTCAAGTAAGAAGGGGATCCCGCCAATGTGGTCTTCATGTCCGTGACTGACAACTAGAGCTTTAATTTTTTTGCGATTTTTTATCAAATAAGAATAATCAGAAATCACATAATTAATACCAAGGAGGTCATCCTCAGGAAACTTAATACCACAATCCATGATAATGATTTCGTCTTGATATTGTACACAGTACATATTTTTGCCAATTTCGTGCAACCCCCCGATTGCAACTACAGCAACTTCATTATTTTTAATACGCACAGAGACTACTTCTTACTCTCAAAAGTGGTTAATTTAAAATCGGCGTGCTCTTTTTCGTAAGTTAACGAATTGCCAGCCAATTCTTGGATGAGTTCAATATTATAGGGGGTATTTTCCTCAACCATTGTTCTTGCGGCCACCATGTTGTCGGCCTCAAGATAAAGAGTTTGGGTTGTTTCCCGTCTAGGATTGACAACCTTGTCTTTTTGATACAAAACTTTGTAGATCATATTTGTATTCTCCTTATTCAGTTAATAAAACGTTCTAATTTTGGATAACATAAAGTATCCAATAGCTAGTAAAATTCTACCATACATGCAAAAACAAGTATAGAATCAAGTTTTGCCGGCTTTATTAAAAAAACCGTCAAAGCAATAAAATGACGGCCAAAAATCTTTTTAATTAAATTAATAAATGACTATAGTATCTTCAGCCAATTTAAATGGATCTTGCTTATTGATTCGGTCATAAAAAAGATGTCCCCGTAAATGTTCGATTTCATGAGATGCAACAATTGCTGGGTAGTCTTTTAAGCGAATAGTTTTTTCTTCACCAGCTACAGTATAATAATGAATTTTTAATTTATCAGGACGAGGCACATAACCATCGATTACCTTGTCTACACTCAGGCATCCTTCACCTTCACTTAAGCAAGCTTGTCTCACGGATTCGGATAAAATTTCAGGATTGACAAAAGTTTCCTTAAAAACAATATCGCCCTTGTCATTTGGTACCAGTAAGGAGGCCATTTGAACGCTTTCACCAACTTGTGGGGCAGCTAAACCTACGCCGGCACGCAATTGATGTTTTTCTGCGATTTTTGGATCTTGCGAATTAACTAGATATTCCATCATTTCTTTAGCCAAATTTTGATAGTGTTCGCTTAACGGAAAAGTTAGTGGTTTAGCTACTTTGCGCAATACTGGGTTACCGTCACGGGTAATATCTTTCATTAAAATCAATTACATTCACTCTTTCATAAAAGTTTATAGCTATATTTGTAACATAAAATAAACTAATTTGTCTGCTTTTTATTCTATACTAAATTTTTAATTTGAAAAAGAGGGATAAACGTTGACCCTTAAACAGTTAGGTGGTAAAATCAATGAGCGTAAATATACAGATATGAAACACTTCGATCAGCATGTTTTTGACGTGCCGCCGAAACTGTGACCACGTCACAGTTTTTTTATTGAGGAGTGGAGGAGGAATACTTTTGTCAGAAAAAAGAAGAAACGATATTAGGAATATAGCTATCATAGCGCACGTTGACCATGGTAAAACTACTTTGGTTAACCAATTGTTGAAACAATCCGACACTCTCCCTGAACACATGGCTTTGGAAGATCGTGCAATGGATTCAAATGATATTGAACGTGAACGTGGTATAACTATTTTATCTAAAAACACTGCGGTTAAATATGGTGATACTACTATTAATATTTTGGATACTCCGGGACATGCCGATTTCGGTGGCGAAGTTGAGAGAATCATGCATATGGTAGACGGTGCTTTATTATTGGTTGATGCTTATGAAGGCACTATGCCACAAACTCGTTTCGTACTTAAGAAGGCATTAGAAGCAGGAGTAAAGCCAATTGTAGTCATCAATAAAATTGATCGTCCTGGCGCACGTCCTAAAGAGGTTCTTGACGAAGTTCTTGAATTATTTATTGAATTAGGAGCAAACGATGAGCAGCTTGACTTCCCAGTTGTTTACGCTTCAGCTTTAAATGGTACTACTTCTTATGATCCTGATCCGTCAAAACAGGAAGAAACCATGAATCCTATTTTTGACACTATTATTAAATCTATTCCTGCACCAATCGATAATTCTGATGATCCTTTGCAATTTCAAATTACAATGCTTGACTGGGATGACTATGTTGGCCGTATAGGTGTTGGTCGGATTTATCGCGGGCGAGTTAAAGTTGGCGATAATATCACTGTTATGAAACGTGATGGTTCTACTCAGAACTTTAGGGTTACCAAACTGTTCGGTTTCTTTGGGTTGAAGCGTAATGAAATCACTGAGGCAAAAGCAGGCGATATTATTGCCATTAGCGGAATTAACGATATTTTTGTTGGTGAAACTATTGCTTCGGCTGAAAATCCAGAGGCTTTACCTCTTCTTAAGATTGATCCACCTACACTGCAAATGGATTTTGTTGCTAATGATTCACCATTTTCCGGTCGTGAAGGTGACAAAGTAACGCCAAAGAAGTTGGAAGATCGTTTAATTAAGCAAACCCGAACTGATGTATCCTTAAAAGTTGAGCCTACAGATCAGTTAAATGCTTGGACTGTTTCAGGTCGTGGTGAGCTTCACCTTTCAATTTTGGTTGAAGAAATGCGTCGTGAAGGTTTTGAATTGCAATTATCGAGACCAAAGGTTATTTACCGTGAAATTGATGGTAAAATGTGTGAACCATTTGAAGCTGTTCAAGTGGATACTCCTGACGAGTATGTTGGTTCTGTCATTGATTCACTTTCTCAAAGAAAAGGAGAAATGAAAAACATGGCGTCCACAGGTAACAATCAAACTCGGCTTGACTTTTTAGTTCCTTCACGTGGGCTTATTGGTTATAACAATGAATTTATGTCCCAAACCGGTGGATACGGCATTATGAACCATAGTTTTGATTCGTATAAACCCGTTGTTAAGAATTGGGAACCGGGTCGTCAAAATGGTGCTTTAGTTTCCATTAGTCAGGGCAAATCAACCACGTATTCTTTGCAAACAGTTGAACAACGAGGTGAATTGTTTATTGGTGCAGGTGTTGAAGTTTATGAGGGAATGATTGTAGGCCAGTCATCAAGAGATCGTGATATTGCTGTTAATGTTATCAAAGGTAAAAATTTAACCAATACTCGTGCTGCTGGGAAAGATCACGCTGCTGCAATTAGAACTCCTAAGACTTTAACTCTTGAAGAAGCTATTGAATTCTTAAATGATGATGAATATTGTGAAGTAACTCCTGATTCAATCAGATTAAGAAAGAAAATTTTAAATACTTCTGAAAGACAAAAAGCAGATAAAAGACGCAATAAAAAATAAATAATTTTTTTAAGAAGGGCACTCACTGATGAAGTGGTGCCCTTTTTGTTTTATAATGCTTATAATAAAGGTTAATTTATTACAGAAGGAGAGGTCGGCTAGTGCGGCAAAAACTTCACCATTTAAATTACAATATTTTTTTGCCCTATATCTTGTTAGTGGTCTTTGGAATAGTGATGGTCTATTCTGCTAGCTCGGATATCTTGCTTGTAAATGGGTTTAATCCGGCAGTTTACGGTATTCGCCAAGCCGTGTACGCTTTTTTTGCGGTTTTTATTTTCTGTGCTCTCTGCTTTTTTTTAAAACTCTATATTTTCAAAAGTCGGAAGTTTGTCGTTTGGTTTCTTGGGATCAGCATTTTATTACTTTTTTATTTGATTTGCTTGAAAATTTTCAAAGGTTCTGATGCTGCCGTCAATGGTTCTGTAGGTTGGATTGATTTAAAAATAATAAAAATTCAGCCTTTAGAAATTGCCAAATTATCCCTAATAATCTATTTAGCTTATTTTTTAGATCGACATGATGGGTCTTTTAAGAAAGGGCAAATTATTCAAAATTTATCCAGACCAGCAATTTTAGCTGCTTTTATGATGTTTTTGGTAATTCTCGAACCTGATTTTGGAGGTACCGCTGTTTTGGCAATGATCGTCATTGTCATGTTCTCAGTTTCTGGTGTGCCTGCAAAAAACGCAGTTTTATGTCTTATTGGAATTGCAGTTGGAGTATACCTGCTCGTTTTCCTGATTATTAAATGGAATCCTGAATTTCTGCAAAATAAGTACCAGTACCGTCGTTTTCTTTCTTTTCTTCACCCATTTGAACTGGAGCAAAAAGGCGGAGCACAACTGGTTAATTCATATTATGCTATTCATAATGGTGGCTTGTTTGGTGTAGGTCTGGGTAACAGCATGCAAAAAAGAGGATATTTGCCTGAGCCTTATACAGACTTCATTTTAGCAGTAATTGCAGAAGAAATAGGGGTTATTGGTGCTCTAGTTGTGACAGGCCTAATTTTTTATTTAATATGGAGTATTATGGAAGTTGGTATTCATGCCAGTTCACAATTTAATGCCTTAGTATGTTTTGGAGTGGCTACCATTATTTTTACGCAGACAGTTTTTAATGTGGGTGCTGTGCTTGGATTGTTGCCTATAACAGGGGTAACTTTACCGTTTATTTCTTATGGTGGATCGTCTTTAATAATTTTGTCGGCAGCTATTGGCATCGTTTTGAATATTTCAGCAAATGAACGAATTAAAAATGAAGAAAGGTTTGCAAATGAGCATTGAACAGGATTTAGCAAATAAAAATATTATTCAAAGACAGAGTCTTATTGTTTTTCTAAATTCAATTAGTGATCAGTACAAATTGAGACGATATGGCGATATTGTTTATTTTTCAAAGAAATTTGCTTATTGTATTATGTATGTAAATAAAAAAGAAATTGAACAAGTTTGCCACGACTTGAATTCACTTGATTTTGTTGAAAAAGTAGAAAAATCAAATTGGAATCAAATTGATCTGTCCAGTGATCATATTGAAAATCAAATTAGAGATTTAGCCAAAAAAGCCGAAAAAACATTGCAGGAACGTCAGGAAGATACAGAACAAATATTATGAGAATTATTTCCGGAAAATACGCCAGACGCAATTTATTTACGTTGAAAAGCCAGAAAACAAGACCAACTAGTGATAAGGTTAAAGAATCTCTGTTTAATTCATTAGGTCAATTTTTTAATGGTGGAGAAGTTTTGGATTTATACGGGGGAAGTGGCGCACTGGCAATTGAGGCCGTTTCTCGAGGATGCTCTCACGCAACAATAGTAGATATAAATTATCAGGCCGTTAACATCATTCATAAAAACGTTGCTTTGACAAAGGATCCTGAACGTTTTGCAGTATATAAAATGTCTAGCAATGCAGCTTTAAGTAAATTTGCCGAAGAAAAACAAAAATTTGATCTTGTTTTCTTAGATCCACCTTATGCTAAACAAAGAATTGCAGACGATATGGCAAAAATGGTTGACCTAGAACTGTTAAACAGTGGTGCAGTAGTGGTGGCTGAAACCAATGATCAAACAAATTTAAAAACAAGTAGTAGTTTTCAGCTAATTAAGGAAAAACATTTAGGTAAAACTATTGTTCGTTTTTATCGAAAGGAATATTAATGAGTGTCGCAATATTTCCAGGAAGTTTTGACCCTATTACTAAAGGGCACGTTGATATAATTAATCAGGCTGCTGCGATATTTGATAAAGTTTACGTAGTGGTGATGGTCAATACGGCTAAAAAATATCTTTTCACAAATGAAGAAAGAGAAGACTTGATTAATGATGCTGTTAAAGATCTGAAAAATGTTCAAGTGTTGCTAAAGCCTAACCAGCTTACTGTTAACGTTGCACGCGATTTGGGCGCAAATACAATTGTGCGTGGCGTAAGAAATACCACAGATTTTTTATTTGAACAGCAGATTGCAGAAATGAATAAAAAAATGGCAAGTGACATAAGTACCGTTTTGCTTTTTACTGAGCCAGAAAATAGCTTTGTTGCGTCCAGTATTATAAAAGAAATTGCGCAGTTTAATGGTGATTTTGCTAGCTTTTTGCCGACTAAAGCAGCACAGGCTTTAAAAGAAAAAATAGGTTATAACAAACATGAATAATGAAAAGAAACCACTCAAGAAGTTTTCAAAAGCTCGAAAATGGCTATTTATTATTTTGGCATTTTTTCTGGTTTTTATTGGCTTAAACTGGCCAACCAATTACTATATTGAAATGCCAGGCAGTGCTGTTTCAATTGGTCAATTTGTAAAAAGCAACGTTAAGCCGCCAAGTAATTTTTATTTAGTGACAGTCAGTGAAACAAGTCAGCCGGCAACAGTATGGGAATACCTTTTTAGTTTTACCCAAAAACATGCTAGTCGTATTCCAAAAACTGAGTTGTTGGGTGGTTCAAGCAGTAGTCAATACCAAGAATTACAAAATTGGTATATGCAAACTAGTCAACAAAATGCTATATATTATGCGGCCAAAAAGGCTGGACTAAAACCTAAACTCCACTATAAGGGTGTTTACGTTATGCAGGTACTAAAAGGCTCAAGCTTTAAAGGCAAATTGCAAATCGGGGATACAGTTTTAGGTGCTGATGGTCATAAATTTCACTCAACAGAAGAAATGATCAGTTATTTTCAAAAAAAGCAGTTAGGTTCTAAAACTATAATTAATGTTGTGCGAGAACAGAAAAAAATCAATTTTAAAGGAAAAATTGTCAAGGTCAAAGGTACAGGCAAACCTGGCATCGGAATACAGTTGGTGGAGCATGTACAGGTCGAAACAAAGCCAAAAGTTACAATTAATGCTGGTGCAATAGGAGGACCATCTGCCGGGTTAATGTTCACTTTAACAAGTTATGAAGTTTTTTCCGGCAAGCACTTAGCTGAAGGTCATAAAATTGCTGGAACTGGGACAATTAGTCCGTCAGGAAAAGTAGGTATGATTGGTGGTGTCGATAAAAAAGTTGTGGCTGCTGATCGTGCTGGTGCTGAGGTCTTTTTTGCACCTGTTGATACAGCGGGGATGAAGAAAAGTGCAAGTAATTATCTACTTGCTAAAAAGACAGCCAAGCAAATAGGAACAAAAATGAAAATTGTTCCTGTACGCACATTTGATGACGCACTTCATTATTTACATGAAAAATACTAATAGAAATTAATAAAAGTCCAAAAGTTTTTGGGCTTTTTTGCGTACTTAAAAATAGGAGTTGAGAAAATGGATTGGGAAAAAATAAAAACTTTTATTGATAAGCACAAAAAGTATTTTTTCATTGGATTGGCATGTCTAATGGCAGTTTTTTTAATTGAGATTAAGAAGTCAGGATCCAACGAAAATTTAAGTGATTTCGATGATGAAAACACTGAGTTTTTGCAAAGTAAAAAAGACAACACTGACAACTTGACTGGTAAAACTAACTCAAAGGAAATAAAAACAGAAGAAACCGTTAAAGATAAGCCTAAAAATATCACGTGTGACATATCAGGTGCGGTTAAACATCAAGGAGTATATACACTAAAAAATGGAGCACGATTGAATGAGCTGATCGCTGCAGCAGGAGGTATTAAAAGCAACGCTCAGTTGAAAAGGGTTAACCGAGCTTTGATATTGAAAGATCAGGATAAGATTCATATTCCTTATATAGGAGAAAAAATAAAGACAGAGCAAGTGGTAGAATCGGTTTCATCTAATTCATCTGACCCGGTTTCTAGTGAATTTAATGACAAAAATAGTGGTCAAACGACTGCAGGCAATAAAGTAAACATCAATACCGCAAATGCACAACAACTACAGCAGCTTAATGGTATTGGAGAGAAAAAAGCACAGCAAATTATTGCTTATCGTCAAAAGAGTGGCCAATTTAAATCCATAGAAGAACTGAAGCAGGTATCTGGAATTGGGGAAAAAACATTTGTGGCACTTAAAGACCAATTGGAAGTTTGATGTTTTAAAACCAGGGTTCCTTCTTGCATTAGCATTATTACTGATAGATTTAAGTTTTTTATACTATCAATGCGATACCTTAATTCAAAAGTCATGTTCTTTTTTAATAGCCGCTTATCTCTCATATTTGCTTTTTTATAAGTTTAATTCTTTAAGATGGTTTTCTCTTGTAATACTTTTTATAGCTTTTTTTGCAACTTGCTTCGATAAAAAGCAAACTGCCTTTGTAATCAGTCCAAGATCTCAAATAGTTTTTTACCCTGATCAAATTGATATTTTTGACGATTGGTTCACAGTTGATGGTCAAGTAGAAAAAGGCAAAGTAAAAGTCTCTGGGAGAATAAACTCAAGACAGATACAACAAATAAAATCAGGGTACAGAGTTAAACTTTATTGTTTATCTGGTGATGTAAATCCGATTGAACCGGCTTCTAACTATGGACAATTTGACTTGCAAAAATTTTATCGATATAAAAACATTTCTCAAGAAGTCAAACTAAAAAGCTATAGAATTAAAATTGACAAGGGTGGCATTTGGAACTATTTGCATTTTTTGCGATTCCATTTAAAAAAATTTTTTCAGCAAATGCCACCAATTTTATCTTTTTTTAGTAGTGAACTGATCCTAGGTGAAAATCCAAGTCGGAGATTTCAAACAATTCTGAATAATTATCGTGACCTTGGCGTAATACACATCTTGAGTATTTCTGGTCTGCATGTTGGTATTTATACCTTACTAATCAGTAAATTTTGTTATTTTTTAAAATTAACAGAAGGCGAGACCTTTGTTTTTTGTTTGCTTATTTTACTGGTAGGGATTTTTCTCAGTAATAGTCAAGTTGGTTTTATCAGAGCAAGTTTGACCTATATTTTGGGTCAACTATTTTCTATAAAAAAATTACAAATTAACAAAAGTGATTTACTTGGACTAACTGCAATTTTGCACCTAATAATCAATCCTCGTTTAATGATGAGCACTGGCGCAGTTTTAAGCTATATTTTAGCCCTGGGTCTGGAAATGACTAATCACATGACTAAATTTAAGCAGTCATTTTCTTTAAATAATCTCTTACTGCCATTGCTTTTATTTTACTTTTTTCAATTTAATATATTAACTGTTTTTTTTAATCTGTTAATTGTGCCATATTTCAACTGGGTCGTGATGCCTTTAACTTTTTTGAACTTGCTGATCTTTAAAATTAATCCAAAATGCAGTTTTTTATTTGAAAGAATACTTGAACTTGGAGAAAAACAAATTGCACAAATTTCTAACAGTAAAATTGGCCTTTTAACATTTGGCAAAATAAACTGGTGGCAATGTCTTTTTTTATTAATTCTGACGTCTATTATATTGATTTGGATAAATGAAAAACCAAACTGTAAAAAAATAATAAAAAGATTTATAGTATGTCTTTTATTTATATATGGATTGGTTTTTTTGACCATTCATTTTCCACTTCAAGGTCAAGTAACTTTCATTGACGTTGGCCAAGGAGACAGCATTTTTATTTCCACTCCGTTTTTTAGAAAAGTTTATTTAATAGATGTCGGTGGAAAACTTAATTTCAACGGCAAAAAAATAAATCCGCAGGTTAAGAAAATTACTCTCCCATTTTTGAAAGCTCAAGGTATAAGCAAAATTAATGGGATATTTATTACACACCAAGATGCAGATCATGTAGGTGATTTGAAGCCACTTTTGAATCAAATTAAAGTAGAAAATTTATATGTGGCGCGAGGATTAATTCAAAATCCTTCTTTTCAAAAAAGAATCACTGGAAAAATCAAGAAAGACCAAATTATACAATTGTTAGCAGGGAATGAAGTTAATGACTCTCAACTATCTTTTCAGACTGTTTATCCTTTTAAGCCAGGCTTAGGAAAAAATGAAGATTCTCTTTCTTTAACATTTAAACTGGCCGGCAAAAGATGGCTTTTTACTGGTGATTTAGGCCAAGAAGGAGAGTTGGAGATCATGAATCAATATCATTTGCATGTTAATTACTTCAAGCTAGGTCATCATGGTAGTCGTACTGCTTCAAATAAAGAATTCCTAAAAGCTTTACATCCAGAAAGAGTTTTTATTTCTGCTGGTCGCAAGAATCGTTTTGGTCATCCTCACATAGAGACAATTGAAACTTTGCAGGCTCAACATATTCCGTGGGCATCGACTCAAGACTGTGGTATGATTACTTGGACTTATGGTGCTTTTACGAGGCCCAAATTTAAGAGATTTTTACCGGTGATAAAAAAATGACATTACTTTCTTTATTTAAAGGTTCTAATACGAAAATTGCTCATACCCTGATTAGTGGAAACGACGCTTTCTTAAACGAATATATTGCTGATTCATATATTCATGAGAAAAAAATGTCAGAATATGAGAAAATTTATGTTGATTGCGATTCAGAAGGATTAGATGAATTAATTGCTGATCTCACTGAATCGAGTCTTTTCAGCCAGAAAAAGGTAATAACAATTAAAAATCCATTTTTTCTAACAGCAAAAGTCCCTAAGAAATTTCAAAAGCAAATTTCAAAACTGCAAAATATTTTTGAGAATATTACGGAACTAGATGATATTTTAGTAATTGTTTCTTCATATGAAAAAATTGATCGACGAAAGAAAATAACAAAGCTTATTACAAATCATTTTAATGTTGTTGAAACTAAAATTCGACCTTATGAATTGAGTAAATTTATCAGAAATTTGATTT
Organism: Lactobacillus kullabergensis; assembly: GCF_000967195.1. Taxonomy (GTDB): domain Bacteria; phylum Bacillota; class Bacilli; order Lactobacillales; family Lactobacillaceae; genus Lactobacillus; species Lactobacillus kullabergensis. The sequence goes on from NZ_KQ033871.1 coordinate 885,157, forward strand.
CTATGGAGGGGTATCAAATTACAAGCCCTGCTTTAAATCTTTTATTAGAACGCAGCGATCAAGTGGTAGATACTGTTTTGAGTAATTATAATAAGCTGAAAATGATTACAGATAACAGAAAAATCACAACTGAATTAGTCGAAAAAAATGTTGATTTGTCATTAGCACAAAATATTTTTGCCATATTGGATTCAGCGTTAAATAACAATTACCAGGAAGCTTTGACAAGGCTAAGTAATCAACTGCACAACGGCAACAATCCAATACAGATTCTTGCCGTATTTGAAAATCAGTTGGAAATGATTTTGATTGTTAAGGTTCTTAAAGAGAGAGGTCGCAGTGAACCTGAAATTGTAAAAACGCTGGGTGTTCATCCCTACCGCGTTAAATTAGCTCTAAAAAATAGAGTATCGTCAGATAAGATAGCAAGATTACTAAAGCAGGCAATTAAGTTGGATTTTAATTATAAGAGTGGTCAATACCGAGAAGACGATTTCTTAAAACTTTTTATTCTCAGTGTATGAATTTTGATAGAAACAAAAAGACAGAAATGATTTCATTTCTGTCTTTTTATTTATTAATTAAGCAAGATCGTTATTTTGCAAGTTTTGCTAAACGGCTTTTATCACGGTTAGCTTTATTCTTATGAATAAGACCTTTAGAAGCAGCTTTATCTAATGCACGAGCAGCAGCTACGTGTAATTCGGAGGCATTCTCAGCACCAGCAGCTTGAGCAGTCTTGAACTTTTTAACTGCAGTCCTTAACTGATTCATTTGAGCAGCATTACGCTTTCTTGTAGCATCTTGAGTCTTAACACGCTTAATAGCTGATTTGATTTGTGGCATAAATTTCACCTCCATTGATCGTAATTCTACTTTATAGATTATACTGAAAGATAAATGCAGATGCAAGATAAATAATACTTGCTTTTTAAAAAATTTGTCTGTATTATACTATTGTTGTGAACCGTTAACGCTGTTTGCGCGCTCACACCTGACGGTTAACGTTGTTAACGGCAATTATTCTAGTGAAAGGTGAAAATAATATGGCAATTTCAAAAGCAGAAAAAGATGAAATAATTCAAAAATTTGCGACTCACGAGGGTGATACAGGTTCAACTGAGGTTCAGGTAGCTATCTTGACTACAGATATTAACAACCTGACTGAACATATGCGGAATCATTCACATGACCATCATTCATATGTTGGCTTGTTGAAGAAAATAGGTCACCGTCGTAACTTACTTCGTTATTTACAAAATAAGGATATTAATCGTTATCGTGAATTAATCAAGAAGTTAGGTTTGCGTCGTTAATTAGTTGAAATGTCAGAAAAGCTGGTTCAATTAGGAATCGGCTTTTTTATTTTTGTCAAAATACCATTTTATGCTAGAATAAAAAAAGATACTTTTTACGTTGTGATCATATGATCCATAAATAACAACTGAATAGCAAATTAAGGAAAAGGAAATATAATGACTGATCAAGTTAAAATTATGATTTTGAGCGGCGTTCGTGAACAAGGAAAAGACATGTTCGCTGTTCAAGTTAATGATGAAATTTTTGTTCTTGATGCTGGTCTTAAATATCCTGACAGCACATTGTTTGGAATTGATCTGGTTATTCCAGATTTAGACTTTTTTGAGCAATATGCTGATCAGGTGGTCGGCATCTTTTTATCACATGGACATGCAGACTCTATAGGAGCTTTGCCGTATATTTTAAGAAAGTATGACATACCAGTTTTTGGGTCACAGCTCACAATCGAACTGGCTAAAATAACAGTTAAACGGGAAAATAAGCGCTGTAAAAACACTCTTTTTCATGTTATTGATGCTGAAACAGAGATTGATTTTAAAAATGCTAATATATCATTTTTCCCGACTACTCATTCTATTCCAGATTCGCTGGGAATAGATGTGCATACCCCTGCAGGAGAAGTTGTTTATACAGGAGATTTTAAATTTGATCCTTCTGCAGCACCTAAGTACCGTACGGATTTAGACCGCTTAGCAGAAATTGGACAAAAGAAAGTTTTAGCACTTTTAAGTGACTCTTCAAATGCTGAGGCATCTTTGCCCAATGTTGCCGAGCAGGAGATTGGGGACTATGTAACAAATGTTTTTCGGAATGCCAAGGGCAGAGTAATCGTCGCTGCCAAAGCATCTAATCTTATTAGAATTCAGGAAGTCTTAAATGCCGCTCATAAAACTGGCAGACGCGTTTTGCTGACGGGCAGAGACTTGGCTAAAATAGTCCGTACTGCCATGAATCTTGGTTATTTGAATGTTCCTAAAGGCTTGTTGATGCGTGTTAAAGATTTAAAAGAAACTCCTGATGAAAAAACGGTTATTCTTGAAACCGGTCAAATGGGTGAGCCTTTAAACTCTTTACAAAAAATGGCAAAAAAGCGTCACAGTATGATTACGATTCATAAGGGGGATCTGGTTTTTATTGCTACGACGCCTTCTCATTCAGTAGAGACTATTGTGGCTCAAACTAGCGATATGGTTTATCGTGCAGGTGGTACTGTAATTCAACTAGGTAAAGCAAAACATACCAGTGGACATGCGACGGGTCGTGATTTACAACTGCTTATTGACATTATAAAGCCACAATTTTTAATTCCGGTTATAGGTGAATATCGATTACTGGAAATTCACAAAGATTTGGCAATTAGGGCAGGACTCAAAAAAGATGATATTTTTATTACAAAAAATGGTGACTGCTTAAGCTATGACTTTAATCAAAAACGACTTTATTTGACGGATCCTGTTCCCGGAGAAGACACAATGATTGATGGTTCTGGAATTGGTGATGTGGGCAATATTGTTTTACGCGATCGCGAAGTTTTGTCCGATGATGGCATCTTTATTGCAGTAGTTACTATTGATCGTCGCAAGAAAAAAATTGTTGCTCAACCACAGGTTACCAGCAGAGGGTTTGTATATATTAAGGCAAATCAACAGTTGATGCGTGACAGCATAGAGCTTATTAAAAAGACAATAACTAATAATTTCGAACACAAAAAATTTGACTGGACTGAAATTAAACAGGATGTGCGTAATGATTTGGAAAAATTTCTTTACCGCAAAACCAATAGACGGCCAGTAGTTTTGCCAGTCGTAATGGAAGTTAACCAAAACAGACATCGAGCAATGCAAAAAAGAAATAGCAAAAATGATATGCCAAAAAAGGAAACTCATCACCCAGTTGACGTTAATAAGACCGGTCAAAGAATTATCAAGAAAGATTAACTATGACTTCACTTAGTCAAAAAAATCTAATTAATCTGGCAAAAAGAAATGAATTAAATGGTGATTTGGCTCAGGCTATTCAAAATTTAGAAGAAGCTTTAAGGGACGGTCACAGCGACGAGGTTGTTCTTAATTTATGTGAGCTATATATTAAGAACAAGCAGAGTTATTCTGCTTATGAATTAATTAAAGAAGAAAAGGATCTTTTCACTAATTCTAAAATTTTTGCTGAATATAGCAAAATTCTTAGAAAAAATAATTTTTTTATTGAAGCTTTAGAAGTTAAAAATATTACTGACTATGAATTGCCATGTTCGGTAGAACCTGTTAGCTTAGAATTGCAACAAAAAATAATGGTTGCTTTTAGGAAAAAATCCAAGCCGACAAAATACGACTATGATAAGCTGTTTAAACTTGATTTATCGAATTATAAAAATTTTGCACAAAGTTTATTGATTGATCCGAGTTTAAATTTCGCAGTTCGACTGGTTTTATGTGAGGATTTATTCAGGCTTGGTCTAAGAAATAAATTTAAAATTCTGGTATTAGGGCAGGAAGAAGAATTTATTCCCAAGAACATCAATTTGCTTGAAAAGGATCCGGTGTATCGTGAAGTTGTTTCAGGCATTGGTTCACGATACTACCATAGGCCTAGTCAAATTCCAGCTGTATTAAGCGAAGTTAATTTGATTTTAGGAAGCCTTTATCCTAAACTAAATAAGTATGTTGATGATCCTGACAGTTTTGCCAGTGATATTGCTTCTTATATTGATAATCATGATGGCAGAAGCAATCAAAAGCTGTTTGAGAAAATCGATAATAATATATCCGAATAAAATTGGATAAAATGTCTTTACTTTTTCAAAGTATTTAGTATAATAGCAAAGGACGTTTTCATTAGGCATGGCTCTATGCATTAAAATACTAGGCATTTGCCAATGAAAGTAGTACAATATTCAACAGAGAACTATCCGTTACTTACTCAACGGACTTCTTGCAAATTTACAGGAGGGTCATTTTAATGGCAGAAAAAGAACATTACGTAAGAACAAAGCCACACGTAAACATTGGTACTATCGGTCACGTTGACCATGGTAAGACCACTTTAACGGCGGCTATTACTAAAGTTTTATCAGAAAAGGGATTGGCTAAAGCAGAGGATTACTCAGAGATCGATGCAGCCCCAGAAGAAAAGGAACGTGGTATTACTATTAATACCGCTCACGTAGAGTACGAAACTGAAAATCGTCACTACGCTCACATGGACGCTCCAGGTCACGCCGACTACATTAAGAACATGATTACCGGTGCTGCTCAAATGGATGGAGCTATCTTGGTTGTTGCCGCAACTGATGGTCCTATGCCACAAACTCGTGAACACATTTTACTTGCTCGTCAAGTTGGTGTTAACTACATCGTTGTTTTCTTGAACAAGACTGATTTAGTTGACGACCCAGAATTGATTGACTTAGTAGAGATGGAAGTTCGTGACTTGTTAACTGAATACGATTACCCTGGTGATGATATTCCAGTTATCCGTGGTTCAGCTTTGAAAGCTTTACAAGGAGACAAGGAACAAGAAGAAGTTATCATGAAGTTGATGGACACAGTTGATGAATACATTCCAACTCCTGAACGTCAAACTGATAAGCCATTCTTGATGCCAGTTGAAGATGTCTTCACAATCACAGGTCGTGGTACCGTTGCTTCAGGTCGTATTGATCGTGGTACAGTTAAGATTGGTGATGAAGTTGAAATTGTCGGCTTGGTAGATAAAGTTCTTAAATCAGTTGTTACTGGTTTGGAAATGTTCCACAAGACTTTGGATTTAGGTGAAGCCGGAGATAACGTTGGTGTATTACTTCGTGGTATTGACCGTGATCAAGTCGTTCGTGGACAAGTTTTAGCTGCACCTGGCTCAATTCAGACTCACCACGAATTTAAAGGACAAGTTTACGTTTTGAAGAAAGAGGAAGGCGGACGTCACACCCCATTCTTCTCAGACTACCGTCCACAATTCTATTTCCACACTACTGATATCACTGGTGAAATTGAATTACCAGAAGGTACTGAGATGGTTATGCCTGGCGATAACACAGAGTTTACTGTTAAATTAATTAAACCAGCAGCCATTGAAAAGGGTACTAAGTTCACTATCCGTGAAGGTGGTCGTACTGTTGGTGCTGGTCAAGTTACTGAAATTCTTGATTAGTTCGTTAAAAACAGTTTAAAAAGATGTACTTCTTCATAGAAGTACATCTTTTTTTGCCCAAGTTTGTTTTTTGCGACCGTTTAATGTAAGATAATTTAGTATGTAAAGATGCAATTTAACTTGACATTGGAGGTATTTAATTAATGTCTGTAAAATGGAATAAAACCGATAAAACTACCGGTGAACTTACTTTTGATATTCCCCAAGCTGATGTAAAGCGTGGGCTAGATCAAGCATTCAGAAGGGTAAAGAACAGCTTACGTGTTCCTGGCTTTAGAAAAGGACATGTTTCTCGTGTGATTTTTGATCAATATTATGGTGAAGAATCACTATATGAAAATGCTTTGAATATTGTTCTACCAGATGCCTATGAAGCAGCGATTAAGGAAGCTGATATTGCGGCTGTAGGTCAACCACAAATTTTACCGGTTTCAATGGAAAAAGGTAAAGACTGGCAAATGAAAGCCACAGTCACTGTTCAACCTGAGGTAAAACTTGGCGGATATAAGGGAGTTGAAGTTCCTAAACAAAACACTCGAGTATATGCCAAAGATGTTGACGCCAAATTAAAAGAAGAGCGTGAAAAGAACGCTGAGTTAGTACTGAAGAAGAGTGCTGCAGCTAAAGGTGATACAGTTACCATTGATTATAAAGGAACAGTAGATGGGAAGGCCTTTGATGGTGGTTCAGCAGATGATTATTCACTTGAATTAGGTTCCAATACATTTATTCCTGGTTTTGAAGACCAATTAATAGGTCACAAGGCAGGAGACGATGTAGACGTAGTCGTAACTTTTCCGGAAGATTATGGTGCAAAAGATTTAGCAGGTAAGGAAGCTCATTTTGCTACCAAAATTCATGAAGTTAAATCGAAGCAGTTACCTAAATTAGATGATGAATTTGCTAAAGATGTTGATGATTCTGTTGATACTCTTGATGATTTAAAAGAAAAGATCAAGAAGGATCTTAAGGCGAAGAAAGAAGAAGCTGCACAAGACGAGATTGAGCAAGCCGCAATTGAAAGTGCTGTTGCCAATGCTACTATTGATGAAATTCCGAATGCTATGATTCAGGAAGACATTAACACGCAAATGAATCAATATTTAGGTAATATGCAACGTCAAGGAATCAGTCCTGAAACATATTACAAGATAACTAATACTACAGAAGATCAATTACGCTCACAATTTGCTAAGGATGCTGAAGAGAGAGTTAAAACTAACCTGGTACTTGAAGCAATTGTCAAAAAAGAAGGCATTAAAGCTACTAAAGAAGAAATTGACAAAGAGATAAAAGACTTAGCTAGTGAATATAATATGGATGAAAAAACTGTCCGTAACACTCTGACTGATGACATGCTTTCACATGATATCAATGTACGTAAGGCTATTAATATTGTCGCTGACAACGCAAAACAAGTTTCTAAATCTAAAACTAAAAAAGACGAAAAAAAGTCTGATAAAAAGTAGAGTTTTAAATTCTGAGTAAAAAGGTGGTGTTGTACTGCCTTTTTATTTTTTACAAGCATATAATTCATATACCACCCGTATTTTATGCTAATCTTAGACTTGTAAATACAAGGAGGAATAGAATGGCTTCACAATTTACTGATCAAGAGGTAATTAAATGTTCCTTTTGTGATAAAACACAAGATCAAGTTAAAAAGATGATTGCTGGCAACGGGGTTTATATTTGTAATGAGTGTGTAGATCTTTCAAAAAGAATTATTGACGATGAGTTAAAATCTGATTCTTTAAAAAAGGCACAGGATTTGCCAAAGCCAATGGAAATCAAAAAGCAACTTGATCAGTATGTTATTGGTCAAGAGCGAGCAAAGAAGATTTTGTCAGTTGCAGTTTATAATCATTATAAGCGTGTTACGCAAATGGATGTAGATTCTTCAACTGAGTTGCAAAAATCAAATATTGCTCTGATTGGACCAACAGGTTCAGGTAAAACATACTTGGCTCAAACTTTGGCCCGCATTTTAGATGTGCCATTTGCGATAGCTGATGCAACTACCTTAACTGAGGCAGGGTATGTTGGAGAAGATGTTGAAAACATTTTACTTAAATTGTTACAAAATGCAGATTACGACATAGAACGCGCAGAGCGAGGAATCATTTACATTGATGAAATAGATAAAATATCTAAAAAATCTGAAAATGTTTCAATTACCAGGGATGTTTCTGGAGAAGGCGTTCAGCAATCATTATTAAAAATTTTGGAAGGTACTATTGCTTCCGTACCACCGCAAGGTGGTCGTAAACACCCTCAGCAAGAATTAATACAGATAGATACCACCAACATTTTGTTTATAGTTGGTGGAGCTTTCGATGGTATCGAACAAATTGTCAAAAGCCGTTTGGGTAAAAAAGTAATTGGTTTTAGTGCTGAAAACGAGCTTAATAAAGTGCAAGATGATTCTTGGACTAAGCATTTAACGACAGGAGATTTGGTCAAGTTTGGACTGATTCCAGAGTTTATTGGGCGTATTCCTATTATTGCTACCTTAGATAAATTAGATAGAAATGATTTAGTTAGAATTTTAACTGAACCTAAGAACGCGCTGGTAAAGCAATATAAAAAATTAATGTCGCTTGATCAGGTTAACTTAGAATTTACGCCAGATGCTTTAAAAGCTATTGCAGATTTAGCCATCGAACGAAATATGGGAGCACGTGGCTTGCGGACAATAATTGAAAATGCGATGATGGGCATTATGTATAAAACTCCTAGTGAGCCCGATATTGAAAACGTTAAAGTTACTAAAGATGTCATTGAAAAAAATGCCGAACCAAACGTAACAAGACGTAAAGAGGATGATCAGGAAAATAATGAAGAAATAAAGGCAGCTAATGATCATTAAAGATAGTTCGTATGCAATCAGTGCTGTACGTGAGGATCAATATCCAACTGATAATTTGCCTGAAGTTGCACTTTCTGGTCGCTCTAATGTGGGCAAGTCGAGTTTAATAAATACGTTATTGAATCGCAAAAACTTGGCGCGTACCTCTGCACAACCAGGAAAAACGCAAACTCTTAATTTCTATTTAGTAAATCATGCCTTTTATTTAGTCGATGTACCAGGGTATGGCTACGCCAAAGTTTCACAAAAAAGACGTGAACAGTTTGGTAATATGATTCAAGATTATCTTGAAACCAGGGCAAACTTACAAGGATTAATTATCCTAGTGGATGGTAGACATGAGCCTACTAAAAATGATGTAGCTATGTATAATTATGCATTATATCTTAATATACCTATTTTGGTAGTTTGTACTAAAATTGATAAAGTTAAGAAAAGTCAGCAAAACCAAGTGCTTGCTATATTGAAGCAAAAACTTGATTTAAATCATGATAACGTTGATGTTGTTACTTTTAGTTCTGTCCAAAAGTTGCATGTTCAAGAAGTATGGCAATGGATTGAACAAAACCTGTAAAATTTGCAAGAAAAAATGGTTCTCAAATGAGAACCATTTTTAATTGTCTTTATCTTTAACTACTTTATCCTTGGTTTTAGCAAATTTTTTCTTTTTGTCATCAGGCACAGTAGCAAATTTATCAAATAGTTTTTCTAATTCATCTTGTTTTTTAAAAGTTAACCCCATAATAATTTTTCCTTTCTGATTTTATTATAATAAAAAATAAGACTTCAAGCCAGAGAATAAAAAAATTGCTAGCTTTAAATAAATATAATTATGTAAAGCTGATATTTTTAACTTTCTAATAATCAAGTGATAACTAAGCAAAAGCAAATTTAAAACTATGAATTGTATGTTAAAATATGATAGCGAATTTGGGGGAGTGATTTTTTGGCAACTCAGCTGATTGAAAATAAATTAAAACTTTTACCAGCTAAGCCTGGCTGTTACTTAATGAAAGATGTAAATGGCAAGGTTATTTATGTTGGCAAGTCGAAAAATCTCAGGAGTCGAGTACGTTCCTATTTCAAAAGTACCCAAGTTGGCAGAAGAGCGGAATTAGTTGAAGATATTCGAGATTATGATATCATCACCGTTTCAACTGATAAAGAAGCATTTTTGCTTGAAGTTACACTTATTAAGAAATATCAGCCATATTACAATGTGCAGTTAAAACAAGGAACGGGCTATCCATATATTGAAATTACTAATGAACGTGATCCACAAACCAAATTAACCAGTATCATTAGAAAAGATGGTGGTTATTATTTTGGACCCTATCCTAATGTTTATGCTGCACAGGCTACCCTTAAGTTTATTCAAAAAGTTTTTCCTCTGAGGCGCTGCCATGGCAAGCAGGGCAGACCTTGTTTGTATTATCATATGGGACAATGCTTAGGAGCATGCTTTAAAACGGTCCCTAAGTCAGTTTATGAAGCTCAAATAAAAAAGATTAAGAGTTTTTTAAATGGTGATATAGGCTGGGTAAAGAAAGATCTTAACGAAAAAATGACAGCTGCATCTGAAAATCTTGAATTTGAGCGAGCAGCTGAAATTCGTGATCAGCTTAATTACATTGAAGAAACTGTCGAAAAGCAAAAAATTATTTCGAATGACAATACTCAGCGTGACATATTTAATTTTTATGTTGATAAATCATGGATAGCTATTCAAATTTTCTTTTTACGGCAAGCAAAGCTGCTTAGAAGTGAGACTAGAATGTATCCACTGACAGACACTAACGATCCAGAAGATACGTTTGCGTCCTTTATTGTTCAATTTTATGGGCAAAAGAATAGAATACTGCCAAAAGAAGTTTTAATACCTGCCAAAATTGACAATGAGGCACTGAGTGAAGTCTTGCATGTGCCTGTGAGAACGCCAAAAAGAGGTCAAAAACGCTCTTTATTAAATATGGCAAAAGACAATGCAAAGCTCAAACTTGATGAGAAGTTTCGGTTATTAGAATTAGGAAATAGAAAAACAAAGGGTGCACAGAAAGAAATTTTTGATTCCTTAGGTTTGCCTTATGGTCATGTTATTGAAAGTTTTGACCATTCTCATATTCAAGGAGCTGATCCGGTTTCAGCTTTAGTCGTTTTTAAAGATGGTGAACCAGATAAAAACTCTTATCGTAAATATAAATTAAAGGGTGAAGTTGAGCATCAAAATGGTGGCGATGAGGTTCGTAATACTCGTGAAGTTGTTCGCAGAAGATATAGCAGACTACTTAAGGAACATAAACCAATGCCAGATCTAATTTTGATGGATGGTGGTCAAATTCAGGTAGATGCTTGTGAAGATATTTTACGCAATGAGCTGAACCTTAATATTCCAGTAGCTGGTATGGTCAAGGATAACAAACACAGAACCAACCACCTTTTATATGGAGATCCAATTAATGGTGTGCCATTGAAACTAATACCGTTGAATCCGAAATCTCAAGGTTTCTATTTAATGACGAGAATTCAAGATGAAGTACACCGCTTTGCAATTACCTTCCATAGAAGGACTCATGCTAAAAATGCTTTATCGAGCAAGCTAGATTCAATTAAAGGGATCGGACCGAAAAGCAGAAATAAGCTTTTACGAAAATTTGGCTCTTTGAAAAAAATTAAAGAAGCCTCAATCGATGAATTACGTTCTGCAGGATTGACCTTGCCTCAGGCTCAGACAGTTAAGTTGACCTTGTAAATATTGATTTTTGCCATAATAGTCCAAACTTTTGTGGTATAGTAATATAGTTAAGAAAGACGGAAGGAGAATCTATATGCCTACATTTGTCGATCAAACTAAGATTGAAGTCCAAGCTGGTAAAGGCGGAGACGGCATGGTCGCTTTCCGCCATGAAAAATATGTCCCTAATGGTGGTCCTGCCGGTGGCGATGGTGGACGAGGCGGCAGTATTATATTTGTCGCTGATAGCGGCTTGAGAACATTAATGGACTTTCGGTATCGCCGTAAATTCAAGGCAGAAAATGGTGAAGATGGTCGCATAAAATCTCAATATGGTCGAGGAGCTAAGGATTTGTATCTTAAAGTTCCTGTTGGAACGACTGTATATGACTTTGATACCAATGAAGAAATTGGTGATCTAACTGAAAATAAACAAGAACTGGTTGTAGCACATGGTGGTAAAGGTGGACGAGGCAATATTCACTTTGCAACGAGTGTTAATACCGCACCTGAAATTGCTGAAAATGGTGAACCTGGTGAAGACCGAGTATTACGACTAGAACTAAAGGTTTTAGCAGATGTTGGCCTTGTGGGTTTTCCTTCCGTTGGTAAGTCAACATTGTTGTCAGTCGTCACGAAAGCCAAGCCCAAGATAGCTGCTTATTCTTTTACGACTTTAACGCCAAATTTGGGTATGGTTATTTTACCCGATGGTCGTGACTTTTCAATGGCTGATTTGCCTGGCTTGATTGAGGGAGCAAGTCATGGCGTAGGTCTTGGTATACAATTTTTACGTCATATTGAAAGAACAAAGGTGATTTTGCATTTGGTGGCGATGGATCCTGCTAATGGCAGGGATGCGCTCCGAGATTACCAGACAATTCGTCAAGAACTGTTAACTTATGATAAAAATCTAAAAGATAGAAAAGAGATAATTGTCGCAACTCAAATGGATATTTCCGGTGCAAGTGAAAAATTAAAACAATTCAAGAAAGATTTGAAAACGGAAAAAATCCAAGCGCCTGTTTATGCTATTTCAAGTGTGACACATGAAGGAATTGAACAATTGATGCAGCATACTGCAACCGTAGTAGAGCAAGTAGAAAAAGAACGAGCATTGCAGAAGCCTGAACCTGTTCAAGAAGTAAAAGAGTATAAATATCAGGCAAGTCAAAAGAATGATTTTACTATCACCAAACTAGAAGATCATGTTTTTGAGATTAAAGGTGAAAACCTGGAGAGATTAGTGGAGCGAACCAATCTTGATTATCAGGATGGTGTTATGAGATTAGCTCGGAAGCTTAAGAATCTGGGAGTGGATGATGCTCTACGTAAAAAAGGAGCCGTTGACGGCGATGATGTAATAATTGGCTCATTCAACTTTGAATTTGTCCAATAATAAATAGAAAAGTTTTGAAACATGACAAAAAATCGATATATCACAGGATATTCTGGACTTAGAGCTTTGGCAGTAATTGGAGTGATTCTTTATCACTTCGATCCTAATACTTTTGTTGGCGGATATCTTGGCGTACCGATTTTTTTTGTTTTGTCAGGTTACCTGGTTACATGCCAAATACTCAAGGCGTATGATGAAAATGGGTTTTATAATACAAAAAAGTTTTATTGGAGTAGAATTAAAAAAATATATCCGCCATTAATTGCGGTATTGTGGATTTCTGCAGCGTATATAGTTTTATTTCAGCGGAATTTACTTGCCAAACTAAGTCAAATAGTTGTGGCAAACTTGCTTAATGTTTATAATTTCTGGCAGATTTTAAATGGTCAAAGCTATTTTGAACGTTTTGCCGCTAACGAATCTCCATTTGTCCATTTATGGACAATGTCAATTAACGGTCAATTTTATATACTATGGCCATTAGTTATTTTCTTACTAGTAAAATATGGCAAAAAGAGAAAAAATATTTTTAGTATTTTACTAATTTTATCAATACTTTCAGCAATTGAAATGGCAATAATGTTTACCACTGGTGTTGATATTAATCGTATTTATTATGGTACGGATACCAGATTTTTTTCTTTAGGCTTAGGGGCTGCACTGGCTGTCATTTGGCCATTGAATAAATTGAAAAGCAATATCAAGCGCAATGATTCCATCTTATTAGATATTATTGGTCTGATTTCTTTTTGTGGAATGATATTTTTATTTCTTTCTCCAATAATGAATGCAGAGAGTGCATTTACTTATTCGGGTGGTATGTTTTTGTTCACATTGTGTACAACGATATTAGTCGGTGCGATCGCTCACCCAGGGAGCCACTGGAATAAATGGTTAACTAATCCTGTTTTTAATTGGATTGGCTCAAGAAGTTATGAAATTTATCTTTACCAGTTTCCAGTAATGATTTTTTTTGAAGATAAAGTTTCCAATATGGCAGATCATGTTTTGCTTTATCGCTTTATTGAACTAATTTTGATAGTTATTTTAAGTGAGATTGCATACAAAGCTGTAGAAAAACCATTGGGCAAAATAACTTTACAAAAAACAAAAAATTATTTGCAGCAACTTCGCGATAAGAATTCAAAAAATTATTTTCAAAAAGTGAAGGCTATTCTTATAGGCTTGATTTTTTTAACTGGTAGCATTGCAATTTTAATTTCTCCTGCTGCACAGGCCCAAAATTTCAATCAAAGTCAACTGGCGCGCAGAATCAGAGCAAATCGTAAACAACAAAGAAAAGATAATAATGCTTTAATCAAGGAGTACCAAAAAATTAGTCCCAGAGAACAAAAAAAGGCTAAACTTATAAAAGAAGCTAAACAAGCAGCGAAGAAACATCCAATAAAAAAATCTTTTGAGCAATTTGGTATTTCACAAATTGAGATTCAATTGGCACGTAAAATTGATTTAACGGCTATTGGCGATTCAGTTATGGCCGGTTCTAGCAGTGATTTAAAAGATTTGATGCCTAAGGCTGTGATTGATGCGGCTATTTCACGTCAACTGAATGTTTCCTTTGATTTATTAAAACATTATCAGAATGAGAAAGTTTTAGGAAAGAATGTATTAATAGGTTTGGGTACTAATGGTCCATTTAAAATGTCTGATATAGATAATTTAATGAAGCAGTTAGGACATAAAAGACAGGTATTTTGGATAAACACATATGTACCGGCGAAGCCTTGGCAAAATGATGTTAATAATTTATTAAATGAGGCAGCGAAAAAATATCATAATTTTATGGTGATTAATTGGTACTCATATGCAAAGAATCATCCAAATTGGTTTTATGAAGATAAAACTCATCCAACACCAATAGGATCAAAGCACTACAGTGCTTTAATTGTTAAAAAAATAGTTGAAAATGCTAAGTATTAGATAGGTAGAGTATGGAGTTACAATTTTTAGGAACTGGAGCAGGACAACCTTCAAAGAAACGTAATGTATCAGGCATCGCTTTAAAAATGCTTGATGAAATCAATGAAATTTGGTTATTTGATGTGGGAGAAGCCACACAGCATCAAATTTTACGAACAAATATTAGATTGCGTAAAGTCACAAAAATATTTATTTCCCACAATCATGGTGATCATATTTTCGGCTTGCCAGGATTACTGGCAACACGGTCATTTCAAGGAGATGTGGGTCCAATTACTATATACGGACCGGCTGGCTTAGAGCAGTTTGTTAGGACAGCTTTAAAAATTTCACGAACAAAAATTAGCTATCCTATTAAATTCGTTGTCTTAGAAGATGGTGGATTAATTTTTAATGGGAATGGTTTTAAGGTATACGCAGAAAAATTAGCTCATAGGGTACCTAGTTTTGGTTATCGAGTAGTCGAGGATGACCGACCGGGAGAACTTTTAATGGACAAATTAGCGCAATATAGTGTACCTAATGGGCCATTACTTGGTAAACTTAAAAATGGTGAAAAAATTGTTCTAGATAATGGTACTATATTAGATGGTAATGACTTTTTGGGTCCTAACAAAAAAGGCAGAATTATTACTATTATTTATGATACGCGTGCAACTCCTGCAATAGCACAATTAGCACAGAATGCGGATGTTTTGGTACATGAATCTACTTTTGCCGGTAATGAGGCAGATTTAGCTCATTCATATTATCATTCTACAGCAGTTGAAGCAGCAAAGATTGCGCGTGATAATAATGTTAAGCGTTTATATTTAAATCATATTTCTGCTAGATATTTAGGTGCTAAAGCCAAAAAATTAGAAAACCAGGCACAGAAAATATTTGCGAATACTAGATTAGCTAATGATTTCGATCGAATTGTAATTCCTATGAAAGGAGAAAAAGATGAGTGATTCCCTTAGAAATAAAGTTGTCGTAATAACAGGTGCTTCAAGTGGGATAGGCCATTCTATCGCACTGGAAAGTGCTGGCAGGGGAGCAACAGTTATTTTGATAGCCAGAAATAGAGCAAAGTTAGAAAAGGTAGCGTCTGAGGCGCACGAACTTTCAGGGGCCAACTCTTACATAATAGTAGCTGATATGAGTCAAAGTGATCAGATAGATGCTGCTTTTACTAAAATTATTAATTTAACTAAGCATGTTGACTATTTAGTTAATTGCGCAGGCTTTGGCAAATTTGAAAACTTTGTAGAGTCAAACCGTCGTGAAGTTACAGCCATGTTTCAAGTTAATGTTTTAGGATTGATGTATTTTAGCCGCTTAGTTGGTCGATTAATGATGGAACAAAAATCTGGGCAAATTATTAATATTGGTTCAATTGCAGGTAAAGTTCCTACTGTAAAATCCGCCGCTTACAGTGCATCAAAAGCAGCCGTTATTCAATTTTCGAATGTTTTGCGTTTGGAATTAAAACCATTTGGAGTTAAAGTCATGACGGTTAATCCCGGGCCGGTTTATACAAATTTCTTTAATATTGCTGATAAGAGTGGGCATTATGCTGAAAGCGTACAAAAATTTGTGCTGGATCCGGATGATGTTGCCTGGCAAGTGGTTCATTTCTTCGGTAGTAATAAACGTGAGCTCAATTTACCAGTTAGTTTGGCAATTTTGGCTAAATTATATAACCTGTTTCCAACGATAGGCGATGAATTATCGCTGAAGTTTGCCTCAAGAAAGTAGTGCAGAGTATGAAAAGTAAAACAAAACAGATTAAGCTCATCTTTACATTGATTTTAACCTTACTAGCTGTAATCTTCGTTGTTTTAAATACGAATAATGTTGCCATTAATTTTGGCTTATTTCAATTCAAATTACCTTTGATCATTATTTTAGTATTAATGATCATTATCGGAGTTCTAATTGGTTATTTTTGGGGTTCTTATGGTCATAATCAAGACAAGAATAACTAATATAGCTTGATTTATTTGGGATACAATAGTATCATTAACAAACGTGAAGTATTTTGGGTACTTTTAAGTAACCTAAAATCGTAATTCTACAAAAAAGGAGATCAGTTAAATGGCAGTTCCTAAAAGACATACTTCTAAGCAAAAGAAACGTTCACGTCGTGGTCATATTAAGTTAACTGTACCAGCAATGCATTATGATGCAACCACTGGTGAATATCGCTTAAGCCACCGCGTTTCACCTAAAGGATATTACAAGGGTCGTCAAGTTGTTAGTCAAACTAACTCAAATGACAATCAATAATTAAAAGACACCAAAAAACGGGTGTCTTTTTTTATTCTAAAAATTAGGCAATTCCCCGTCTAGGAAGAGGAAAAGGTGAAATGAAACTCGTATTCTTGCATTCAAGTGATATTCATGGCTTTATTTTTCCCACGGACTATCAAGAAAAAAATAGTTATGCTGCTCCTTTTGGATTAAGCAGACTGAGTAGCATAATAAAACAGCAGCGAGATAAATATGGTGCTGAAAATGTAATTGTGACCGATTCAGGTGACTGTCTTCAAGGCTCGCCTTTAGCGGCTTATGTACATGAGTCGAATAGTGATGCCAATTTAAAAGCATTTGCAGATTTCTATAATCTCATCGAGTATGATGTCAGATGTTTAGGCAATCATGACTTTAATTTTGGATTAAGCTATTTAAAAAAATATTTAGCTTATAGTAAAGCTACTTTTTTAAATAGCAATATATTGGCTGAAAAAAATGATTTGCCGGCCTTTGGACAAGATTATATCATTATCAATAAAAACGGTATAAAGGTGGGAATTATTGGTATTACTACACAACGGGTACCGTTTTGGGAGCCAGCAGACCACGTTGCAGGATTAAAATTTAAATCTGCTTTTGAGCAGGTTAAGCAAATAACAGCTTTTTTAAGGCCTAAAGTCGATGTCTTGGCTGTGCTTTATCATGGCGGTTTTGAAGCAGATCTTCACACAGGAACACGCAAGGAGCCACAAACAGGAGAAAATGAAGGATATCGTATTTTACAGGAAATTCCTGATATTGATGTAATGCTGACAGGGCATCAGCATCGAAGACTAAATATCGTAGACCATGAAACTGCCATTGTACAATCAGGTTATCGCGGAGAATCTATTGGTAAAATAGTGTTGGATATCGACCAGCGAAGCAAGGAAATAAAAGCAATATCTACTGAATTGATTGACGCTCAAAACTATGAATCTGATTGTGAAATTAATGCCTCCAGTTTGTCACTGGAACAGAAGGCACAAAAATGGCTTGACCAGCCAATTGCTTATTTAGATGAACCTGCTCTTATTTTAAATGCTGATGAAGCTAGGATTAAGGGTTCACCGTTTATTAATTTATTGCAGGATATGCAATTATATTTTACAAAGGCTGATGTCTCAGCAACAGCTTTGATGAGTGAAACAGCTCAAGGATTTAATAAAAATGTTTCAATGCGTGATATTTTGCTAAATTATCCTTTTGCTAATCAATTATGTATAGTTAAAGTAACCGGGAAAGAACTACGCAATATTGTCGAATATTCACTAAAATTTTTAATTAAGGATAAAAGGGGCAAAATTATGTTTGACCCTCAGTATCGCAATCAGCTTTTTAATTTTGATGTTTTTTACCCGCTTAATTATGAAGCGGATGTTCTGAGACCTGTTGGGAGTCGCTTAACTAAGTTTGAATTAAACGGACAACCAATTTTGGCAAGAAAAACATATCGCCTGGCCGTTAATAACTATCGTGCTATGGGAGGTGGCTTCTACCCAGAATACAACGTTAACAAGATTGAAAAAACCCTGGATAAAGATTATGTGGAAATGTTTAAAGAGTTTCTGACTATAGGTCACCCAAAAGTTAATTTTTCACGAAATTATCGTTTTAGCTAACTAAAAAGTCATCAGCAATCAGCTAATGACTTTTTTAGTTATTTAAGTTTAGAATACTTACTTTTGTCTTTATGAGAATGTGCCGTGATTGTGGGGATAATGGCTGCGAATAACAGACCAAAAATCAAACCAACAATAGCAGCTTCACTTAGATTAAAAACATGTTGGGTTAGAGGAGCGGCAATAAAACCTACAATTAACATGTAAACAACGCTCCAGCAAATAGTTACGATATAACGGCCCATAGCGTTTCCTTCTTTCATACCCTAGAATTTTAACAAATATTATGCAGGTTTTCAATCCAAAAGATAGCTTTTTGGTATACTTATTTATATGGAAGGTGAACTGAATATGAAATACGCTGCATTGCAAAACCTTAGCTCTTTTACCCTTTTAGACAGTCCGATAAAAATCAAAGATTTGCTGACTACTGCAAAGGAATTAGGTTATGAAGCTGTAGGCTTAACTGATATTAACGTAACCTATGGATTAGTTAATTTTTTTGAAATGGCCCAAAAAGTTGGGATTAAACCACTTTTAGGGATGCAATTAAGGCTAAGTGGATTAATTGACAGTGCTCACCAATATGATCTTATCGCTTTAGCAAAGACTGATGAGGGTTATCGAAATATCTTGCGTTTATCAAGTAGAATTAACCTTTTGACAGACAACAGTAATAAGCAAAAAATTTTAACTATTGCGGATTTGACCAAGGATTTAAATGATTTGATATTTATTATACCGGCAAATTTGCATAGTGAGTTATTAAACTTGCAGATGCAGAATGAAAGTTTAGGAACAGATTTTTTGCGTCATTTAATTAGCATAATACCTAAATCTAGTTCCTTATATATAGGAGTTTATGGCAGTGAAAAGCAAAAAAATTATATACAATATGTCAGAACGTTATCAAAACAGTTTGATTTACCATTAGTTAGCGTTGAAGATACCTGTTATTTAAAACCTCGCGATCAGTTTTTACGTAAAACTTTACAAGCTATAAAAAAAGGTGAGGTTTTGGAAGATATCACAGATTTAGCTAAACAATCTGGTTCTCATTATTTGCCTTCTATTGAGGAATTGAGCGAACGCTACCATAAACTGGGTTTAGATGAGGCTTTAGAAAACACAGAAAAAATCGCTTCTATATGCAATGCTAAAATTATATTTCAAACTCCAGTTTTGCCGAAATATAAGCAGGATCAATATTCAACTTCCAAGGATTTTCTGCAATTTTTGGCTAAAAAGGGTTTACAAAATCGTTTTGGTCAACGTAAAGTTCCCTCTGATTATCAAAAACAGCTAAATTATGAATTACAAGTAATAGATCAAATGGGCTTTAACGATTACTTTTTGATTGTTTGGGATGTTGTAAACTATTGCCATCGAGTTGGAATTGCTATGGGCCCCGGCAGAGGATCAGCTTGTGGCTCGTTAGTTTCCTATTCTTTAAATATCACTGAGGTTGATCCAATTAAATATAACTTGCTATTTGAGCGTTTTTTAAATCCTGCCAGACACGAAATGCCAGATATTGATTTGGATATACCAGATAATCGTCGTGATGATGTCATAAAATATATGTTTAATAAATACGGCATGGATCATGCTGCTCAGATTCTCACATTTGGGACTTTGGCAGCTAAGCAAGTTTTGCGTGATACTGGCAGAGTATTTGGTCTTCAAGAAATGCAATTAAGTGAGTGGTCTAAAAGCGTACCTTTCGCAAAAGGCAAAATAAGTCTGGCTCAGGCTTATAAAGAATCCAAAAAAATGCAAATGCTGGTGAATGCAAATGACATGAACAAGTTGCTTTATGAAACGGCAAGTGGATTAGAAGGCCTGCCACGCCACTATTCAATCCATGCTGCTGGTTTAGTTCTTAGCGATAATTCTATTGCTGCCATTGCCGGCTTGCAATCAGGACAATTGGGAATACCGATAACTCAGCAAACAAAAAAATATGTAGAATCACTAGGATTATTAAAGATAGATTTTTTAGGCTTAAGAAATTTAACTATTCTTGGTGATACGGAGAAAATGATTCGCGAGCAAGGAAAAAAGATCGATGTTAATCAGATCCCCCTAGATGATCCGGCTACTTTAAGTATTTTTCAAAAGGGTGAGACGGAACTCGTCTTTCAATTTGAATCAGGTGGAATTCGCAATGTTCTGCGTGAATTGCATCCAGATAATTTTGAAGATTTGGTAGCAGTCAATGCACTTTATCGTCCAGGTCCAATGCAGAATATCAAAACTTTTATTGCACGCAAGAAAGGCATACAGAAAGTCACATACCCTGATCCCAGCTTAAAACCAATTTTGTCTTCAACATATGGTGTTTTGGTTTACCAAGAACAAGTTATGCAAACTGCACGAGTTCTGGCTGGCTTTTCTTTAGGAGAAGCCGACATTTTACGCAGAGCAATGTCAAAAAAAGATCAAAAGGTTATTGAACAGGAAAAATCTAAATTTATCAACGGTGCAGTAAAAAACGGCAGGACTGTTCAGGTTGCGACCCGTGTATATGACTATATTGAGCAATTTGCCAATTATGGTTTCAACCGTTCACATGCTGTTGCTTATACGATGATCGCATTTTGGCTCGCATACTTACAAGTTCATTATCCAGCTGAATTTTATGCCTCTATGCTTAATTCTAATATTGGCAATCAAAATAAGGCGAATGAATATATAATGCGCGCTCAAGAGGATGGTGTAAAAATTTTGCCACCTGACATTAACAAAAGTGATTTAGCTTATCAGGTAATTGATGGGCGGATTTTGGTTGGTCTACGAGCAATTAAAGGGGTTAGAATAGATTTTCTTAAAGAAATAATTGCAAAGCGTCAAGCGAAATCTTTTGATTCTCTTAGCAATTTTTTACGTCAGATTGATGTCAAATTTATTAAAGCTAATAGCATTACGAATGTGGTTGAATCTTTAATTAAATCGGGATGTTTTGACCAGCTTAACAAAAATCGGAACGAATTATTACAGAATTGTCCTGA
Source organism: Lactobacillus kullabergensis (assembly GCF_000967195.1). GTDB lineage: Bacteria > Bacillota > Bacilli > Lactobacillales > Lactobacillaceae > Lactobacillus > Lactobacillus kullabergensis. Next base: position 906,476 of record NZ_KQ033871.1, read on the forward strand.
AATAATTGAAAATGTTAAATTGACTGGGGAAAATCTCGCTTTATCAGAAGGGCTAGGTGGTGTTCCCATTAAGCCCGCTAAAGAACCTAGCAAACAAGAAATGGCTTTGATGGAAGAAAAAACTTTAGGCTTTTCTACACTCACTTCTCCATTAATTACCGTTCAAAAATATGCTCAGAAGTTTAATGCTAAATCATTAAATGAGTTTCAAATTCATGAAGGTGGAATAGCTGTCGGCAAACTTATGTCATTAAAACTTGTGAGGACCAAAAAGGGTCAAACAATGGCTTTTGGCAGTTTTGCTGATACCACCAGTAAGCAGGATATTGTAATTTTCCCTAATGTTTATGATAAAATTCAATCGAATTTAAAGGAGGGTAATATTTATTTATTAGGCGTTAAAGTTCAGAATGATCGTTTCGACTCAAGTAAAAAACAATATATTTTAACTAATTTAAAAGTTGTAAATTTAAAAGAGTAGAGTTATTTGAGTAAGCGTGAACAAATTGCTGATGTTAACGCTAACATCGAAAAAGACTGTCAAATCAAGAACTTTAATCATTTTTTGTGAGATTTTTTCGTGAAAGAATGTTAAAATTTAGTGGATGTGAGAAATTACACAATAAATCTTGATGAGGTGAATTCATGAAGCGAATTGGAATTTTAACGAGCGGTGGCGATGCTCCTGGCATGAATGCAGCTGTTAGGGCTGTTACCAAAACTGCTATTCATCACGGACTTGGCGTTGTTGGTATTCGTTATGGTTATGCCGGGCTTGTAGCAGGTGACTTTGTTACTTTGACTGCTGAAAATGTTGATCATATGATCAACATGGGCGGTACTTTTCTTTATAGTGCCCGTTACCCTGAGTTTGCACAAAAAGAAGTGCAAGAAAAAGGGGTTGAACAATTAAAGAAGCATGATATTGATACTGTAATTGTTATCGGTGGTGATGGTTCTTATCATGGTGCACTGGCATTAACTCGTTTAGGGATTAATTCTATTGGTTTGCCAGGAACAATTGATAATGATATTCCATACACTGAGTATACTATTGGACTTGATACTGCCTGCAATACGGCAATGCAAGCCATTGATAGAATTCGTGATACTGCCAGCAGTCATCATCGTGTTTTTGTCGTTAATGTTATGGGTCGTAATTGTGGCGACATTGCTATGCGTGTTGGTTTGGCAAGTGGTGCTGATGCAATTGTTGTTCCAGAAAGAAGTTATGACATTAAAGCAATTGCTGAAAGATTAAAGCGCGGTTTTAAAGATGGCAAAGATAATGGTATTATCATATTGGCTGAAGGTGTCATGGATGCCGCTGATTTTAGAACAGAACTTCTAAAATATGGCGAATTCGATTGCAGGGCTAATGTAATTGGTCATATGCAGCGCGGTGGTGCACCAACGGTTACCGATAGGATTAATGCTACAAAGATGGGAAATTATGCGGTTAAGTTACTTCTTGATGGTAAAGGCGGTTTAGCTGTCGGCATGGAGAATGGACAATTAGAAACCCATGATATTCTTGATCTTTTTGATGAAAAGCATGCAAGTGAAGAATCGTTAATTGATATTAATGAAGAAATGACTAAATAATTAGTCGATTTTGGGGAGATTTTTAAATAATGAAGAAAACTAAAATTGTTAGTACCTTAGGGCCAGCTTCAAATGATATTGAAACTATTACAGCTTTGGCTAAGTCAGGCGTAAATGTATTTCGTTTCAACTTTTCACATGGTGACCATGCTGAGCATCTTTCACGAATGAAAATGGTTCGTCAAGTTGAAAAAGAAACTGGCTTAGTACTTGGTATTGCATTGGATACCAAAGGTGCTGAGATTAGAACCACTGATCAAGAAGGTGGCAAGTTTACCATTAATACTGGAGACCAAATTCGTGTGTCGATGGATGATTCTAAGCCTGGTAACAAGGACATGATTCACGTTACTTACGAAGGTCTTTATGGTGATACTCACGTTGGTGGTCACGTTTTAATTGATGATGGTTTAGTTGACTTATTAATTAAAGAAAAAGACGAAGAAAAGAAAGAATTAGTTTGTGAAGCTCAAAATACGGGTGTTATCGGTTCTAAGAAGGGTGTTAATGCACCTGGCGTCGAAATTCGCCTCCCAGGAATTACTGAAAAAGACACTGATGACATCAAGTTTGGTTTAGCTCATGGCATTAACTTTATCTTTGCTTCGTTTGCACGTAAGGCGCAAGACATTCTTGATATTCGTAAGCTTTGTGAAGATGCTGGCTGTGATTATGTTAAGATTTATCCTAAGATTGAATCACAAGAAGGTATTGATAATGCAGATGAAATCTTACAAGTTTCAGATGGTTTAATGGTTGCCCGTGGTGACATGGGTGTTGAAATTCCGTTTATTGATGTGCCATTTGTTCAAAAAGATTTAATCAAGAGGGCAAACGCACTTGGTAAGCCTGTCATTACTGCTACTCAAATGCTTGACTCAATGCAAGAAAATCCTCGTCCAACTCGTGCTGAGGTTTCCGATGTTGCTAATGCCGTTCTCGATGGTACTGATGCGACTATGCTTTCTGGTGAATCAGCTAATGGTTTGTACCCAGTTAAAGCTGTTTCAGCAATGGCTGAAATTGATGAAAGAACTGAACAAGAACTTCTTAAACGTAACACTCTAGCTCTGCAAAGATTTGAAGAATACAAGGGTTCAAACGTTACTGAAGCTATTGGTGAATCAGTTGTGCGGACTGCACAAGAATTAGGTGTTAAAACCATTATTACTGCAACTAATTCCGGTTATACTGCAAGAATGATTTCCAAGTACCGTCCAAATGCTAACATTTTAGCTTTAACTTTTGACGAGAAGATCCAACACTCACTTGGCATTTCTTGGGGTGTTCAACCTTTGCTTACTGAAAAACCTGCTTCTACTGATGACATGTTCGAAGTAGCAGCTAAAGTTGCTAAAGAACAAGGTTATGTTCAAGATGGTGATTTAGTAATCATTGTTGCTGGTGTTCCTGTTGGTGACTCAGGTACAACCAATTTGATGAAACTACAGATTATCGGCAGCAAGCTAGCTCAGGGACTTGGCGTTGGTAATGGCTCTGTTGTTGGTAAAACAGTTGTTGTTAACAGTGCTGAAGAAGCTATTAGCAAGGTTAAAGAGGGAGATATCATGGTTGCCAGAACCACTGATCCTGATTACATGCCTGCAATTAAGAAGGTTTCAGGCTTAGTTGTGGAAGCATCAGGTTTGACTTCACACGCTGCTGTTGTTGGTTTGTCATTAGGAATTCCGGTTGTAGTTGGAGTTACTGATGCAACAGAAAAGATTGGCAGCGGTATTACTATTACTGTTGATGCTCGTCGTGGTGCTATTTATCAAGGCGAAGTTTCAAATCTTTAATTAAAAGCAAGAATCAAAATAGCCAGTGATTGTTACTGGCTATTTTTGTTTGTTTTAAAATTTAGGCAAACGAATGGTAAATTTAGATTGACTAATGTCAATTTGTTCCTTTAAAATGATATACTTGTTATCAGATCCCATTCTAGATGTAGGAGAAAAATCATGCTTGGCACAATTGCAACTGGAAAAATAATAGACCAAAACGAAGAATCTTTTTTTGTTCAAATCGACGGCATTACTTATGAACTTAAAAGAAAAGAAATAACACAGGAAGAAAAGCCACAGCTCGGAGATCAAATCAAGGGATTTTTATACGATGATAAGCAGCATAATCGTGAAATGACGCAGTTTTTACCTTTTGCTCAAAAAGACCAATATGGCTGGAGCAAAGTTACCGAAGTAAAATATAATTTAGGTGTTTTTGTCGATATTGGCTTGCCAGATAAAGATGTTGTAATTTCAATGGACGACTTGCCTTATGACAAAGAGCGTTGGCCCCAACCTGAAGATCAGCTTTTGGTTCATCTTGAAACAGATGAAAAAAATCGTATTTGGGCAAAACTGGCGGATGAGAATATTTTTGAACAGTTGGCAGCTCATTTTCCTAGTGATATGAAGAATAAAGATATTTTTGGTACTGTATATTCTGCCCGTGAAGTAGGTGCATTTATAATCACCAAAGAGTATTATTTAGGTTTTGTTCATCCATCACAAATGGCACGTCCCTTGCGTTTGGGTGAGCAGTTCAAAGGTAGGGTGGTTGGTATTAGCCAATATGGTCGCTTGAATTTGAGTACTCTGCCACGAGCTTTTGAAGAAATTGATGATGATGCACAAATGATTTTAATGAGTTTGCGCAGGAAGAAAGATAAGACTTTGCCTTTTTACGATAAATCTGACGCACAGGAGATTAAAAATTATTTTGGTATCTCCAAATCGGCCTTTAAGAGAGCTTTAGGACACTTACTTAAAGCTAAATACATAAAAGAAGACAAAGAAGCTGGTTCCATCTCATTATTAAAAGATCCAGAAGATGCCCAAAATGACTAATTTATCAGAACAAGTTGAAGATTATTTAAGATATAGTCAGGTTGAACGTGGCCTGAGTAATAACACAATTACAGCATACAGGCAGGATCTAACTTCATTTGTATGTTTTCTCCAAAAGGAAAATTTAACTTCCTGGCCTACTCAAGCTGTTGACATCGATGCTTTTTTGGCAGAACAACGCGATCAAAAAAAGGCCACAAGTTCTATTAGCCGCTTAATTACCAGTTTGCGTAAGTTCTACCAGTGGCTAGTAAGACAGAATATTCAAAAACTCAATCCAATGCTTGAAATAGATTCGCCTAAAAAGCGGCGTACTTTGCCAGTCGCTTTGACAGTTAATGAAGTTAATAATTTGCTTGAGCAACCTGATACAAAAAAGAAATTAGGTTTACGTGATAGAGCCTTACTTGAAACTTTGTATGCAACTGGGATTAGAGTAAGCGAATTAATTAATCTCAAATTTACTGATTTGCATGAAGAACTGAAACTGGTTAAAGTTTTTGGCAAGGGATCAAAAGAGCGATTAATTCCAATTAGCGAAGTAGCTTTAAGTTGGATAGACAGCTATAAGGAAAAAGTTCGCGATCCTTTAATATTAAAAATTGGCAAAAATACTGATTTCATTTTTCTTAATAGCAGGGGAGGCTCTTTGACAAGACAAGCAGTTTGGCAAATTATTAAGCATTATTGTAAAATGGCAGGTATTCAGAAAAATGTTACTCCACATACTTTAAGACATACTTTTGCAACACATTTATTGGAAAATGGGGCAGATTTACGTGTTGTCCAAGAAATTTTGGGACATTCAGATATTAGTACAACTCAAATTTATACAAATTTGTCCCAAAAACATATTTTACAAGTTTACGAAAAAACGCATCCTCGAACATAAGGTGGTTAAATGCTAATTGAATGTAAAAATGATAAAGAAAAGGTAGCTATGGGCTTATTATCTTATCTATCTGATTTTAAAAATCTGGCTAATCTCAAGGATGAAATTCAATTAAATAAAAGTAGTGCTGAGTTTTGCTTATATCTCTATCGTTCCAAGGCTCCTAATTTTATAGGGGTAATAGGTACACAATCAAGTAAACATTTTGTAATCATTCGTTATATTTCTTTTGCTCCTGATTATCGTAAAGTTAAGTACGAAGCTAGAGCCGTTCAAGAGTTGGCACAAAATAATCCCAGCAAAGTTATTACGGCTGTTCCTGAATATATTTATTTAATTAAGTATCTAAAAAAGGATACAGAAAAATGAGTGATAACCTTACCCTTGAACTGCCTAACTTTGAAGGCCCTTTGGATCTGCTATTGCATTTAATAAAAGTGCAAAAAATTGATATTTATGACATTCCAATAGCTCAGATTACAAGCCAATATCTAGCTTATTTGCACCAAATGCAAAAACTTAATTTGAAAATTGCAGGAGAATATTTTGTTATGTCATCGATGCTTTTGCGAATTAAGTCTCAATCTCTTCTTCCGCAAAATGATTTTACTGAAGAAAATGATGAACAAGAGGATCCAAGAGATGAATTAGTACAGCAGCTTATTACTTACTCGGTTTTTAAAAAAGTTTCAGCATACTTCAAAAAGCGCAATGAGGAAGTCCCAATTACTGCTGCTAAAGAGGAAAGTGCTCCAGAAAGCAAAAAAATTCAGCCTTTGCCAAAAGGACAAATTACTTCTACTGAATTAGCTAATACTTTTATTATTATTTTACAAAGACTGAAAATCAGACAGCCTGATATTGTTTCAGTTGAAGTAAAGGAAACTTCCGTCAAAGAAATGAGTACTTTCTTGCAAGAGGAATTGGCACGAAACAAGCGGTTAAGTTTTTTTGCCTGTTGTCAAAAAATGAAAACTTTATCTGATGTTATTGGTTTGTTCCTTGCACTGCTTGAACTTTGTAAAAAACAGGAAATTCGGGTAAAACAAAAGAGGATGTTTGGTGACCTGAACTTGGAAAGAGTTGGTAGTAATGATAAGTAAAATGGCGCAGTTAGAAGCGTTATTATATGTTGCCGGCGATAATGGCATTGAAAGCAGCAACTTATGCGAACTTTTGCAGGTTGGCAAACCTGCATTGCGAGAAATAAGCAAAAATTTACGAGAAAAATTACAAAAAAATCCTGATTCAGGATTACAAATACAACATCTTAATGATGTTTACAAATTGACAACTAGACCAGAAGTTAGTAAAACAATCGAAAATTTTTTTCAAAAAGATTTATCAAAGAGCTTAAGTCAATCGGCATTGGAAATACTATCTATTATTGCTTATCGGCAACCAATTACACGTGTAGAAATAGATGACATCAGAGGCGTAAATTCATCTGGGGCTCTGCAAACATTAATCTGGCGTGGATTAGTTAAAATTAATGGAAAAAAAGATGCGCCGGGTCATCCTAATTTATATGTAACAAGTGAGTATTTTTTGCAATACTTTGGGTACCAAAGTCTGGCTGATTTACCATTAATAGAAGATTTCGAAGATGATAGCATTAATAGTGAAGGTGAAATAGATTTGTTTGCAGCTAAAGGACAAGCTGATAAAAATATTGCAAAAACTCAAAAAGGAGCAAAATAATGGTTTTAGAACGGTTGCAAAAGGTAATTGCTGAAGCGGGAATTGCTTCCAGGCGCAAAGCTGAAAAAATGATTTCTGCAGGTCGAGTCACTGTTGATGGCAATGTAGTAACTAAACTTGGTACTAAAGTGGATACTTTTAGTAATATTACGGTTGATGGTGAACCCATTGAAAGAGAAAGTTTGCATACTTATCTCTTTTACAAGCCTAGAGGAGTGGTCTCAACTGCAAATGATGATAAGGGGAGAAAAACAGTTGTCGATTATTTTAAAGATTTGCCTTATCGACTATATCCAATCGGCAGACTAGACTATGATACTTCTGGATTACTTTTAATGACTAATGATGGTGAACTGGCCAATTTATTGATGCATCCGCGAAACAATGTAGCCAAGGTTTATGTTGCCAAGATTTCTGGAATCCTTACCCTAGATGAAATCAGTCAGCTGAAGCATGGAGTCAAAATTGATCGACATCGCTGTGCTCCTGCAAAAGTTAAGGTTATTAGGACTGATCGTAAAAAGGACAATCAAATAGTGCAATTGACAATTCATGAAGGTCAATATCATCAAGTAAAAAGAATGTTCAAGGCAGTTCACCACCATGTGAAAAAATTAGCACGCGAGAAATACGCTTTTCTTACACTTGATTCTCTCATTTCAGGAACGTACCGAGAATTGTCTCATGAAGAAGTTGACAGATTAAAAAACGTAGATTAGTATAGTATGTGAAATTTGATAAATAAGTTTGTTGTCTTCATGGCAGGGTGAAAGTCCCGACCGGTGGTGTAAGTCCACGACCCACGCAAGTGGTGGAATCTATTGAGATACCGATAGTTAGAGTCTAGATGAAAGAAGACAGACTAAACTAAAAGCCAAGATCTTAAGCTTACTTTTACTCGGTCTGTTGCTAGAAGCAACAGACCGAGTTTTTTTGGAGGTAAGAATTTTGCAAAAAAAAAGCAGAAATAATTTAGTTAATATTTTGGCTTATACTTTAATTGGTACAATTGCCTATGTATTAATGCTTTTGGAGATACCATTGCCAATAACTAGTTTTCTAAAATTTGACTTCTCGGATGTAGTAATTACAATTGGGACATTTTTATTCGGGCCCGGACCTGGTATCTTTATCGCTTTTGTCAGAATGCTGATCAATTTAATATACAAAGGCTTTGCTTTACCTAGTTTGGTAGGACAATCAGCAGCTTTTTTAGCTTCAATATCTTTTGCTTTACCATTTTATTATTTAACAAAGAATATTAGCAAGAATGAGAAAAATTTTTCTAAAAAATATTTAAAACCAATTTTGGGGATTGTTCTCGGTATTATAGCTATGGCATTTGTACTTTCTGTACTGAATGTGTTGGTTTTAACGCCTTTTTATGCGGTTACCACTGTACCTAATTTGCCGACAATACATGGATATTCTGGTTTACTTTCTTTTACTGAAAAGGTTTACTTGGGTAAACTGCTACACATTCCATCAATGAGTGCATATATTTTTGGCATTATAGTTCCATTTAACTTGTTAAAAGGAACAATCAATGGCGTCGTAGTTTATTTACTATTTGAAACTGTTCTGAGAACTTTTAAACCTTTTGTAAGGAAAAATTTTAATCTTAAAAATTAAATCTTAAAAATATTGTAAATCGGTCTAGTAAATGACCGATTTTTTTGTCCACTTAAATGTTAAATATGCTAAAATTAAACAGGTTAGGTAAGGAGGTTTTTCAGATGAATAATAACTCAAAAGAACCATATCAGCATTATAAGCGTCCAAAAAAGCCGAGAGTAGAAACTTATTCTTCCGTATCAAAAGGCTGGATTGCTTTGATAATTCTGATTGTAGTTATTCTTATCGGTCTTGTTCCTGTGGTTCATAACTTGGCATCAAACAATGGTTCAAATGAAAAAGCAGTTGAAGTACGTAAAGCTGCCAGAAAAGAAAATACTAAGAAAAAAGATACTAATAAAAAGGCTACGGTTCAGCCTGTAAAAAGTAAAGAAACTAAAGACAAGGCTAAACCAAAGACAAAATCATCTAAAAAAACTCCAAAAAAGCCTAAAAAGAAACATGTTGTGATTAAACAATATGTCGTACAAGAAGGGGATTCCTTAACTAGTATTGCCCGCCATTTTAACATTTCAGTTGGCCAATTGGCAGAGTTGAATCAACTTGATCCCAATAGTCAGGTGGATACAGGACAAACTTTACGAATTAGATAATTTAGAAAGGACAGGGACTTAAGTCCCTTTTTTATTGGAATGCAAATAGCAATTGATGGTCCAGCTTCAGCTGGAAAAAGTACTGTAGCAAAAATTATCGCCCATAAGCTTAATTTTACATATATTGATACGGGGGCAATGTATCGGGCTTCGACTTGGATTGCACGAGAAAATAACATTGATTACGGCAATGAAAAAGGTATTTTAACTGCCATTGATCATGAAAAAATTGAATTTAAATTTAAAAATGGTCAGCAAAAAATATATGCTGGTAATAAAGATATTACTCAGGCAATACGTACTCCTGATATTTCTGCCAATGTTTCTCAAGTTTCGGCATTAGCCGGAATCAGGGAAAAAATGGTCAGTCTGCAAAGGCAAATGGCCGGCAAAATGGACGTTGTGATGGATGGACGTGATATTGGAACTACGGTTTTGCCCAACGCTGCAGTAAAGATATTTTTGGTTGCTTCAGTTCATTCTCGCGCTGAAAGAAGAATGCTAGATTTTAAAGAAAGAGGGATTAAAACTAATCAGTCTCTTGAAGAAATTGAGCACGATATTTCAGAAAGAGATTATAAGGACTCACACCGAAAAATTTCACCATTAAAAAAGGCACAAGATGCTATTGAAATAGACACTACTTCTATGAGTGTTGATCAAGTGGTAAATGCAATTTTATCAGAAATTAAAAAAAGTCAAAAAAAACTATAAAAAAGGGTATAAAACAGTAGAAAAATATCAAACTTTCATTTAAAATTAGAGTATGATATTGGGAGGTAAATAATGTCAGAAAACAGTAATCAATTTTTAGATGCATTAAAGCAAATGCAAGGAGTTGAGGTCGGAGATATTGTAGATGTTGAAGTATTAGACGTTGAAGAAGGTCAAATCGATGTTGGTGTTGAAAATGCCGGTATTGAAGGTGTAATTCCTCGTCGTGAATACACTTCGGATCGCAACGTTGACCTACGTGAAGCAGTTAAGCCTGGAGATAAGCTCAAAGCTTTGGTTTTGAGAAAAGCTGGCGGTGACAAAGAAAACGGAGAATTCTTCTTCTCAGTTACCCGCTTAAAGGAAAGAGAAGCTTACGATGAATTGCAAAAAGACTTTGAAGAAGGCAAGACAATTGAAGGTACAGTCACTTCTTCAGTTCGTGGCGGTTTATTAGTTGATGTGGGTACAAGAGGATTTCTACCTGCTTCATTGATTTCAAATCGTTATGTTTCAGACCTTAAGCCATTTATTGGTAAAACGATGAAACTCAAGATTACAGAGATTGATCCAAGTAAGAACCGTTTAATCCTTTCTCACAAAGACTTAATTGAAGAAGAACGTGAAGAAGCTTTTGATAATGTTGCATCACAATTAGTTGTGGGTGACGTTGTTGAAGGTAAGGTTTCTCGTCTGACTAACTTTGGTGCTTTTGTTGATGTAGGTGGTGTGGACGGATTAGTTCATATCTCCGAGATTTCATATAAGCATGTTGACAAGCCAAGTGATGTTTTAAAGGCAGGTCAAGATGTAAAAGTTAAAGTAATTGGTATTGATGATGATAGACATCGCATCTCCCTTTCCATTAAGCAAACTGAACCTTCTCCATTCGAACAAGCTACAGCTGACTTACACGAAGGCGATGTATTTGAAGGTGAAGTTAAGTCTTTAACTAACTTCGGAGCTTTTGTTGAAGTTGCTGATGGTATTCAAGGTTTAGTTCATGTTTCAGAAATATCATATAAACACGTAGACAAGCCTAGTGATGTTTTAAAAGTTGGTCAAAAAGTTAAAGTAAAAGTTTTAAATATTGACCCTAATGAACGTCGCATTTCACTTTCTATGAAAGCTGCTGAACCTAAGAACTCTGATGGCGAAGGAAATCGCTCACATAATTCTTACAATCACAATTCAGTTAACAAGAAGTATATGAATAATGATGACAGTGGCTTTGCTTTAGGTGACATCATTGGTGATCAATTAAAGGATCGTCATTAAATTTAATAAAAAAGCCGACTTTAGAGTCGGTTTTTTTATTTGTAAAAGGAGGCTGAAAAATGGTTTTACCTGTAGTTGCAATTGTAGGACAGCCTAATGTTGGTAAATCAACGCTTTTCAACCGTATTATTAATCAACGTTTAGCAATAGTGGAAGATAAACCCGGTGTTACCAGAGATCGTAATTATGCTCCAGCTGAGTGGTTAGGTCATAAATTTGATTTAATAGATACTGGTGGAATTACCTGGGAAGATAGTAATATTGAAGAAGAAATCAGAGCACAGGCAGAAATAGCAATTGAAGAAGCCGACGTCATCGTATTTTTAACTAATGTTACAAATCATGTTACTAACCTCGATGAACGGATAGCTCAGATGCTTTATCAAACTAAAAAACCGGTAATTTTAGCGGTTAACAAAGCAGATAATCCTGAACAACGTATGGACATTTATGACTTTTATAGTTTAGGTTTTGGTGACCCAATTCCAATTTCGAGTGTGCATGGTACAGGTATTGGAGATTTGCTGGATCAAATAGTGGCCAGCTTGCCCAAAGACATAAGCTTGAATAATAATGAGCAAATATCATTTAGTGTTATTGGTCGACCAAATGTAGGTAAATCCTCAATTGTCAATCGTCTAGTAGGCGAAAAAAGAGTTATCGTAAATAACGAAGAAGGAACTACCCGAGATGCAGTCGATACTCCATTTAAAACCCAGGATGGCACAAAATTCAGAATTGTAGATACTGCTGGCATAAGACGTAGAGGAAAAGTTTACGAAAAAACTGAAAAATATTCTGTAATGAGAGCAATGGGTGCCATTGAGCATTCTAATGTTGTATGTTTGGTACTTGACGCAAGTACAGGCATTAGGGAACAAGATAAACATGTTGCAGGATATGCTCATGATGCTGGACGAGGCATCATTATTTTGGTCAATAAATGGGATTTACCAAGAAAAACCAGTAATAGCGGCAAGGACTTTGAACAAACTATTCGAACTGAATTTCAGTATCTTGACTATGCTCCAATCTTGTTTGTTTCTGCTAAAACTGGTCAAAATATAGAAAAGATTCCGAAACTAGTACAAAAAGTTTATCGAAATCAACAACAAAGAATTAAGTCCAGTGTATTAAACGATTTATTATTAGAAGCAAGCAAATTGGTTCCAACACCAATGATTAAAGGAAAGAGATTACGAGTTTATTATATGACCCAAGTATCTACTAATCCGCCGACATTTGTAGTTTTCGTAAATGATCCTGAATTAATGCACTTTTCTTATCAACGCTTCTTGATCAATCAGCTACGTGAAAATTTTGATTTTGATGGAACCCCCATTAAGATAATTGCACGAAAAAGAAAATAGTTTGTATCTACCAAATGCATAAAAATCACATTTTTAGTTTAAATTGCTTGTTGTATCAGGGGTTTTGTGCTATTTTGAAATCAAGGAAATAGTGATTTAAATAATCATTTATTCCTTGTTTCTCAATTGAGGAATTAATTAGGAATCTTAAAATAAGATTCAAGTATCAGGAGGTGATTTCCCAATGGCAAATAAGGCAGAATTAGTCACTGAAGTTGCATCAAAGACAAAATTAACTAAAAAAGATGCAGCTGCAGCAGTTGATGCAATTTTTAGTTCTATCCAAGATGACCTTTCTAAAGGTAAGAAAGTACAATTAATTGGTTTTGGAACTTTTGAAGTGCGTAAGCGTGCAGCCCGTAAAGGACGTAATCCACAAACTGGCAAAGAAATTCAAATTCCAGCAAGTGTTGTACCAGCATTTAGACCCGGTAAGGCTCTTAAAGAAGCTGTTAAATAGCTTAATAGTTTTATCTAAAAAGATGGTGGCTAATTCGCCATCATCTTTTTGTGTGTTATCATTTAAACTGATTAAGTTGGGTAATATAGATAGTTAGTAATGGAGGAATGAGAATGAGCTACTCTGAAAAGCTTCTTGATGCAATTGAGCAGCAGGATTTTTCTCAAGAAAAAATATTATTAGAAAAAGCTTTAGAAAAGGATAAACCTGAAATCTTAGCTTCATTGGCAGAAAATTTAGTAGGACTGGGTTTTTCAGATCTGGCAAAAGAAATATATCGCAGTTTAATTGCTCGTTTTCCCCGAGAGGACATTTTCAAAATATATTTAGCAGAGATTTTATTAAATGACGGTAAAGATGAAGATGGTCTTACTTTGCTTTATAATATTGCTCCTGATTCTTCCTCTTATCTTGACAGCTTATTAGTTCAAGCTGATTATTATCAAACCAATGGGTTGATTGAAACAGCCTATAAAAAACTGCTAGAGGCAGAAAAAATTGCCCCAGATGAGGATGTTGTAAAGTTCGGTTTGGCTGAACTCGATTATCTCAGTGGTAATTACGAACAGGCTCTTAACAGATATCAAGATTTGATAAAACGACATAAAACTTTTAGTGAAGTAAATTTAAATGATCGTCTTTTTCAAACCCTTGCAAAATTAGGACGGTATGAAGAGGCCGGTGAAGTTATTGCCAAAAATGGCAATGATCTTCTTGACATTGATAGTAAATATCAGGCGGCATTAGTAATGTTAACTTTACATAAAGACGATCAGGCAATTAAATACTTAAATGAGGTAATTGATCAGAGTCCCGATTATGTAAATGCGTACCGCTTGCTAACTACAGCATACGAGCACAAGAACAATAATGAGCAGGAATTACGTTCTGCTCAGGCCGGTCTTGCCTACAATGAACTAGATCCAGTTTTATACAAAAAGGGTGCACAAGCAGCAGTTAAATTGAACGAATTGGATACTGCTGAAAACTTGCTAAAAAAAGGTATTAAAAATATTCCTGAAAGTTTAGATTTACGCATACAATTGTCTAATCTTTATGTTAAAGAAAATAAAAATGATGAAAATATTGCACTTTTTGCCAAAGTTAACGATGAAGATCTGGAAGCTCAAGCTCATTGGAATTTAGCTCTTTCTTACCAAAATTTAGATCAGAGCGCAAAAGCCAAAAGTGAATTTTTACTGGCTTATCCTGAATTTAAAAATAACAGTGCTTTTTTAAAACAAATGATTCGTTTCTTCAATACTGAGCCAAACTCAAAAGATATCGTCAAAGAATTATTAAACTCTTATTTGAAACTCGAACCTGAGGATACTGAGATGCAGGAATTGAATGATGAATTGTTATAATGATTAAAACAATATGTACTTTGATGAAAAAGAAAGTTTTTATGCTTCATTTTTATTATTTATTAGCCCGTTGTTTTTATCAGTTCCCACCAAATTAGTTTGATGTGAAGAATCATTTTCTAATCAGAAGGTGATGGCTTTTTTGTTTATAAGTAAAACCCTCTCCTAAGACTTCATGGACTTCAATGACGCTAACAAAAGCATGAGGATCTTCTGCAGCAATCAGTTCTTTTACTAATGGAATTTCTCTTGGTGAAACAACAAGATAGATTACAGGTCGTTTGGTTTTTTTATAACCACCGCGAGCTTCAAGATAAGTAAAACCACGATCTAATTTCAAATCTATCATTTTAGCAATTTGTTGATAATTATCAGAGATAATAAGCAGACCACGTGCAGAATAGGCTCCTTGCTGGACGGCATCCATAACTTTAGAAAGAATAAATGCTGCTACTAAAGTATACATAATATGCTTGAGGTCTAAATATGATAAGGATGATAATAAAATAATCGTGTCGCAGAACAATAAAACTTTGCCAGAAGACATGCCATACTTCATTTGCATAATGCGGGCAATAATATCTGTGCCACCAGAAGTGCCATTATACCGAAAAACTAAACCCAGGCCAATACCAGAAAGGGTTCCAGCAAGTATGGCAGATAAGAAGAGGTCGTGTTCTAAGTTCAATTGATATATAATAGGGGTTAAGCGCCAGAACCACAAGAAAAATGACAGCCAAAGCGTTCCCCAGATAGTATAGGCTAAAAGTCTTTTACCCATAAAACGATATCCTAGAATTATCAAAGGAATATTTAATAGCAAAGACGACAAACCCATGTTAATGCCCCAGAAGTGTCTCAAAAGCAAAGTAATGCCACTAATGCCACCATCTGTAAGCCTATTTGGTGCAGAGACCACGTCAAGGCTGAAGCCATAAATTCCACAGCCAATCATGATCATTATAAGTTCAAAAATATTTCTTTTGTTAATCTTTTTCATGATAATAAAACTTTCTTTATATAAATTGATACTTTAAAATTACCATAAATTAAAAATAAAAACACAGATAAATGAGTTGAGATAATAATGATAAAAATAAACAATTTACCACCAATTTTTACAGCCGCTTTTCCCGTGCTCAAGCAGTTAGAGCAAGCTGGTTATGAAGCATATTTTGTAGGAGGATCGATTCGCGATTTGATTTTAAAAAGACCGATTCACGACATAGATATTGCTACCAGTGCATATCCCGCAGAAGTAAAAAGAATTTTTCCAAAAACTATTGATACAGGAATTAAACATGGTACTGTTACTGTTTTAAATGATGGCGCTAGTTATGAAATTACCACATTTAGAACAGAATCGGGTTATCAAGACTTTCGCCGACCGGATCACGTCACTTTTGTACAAAATCTAGCTGAAGATTTAAAAAGACGTGATTTTACTATCAATGCATTGGCAATGAACAGAACAGGGGAAATAATTGATCTTTTCAATGGCTTGGGGGATTTGCAAAAACACCTTATTAAAGCAGTAGGAGATCCCATGAAAAGATTTCATGAAGATGCTTTACGTATGATGAGAGCAGTCCGCTTCATGAGTCAGCTTAATTTTGATCTTGAATCTCAAACTAAAGAAGCAGTAAGTGACTTACATCAATTATTGTCCAAAATTTCAGTCGAAAGAATCCGTGATGAATTTGTCAAAATGGGTACCGGAATAAATTCTCGGGATGCCTTCAAAATCTTTTTACAAACTAAGTTAAGTGAAAGCGTGCCTGATTTTGCTGGTAAAAGTGATTTACTGGCAATTTATCCTAAGTTAAAATTTAACCCCAGTTTGGAAACCAGTCTTTGGTCTATAATTATTATTTTGCTAAAAATTTCAGATAACCAAATAGCTCGCTTTATGCGTGATTGGAAAAATTCAAATGCTATGACAGAAAAAGTCAGAAAAATTGTGGCTCTGTTTGATTTGATTTCTGAAAAATCGCCTTCTGATCTTGAGCTGTTTAATGCCGGTAAAGATATTTTGCTTAACACGATAGACGTGGCGCATATTTTAGGACAGCCGGTCAATTCCGAAGCATTGGTTGATCGCTATACAGCTTTGCCAATTAAGTCAATGTCAGAATTGGCTATTGACGGTCAATTCTTGATTACAAACGGCATAAAGCCTGGACCAAAATTGGGTCAAATTCTTAATCAAATTAAACAAAAAGTTATTGCAGGAGAGTTAGATAATTCTGAAGATGAAATCCAGGAATATTTGCAACAAATAAATTAACCTAGACGTAAAGAAGAACAGAAAAAAACATTAAAGTTGATCCTAAAATGACAAACAGGTGCCAAATCACATGAATAAAGGGAATCCTTTTCATTGTGTATAATAGTGCACCAACAGTATAAGCTACACCTCCGCTAACTAGTAGCCAGAACCCAACGGGGCTGAGTCGTACATACAAATGATTACCTGCTAAAATTACCAGCCAGCCCATAGCAACGTATAAAATAGTGTCTAATATAACGTGTTTGCCACGATTAAAAATGTAGTAGATGATGCCAAATATCGCAATTATCCAAACCAGAGTAAATAACATTATGCCCCATTTGCCACCTATTGCTACAAGGGAAAAGGGAGTATATGATCCTGCAATTAGCAGAAAAATTGATGAATGATCAAAAATTTGAAAAACATTGCGAGCCCGAGTGAAGATGAGACTATGGAAAAGTGTAGAGAAAAGATAAAGCAGAAGCAAACAAGAGCCATAAATAGTGAAAGTAACTATTCTTAATAGACTATGTGTTGAAACGGCTTTGATAATTAAAAGTACTAATCCGGCAACTGCCAGGCAAAAACCAATTCCATGCGTGACAGCACTGAGGATATTATCTACTATGTAATAAGTTTTGGATCTTTGTTCAGGTTCTTGCCAGATTTTTTGCAATTTCATAATGAAACAGTTTGTTCGCTTTCTTTTTTTTGCTAGTTTTTTTGCTATAATAATTATAATTAATACAGTTCACATTCTATCATAAATGAGAACATCAAATCAGAATTGAGGGCGAGTACGTTGTCAGAAATAAAAATTTTGACTGATTCTTCCGCGCAGTTAACGCCGGAGGAAATTAAAAAATATCATATAACCGTTGTGCCTTTATCGGTCACAATCGATGGTGATACTTATCTTGACGGAGTGGAAATAACCAGACAGCAATTTGTCCAAAAAATGAGTGAATCTAAAAAGTTGCCAACTACGAGCCAACCACCTATTGGAACCATGGTTGATACGATTAATGAATTAACTAAAGATGGTAGCGAAGTCATTGGCATATTTTTGGCGAAGGTATTAAGCGGCACAATTGATGCAGCTCGTCAGGCAGTTAAGCTAACTGGTAAATCAGATCTGGTACATATAGTTGACTCTGAATTAACTGATCGTTCTGAAGGATTTCAGGTTTTGGCAGCTGCGCGAGATATTGCCGCTGGCAAAAGTATTCCTGAAATTTTGGCTCATATTGAAAAAATTAAAAAAACTCAGCGTTTGCATTTACTTATTGTCAATTTAGAAAATGTGGTTAAAGGTGGACGGTTAGGTCCTTTAGCTGGTAAAATTGTCAACATGCTTAATATACACATTGAATTGCAAATGCCGAATGGTCATTTGAAAATTGCAAAAAAAGGAAGAGGCAAGAAGTTTTCTTTAGCTTTTGATAAACGCATTTTAGATGAAATTGAGGCCAACAAAGAAAAAATCAAGGAAGTCGGCATCTCATATGTTGCAACGGGAAGCACACCGCAAAAGCTACTCGATTTTGCCCAAAAAATTAAAGATATTAATTCTAAAATTGATGTTTTAGTGCGAGAAACCAGTCCTATTATTGCAACGCATGCAGGGATGGGAGCATACGCAGTTTTGTATTACACGGAGTAAAAATTGGCATATAGAGAAAGCTTTTATCGCTATTTAATGACACAGCGTAATGCTGATTCAAATGATGAAGTTGCGCAGTTTGCAAATAATGCACAAAATGATCAGACTTTTCCCAAGCAAGAGCAAAATTATGAAAAATTATCTGATTATCTTGAGCTTAATGGTGGTTATTTACCAAGCATGAGCATTTTTGACAAAGCATATCAAATGTATCGTGAAAAGATGACGTATTAAATTAGGGCTCCTAATTGCTATGGAGCCCTTTTCGCGTAAGAAAGGCAAAAAATGGTTAATATTCAGTGGTATCCAGGGCATATGAATAAAGCTCGGAATCAACTTGAAGATAAAATGAATTTAATTGATGTCATTGTAGAAGTTTTAGATGCACGAATTCCTCAATCATCACGTAACCCAATGATCGAAAAACTTGTAGGCAGTAAACCACATTTGATTATTCTAAATAAAGCTGATTTGGCAGATCCAGTGATGACTAAAAGGTGGCAGAAAAAGTTTACCACTAAAGGAAAGTTTGTGATGGCTCTGGATTCTCTTCATAATACCAATATGCAAGTGCTCGTGAAGATGATCAAAAAAGCTGCTGCAGCGAAAATTGAAAAATTACAACAAAAAGGTGCATCAAGCCCTGTTATCCGAGTTGCAATTGCTGGTATCCCCAATTGCGGCAAGTCCACAATTATTAATCGTCTTGTTGGTCGCAATGTCACTCAGGTTGGTAATAAACCGGGAGTAACCAAGGGGCAAAATTGGCTCAAAACTGCGGATAATATTCAAATTTTAGATACACCTGGCATTTTGTGGCCTAAATTTGAGGATCAAACAGTTGGATTAAAGCTTGCCGCGCTTGGGGCGATTAAGGATACTGTTTTTAGCGCTGATGATGTTGCTTTATTTTTATTAGCAAAGTTACGCAAGCACTATTTGAATGATTTAATCAAATTTGCTAGAACTTCCAAAGAAGAAATTCAAAACATTAATGATACTGATCTGTTACTGGCACTAACGGAAGAATATGGCATGCGTGACGATTATGATCGTTTCTCTATGTACCTACTGCAGCGTTTACGTAAAGGAAAAATAGGAAGGGTTACTTTGGATCGGATATGACAATTGGTGAAATAAAAAAATTTCTTTCAAAAGGCCCGGTCAACCCAGAAGATTTGAGTATTTTAGAAAACGATACTCGTGTAGGCGTTCAAAAGCTCTTACTTAGTTATCATAATCGCCAGCAAAAATTAGCCAAGAAAAAGGCTGCATTCACAAAAAGGTTTGCCTATGAGAAAACTTTTTGGGCCAAACAGGAGATCGTTGCAGGGGTAGATGAAGTTGGCAGAGGACCATTAGCTGGTCCTGTTGTGACAGCTGCTGTAATTATTGATGACAATTTTGATTTGACAGATGTTAATGACTCTAAGAAATTAAGTGCCAGTCGCCGCTTGGAATTATACCCTTTAATTTTAAAGGAAGCGGTTAGTGTGGCAGTTGGCATAAAAAGCTCGCAAGTGATTGATGAAATAAATATTTATGAAGCAGACCGTTTAGCAATGGCTGAAGCTGTAATGAATTTAGACGTCAAACCTGATGCTTTGCTGGTTGATGCTATGCAAGTACCGGTTAAATTGCCGCAGGTTCGGTTAATAAAGGGCGACTCAAAATCCAATTCTATTGCTGCTGCTTCCATTGTTGCCAAAGTATTCAGGGATAAATTGATGGCTGACTACGCCAAAATTTACCCTGAATATCATTTTGATGAAAATGCTGGCTATGGCACTCAGGCTCATCTTCAAGCACTTGAAAAATTTGGTCCAACGCCAATTCATCGTAAAACTTTTGCACCAGTGAATTCTTTTTATAAATAAAAAATATGCCTCCTTTTTACGTATTTGTATTTAGGAGGTTTTTTATGAAGACTACCAATTTTCTCTTGCGCTTGAAATTACAAAAAGGCATCGGATATGTTAAGATGTTACGTGTTGCGAGCCAGTTAAAAGTTGCTGATGTTGACATTCAGACTATTAAAAACTTAAATTTGACAAGTAATTTGATAAAAGTCTGTCTAAATGCTTATAATGATATTTATGCGGATAAAATGATCAGAAGAATAGAAAAACAATGTCAGGTTATCAGTTTTTTTGATAAAGAATATCCCGAAAAACTACGTCAAATATATCAGCCACCTTTAATTTTGTTTTTACAAGGAAATTTGAATTTACTTCAGAAAAGAATTGTTACAATTGTTGGTTCACGTCAAGCCACTGGTTACAGTGGCTTAGTTTTGAATAAAATTGTGCCCAATTTAATAAAAGATGACTTTATTATTGCCAGTGGATTGGCTAAGGGTGTCGATGTTATGGCACATAACGCAGCACTGAAATTTAATGGACAAACAATTGCAGTGGTGGGTAATGGTTTAAATTATT
Organism: Lactobacillus kullabergensis; assembly: GCF_000967195.1. Classification (GTDB taxonomy): domain Bacteria; phylum Bacillota; class Bacilli; order Lactobacillales; family Lactobacillaceae; genus Lactobacillus; species Lactobacillus kullabergensis. The sequence continues at coordinate 927,313 of NZ_KQ033871.1, forward strand.
TTTATCCTTCGATAAATCAGCAGGTGCAGGAAGAAATTGCTCAAAAAGGTTTACTAGTGAGTGAATATCTACCTGACACTCCACCAAGACCTTATAGATTTCCCCAACGAAACAGAATTTTGGCTGGGATAGCTGAAAGTGTAATTGTTACTGAGGCAAAGCAGAAGTCAGGTTCTCTGATTACAGCAAACTTAGCTTTACAAGAGAATCGTGATATTTACGCTTTACCTGGTCCAATTACCAGTGAGCTGTCTCAAGGACCCAATGAACTTATTCAAGCAGGTGCATATCCAATCACTGATTTTGATTTGCGACTTGAAAGATTTGACAATTAGTAGTTAAATATTCTATTCTCAATGAGTATTTAAAAAAGAATTTAATGAGGAGGCTTTTGATGCCTACTAAATCTAAGCCAAAGAAACGTAAGAAGACACTAGTAATAGTTGAGTCTCCGGCTAAGGCTAAAACAATTGAAAAATATTTAGGACGTAATTATCGTGTAATTGCTTCAAAAGGTCATATTCGTGACTTGCCCAAGTCACAAATGGGAATCGATTTTGACAATAACTATAAGCCAAAATATATTTCTATTAGAGGTAAGGGCGATACTATTAAGGAACTAAAGTCTGAAGCTAAAAAAGCCAAGAATGTATATTTAGCGTCTGACCCGGATCGTGAAGGTGAAGCAATTGCGTGGCATGTTGCTCATGTACTTGACTTGGATCAAAAAGACAAAAATCGGGTCACATTTAATGAGGTAACCAAGGACGCTGTCAAAAATAGCTTTAAAAATCCGAGAACAATTGATATGGACACTGTCAATGCTCAACAAGCTCGCCGTATTCTGGACAGAATTGTTGGCTATTCACTATCTCCTATTTTGTGGGAAAAAGTCAAAAAGGGATTGAGTGCTGGACGTGTTCAGTCAGTCGCATTAAAGCTGGTAATTGATCGTGAAAAGGAAATCAAGAACTTTAAGCCACAGGAATATTGGACTATTGATGCAGAATTCAAAAAATTAAGAAAGACTTTTAATGGTCAGTTTTGGGGTATTAACGGCAAAAAAACTGATTTACCTGATAATGATTCTGTCAAAAAAGTTTTGGCTAAAATTGATAAAAAGAAAAACTTTCAAGTCGCAAATGTTGTTAAACGTGAGCGTCGACGTCAGCCTGCCGCTCCCTTTACAACTTCGACAATGCAGCAGGAAGCAAATAAACGTCTGAATTATCGTACCAGAAGAACAATGAGCATTGCCCAGCAGCTTTATGAAGGCATTAGCCTGGGTAAACAGGGTACAGTCGGTTTGATTACCTATATGAGAACTGATTCTAAACGGACATCCCCAATTGCACAGGCGGAAGCCTCTAAGTTTTTAAATGAAAATTATGGCAAAGAATATGCCGCTAAAGGAGCACGCCATTTCAAAAACCAAGAGGATGCTCAAGATGCCCATGAAGCTATCAGGCCAACCAGTGTTTATCGAACTCCAGAGTCTCTCAAATCTGTTTTAACTACTGAACAATATCGTTTGTATAAATTGATTTGGTCCAGATTTTTAGCCAGTGAGATGACTCCAGCTGTTTATGACACAGTAAGAGCTGATATTACGCAAAATGGGGTAATATTCAGAACTACGGGCTCGAAAATGAAATTTGCCGGCTTTACCAAAGTTTATGATAATCAACAGGAAAAAAATGTTGAATTACCTGAATTAAACGAGGGAGATAAAGTTAAGTTAGCCAAGTCTGATAATAAGCAGCATTTCACTATGCCACCTGCCAGATACACAGAGGCCAGCTTAGTTCATTCATTAGAAGAAAATGGTGTTGGTCGTCCTTCAACCTATGCACCGACAATTGATACTATCCAGCGACGCTACTACGTTAAATTAGATGGTAAATCTATCGTTCCCACAGAGCTAGGCGAGATTGTCGATAATTTGATCGAAAAATTTTTCCCTGATATTGTCAACATCGACTTTACAGCGCAACTGGAAAATGACCTTGACGGAATTGAAGAGGGCAAGAAAAATTGGGTCAAAGTAATTGATGATTATTATCATCCCTTTAAAAAAGAGCTGGATAAAGCTGACGCTGATATCAAAAAGGTGCAAATAAAAGATGAGCCTGCCGGTTTCAATTGTGATATCTGTGGTGCGCCGATGGTTATTAAAATGGGACGCTATGGTAAATTTTACGCCTGCTCACGTTTCCCAGATTGTCGCAATACAAAGGCAATTGTAAAAAAGGTTGGCGTTATTTGTCCGAAATGCGGCAAAGGTGACGTGATTGAGAAAAAATCAAAGCGTAACCGCAAGTTTTATGGCTGTTCACGTTACCCTGATTGTGACTTTGTTTCTTGGGACAAGCCTATTAACCGCAATTGTCCTAACTGTGGTCATTTTCTAGTTGAAAAAAGAAATAAAAAAGGACCTGTTGTTCTTTGTCCAAATGGCGATTATAAAGAAGAAACAAGTGCTGAAAAAGATACTGTAGAAAGTTAAATTTATGTTAATATCATCAGATCAGTCATGATTTGATGATATTCTTGTATATAAAGTAAAATAATTTTAGTAAAGGAATATGATCATATGCCAGAAAAAGTAACTGTAATTGGAGGCGGTCTGGCCGGAAGTGAGGCAGCCTGGCAACTAGCAAAGCGTGGAATTGCTGTCGATTTTTACGAAATGCGTCCTAAAAAAATGACCCCGGCGCATAAAACAGACAAGCTGGCTGAATTGGTGTGCACAAACTCAATGCGTTCAAATCAGTTATCTAATGCTGTAGGTTTATTAAAAGAAGAAATGCGTCAGCTTGATTCGCTTATTATGGCAGCTGCTGATCATTCCCAGGTACCTGCTGGTGGAGCATTAGCAGTTGACAGAGAGCAGTTCAGTGATTATGTCACAAGCAAGCTGCTGGCTCTGCCAAATATTAATTTTCATAATGAAGAGATTACCCAGATTCCGCAAGATTGTATTGCAATTATTGCTACTGGTCCCTTGACAAGTGATAAACTGGCTGAAGAGATACAAAAATTTTCAGGCAATGAAAGCCTGCATTTTTTTGATGCAGCGGCACCTATAATTGCTGCTGATTCGATTGATATGGATATCGTCTATAAAAAATCTCGTTATGACAAAGGTGAAGCTGCATATTTAAATTGTCCTATGACAAAGCAAGAATATGAAAACTTTGCTCAAGAATTGATTAGTGCAGAAACTGCAGAAGTACACAGCTTTGAAAATAGTGAGGTTTTTGAGGGCTGTATGCCGATTGAAGTGATGGCGAAAAGAGGCATGAAAACCATGCTTTTTGGTCCCCTTAAACCTGTAGGACTGGAAAACCCAGCTACTGGAAAAACTCCTTATGCTGTTGTTCAGCTTAGACAAGATAATGCTGTAGCCTCGATGTATAATATCGTCGGCTTCCAGACTCACCTAAAATATGGTGAACAAAAACGAGTTTTTGCCATGATTCCAGGTCTTGCTCATGCTCGTTTTATCAGGTATGGCAAAATGCATCGCAACACGTATATGGCTTCTCCAGCTGTATTATCTGCCTCATATGAAGCAAAAAAGCAGCCAGGTCTATTCTTTGCAGGACAAGTGACTGGAGTCGAAGGATATGTTGAAAGTGCTGGCAGTGGTCTGGTTTCAGGGATTAACGCTGCTAGAAGAGCAAGTGGACAAGAACCGGTTGCTTTTCCTAAACTAACAGCTTTAGGATCAATGGCTAATTACGTAACTACTGCTGACATCAAGCATTTTCAACCTATGAATGCCAGTTTTGCATTAATTCCGGGACTTGAAGGTTCCAAAGTGCGCAACAAGAAAGAGCGCCACTTAAAAATCAGCCAACGCGGTCTAGAATGTCTTAAGGAATTTCAACAGGAAGTGCTGCATTAAGATGGATGCTGGAAAAGACAAACTGATAAAGCTGTTTACCTCATATTTGCGTATTGAACGTCAATATAGTCCCAAAACAATAATGTCTTATCAAACGGATTTGCTGGAAGCAAAAAAATTTTGGCAGGAAAATGGCGGCTTTAATGGTTGGTCAAAAATAAACAGACGTGATGTTGAAATTTTTTTACAAAACTTAACAGAACGCAAATTAGCGCGTTCGACGCAGTCGCGTAAAATGTCTAGCCTCAGGTCGTTTTATCACTTTTTAACTAGACGAAAAATTGTTAAAATAGATCCAGCGCAAACAATTGTTTTGCGCACTAAAGAACGAAAGTTACCCCAGTTTTTTTATGCACCAGAAATGAAACAAGTATTTGACTCTTTAAGTGGAAATGAACCCTTGACTTTACGTAATTTAGCATTAATTGAATTGTTTTATACTACTGGGATGAGGGTTAGCGAAGTAAGCAACTTAACAAGAAAGCAAGTAGATTTAGATTTAAAGATAATTCTGGTACACGGTAAAGGTAATAAAGACAGATACGTTGCGTTTGATGATAAAACTAAAGCCGCGTTAGTTAATTATTGGGAAAATGGTCGCGATCAACTTGTAAAAGGTGATGACAGTTCAGATTATGTCTTTTTAAATAATAAAGGCAAACCATTAACGGATCGTGGCATCGAGTATATTATGCAAAGGGTTTTTAATAAGGCTGGCATTAATGGTAAGGTACACCCGCACGAATTGCGACATTCATTTGCTACGGCAATGTTGAATAACGGCGCAGATTTACGCAGTGTACAGGAACTTTTGGGTCATGACAATTTATCTACCACACAAATATACACTCACGTGACTATGAGCAACTTACAGGCAAATTATGAAAAATACTTCACTCGCAATGATAAGAAAGATGAGGCAAAAAAATGACAACAATATGTTCAGTAAAATTTAATGGTAAAACTGCAATTGCAGGAGATGGACAGGTAACCCTGGGTGAAAAAGTAATTGCAAAATCTACCGCTAAAAAGATTAGACGAATTTATCATGATCAGGTAGTAATTGGTTTTGCTGGAGGCGTAGCCGATGCAGTCAGTTTGCAAGATATGCTTGAAGGTAAATTGGAAGCTTTTGGGGGTGATTTGCGCAGAGCTGCTGTGGAAATGGCTCAAGCCTGGCGCAAAGATGCCACCCTGCAAAAACTGGAGGCAATGCTTATTGCTTTTAATGAAAAAGATCTTTTATTAATTTCTGGCAATGGTGAAGTGCTTGAACCAGATGAAAATGTAGTTGCAATTGGTTCTGGTGGGAACTTTGCGCAGGCTGCAGCCATTGCAATGACCAGACATTCGTCCAATATGAGTGCCAGCGAAATTGCTCATGAAGCTGTTGAAATAGCTTCCGGAATTGATATTTTTACTGATAATCAGATTATCACTGACGAATTGTAAAAAACGAGGCAGATAAATAGTATGGAAACAAAAACACCAAAGCAAATTGTTAATTTACTTAATGAATACATTATAGGTCAAGATGAAGCTAAAAAAGCAGTTGCTGTTGCTCTTTATAATCGTTATCGCAGAATGCAGCTGCCAAAAAAAATGCAGGAAGATATCACACCTAAAAACCTGTTAATGGCAGGCCCCACAGGTGTCGGTAAAACCGAAATTGCCAGAAGATTAGCAGCGATTGTTAATGCGCCATTTGTAAAAGTCGAAGCTACAAAATTTACTGAAGTTGGTTATGTTGGTCGTGACGTTGAATCAATGGTGCGCGATTTGGTAAATGAAGCAGTGCGCATGGAAGAAAAAGATCAATTTGACCGTGTTCGCACTCAAGCAACTAAAGAAGCCAATAAAATTTTAGTACGTTTGCTTGTTCCCGGAATCAAGCAGGACAAAAGAAAAAATCAGATGCAGGAATGGCAAGATATGATGTCAATGCTCATGTCAGGAGGTCAGAACAATGATCAGTCTTCTGACGCAGACCAGGAAGAAATAACGGATGATGTCCGCAATCAGCGTCTTACTGTATCTGAGCAGTTAAACAAAGGCCTGCTTGAAAATCGTGAAGTCACTATCAACGTTGAGCAGGCTCCCAAAGTCAATCCAATGGGTGATATGATGGGCCAAATGGGAATCGATTTGAGTTCAATGCTTAACGATTTGGTTCCTAAAAAGAAAATTAAGCGTACATTGGCAGTAAAAGATGCCCGGGAAGTTTTAATTCAACAAGAATCCCGCAAGATGATTGATTATGACTCCCTTTATCAAAAAGCTATTGAGCGTACGGCAAACAACGGTATTATTTTTATTGATGAAATTGATAAAATTACTGCTGGCAATAAGAAAACTTCTGGTGAAGTATCACGTGAAGGTGTGCAAAGAGATATTTTACCAATTGTAGAGGGTTCTACTGTTCAAACTAAATATGGTCCTGTAGCAACTGATCACATACTTTTTATTGCTGCTGGAGCATTTTCTGAATCTAAGCCAAGTGATTTAATTCCTGAATTGCAAGGCCGTTTTCCAATTAGGGTTGAACTCAATGCTTTAACAAAAGACGATTTTGTCAAGATTCTCAAGGATCCTGAAGATTCACTTTTAGAACAATATGTAGCCTTGATGAAAGCTGACGGAATCAAATTAGTCTTTACGCAAGAAGCAGTTGATCGAATTGCTCAAATTGCATATGACGTAAACCAGGGAACTGATAACATTGGTGCCAGAAGATTGTCAACAATTCTTGAGAAGCTGCTGGAGGATGTTTTGTATGAAGGTCCAGATATGTCTATGGGTGAAATTACGGTGACTGAAGCGTACGTTAACGAAAAACTTAGTGATATAATAACAAATAAAGATTTAACTAAGTTCATTCTTTAACAAAGGTGATGATTATGCATGGATTACACTATCAAAAATAGCATCTTACAGGTCAAAATTGCCAGTAAAGGTGCTGAAGTTCAAAGTGTGAAAAGTTTACATAGCGGTTATGAATATATTTGGCAAGCTGATCCTGAAGTTTGGAAGAGACATGCTCCTGTACTCTTTCCTATTGTGGGGAAACTTAAAGATGATGAATATACTTATCAGGGGAAAACATACCACTTATCTCAGCATGGCTTTGCACGTGATTTAGAGTTTAAAGTTGAACGACATACAGAGGAAAGCATCACTTTTTTACTGACGGATTCTGCAGAAACCAGGGAAGTTTATCCATTCAAATTTGAATTGCGTGTGAACTATAACTTGCTTAATAATCTGCTGGAAGAGAATTTTTCTGTCATTAATAAGTCAGATGGTGAAATGATTTTTGGCATTGGTGGACATCCCGGATTTAACATTCCCACAAGCAAGACTTTGTCTAAGGAAGATTTTTACTTCAGTACTAAGCCTTCTCGTGCGCGCGTTCGTATTCCTCTTAAAGGAGCATTTTTAGACTGGCCTAATCGATCTCTGGCCTCGACCAATAGTTTGATTACCCTGAGTGATCATCTGTTTAAAGATGATGCTTTGATTTTTCAAATGCGTGGACACGACAACCGAGTATCTTTAAGAACAGATGCCAATAATTTTCATGTAAATGTTTGGTTAAGGGATGCTCCTTTTGTAGGTGTGTGGTCCCAATATCCTAAGTCTGCAGATTATGTCTGTATTGAACCCTGGTGGGGCATAGCTGACCGCAGTGACACTAATCAAAAATTAGAAGAAAAATACGGCATGAATCACCTTGAAGCTGGTGGCACTTTTACGGCTGGTTTTAGTATGGCTTTTCATGATCAAGATGAATGAGTATAAAAATAAATTATTTAGGTTGAAAAGAAAGCCTCGAGGCTTTCTTTTTTTACAGTTCCCTGTTAACTCAAGCAAAAGCTTTCTTGCGAACTAATGTTCTTATGTCTATAATAAAATAGCTAGCTGAAATCGCTAGCCATACTTATCTGATATACAATCATAATTTATGGTGTCTTTTCTTATACCAGTACCATAAACCAAAGGGAATGATATTCTCTTGATGGTGCAATAATCGTTTAATATTGCTTCTGTGACGAATAAATAAGATAATCATGATGCAGCCCACGATAATTTCAAGATAAATATCGTGAAAGAAGAAAGTTACAATGAATATTAAGACAACTGCAATTAAACTGGACAGACTGACATAAGACGTGATAAAAACCAATGGTAAGAAAATGAGAGCACAGACGCCAAAGAATTTTAGGTTATAGCCCAAGAAAAGCCCGGCACTAGTTGCTACAGCCTTACCACCTTTAAATTTTAGAAAGATGGAACATGTGTGTCCCAGGATGGCTAATCCCCCTGAAATTAACAAAAAATATTTAGGGGCATTGATATGAAAAATTCTAGGCAAATTTGTGGCTAACGTTCCCTTGAGGACATCAACAATGAGAACCACACTGCCTGCAAATGGTCCAAAAACGCGAAAAGAGTTAGTGGTTCCGATATTGCCAGAGCCATAATTTCTAATATCTTCTGCAAAAAATACCTTGCCAACGATCACGCCAGTAGGAAACGAACCTATTAAATATGCTAGAATAAATATCAGAATTAAATTTAAATTTATCATGTATATCCTGCTCTCTTAAAGTCTAATGCTATTTTATCAGAGTTTACAAAGTATGAGGATTAAAATAATAAATGATTTTTAACTGGAGGAGTCTATTTGACTAAAACAAGTAAAAAAACAAATTCTTATGATGACTCATCAATTCAGATTCTTCATGGTCTGGAAGCTGTGCGGAAAAGGCCAGGTATGTATATTGGATCAACTGATGTTCATGGTCTTAATCAGCTTGTCTATGAAATTGTAGATAATTCAGTAGATGAGGCAATGGCCGGATTTGGTAAAGAAATTGACGTAACGATTCATAAAGATAACAGTGTGACGGTACGTGATTTTGGTCGTGGGATGCCTACAGGCATGCATAAATCTGGTAAGCCTACAATTGAAGTTATCTTGACTGTCTTGCATGCTGGTGGTAAATTTACCGAACAAAATTATAAGACTTCTGGCGGACTTCATGGAGTAGGTTCCTCTGTCGTTAATGCTCTTTCCAGTTATATGGATGTTAAAGTTATACGGGATGGAATTGCATACGAAGAAGAGTTTAAAGATGGTGGTCATCCCGTTGGTACATTGAAGCGCTTAGGTAAAACTAAGGAACCTACTGGTACCACCATTACTTTTAAACCAGATGAAAAAATTTTTTCGACTATTAAATATAAATATGAAACTATTCAAGAACGCATACGTGAATCAGCTTTCTTGCTTAAAGGTGTGCGCTTTGTCTTAGTAGATGAGCGTGATCCCCAACATCATGATGATTTTAAATATGATGATGGTATTAAAGCTTTTGTATCCTATCTGAATGAAGGTAAAGATACTTTAAGCGATATTTTTTATTTTTCCGGTAAACAGGACGAAATTGAGGTTGAGTTTAGCGGACAATATAGTGACAGTTATTCCGAAAACTTGGTTTCTTTTGTAAATAATGTGCGTACATCAGATGGTGGCAGTCATGAAGTAGGTGCACGAAGTGGCTTTACTCGTGCTTTTAATGATTATGCCAAAAAACAAGGACTGTTAGGTAAGAAAGACAAAAATATTGATGGCTCTGATTACCGTGAAGGTTTAAGCGCTGTTTTATCAGTTAAAATTCCAGAAGAGCTATTAGAGTTTGAAGGGCAGACCAAGGGCAAACTGGGAACTCCTCAAGCTAGATCAGTTGTTGATGCAATTGTTTATGAAAAAATGTCATATTACCTAATGGAAAAAGGTGAACTGGCACAAGAGCTGGTGAAAAAAGCACAAAGAGCAAGGGATGCTCGTGAAGCTGCGAAAAAGGCTCGTAACGAGAGTAGAAATGGCAAAAAACGCCATAAAAAAGAAGTCCTGTCTGGTAAACTAACACCGGCGCAGTCTCGTAATCCAAAAAAGAATGAACTTTTTCTGGTTGAGGGGGACTCTGCTGGTGGTTCCGCAAAGCAGGGACGAGATCGTAAGTTCCAGGCAATATTACCTTTACGGGGGAAAGTTTTAAACACCCAAAAAGCAAAATTGCAGGACATATTTAAAAATGAAGAAATTAACACCATGATTTACACCATTGGTGCTGGAGTAGGTGCTGAATTTAAAGTAGAAGATTCAAATTACGATAAAGTAATCATCATGACGGATGCCGATGATGATGGTGCCCATATTCAGATTTTGTTATTAACCTTTTTCTATCGTTATATGAGGCCAATGATTGAACATGGTAAAGTTTATATCGCTTTACCTCCTCTTTATCGCTTGCAAAAAGGTCGCGGCAAAAAGGCTCAGGTAAAGTACTCCTGGACTGATGAAGAACTTGCTGCCGATGAAAAGAAAATGGGTCGTGGTTATGCTTTACAACGGTTCAAAGGTCTGGGAGAGATGAATGCTGAACAGTTGTGGCGAACAACAATGGATCCAGAAACAAGGCTGCTTATTCGGGTAAAAATTGACGATGCTGCCTTGGCTGAGCGCCGTGTGACCACATTAATGGGTGACAAAGCAGGTGCAAGGCGAAAGTGGATTGAAGAAAACGTTAAGTTCAGATTAGGGGATAATGTTTCAATCCTGGAAGAAGAAAATGAATAAAGAGGTTTTTAATTAATGGCTACAAAAGAACGAATTCGTGAAATGCCCCTTGAGCAAGTCATGGGTGAGCGATTTGGCAGATATTCCAAATATATTATCCAAGAGCGTGCCTTGCCAGATATTCGTGATGGTTTGAAACCAGTGCAAAGAAGAATCCTTTACGCTATGTTTCAAGATAATAATACATATGACAAGCCATTCAAAAAGGCGGCTAAAGCGGTGGGTAATATCATGGGTAATTTTCATCCCCACGGTGACAGTTCCATTTATGGTGCCCTGGTTCACCTTTCTCAAGACTGGAAAATGCGCGAACCACTAATTGAAATGCACGGTAACAATGGTTCAATGGATGGCGATGGTCCCGCTGCAATGCGTTATACCGAATCACGTTTAAGCAAGATTTCCAACATGTTACTGCAAGATATTGATAAAGATACAGTCAACATGGTTTTGAACTTCGATGATACTGAGTATGAGCCAACGGTTTTACCAGTTCGGTTTCCTAATTTATTAGTTAATGGTTCTACAGGTATTTCGGCTGGTTACGCTACCGAGATTCCACCGCATAACTTAGCAGAAGTAATTGATGCTACTATTTATTTACTTAAAAATCCCGATGCTAAACTAGATGATTTAATGCATTTTGTTAAAGGTCCTGATTTTCCTACAGGTGCCATTGTTTTAGGACAAAAAGGATTACGTGAAGCCTATGAAACGGGTCGAGGACGCATTCAGGTAAGAGCAAAAAGTTCAATTCAGGAAATTAGAGGCCATCGCGAAGAAATTGTTATTACTGAGATTCCTTTTGCTGTTAATAAAGCTTTGTTAGTAAAAAAGATGGATGAGATCCGCTTAAACAGAGAGATTGATGGTATAGCGGAAGTGCGTGATGAAACTGACCGTCATGGTTTATCAATCGTAGTAGAGTTAAAAAAGGGTGCTGATGCACAAAATATTCTGAATTATTTATTCAAGAATACTGAATTGCAAGTTTCCTATAACTTTAATATGGTTGCCATTGATCATATGACTCCCATGCAAGTTGGTTTAAAGCATATATTGTCTTCGTACTTAGAACATGAAAAAGATGTAGTAATCAAGAGAACCAAATTTGATTTAAATAAAGCTGAAGAGCGTCTGGAAATTATTCAGGGTTTGATTCACGCCATGGATATTTTGGACAATGTAATTAAGGTAATTCGAGCTTCTAAAAATAAAGCAGAGGCAAAGAAAAATATATCAGATAAGTTCAAGTTTACTGCACGGCAAGCAGAAGCAATTGTGTCTTTACAGCTATATAGATTAACTAACACTGACGTTGATGCTTTGGTTAAAGAGCAAAGCGAACTAAACGAAAAAATAGCTCGTTTTAAAGAACTTTTGTCTAATAAAAAGATCTTAGATAAAGAAATAATTAAGGAATTAACGACAGTTAAGAAGGAATTTGGCAATCCACGGCGCACTGAAATTTCATCTGAAACCGCTAAGATTCAAATTGATGAAAAAGCATTAGTGGCAGATGAGCAAGTACGTGTTTTAATCAGTCGTGATGGTTACTTAAAGAGGTCATCTATTCGTTCCTGGCAATCTAGTGATGATGAGGATAATGGTTTGCCGAGTGGGGATGACGTTGTATTCGAAAAGACTCTGTCAACGTTAACTAATTTATATTTATTCACTGACCGTGGTAATGTCATTTTTAGACCAGTAAATGAATTAGTCGAAACGAAGTGGAAAGAAACCGGTCAGCATTTGTCTCAGGAAATTGGCTTAAGCGAGAATGAGAACATCATTCGCGTCTTTGATTTTGAACAATTAAACCAAAAACTAAACTTTTTAATGGCAACTAATGATGGTTATATAAAACAATTGGAACTAAGTAATCTCCAGCCTACTAGAACTTACCGTTCACGCGCAATTACTGCAATGAAAATGAAAAAAACAGACAGTAAGGTTGTTCGTGTTGATTTAGTAAAACCTGAAAGTAATAAAGAGATTATTTTATTTACGCATAAAGCTTATGCTGTCCGCTATGATTTGACTGAAATTCCTGCATCTGGTGCCAAATCGTTTGGAGTCAAATCTGTGAATTTAAAGGATGAAGACTATGTGGTTTCGTATATAGTCATAAATCCTGATTATCTTAATTTAATTCGCATAGGTATTATTACACAAAGAGGAGCTTTTAAGCAGTTTAGGGCTGGGCTAGTCAATAAAGTATCCCGTGCCAAACGAGGAGTATTAGTTTTAAGGGAACTTAAAACTAAGCCGCACCGTGTTGCTGCTGTTACTTCGTATGGCCAAGACCATACCCTGCTGATAACAACAACAAGTAGACGGCATATAAAGATTTCGACTTGTGATTATCCTTTGGGTGACAGATATTCTAATGGTTCTTTTGTATTAGATACGACAAGTGACGGTCATCCAGTTAATATAAAATTGGGAAGGCCTTTAAGAGCAGAATAAATTTTTATTTATTTAATGATATTAATAATTTATGGAAGGGCTTCAACAGATTTAAATATTACTTTGACACAAAAGGGTTTTTGATTGATAATAGCATATAAATAGAGCCATATTATTATTAAGATAGAAGGAATAATCTTATGCCTAAAACAGATACAATACTCTCAACCAAATCCCTACATTATTTTTTGCAATTAATTGATACCATGAACTACACTCAAGCTGCTCAAATCCTTGGTATTACTCAACCGGCTTTAACTCAGCAGATAAAGAAAATTGAACATGCAATCGGAACACCATTGTTTGGACAAATGGGGAAAAAGCTTTATTTGACTGAAGCTGGCAAGCAGTTGCAAACGGGAGCAATTAAGCTGCTCGGGACTATTAACTCTGTTGTTAGCGATATACAGGAGTTTACTCAGGCTGACAAAGGCAATATTGCAATTGGTGTTTTAGAAAGCGTCAATTCTGATCTTCTTAGAAAATTTTTGGTTGAATTTAATAACAATTATCCCAATATAACTATCAGTGTTTCTTATTTCAATCGTAAAGATCTTTGGTATAATCTTGATAATAATTTGGTTGATTTAGCAATGCTTTATCTTCCCGAAACTACTAAAAGGAGTCAGGCGAATTTACAAAATCAATACGAATTAATGAAAGTTACTCAAGACAAATTAATTATCCTAACTCACGATAAAAGTGTTGAAGCAGGGAAGTCCTATCCAGTTTCTAAGTTTTTAGGAAAGAAGTGGGTTCTTTATCCAGATAGCTTTTATTTAACTCAGATACTTAAAAACAAGCTCGGCAGTAAGGTGAATGTAAGAAATGGTCTGAACGTTCCTTTAACTTTTACTTCTACCAAGGAGATGGTTGAGACAGCGCAAGATACAGGCTATGATACAATTGTAAGTGACTCTTATTACCGCCTAAATCAAAGTGAAATTAATTTGGTACCTGTATTTTTAAAAGGCATCAAAAAATTCACAATTTCACTTATTTATCGAAAGGGTAAAAAAGAGGTTCCACGTATACAAAACTTTTTGAAAGAATTTAAAAAGTTTTTAGAAGACTGATGTTGCCACATAATCTTGTAAGTTCTTTTGCTGTCAGACAAAAATTTATAATTTGTTCTGTCAAGAATAGCCTTTATTAGGTAAACTAATTATATAAGTAAAATTTTAAAAAGAAAAAGAGGAAATCTAATGGAAAAAGAATTGGTCTTTGGTCACCAAAATCCTGACACAGATGCAATTGGGACAGCGATAGCTTATTCATATTTGCAGAATAAGCTGGGTTACAACACTGAAGCGGTTGCTTTAGGCGAACCTAATGATGAAACAGCTTTTGCATTAAAGAAGTTTGGTTTTGAAGCACCAAGAGTGATCAAAACAGCAGCAAATGAAGTTAAAGAAGTAATGCTTGTTGATCATAATGAACCACAGCAAAGTGTATCAGACATTGATCAGGTTACTGTAACTCATGTTGTTGATCACCACAGAATTATGAATTTCAACACCAGTATGCCTTTATTTTATCTTGCTGAACCGGTAGGTTGTACTAGTACAATTATGTTTGGTCTCTATAAGCATTTTAAAGTTGAAATTCCTAAGAATATTGCTGGTATTATGCTTTCTGCCATTATTTCTGACACATTATTGCTAAAATCACCAACAACTACTGATAGAGATAAAAAAGCCGTTAAGGAACTTGCTGAAATTGCTGGCGTAGATTACGAAAAATACGGCTTGGAAGAATTAAAAGCTGGAACTAATATAGCAAGTAAATCAGAAGAAGAACTAATCGATTTAGATGCCAAATCATTTGAATTAAATGGCAAGAATGTACGAGTAGCTCAAATTAATGTGGTTGACTTGCCAGAAGCATTAGAACGCAAAGAAGCCTTCCTGAAAACTATGAAAGATTCAGCAAATTCAGAGGGCTACGATTTGTTTATGCTGCTTATAACTAATGTACTCGATTCAGACTCAACTGCATTAGTTATAGGTTCAGACGAAGCTTTGGCTTCGTTTGAAAAGGCATTTGGGGAAGTTAAAGATTCAGAAATCAGTTTACCTGGTGTTGTTTCAAGGAAGAAACAGGTTGTTCCACCATTAACTGAAGCATTTAAGTAATTTAAAAAGCACGAAATAGTTAAATCTATTTCGTGCTTTTTTTAATCTTTGTTAATTTCCTTAGCCAAAATAATGAATGATTTACATACTCTTTCAGCTTTGTCAGGTGACATTTTTCTAAGTTCATTAAGAACCTTCTTAATAAATACAGGAGTATTATCTTGGTGATTTTCTACCTTAACTTCTTTAAAGCGGTAAGCATTCATGATAATATCTGGTGTAGTTGTATTTAAAGCTCTGGCAATTGAGTCAAGCTTTTGAATACTGATGTTTTGATTCTTTGTTCTTTCCAAACGAGAAATAAAGTTAACCGATAAGTCACTTAATTCAGCAAGATCCTCCTGGGTCAACTTTTGTTCGCGCCGCCTACGGCATATTTCTTTTCCTAAATTTATACTCATGGAATAAATTCAACCCTTTCAAAAAAATAATTCCATATTCTATAATAACAGATTAATTATAGAATTGAACAATAAAACAAAAATAATAATGAATAAAACACTTGCTTTTGGCAAAATTATACTCAAACTAAATGTTTTAAACTATACCCCACATAGTATTGTAAGCTATTTTTTGGAAAAATAAAATAAAAAAGCACCAATTAATTAAACTTAAAGTGAAAAAGGAAAGAGTGGCAAATATTATATCAAAGCGTGCATTCGCTTGCTAGAGGGGCAAGTAGAAAAGCGCTTAAGTGAAAAAACAAAATCCAATTGTTTTTATATATTTATCAATTGTAGAAAGCGCTTTTATTTATATTTTTACACTTATAACATAAAAACTTTAAATAAATCAATTAATATTGGATATGATAAAAAGGGTTTAGTAATTATTTAATTTACAAATTTCACAAACAATAAGTTTTATTTTGTATAAAGTAAAATAAAATTTTTCTTTCTAAAATTATGGATTTTTTATACAATAAAAAATTTATTCAAAAGCAAATTTAATGACAACAAAAATAAAAAGTTAGTTCTCCAATTACTAATTTAATTCAATAAATTAGATATACTTTGGTGAAGATAGAGTGGAGTCAAATGTAGCTGCTTTTATTGATATAACTTCGTATAATATATATTATGTAAAGTAAAATAAAAAAATTAAAAGAGAGCTTATGAGATTGAGACAAGATTTGCCATACACAAAAACAATTTTGTTTTGAGATTGTTACAGGTCAATTGAGAGCTCGTTAAAATCAAAATCAATGCATAATTTAATCAGTTGTACATTGAATTGTCATTAAGCCTCCTTTAAAACGACTTGAACTTTTTATTGATGAAAGTTTGAGTTGTTTTGTTAATAATACTGAAAGCTAAAAAGTCACACTAATATTTTTTTATGAAGTCATATACGAATAGTTTTGATAATAGTTGAGTAATAATGGTCAAAATTTCAATTTTAAGTATAAAAAGTCTGCTCGCATAATTTTTTTCAAGTTACAAATATGTGTTTGATATTAAACAATTTTTTAGTTGCTTTCATTAAAACTATAATTTTAATGAAAGGTATTAAATTAAGAAACAAGTCCAACTTTTTTGTATTAGTTGGTTGATTTTTAGCAAAACTGAATATGGTCTTTAGATAGGTTTCAATTAAAGTAGAAATTTCTATTTCAAACTTTTTAAAAGATTTATCCTAAAATATCAAAGCAGTATTTTGTTTCATTAAATGTAATTTTCGACTTTTCCTCTCCTCTATCCCATAACAAGTATACACGACACAAACATACATTCTAGTTTTGTTTTATAATGAATCATATAACTTAAAAATTGAAGCTAGGAGAAATTTATTACGTGGAAACAAAGAAATATTTAGATCTAATTGATGAAGAATTAAATAAAATGCCTGATTTTGTTAAAGAATACAATTTTGGCACAAGTCACTCTTTAGCTACATCCTATCAGTATCTAACAGAAATAAGAAGATTTTTTGACTGGCTCCGTCATGAAGGCATTTCAAAGGCTGAAAATAACAAAAGTATTGAAACTCAAACTTTAGCTCACCTGCAACGCAATGACATCATGCTTTACATTAATTATTTAGGTCACACCAAGAATAAGCAAGGCAACTTGAATTCGCCTACAACAATAAATCGGTCTATTAATGCCTTGAGATCTCTTTTCAAGTTTTTAACCATTACTGCTGACAATATAAATGGCAAACCCTACTTTGAACGCAATGTCATGCTCAAAATTGATTCTCTTAATAACACAAAAACTTTAAACTATCGGGCTCATGTTCTTGAATCGCACATGTACACAGGAAAATTAAAATACCAGTTTTTGGATTTTATTGAAAATAATTATGAATTTAAATGCAATAAGCATGCGTTACCAGCTTTTAAAGCAAATAAAGAACGCGATATGGCAATTATTGCTTTAATTTTAGGAACTGGAATCAGAGTTTCTGAGTGCGCAGGAATTGATTTGCCAGACATTAATTTTAAAAAGGCTACGTTGGACGTAACCCGCAAAGGTGGCCAACGAGACAGCGTGCCAATTGCTGAATGGACGTTGGTTTACATCAGAGAGTATAAGAAAATAAGAAAGCAGCGTTATTTGGCAGTCAAAAGCGATTCAGCGTTTTTCTTGACTCGCTGGCATAATAAAACACGTCGGATTACCACAAGTGCTATCGAGAAAATGGTCAATAAATATTCAGCTGCTTTTGGTCATCCGCTCACTCCTCATAAATTACGTCATACAGTGGCTTCTGAACTATATGGGGTAACCAAAGACCAAGTGCTGGTAGCTCAGCAACTGGGCCAAAAAGGAACTTCAGCAACCGATTTATATACTCATGTTGATCAAAAAAAGCAGCGTGCTGCTTTAAATGAGATTTCAAAAACAGATAAAAAGAATAGTGATCACAAAGGGGCTTAATACAAAGCCTTTTTTTATTCAAATTTTGTTTGCCAGTTAGAACTTTGATTCGCTTCAAAACACATTTTTATCTCTGCTGAAGAATTTCGTGGCAATGATAAAGGTGGTAAATTATCAAGTTCGAAAAATGAACATTTATCAGTTTCGGTATTCTTTGAAAACTTTCCACCCAAGTCTTTACACAAAAAGATGACGTTACAAACATTGATAGGTCTTTCAATTCGCTCTTTATCATAAATATTAGTTGAATGATTGTTCACTGCAATAATTTGTTTAACTTCAATTTTATGCCCGGATTCTTCTTCGGCTTCTTTTATACAGTTTTCTTTAACGGTTATGTTAGGTTCACACCAACCACCAGGCATTGACCATAAATTATCTGTAGTTTCTTTAACCAGTAAGATTTTTTGTTTATTGAAAATTGCAGCTCTAGTAGAAACTTTAGGTGTCTGGTACCCATCATCATTACTAAACAAGCCTTTAACAACATTTATTGATAGTCCAGTTTTTGCTGCCATCATTTCAGTGGCAATCTTTCTTACTTGTTCGTAACGCTCCCTATCAAAACGATCATAACCATATTCTATACCGTTTTGAGCAATACTCTGTAACTCTACAGCCCATTTGGTTATCTGATCCATTTGCTTTATCATATATATCCACCCACTTCTGTAACAAAAAAAGCAATCTTGTGAAAGGTTGCTCTTATTTAGTCAAATCTATTTTATCTATGTCAATCATCCAACCAATTGCAAAAGACTTTTCTCCTAGATGCGTGGCAATAACAGGGCTAAATTTCGTAACGGAAATGTTTTGCTCTGGAAATTTTTCTGTTAAAAATGCTTTAGCTTCGTCTACCTGACTGCTATCATTGGAATCAATAATAAAGAGCTTGATTTTATCTTTATAAGGCAATTGATCTATTTTTTTTACCGTTAATTTTTTAATTTTGATAAAAGCTCGTTTCATAGAACGAATTTTGTCAAAAGCTACTATATTGCCGTCTTTGAAAGTAAGCAGAGGCTTGATATTTAGCATAGATCCGATAAAAGCACTGGCATTGCTTAGGCGCCCTCCTCGACTTAAATTGTTTAAATCATTAACTACGAATATTTCATCAATAGTTGAACGAATTTTTTCAAGTCGAGCTAAAATTGTATCCAGATCAAGACCATTTTTTATCATTTTAGCTGCTGCCAAAACCAAATTACCTTGTAAGCGAACAGTCATTCTTGTGTCAATAGCATGTAAATTATATTTCGGATGATTTTCTGCAATATTACATAATGTTTGATAAAAACCAGAAATCCCGCTGGAAAGTGTAATAGCAATAATAGCTTCATAGCCTTCATTATTTAGGCGATCAAAAAGGCGTATCAAATCGCCTGTGCTTGGCTGAGAAGTTTTGGGAAAATCTGCTCCCTCTCTCTGCATTTTGAAAAGTTGATCAGAAGTAATATCAACATTTTCTAAATACTCTTTTTTACCTATAATAATTGGAATTGAAACAACAATAATGTTATTTTTTTCTGCCTCTTGTTTTGTAATGGCGCTAGTACTATCAGTAACTAAAGCAATCTTCATCTAACTTACCTTTCGCTTTTGTCTGTACAACATACAAGAATTATAGCATAAAAAAATAAGTGTTTCGACTATCAACTATAGAGAACTTGTTCTCTCAGCTTTCTGTACCAGTTTAGTAAAAGTTTGGTCAAATGCTCTTATTTCTTGCTCTGTTAAACCATGTAAAAGTGATGCTTCTATCTCTTTTAAAACATTTCTCAGTTCAGAAATTTTTTTCAACCCCAGATCATTTAACAGAACTGTTTTGCTTGAGTCACTTTCTGACCTTCTAATTGTTACAAAACTCATGGTTTTCTTTTGCTGCAATTGTCTGCTTAATGTTGAAAGTGATATTTTTAATTTTTCAGCTAAATCTCCCATTTTTAAAGCAGTATTACCATTATGGTAAAAATAAAGCAAAATTCTGGTTTGCGAAAGATTTAACCCACACTTTTTATTTATTTCGTTTTTAATATTTCCAGCAATTGTGCTAAAAGATAAAACGTCCATTTAACTACCTTTTCTGATTAAAACAAAACATAAAAATATTTTATAAACATAAATTTAAGCAATATTAAAAGCATGAAAATGCATAAAAAGCCAAACGAAAAGTTGTGAAACATTCATGCTTAATTGTATAGTAGTATTTGTTACTATTATTTTTAGCTTATAAATATTTATGTTGATAACTTTAAATCTATATTACCAGTATATCAGTTTTTTGCAATGATTTCTTTAGTTAATCAAAAAATGATTACTATATAATTAGTAGTACTCTATTTTAAGATTATAAATAAAAAATATTTTAAACAAGCACTTATTGCCTAATACTTGGTATAATAGAAAGCGTGTTTTGAGGTGATATTATGGCTTTTGATGGTTTGTTTATACATAGCCTGCTAAATAATGTTAAACCAAAAATAGAAAGTGGCAGGCTTTCCAAAATTTATCAACCATTTGAACAAGATCTAGTGCTAACTTTTAGAAAAGACAGAAAAAATATACAATTGCTATTATCTGCCAATGCTCAGTATCCGCGTTTTTATATTACTGAGCAAACTATTGCTAATCCTGATAAGGCACCAACTTTTGTTATGGTGTTACGTAAATATTTAGAAGGTTCAATTTTACAATCAATTGACCAGCTAGGAGTTGACCGTATCGTCAATTTTTATTTTAGTAATCGTAACGAACTTGGAGATCAAGTTCAGTTAGTCTTATCATTGGAGCTAATGGGAAGACATAGCAATGTTATTCTTTATGATCAGAAAAATGGACGTATAATTGATTTGCTCAAAAGAATTAATCCTGATGAAAATAGAGTGCGGTTGCTCTTACCCAAAGCTAAATATGAGTTACCTCCCCTTATATCTGGTATTGATGGTTTCAAGATGACGGAAACAGAGTTTAATAAAAGGGCTTTGAATTCTGATCCTGAAAAATTCGCCAGTCAGATTGGGGGACTTGATCGAGACGATCGTCAAGAACTTGCAGGTTATTTGGAAGACGATTTTTCTTATTCATCTTTTAAAACTTTTATGGGTCAATTTAATAAAAAAGGTGCTTTTATTCTGAAAACGCCAAATAATAAACGAAAAATTTTCCCTTATTTGCCTTACCATCTTAACCTGACTAAAGAAAGTTCTGATCCAGAGATTAATCATGCATTAGATAAATTTTATCAATATCAATCAAATCAGGATTGGGTCAGACAAAAGTCAAGTCAAATTGAACGTGTTGTAAAAAACGAGCATAAAAAATTAACCAAAAAAATAGTTAAGCTTCAAAAGCAATTGGACCAAGCTGAAAATTCTGAAGGGTATAGAATTAGAGGTGAAATTCTTAATGCAAATTTGTCCCAAGTTAAACCGGGAATGACTGAAATTGACCTGCCTAATTATTATGATAACAATCAACCACTAAAAATTAAGCTTGATGCGGCACTCTCCCCTGCACGAAATGGTCAAAAATATTTCACCAAGTATAAAAAGCTGCGCGATTCAATTAAACATGTTAAAGAACAAATAAAAATAGCTCAAGACAATTTAAATTATTTTGATACTATTCAAACCGCGATCGATAATGCTGAACCACAAGATATCGATCAAATTAACGAAGAATTAATGAATCAAGGCTACATTAAAAAACCCCAGAAACCTAAACGTAAAAAGAAAATCACTGAGAAAAACCTCAATAAATTTCGCATTTCATCTGGTAAAACTGTTTTAGTTGGTAAAAATAATTTACAAAATGATTGGCTCACCTTAAAAAAAGCTAATAAAACTGATATTTGGTTCCATGTTAAAAATATTCCTGGTTCGCATGTTATCTTGCAATCTGATCAACCAACAGAAAAAGATATTTTAGAAACTGCGGAAATTGCGGCCTATTTTTCTAAAGCTAAAAATTCAGCTCATGTGCAGGTTGATTATGTGCAGGATAAAAGAGTAAAGAAACCTAATGGCGCGAAACCTGGTTTTGTAATTTATACTGGACAAAATTCAATTGAAGTAACTCCTGAAAAAGAAAGAGTATTAAGCAAAAGAATAAACTAAAAAACGAGGATGATTTGTTCATCCTCGTTTCATTTTCGCTTTATTATCAAATTGGCTGTGTAGTTAACGCCAGCGATTCTAGAACACCCAAAATAAGTTCTGTGGTTTCGATACTTGAAAAAACAGGTATATTCTGATTCAAAGCTTCATCACGTATTCTGGTAGCATCGTCACTAGCAGAATCGGATAAGTTAGTAATGTTAATCACCATATCAATTTTGTGTTGTCGTATTTTATCTAACAGACTGTGAGAACCACGACTAATCTTGGAAACAATTCCTGTGGTTATTCCAGCTTCTGCTAAGCCATTAGCTGTACCTTCAGTAGCAATTATTTTGAAACCCAGACGATAAAAACGTTGAGCCAATGACGTAACTTTTTCTTTGTCTTCATCACGAACAGAAATAAAAATTGTACCAAAGTTAGGTATTTTTATGCCACTGGCTTCATAGCCTTTGTATAAAGCTTTTGCAAGCTCAGTATCTCGCCCCATGACGGATCCAGATGACTTCATTTTTGAATCAAACGTATTTTCACTTTGGTAATCAATATATGAGAAAACTGGCATTTTGACAAAAATAAAATTATTTGAATGCCATAAACCATTTTTACAACCTAAGTCAGGTAAGTTTTTGCCGATAAGCACTTCCGTTGCGCATTTGGCAATATCTTTTCCAATTGCCTTAGAAAGAAAAGCAATATTGTGACCAGCATATGGCTTAATTTGTAGTAAAAAGATTTTCTTTGCAACAATCAAAAAATGTAAGGTAAAAATCCCACGCATATTTATGCGTTTAACTAACTCAATAGCATATTCAGTAAGTAACTTTTTGCCTGTTTTTGTTAAATTTTGTGGCTTAAAAACAGCTATTGAATCTGACGCATGAGAACCTGTTTGTTCCAAATGCTCAATAATACCGGGAATTGTGACATTTTTACCATCTGAAATGGCAGTAATTTCGTATTTATTTCCTTCAATAAAATGAGATAAACTGACCTTGGATAATTGATTTTCCTTTAAATATTTCTTTAAAGCTGGCAAATCATAGACAACAGCAGATTTTTGCTTAACGCCCATATTATTAAATCCTCCAATGAGAATTGGAAATCCATGTTCATTGATAAAATTTTTTGCCTCTGTTTTATCAACTGTTGTTAAAAGTTTATTTTGACCTAAACTTTTTAATGGTTTAGTTAAAACCTGCTCAATCCGATCTTTCGGATTAATGTTTTTACTGCCTAATATATTTAAACCATTTTCTATTAGTTTTTTACATAAAGCATTCATTTCTTTGCCAGAGAACTGAACTAAAACATCTTTTATTTGCTCTTTTTTAGCAATATGTAAGATACTTTCAAGAGTTATAGGTTCTAAATAAACCTTATCTGCCCTTTTATAGCTAATTGCTACAGATTCATCGTTATTGGATAATAAAACAGTGGCATAATTATTATTATGTAAAGTATCTATTGCATGACTAATCATGTAGTCAAATTCGCTTGTAACTGAAACTTGTGAAGGTAACATTCCGATCACAAGCACTTTTTTGGCTGCAGTTAGAGCTTGGCTTTC
The DNA here is from genome assembly GCF_000967195.1 of Lactobacillus kullabergensis. Classification (GTDB taxonomy): domain Bacteria; phylum Bacillota; class Bacilli; order Lactobacillales; family Lactobacillaceae; genus Lactobacillus; species Lactobacillus kullabergensis. The sequence goes on from NZ_KQ033871.1 coordinate 951,043, forward strand.
ATCTTGAACTCCATATGAACCATAATATGCCTCAACCAACGGCTTAATTGTTCCCGCGGATCCATCTATTTGCTGATAAGCCGGCTTCAAATGTAATTTTATAAGCTTCTTTTCGATCGCATTAATATCAGTATCAGAAAGATCAGAAATTAACGCGTTGCGAAATCCCCTCTTTTTCGCTTCAATCAATAATTCATCTGTTAGATTTCCAGCTGCTAATTTTTGTCCTATTTCCACAATATGTGCCAATTTTTGAAAATAAACTGGATGAATATGAACAATTCTTTGCAGATTATGATAACTGAAACCCTTAGATATTGCGGCTAAAAGCTTAATTAGATGTGACTCATCGGGATGCTCTAGATCATTTGCTATTTCGCTTTTTTCTTTCCCTTTTTCAGTTTTAAAAATCTTGAGTGACATTTTTAGGTTAACTGTTGATGCAAGACCTTTTAAAAAAGCAGATTCAAAATTCGTTCCTATTCCGATAGCTTCACCACTGGCTTGCATTTTAGCACCTAATAAATAATGGTTGCTGCCGGATTGTGTTAATGACCAGAAAGGCATTCTAACTGCAACTTTATCTAAGGTTGGCTCAACAGCAGCATTGAGACCTGATAAGGGATCTGTTATTTCATCCAAACGGTAGCCGATGGCGACTTTACATACAATATAACCTAAGCTGTACAATCCCACTCTTTTTGACCAAATTGCACTGCGTGTTAACCTGGGTTTTATTGATAAAATTTTTACAGAAAATTTTGTTCCCTCATGTTTGACAGCAAAATGAATATTTAATATTCCAACGATTTTTAATTTGTTGGCAATTACTTTAGCAGTTGCACGAATTTTCTGTACCTGGTCGTTGTTTAGCGTTAAAGCTGGCATTACTGTAGCAGAATCTCCTGCATTAATAGCAACGGACTCAACAGTATCAGCTAAATTGGTAAAGAGTATATTTCCAGAGCTGTCACGAATTATGTTTGCAATGACTTCTTCCCAAGAGGAAAGATCTTCAGACAAATGATAATTGCCAAAGGAAAAACTTTCTGATTGTCTTTCTTTTGTTAGATACTCGTTCAAATCAGAAACGTTGTCAAAAATAATTTGTGTATTTTTGGCTGAAGTATTTTCTTTAATAAGCATTACTGGAAACTGAACTTTTTCAGATAGCTGTTTCTGAATATCAACAGCACTAAAATCAGTTAAATTCCAATATTTATTAGCCTCAATTTGATTTTCAGCCAAAAAAGTATTCATTTTTTGATGATTATCCATTGTGAGAGTTTGCTTGTTCAAGGTCAGCAATCTAACTCCCATTTTTTGCAATATACCATCCTGAACTAGTTCTCGTGTAACTTTTAAGCCTGTAGTTGAGCCATAAGCAGAAATAATAGCACTTGGTTCTTCCATGCGAATTATTCTTTTTAGAAATTCAAGTGTCATTGGTTCAAGATAAACAGTTAGCCCAGATTTTTTGTCAGTAGAAATAGTTGCAGGATTGGGATTAACTAAAACAACTTGAATATCTTCTTCAGAAAGTGCTTGAATTGCATCTTCAACTAGTAAATCAGTTTCAGATACTTTACCAACCAAGGTTGGGCCAGATCCAATGATTAAAACTTTATCTAAGTCATTCTCTAAAGGCATTTTTTACACCATCATCTTTACAAAACTATCAAAAATAGGAAGAGCATCAAGACTTCCAGGAGCACCCTCAGCATTAAAAGCTGTACCAATTACCTTATTGGCTTTATTACTGTAACCAGCTAATAACTCACTGTGGAGATCGTATAATTCTTTTTCCATTTCAAATTGAACGCTGTTTGGCAACACTAATTGATCTATATTCATCGCCACTTGCCAAATCACATTCGTATTTTGGTCAATAATTGGATAATTAATGCCATTATATGATTGAGGTAAAGCAACTAATTCAAAATTAAGAAATTCACTTAAGGCTAAAAAGCCCAGACCAATTCCCCAAAGAGGAATTTTTCTATAAAAAGCTGCCAGAATAGGATTAAGATTCTCTTTGAGTTCGTCTACTTTTCCTGGGCCACCAGAAATAATAATTCCTTGCGGTCGCAAATTTTTAATATCAGGTACTGACACGTTATAAGGTAAAACAGTAGCGTTGACTTTTCGTAAAGACAATTCTCTAAGCATAGAATGCTTTAATCCCAGATCGATAATAGCTACAGTTTTACCGACGTTAGGTACCGCATAGGCATTTTTAGTTGAAACAGCAGCAGACTTGTTTTTAGGCAGAACTAAAGCTTTGATTTGATCAAAAGCATGTTCGTCGTTTGTATCCATGATTGAGGCTTTTATGGTTTTCTCTTTATTTAAAAGATGAACTAAAGCCCTGGTGTCAACGTTATAAATAGCCGGTATGTTTTTTTCCTTTAAAAAGGAAGCTAAATCTTGAAAGTTATTACTATCTGAAATATTTTGTGCTACATCATTTGCAATAATTCCTTTTACAGTTGGATTAATACTTTCATAATCTATTGCGTTAATGCCATTGCCACCAATCATAGGAGCAGTAAAAACTAAAATTTTACCTGTGTTTGTTGGATCAGTTAAAGCTTCCTGATAACCAAAATTACCAGTTTGAATAGCTAATTCACCTGTAGAAATTATTGAAGCTCCCAATCCCTCTCCCGGAAATGATTGACCATTTTCCAGAATTAAATATCGTTTCATTTAATCACTTTTTTCTCTTAAGTCAGCCAATTGTTGCAAAAAAATTTGTGGAGGCTGCACTTCAAATTCCAGCCACTTGCCTGAATGTGGTTGTTCGAATCCCAAAACCTGAGCATGCAAAAACTGACCATTACCATTTAAGGTATGATGTGGCCCGTACAATGGATCCCCTGCAATCGGATGTCCAATATACGCTAGGTGCACCCTAATTTGATGTGTACGCCCTGTTTCAAGCTGACATTTTATTAAACTATATTTTGGGAACTGTTCTAGAACAGTAAAATGAGTGACTGCATCTTTACCGTTTTCGACTACAGCCATTTTTTTACGATTATAATGATCTCGACCAATCGGAGCTTCTATTGTTCCAGATTTTTCAGAAAAATTCCCGTGGACTATTGCTAAATAAAGTCTTTTATTTGTTTTTTGTGCTAATTGTGTCTCTAAGCTTTCACGCGCAAAAGCGTTTTTGGCCACCATCAATAAACCAGATGTGTCTTTATCAATTCGATGCACAATTCCCGGCCGAAAGCCTTCAGGACTTTCGGCTAAATTTTTTGTATGAAACAGCAAAGCATTGACAAGAGTGTGATCTGGATGTCCAGCAGCCGGATGAACTACCATACCTTGAGGTTTGTTAACAACTATTACATCTTGATCTTCATATATAATATCAAGAGGTATATCTTCTGGAACTACTGCCAAAGGTTTTAATTTCGGTACATTAACTGAAATTAAATCATTTTTTTGTACCTTATAAGAAGTTTTAACTGCTCTGCTATTGACTAAAATATTTTTATCTTGCACTAATTCTTGGATCCTTGAGCGCGATAAGGATGGAATTTTAGTTGCAAGCACTTTATCGATTCTACCTTTTTCCTCCTGAATTACGAATTGATATTTATCAGGCATTATTTTTTTCGCTTTCATCAAAAAACAGAAGATAAATAAAAACTAATATTATCCCTACTGTTATTGCAGAATCGGCAATGTTAAAAATATTGAACTGAATAAAATCGACTTGGATCATATCAATGACGTACTTTAGATGAATCCTGTCAATTAAATTACCTATTATTCCCCCAAGAACCAATGCAACTCCAGTACTGAAAAGCTTGCTATGGAATTTTTTAATAAACAGATAATATAAACATACTATGATGGCTATAATGCTAATTAGATAAAAAAGTCCCATTTGACCCGGAAGAATGTTCCAAGCAGCACCTTCGTTTTGCACGTAGGTAAATGAAAAAATATGAGGAAGAACCTGGTGTGATTCCCCCAGTTTATAGTTACCAGCAATAAAAGACTTTAAAGTCTGATCGGAGATCACTATTAATAACGAAATAATTAAATATAAAAATTGCATTGCTACTTTTAAAATAAGCCACTAATTTTGCCGTTGTTATCAACATCAATATCTAATGCAGCAGGATGCTTAGGTAACCCAGGCATGTCTAAAACATGCCCGGTGGTTATGACAATGAAGCCTGCTCCATTTTTCAAACTGGCACCTTTAACATGCAAGGTAAAATCATTTGGAGCACCTAACAATTTTTGATTATCAGTGAATGAATATTGTGTCTTGGCAATAATTACAGGCAACTTATCCTTCCCCATTTTTTCCAGTTCTTGAATATCTTTTTCCGCTTTTTCACTATATTCTACTCGTGCGGCATGATATATTTTTTGCGCAACTTTTGCAATTTTAGTTTTAACGTCATCATCTTTTTGGTAAGTCGGAATAAGATGACCACTTTGAGAATTTGCCAAATCAAGGACTGCTTTTGCTGCTTCTATGCCACCTTTTGATCCCTGTTCATGATAATCTACCACAACAGAGTCAATTCCTTGTTCTTTAATCAGTTTCTGTAAAAGATTAAGTTCATTTTCAGAGTCTGTAGTGAAGTGATTAATCAAAACAATAACTGGAAGACCATAATTACGCATATTATTCATATGTCTCTTGAGATTTTCAAAACCGTCGCGTAAAGCAGACAGATTTTCTTTACTTAAGTTCTCAGTAGTCCCTTCAGCTTGATATTTCAAGGCACGGACAGTAGCTACAACTACACTGGCATCTGGTTTTTTATCGAGATGTTCAGAAACAAAGTCCATGAATTTCTGACCACCCAGATCACTACCAAATCCGGCTTCAGTCAATACGTAATCGCTTAGGTGTAAAGCTAAATTTGTTGCCATGACTGTGTTTGCACCATGAGCAATATTGGCAAATGGGCCACCATGCACTAAAGCAGGAGTATGCTCAATAGTTTGTACAAGGTTGGGCTTCAAAGCATTGGAAAGAAGAGCCGCAATTGCACCTTCAAACCCAAGATCCTCAACGAAAACAGGCTGGTCATCAATAGTATAGCCAACGAGCATTAATCCAATTCTCTTTTTTAAATCATCGATGTCAGTCGACAAGCAGAGGATTGCCATTAATTCGTTGGCAACAGTAATGGCGAAACTAGACTTATGTTCAACACCATTAAACTTTGAGCCTTGACCAACGGTAATATTTCTTAAACTGCGATCGTTTACATCAATTCCGCGCTTTAAAAGGATTCTATCCGGATCTAATTTAAGTTCATTTCCCTGATAGATATAATTGTCTACTAATGCTGCTAAAGTATCAATTGCGGCGGTTAAAGCATGCATATCTCCAGTAAAATGGAGATTAATATCTTCCATTGGAATTACTTGTGCCTGACCTCCTCCAGTTGCTCCGCCCTTTAAGCCAAAAACTGGCCCCATTGACGGTTCTCTTAAAGCAATCATGGTCTTTTGATGTAACTGATTGTTTATGGCATCTCCTAAGCCAATCGTCATAGTTGACTTGCCTTCCCCAGCAGGAGTAGGTGAAATAGAGGTAACCAAAATAAGTTTACCAAGGTGTTGGTTTGCCATGGTACGTTTTATTGCCTGCCAGTTAATTTTAGCCTTGTCGTTACCATAAGGTTCAATGTCAGTATAACTTAAGCCAACTTTTGCGGCTATTTCATTAATAGGTAATGCGTGAGCTTCTTGTGCAATTTGAATATCTGATTTCATTGCGCATGCCTCTTTCTATAAATGTAAATTCATAAATCTAACTCTTCATTTTAAATAATATCCTTTTCATATTAGAATTTAGGTCCCACCTTTTGTTTAATCAATTGTCATTATAACAAATATTGATCAATTTTTATGCATTGCCAGTCACAAATTAAGAATTACGCTAAATTTATTTTTTAACTGACATAAAAAACAGGCAGAGATGATGTGAACCCTAAAATAGGACAAATTTGGGTGTCACTTCAAGAACTACCTGCTTTTCTTTTCAAATCTTAATAAGTAATACTGACCAAATTCAGCAATTTTGATTTTATAAATTTTTAGCAGCTGCCAGTCCAAAATAATTGTTGGTTCAGATGTCAATTTTGCTTTGGCACGAAATGGCAACTTAAATATTTCGTTGGTCCAATATGAATTAAAGTAAGTATGAACTAATAATATCAAGAAAAGCAAGGCGCAAATTAAAGCCGGCCAGTTGAAAACTTTTGTACTTTCATATAAGAAAATAAGACATAAAAAAAGAACTATTAATACCCAGCTAAAATAAATTAATCCACTGCGACCTAAAATAATGAAATGTTTTTTTCTCATAAAGGCTCCTTTTCAATACCAAATTTCGGTTTCAAGATTGCTATGATCAGTCATATCGAATAAAGTTTTCATGTAATTGCTAAAACGAGGTCTTTGATTGACTAAAATTTTAAATTCCGGAGAAGAATATAATTTTTTTAATTGCTTCTTTTCGATGTGATTGTGACCAGTGAAATACTGATAATTCATTTCTATAAACAAATGATTTACCTTTTGCAAAAGCTCAGATTGTTCATCATGAGAATTATCTTTCTTATTTGAATTTCCTTTTAAATTTTTTATTTGAATTTCCTTCAAATAATGGTGAAAATGGGCTAAATTCTGATCTTCCAGCTCTTTTTTATTCAAAAATGGTTTCATGTTAAATGTATGACGCTGATATTTAATGTTATCTGGTCTTACGTTGATTACCCCATATCCCTGGTCATATGAACAAAAACTTGAGGTGACCACTTCTATCGTAGGTGTTCTTTCTAATGGTCCAACTATATTTTGAGCATGTATATGACCAGAAAAGGCAACTTTAATGTTGAAATCCTCACACAGACGACGTAAAAGTTGAGCATTATTTAGGACAAAGCCACGATTTACTGCCGGATTATGAGCATACAGATTATGATGCATAAATAGAAGGGGTCTCAGATGATTTCTTTTAGCATTTTCCAACTGTTTTTCTAGCCAGATAATTTGTTCCTCATTTATTTGTCCTTCAGTAGCAGGGGCACCATTTGCCTCATGTTTACCATAAATATTGGAATCTAGTAGCAATAAAAGGTAACGCTGATTTAATTGAACACTGTATGCTAATGAATCAGGATCAATGCTCAGTGCGCAGTCATATGAGCTTTTAAATATTTCCTGCCAGTCCCTTGGGCTTATTTGGTGAGCATAAAGTTGATTTGGACCTTTAAAAGCACGCGCCCAACCATCATATATATCATGATTCCCAGGTAAAACCAATAGTTTTGTTGCTTTTAAATTACTAAATATTTCCGCAAATTTTTGTGCAGAAATAAGTTCTCCGTTAAAAGTTACGTCTCCAGTAACGATGATAGCGGCTGGCTTCTTTTGATTAGCAAAATCAGTAAAAGCTCGAAGAGCTATTTCTTGATAAGCCAGATCTTTACCTTGACTAGTATTTTGAATAAGTTGAAATGCATGGCCATTATCATGCAAGCTATCAGCAATTAGGTGAGTGTCTGTAATAACCCAAAACTCTGTATTTGATTTTTCAGTAATCATTTTTTTCTTGCCCAATATTGGTAAAAATCTACTCTTAAATTGCCATTAAATAGTTTTCGCTTTTTTGTAGCTTTTTTACCAAAAAATTTTTCAAAAGCAGGATCTCCGACTAAATAATACTGACTGAAACTATCATATTTTAGAAGTGAGTCGCCCATCTGTTTATAAAGATTTTCGGCAGATTCTCGATCTTTCAGCCTTTTACCATATGGTGGATTTGCAATTATAACTCCATTTTGTAAATCCGTAGCAAAATCTTTTACCGCAACCTGTTTAAAATAAATATCTTGTAATACACCTGCGTTATTCGCATTTAATTTTGCAATTTCTAAAATAGACTGATCAATGTCACACGCCCAAATAGGTTGTTCAAGTGGTTTGATTTTATTCTTTGCTTCTGCTACCAATTCATTATGAATAGTGCTGTCAAACCAATCAAAGCCATCAAAGGCGAATTGGCGCCAAATTCCTGGAGCAATATTTTTTCCTATTAAGGCTGCTTCAATAGCAAGAGTACCAGAACCAGTCATTGGATCTATTAAGGGATGACTGCCATCATATGGAGTTAGTTTTAATAATCCTGCCGCAAAGTTTTCTTTCAGAGGAGCTCCCCCATGTTCAATGCGGTAACCTCTTTTAAACAAACTGGCCCCAGTTGTATCTAACGAAAGCCTTGCAATATCTTTGTTTATATGAATGTCAAGAGGATATTCATTACCGTTTTCCGGCAAGAAGCCGCGACGATGATACTGGTCGGACATTTTGTTAACAATCGCTTTTTTTACGATTGATTGAATGCCTGGCTCAGAATGTAATTTAGACCTGACTGATCTGCCTTTCACAGGAAATTTAGCGTCAACAGGTAGTAATTCTGCCCAATCAATTTCATATACTTGGTTAAAAAGAGTATCAAAATCCGTGGCTTTAAATTCCTTTAGTAAAATTTTAACGCGGTCTGCTGTTCTTAACCAGAGATTGGTTTTGACAATATCAGTTTCATTACCGGTAAAAAAGACTCTCCCGTTTTCAGTGTGCGTTTTATAGCCCATTGCCTGCAGTTCTTTGGCAACAACACTTTCAAACCCAACGCCCATAGTTGTATATAATTGATATTTTTCCATCTTTATTCTTTCTTTTCTTTAAAAAAAGCGTTGAGCCCTTTGAAAAGCTCAACGCTGCCAATGCAAATTTCTGTAAGCCACGTTCTGTTCAGGTATTTGTGGCATAAATACCTTCAGCAGCCATCTATCTTTGCTAAATATCAGCAATCCAATCTTTAGTTCATTTCCTTAGATTGAAACGCCCCCACCAAGTTTGGGTTGCACGCTCGCAGGGTTTACCTCGTTCCACCAGAAGCGTTTCCGCCTCTGCTTCGTCACTGTGGCACTTTTCAGAATATTCATGCATGTCATAATAGTGATTTAGCACTTTTTTCGCCGTAATTGTAAATTCTTTAGCTTATTGGGCTAAATACGAACACTACAAGCATCGCAGCTCGTGCGTGCGTGGACTTTCCTCAGCCTGACCTTTTCAAGATCAAACCGCGACTGCTCAAAATTTGCACCATTAAAAATTATATCAAAGCTTACTCTTTTTGTAACCCATAAACTCGCTGTTCCAAATTATATACCTTCCGTTCAAGAGTCGAAATGCGTTGAATGATAGCCATATTAGTAGAATTTTCTTTTTGCGAATCTGCCTCATTTGTTGGACTAAAACTTTGAGTAGAACGTTCTTGGGTCGGTGTATATGTCCGCACCGTTTCCTCTGTAGCTACTGGACTTACTCTTTTAGTCTTCTGCGCTTGAATAGATTCTTCTTTATGTTGATCGTCCATCAACTCTCCCTGCAGCTTGCCAATTTGACCATAAAGGTCTTCAATAATTTGTTCAAACGTATCGTAATCAGCAATTACTTTGTCTAAAAAGGCGTCGACCTCGTCTGGATCCAAGCCTTTAACCTTAGTTCTAAATTGTTTTTTTAAAATATCCTTAGTGGATAGTTGAATATCATTTAAATCTGCCATGATAATATACAACTCCTTTTTATATCACTTTTATTCTAGCAAAAACTGGACTTGCTTAAAACTAAAATGTTAATTTTAAAACAAAGTTATCTTATTCTCGGAATTCGTCATCTTGATTTTCTTGAAATTCTTCTGCTTCATCCTGCAGATCGTAAAAATCAATTAATTCTAACGGATATTCTGTAGTTTCTTGGTATTTTTTGATTAAATTATAATCAAACTTGGGCTTTCCTGGATTTTCTGGGTCGTAGATCATTAAAGCCCTATCAGTATGCATAAGCATGAAGTTTTGATAATTACGCAGTTGCACAGGATTTTGATAAGTTTCTTTAGAAGTGGAAGCAAAAAAATCAACTTGCTGTTTTAAAGAGAGAAACTTTTCTTGATTATTTTCATTCCATCTACTGGCAAATTCCTCATAAGGAACAATGATAGATACTCTTAAAGAATATTTTTTTCGTAAGTCGATTGCGACCTCACTTGCCCACTGCTCAACCCCAAGGTTAGCTCCAGTTATTACCCAGTCGAGTTGGTTATTGTCCAATAGGTTAACCATATGTTTCTTTAAAACCAACTTAATAATTTTTATTTTAGGATCTTTGTCTCCAAACGTATTAAGTTCGTAGTTGCGATATCCAGTTACCCACAATCTTTGCATAATGAAACAGATAGCTCCTTGTTCAAAAACTTTTTCTTTATTGCTATAATGCTAGCAGGAGTGATATTTATGGTCAAATATCCAACCGGCAGTTCTGCCGCTTTTCGTAAATTAAATTATAATTATCAAGCTAAGCACCAAAGAAAACACAAAAATATTAATTTTTCTGACCGAGGAATGAATCTTGAGCAGATGATTAATGAATCTAATAAATATTATCGTACCAAAGAAATCGCAGTGGTGCATAAAAAACCGACGCCAGTTCAAATAGTTAAGGTAGACTATCCTAAAAGATCACGTGCAGTAATAAAAGAGGCCTATTTCCGCCAAGAATCTACTACGGATTATAATGGTGTTTATCAAGGTTACTATCTCGACTTCGAAGCAAAAGAGACCAAAAATAAAACTAATTTTCCTTTAAAAAACTTTCACGAGCATCAAATTATTCACTTAGCAGAATGCTTGAAGCAAAAAGGAATATGCTTTACAATAATAGGATTTACAAGCTTAAACCGCTATTTTGTAACTCCAGCAAGTGCAATCATTAAAGCTTGGTGGACTAAAGATAAAAGTTCATTAACCTTAAAAGAAGTCGAGGATTGGTCAATAGAGATTAAGAGTGGCTTTCAACCTACTCTGCCATACCTGAAAGCTATAGATTCTTTTATCTCGGATAGGAAAATACACGATGACAAATAAAAATTCAAACTCAAATAATGGACGTGAATCACGTAAGAATTACCGGCAAAGTTTGCCTAAACCATTGTGGCGTCGAATACTTAAGTGGACATTTTTAGGTGTTTTTTTAATTTTGGTAGCTGGCGTAGGTTTGTTTGCCTATTATGCTAAAGATGCTCCAAACATTAGTCGAGCTGATCTTGAAAGTGGTGGTTCGTCAGGATTATACAATACAAATGGCAAATTTATCATGTCCCTTGGTACTGAAAAAAGGTTGTATGTTAAAGACAGTAAAGATTTGCAACTGCTAAAAGATGCCATTGTATCAGTTGAAGACAAGCGCTTCTACAGAGACAAGCTGGGAATTGATCCTATTCGAATTGCGGGTTCAATGTTAACTAATGCTAAAAGCAAAAGCATTTCTGCAGGTGGTTCTACAATAACCCAGCAATTAGTTAAACTGACAAAATTTTCAACTGCTGCTTCTCAAAGAACTTTACGCAGAAAGGCTCAGGAAGCATGGCTGGCTATGAGAGTCCAAAGAGAATACAGCCATGATGAAATTTTAGAATTTTATATCAATAAGGTATATATGAATTATGGTAATACCGGAATTGGCACCGCTGCTAACTATTACTATGGCAAAAAGATCGGAGATCTGGACTTAGCGCAAACAGCCATGCTTGCGGGAATGCCTAATAGACCAACAGTATATAATCCTTATACCTACCCAGAATATGCAAAATATAGGCGTAATATTGTTCTAAAAGCAATGTTAAACAATAAAAAAATATCTCAGGAGCAGTATGATGAAGCTAGGAAAGAAAGTATAAAAAAGGGTTTAAAACTTCATAATCAGCGTAAGCAATCTAACTTACGCAAAATTAATGATCCCTATGTAAAGGAAGCAATTGCCGAAGTCAGAGCTAAAGGCTTTGATCCTTTTCGGGACAATTTAAAGATTACCATTAATATGGATCAAAAAGCTCAAAAGAAACTTTATCAACTGGCTAATAATGGTCAGGTTCCTTTCACAAATGACAAGATGCAGATTGGGGCTTCCGTAGTCGATCCAAGTAACGGTCACGTAGTAGCTATACTTGGTGGCAGGCACCTGCCCTCTTCAGTTCAATTGGGTTTAGATCGTGCAGTACAAACCACTAGATCTACTGGTTCTTCAATAAAACCGGTCTTAGATTATGGTCCGGCAATTGAATATCTAAATTGGTCAACAGCAAAAATGCTAGATGACAGCAAGTATGTATATCCAGGAACGAATGTGCAACTCTATGACTGGGATAATAAATATGATGGCATGATGACAATGAGACATGCCTTGGAACAGTCACGTAATGTTCCTGCAGTCAAAACTTTGAGAGAAGTTGGTGTTAAACGAGCAGCAAAATTTGCTGGGAAAATGGATATCAATGTTCCTAAGGACTCAGGCTTGTCAGTGGCGATTGGTGCAAATGCGTCAAGCCTGCAGATGGCTGGTGCTTTTAGTGCATTTGCTACGATGGGAATCTATCATAAACCGCAATTTGTTTCTAAAATCGAAACTCCTGATGGACTTACCAGAAATTATGACTCTGAAGGCATTCGAGTGATGAGCAAGGCTACTGCCTATATGATTACAGACATGCTGAAGGGAGTAATTAAACACGGCTCTGGAACCAATGCACAGATTAGAGGTTTATATCAAGCGGGGAAAACTGGTTCTGTTAAATATTCCGAACAGGATTTGGCACGATACCCAGCATACGCTACAACACCTAAAGACTCCTGGTTTGTGGGTTACACTCCCAGCTATTCAATTGGTGTTTGGACGGGCTATGATAATCTGAAAGATGGGACTATTTCTGGTGTTGGTCAACAATCTGCACAGCTTTTTTATAAGAACATGATGACTTATTTAATGAGAAATAAAGAAAATGTTGATTGGCAAAAACCTGACTCTGTGATTCGTGCTAAAATTGCTAGAAACTCAAATCCACCAGAGGTATCATCCACAGGTGAATGGCAGTTGTTTGTCCGTGGTCATTCTCCTTTAGGTATTGTTGATGACAGCAGCGATTATGATGAAGATGATGAAAAAACTAACACTAATGATTCATCTTCAACCAATACTCAGGGAAGATATTCTGTTCATCACAATCAAAATGGCTCAACTAGGCAACCTGATAAAAATCAAAGAAAAGCGAAAAATGCAAAAGACAAGAATCAAAACAATAGTAGTGAAAGTAATTCACAAAATTCAGGTCAAAATAATGAATCTGGCCATTCTGATTCAGGTAGCAGTTCTGATCAAGAACAAAGACCTAACAAACCAGGAGGAGAAAACAACAATTCAACCAATAATGAAAATAATGAACATTAACTAATAAAAGCGTCGAAAAA